>JACZJC010000035.1 GCA_014860745.1 Anaerolineales bacterium
ACCGCCGCACAGGTGGTGGCTGTGACGAAGATCGATCATCGGCCGGTCGGCATGGGAGCCATGGGACCGGTCACTACAAAGTTGAGAAATCTTTTCGACGACGTGGTGCGCGCAAAGAATCCCAAATATCAAAACTGGAACTTGGAAGTGGGGTAGGAAAAACGTATACAGGTACACAAAAAGCCCATTGCAAAAAACAATGGGCTTTTTCTTCGTTACTTATTTCTCTTTTTTACTTCTTTTCTTTTACCACCTTTTTTCAACGCTTCAAGTTCCAATCTGCTCTTTTCAAGTTCGGTCTCGAGCTTTTTGCGTTCCATATCCGCCAGAGCCGCTTCACGCTTTTCTTTGCGCCAGGTGATGACCGTGGTAGTGGCAAAGCCGATCAACGAAGTTATGGATGTGATGATCGAACCGATCAGAGCGCCTGAGTCATTACTGGCAGAGGGATTTGCCGGGGGAGGATAAGCCGTACTTCCGCCGGGTTCGGCAGTTGGAGAAATCGGGGCTACCGTTCCAATGGGCGCCAGGGATGAATTAATTTGAGAAAATACATCGTCCACGAAAGGCACCGAAATCATCAAGATCAAAACCAGGCTGGACGCCACAAAAACAAGAAGGAAAATATTTCGCAAGATTTCAGGTTTCATGGCATTACCCATCTTCCACACGAGGAACTGGAACTACGGATTCTTTTTGAATCTCACCAATGCCAGGTTTTTGGAGCAATCATTAAAGGTGTCGATATAAACATTATCCGAGAGCGGCAGGCCGGCCTGGTCAAGGATCTGGATATATAACAACCCGTCAGACGAAACCGGCACAGTGCCCAGGAAAAACTCGTAGCCGGACTGCCCGTAGGCAGGCGCAATACTACTAACCGTCAACTCGTTCCTTGATTTCCCGTTGTAAAAACCGACCAGCCGCACCGTGATTCGCAGCATATCCGCGTTGTTGGCGTCCACGATCGTGCCGCCCACCCCCTGCCAATTACAGCCTGATTCGGGGTGGATGATGGTACTGTCGATATAGGTGACCGTGGCCGAGAACGGGGCTTTTGGCGTCTTGGTCGGCACTGGGGTGATGGATGGAGTGATCAGGGAGAGAAGAGTCGGCGATGGCTCAAGGGTAAAGGTCGGAAAAAGAGTTGGGGCTTCGGTTACATTGGCGGGTGTGAACGTCCATGTGGGCAGTAGTTGGATCTGCGTGATGGTCGGCGTGGGCGGCAGGTTGGCGTTAAAACGGGACGGGCTGAGCGGGTTGATCGGCGAATCTGGCATTAAAAAAACAAGGACAAAATATGCACCGACACAAAGAGTGAGCATCAGAGTAAATATACTAAGCATATCCCAAAATGCGAGGCGTGAACCCCTTTGGGGTGCGGGGGATTTGTCATAGTTGTATTTGCTCATTATCTTCTCCGAAAAATAATTTCTCGAACCCAATCTAAAAAATCCATCCCCGGTTTTATGGGGCCAGGATAATATCGCTGCTCGCGCGCATTTCTGCGATCCAGTTTGTCAAAGCCAGTTCCTGCATGGTCAATAGAGCATCCGAAGACAGGGGATGGTTGCCGCGTTCAAGCGCCTTGAAGATATGAAAACCCGCGTCAGTGGCTATGATGCCGCTGGTCTCACCTGCCTGCAAGGCAAAAACTGCTTCGTCGGCATTGGGAGCCAGCAGGTAACCGCGCGGCACCCAGCCCAGTTCGCCGAGTGTGATTGGGTCATACAATGCCGCAAGTTCATTGAAATCCGCGCCGTTGGTCAACTGGTCCAGCGCAACCCGCGCATTCTCCTCATTATAGGTCAGAATCTGGCGCAGGTGAATTTGCTCCATATTCAGCGGCACATCCGCAATGATTTTGTCACGCATCCAGGCCGCTTCGGCCGAGCGTTTCAATGCGATTCGGAAGGATACATCGTCATACCCATGCGCAGATTGCCATTGGGTAAGTTCATCGGCACTGCCAAGCGCATCAATTCTGGACTGGAGGTCTGCTTCTGTCAAATTGAAATTCGCCTGCCTCGCAGCTTGAGCCAGTAACACCTGCGCGATCAAATCTTCCAACACAGCCTTGCCCGCTTCTTTATCTGAAACAGTGTTGCCCAGCGCGGTTTGTGCGGCTTGGTAACGTTCGAGTTCAGCCTGAAATTCCGCGCTAGTGATGTACTCCCCATTAACAATCGCCACCGACGGCGGAGGCGTGGCAGTGGGAGGTTCAGGCGTAAAAGTCGGCAATTCGGGAGTGGGTGTGCTTGAGTTTAAGAAAGAAGCGCAGGCACTTAATCCCAAAACGAGAAACAGAATCAATTGAGTCAAAAATCGGGGTTTTGATTGCATTCGTGGAATTATAAATTAAAACCCCTCTCCCAATGGGAGAGGGGTTGGGGTGAGGACTATTTTAGTAATCCATGCCGCCCATGCCGCCAGGAGGCATGGCAGGAGCCTTGTCCTTCTCGGGCATATCGGTGATGAGCACATCGGTTGTGAGGATCATCGCAGCGATGGAAGCGGCGTTTTCGAGAGCGCCACGAACCACTTTGACGGGATCGATCACACCAGCTTTGATCATGTCGGTGTATTCGCCAGTGAGGACGTTGAAGCCGATGTTCGGATTCTTCTTCTCAGCAGCGGTGCGCCGGACGGTATCAATGATGACGGAGCCATCCTGGCCGGCGTTTGCAGAGAGTTTGCGAATTGGGGCTTCGAGCGCCTTCTTGACGATGTTAATGCCGACTTTGATCTCTTCGTTCTCGTCTTCAGCATGAGCCTTGGCGAGCTTATCAAGTTTGACAGCGGCGTTGATGAGGGAGATCTCACCACCAGGGACGATGCCTTCTTCAACTGCGGCGCGAGCGGCAGAGAGAGCGTCTTCCACGCGGTGTTTCTTTTCCTTCATTTCAGTTTCGGTCGCAGCGCCGACGCGGATGATGGCAACACCACCGCTGAGCTTGGCGAGACGTTCCTGAAGCTTTTCCTTGTCGTAATCGCTGGTGCTCTTGTCCATCTCGATGCGGATTTCCTTGATGCGGCCTTCGATTTCGCTCTTCTTGCCCTTGCCGCCAATGACGGTGGTGTTCTCTTTGTCAGAGACAATCTTCTCAGCGCGGCCAAGGTCGGCAACCGTGGCGGATTCGAGCTTGCGGCCGGTCTCTTCGGAAATGACCTGTCCACCGGTGAGGGAGGCGATATCCTGAAGCATGGCCTTGCGGCGATCACCAAAACCAGGGGCCTTGATGGCGAGCACGTTCAACATGCCGCGGATCTTGTTCAGGATCAACGTAGCGAGGGCTTCGCCGTCCACATCTTCAGCGATGATGACGAGTTCGCGCTTGCCGAGTTGGACGAGTTTTTCGAGCAAAGGAACGATGTCCTGTGCAGCGGAGATTTTCTTGTCATAGATCAAGACGTACGCGTCGCTGATCTGGGCTTCCATCTGGTCAGCGTTGGTAATGAAATAAGGGGAGAGATAACCGCGGTCGAACTGCATCCCTTCGACGAATTCGGTTTCGAACTGCAAAGTCTTGGATTCTTCGACGGTGATGACGCCGTCTTTGCCGACCTTGTCCATAACGTCAGCGATCAATTCACCCACTTCGGTATCCGCAGCGGAGTTGGTGGCAACGGAAGCGATCTCTTCGCGGGTGTCGATCTTGACGGAATTCTTCTTGAGTTCGGTCACGATGGTCTCGGTGGCGAGCTCAATGCCCTTCTTGAGAAGCATGGGGTTATAGCCAGCCTCAAGAGCCTTGAGGCCTTCGGTCACGATGGCATAAGCTAAAACGGTGGAGGTGGTTGTACCATCACCAGCGATGTCATTGGTCTTCTGAGCGGCTTCCTTGAGGAGTTGGGCGCCCATATTCTCGAAAGGATCTTCGAGTTCGATTTCTTTTGCAACGGATACACCGTCATGGGTGATGGTGGGGGAACCGAATTTGCGGTCAATGGCTACGTTGCGGCCTTTGGGGCCAAGGGTGGCGGAAACTGCTTCTGCAACAACGGTCATGCCGTTCTTAAGCTTGCGGCGGGCGTCTTCTGAAAATACAATCTGTTTAGCTGCCATAGTTCACTTCCTTTTTTGAATTTCTTTGGATTAACCGACAATACCGAGCAGGTCGCTCTCGCGCATGATGAGCAATTTCTTGCCATCGATCTTCACTTCAGTGCCGGAGTACTTGGCGAAGAGGATCACATCGCCGGCCTTAACATCCATGGGGACGCGTTCGCCCTTGTCATTGCGGTCGCCGGGTCCGGCCGCCAAGACTTTGCCCTGCTGGGGTTTTTCCTTCGCGGTCTCGGGAAGAACGATACCGCCAGCGGTTACTTCTTCCTGTTCGATGGGTTCCACAAGCACACGGCCACCCAAGGGTTTAAATGAGATTTTTGCCATTTCTTTTTTCTCCTGTGAGGGTTTTTGATTTTTTGCAATAAGCGCACAATTAGCACTCACAAGGGGCGAGTGCTAATTGCAATATTACCCATTTAAATAAGTCAAGTCAAGGGAATTGTATAAATTCTTACAAAACTCTGACGCAGACAGCGCTTCGGACTTAACGGTGAGCTGCCTTGTTTCTACAGGCTTTTCCCACGCCTGCGCAAAAGGCAATTTTACGGCGTCACTGTCGGGGTGACATTCATGACATCGCCTTCAGGAGTGGCGGTAGCACCCCCGCCTATCACACCTGAATTCACCCCTTCGCAAATATTCCGTACCACTACAATATCCGCGGCAATGTTGGGGTCTTCGTCGTACTCCGAGTCTTCGATGGTCTTCGCAACCGCCAGCGCCTCCTCGCAGTAATTCTTTTTAGGTGTGCTCAACGCGGCAAGTTCCGAAGCATAGATATCAAAGTAATAAACCGTGCCGGCCGAAAGCGAAAGCGGTTTCACCTCCGCTTCCGTATCGTTGGGGCCGCAGCCGCCGCGTCCATCGCAGGATTCCGGCGGGGTACAGCCGCGCACGACGCATTTCAATGCCAGGATACCGGTCTCATAATTTCGGTTCTTGTGATACAGCACGCCCAATTCACCGTAAAAAACCGCGTTCTCAGGTTGAAATTCGATGGTCTTCTGCACATTGCGGATGGCAATGAAGAACTCACCCATTTGTGAATAGGTTCTGGCAATGGAGAGATAAGGCGTCGGATCCTGCACGCCCAACTGCTCGTTGATGCGGGCGGTCTGCGCAAAATATTCAAGCGATTTTTCATAAAGCTGGCGCTGAATTTCCTCATTAGGGCTTTCAAATGCCAGGCGACGATACCCCGCACCCGCCCGCAGGTATAAAAACGTCAGGTTTGGGGTGATGGCAATCGCGCGGTCGTAGGCTTCGATGGCAAGTGCATACTCGCCCAGTGACTCAAGCACATAGGCGTGGACACGATGCACATCCATGAGCGTGGAATCCAGCTCCAGGGCCTGGTCTATATATTGCAAGGCCTGGGTCCATTTTTGCTGGTCCACCAGCACCTCGGCATAAAAAGAGAGAGCAAGGGCACTGGCATTATCCAATTGCAAAGCACGGACTGCTTCATCTTCGGATTCTCTCAGCAGTTTCTGCCTTTCCCGATCATCCGCTGTATAGGATGCCTTCCAATTCAATGAGAAGGCATGCACAGCATGAGCATAGCTGTCATCGGGATTAATTTTCACCGCGTTTTCAGCGGAGGCAATGGCTTCATCAAGGCGGGCGAGTATGTCATCCTGTTTAACCAGCAAGGCCGTGGAATAGGTCTGGATTCGGGAAAGGTCGGCCCAGACCCTGGCATTGTTCGGGTCCACTTTTGCGGCTTCCCGGTAGGCCGTAATGGCGCCGGGGCCGAGGACTGTACCATCCGCGTTTTTGGAATCTTCCAACTTACCGGCGGTAAATAATGCATCCCCTTCTATCGCGTAGGATTGGGCAAAACGCGTGGGCGTGGGCGTGGGCAGGAAGAGCGGTTTCACATCCCCCTGCTGCACGGAACGGATCAGCCAGACTCCGACAAGAATCAAAACGACCCACAGGAACATACGGTACACGTTCGATTCATTGCGCCGGCGGAAGATGGCGCGTTTTTGGTAAATGTTCATGGTGTGGGGGTGGCTTCCACCGTCGCAGTGGATTCAACCGTCGGCGTGGAAAGAGGCGCCTGCGGGGTGGCAGACAGATTCTCCTGGCAGCGGCTGGTGATGGCGTTGGCATTCTCCACGGCCAATTCATCCGCGGGAATGCGGGAGATGATCAACTGGGCGATCTGCAGGGCATCTCCGCATTTCCCTGTGCGGGAAAGAGCCAGGCCATAGGTGAAGTAATATTCCGCGATGCGTGGCGCATCCGGCACAAGGTTGATCACTTCCATTTGATTACCTTCCTCCGTCAGGCCGCCCTTGACGACATATTCAAGTTCCGTCACGGCCTCGGGCCAGTAGGAGTTGCGATAATACATCACGCCCAGGTTGCCGCGCAGGTTGGTATCGGCAGGGTTATCCGCCACAGCGGATTCGGCATATTGCATGGCTTTGCCGTATTCGCCGCGGGTGGCATAGGTGCGGGACATGAACAAATCCGGCGTGGGGTCTTCCGGGTTCAGCGCGTTTGCGCGGGTAAAGGCTGTGATGGCGTCATCGTAAATTCCAAGCGTGCGATAGTTTCGCCCGATGGAGAGGTATAAGTCTGCGATGTTGGGGTTAATGGCAATGGCGGCTTCATACTCACGGATGGCTTCTTCGTAATTACCGGTGGCTTCAAGAACATAACCGCGAGCGCGATGCGCCTCCAGCGTGCCCGGCGCCAGCGCAATGGCGACCTTTGATTCTTCAATGGCTTTTTCAACAACTTCAAAAGAGCTTGAGCCGTCATAAAAAGAATCCAACATGATCTCGACATAATAGGCGTGAGCCAGCGCATTGTTCGGGTCGAGCTCGAGTGCGCGCTGGATATCGTCTTCCGCCTGGATGTAGTCCTTTTGAAAACTGAGCGCCCAGGCACGGACGGCGAAGGCCATGGAATTCGTCGGGTTGAGCAGCAGCGCATCCTCCGCGCTGGTTTGTGCGTCTTTATATTTCCCCGCAAACACCTGGGTGCGCGCCAGCATTATATAAACAGACGGGTCATCGGGTTTGGAGGCAATCGCCTGTTTGTACGATTCGATGGCAGGGATGAGTTTGCCCTCTTTGAATTCGCCATCCGCTTTTGCAATTAAAGATTCAGGGGAGATCGTGGGCGTGGGAGAAGGCACGCCAAGAGGCTCAACCTCGGCAACGATATAACGATTTACATACGCGCCCCCCAGCACCAGCAGGCACAACAAAATAATGCGGAACCAGTTGGGACGGGTCCGCCTGCGGTTCATGCTCCATTTACTTCCTTTGAGATACATAAATTTATATTACCATCCGCTGGAAAGCAGCGTCAAGCGGGGCATTAATCTCTAATTTACTTCTTATTATGCTAAAATCCAATTATGCAATTCGAGGTCTTCACCCTCCTGCCGGAAGTATTTCCATCGTATCTCGAAACCAGCATTATCAAACGCGCTCGCGAACGGGGATTGATCCGCGTGGATGTGCACAATATCCGCGATTACACCCACGATAAACACCACACTACTGATGACACACCCTACGGCGGCGGCGGCGGAATGGTGATGAAACCCGAACCAGTCTTTGAAGCCGTTGAAACGGTACTGGGATTGGCTTCGCCCTTCGATGAAACTCAGGACACGCCTCCCACCCGGCCGACAACTGCATCCAACATCCCGGTCATTCTCCTCACTCCCCAGGGACGTGTGTTCAACCAATCCATCGCAGAGGAGCTCTCAAGATATCCGCGTATTGCCCTGATCTGCGGACGTTACGAGGGCGTCGACGAGCGCATCCGCGAACATCTCGTCACGGATGAAATATCAATCGGCGATTACGTCCTCACCGGTGGAGAACTCCCCGCCCTCATCCTCATCGATGCAATCGCCCGCCTGCTCCCCGACGTGCTTGGAGACCCCACCGGCGCAGAAGATGACTCACACGCCATGGGTTTGCTCGAATATCCGCATTACACCCGTCCGCCAGAATTTCGCGGCGTGAAAGTACCGGAAGTATTGCTGTCCGGCGACCATGCAAAAATCGAAAAATGGCGGCGTGAACAAGCCCTGTTGCGCACATTCAATAAAAGACCCGATATGCTGGAAAAGACGGAATTGTCAAAAGCAGATTTGAAATTCGTCGAAAGTCTAAAGTCGACTGACATTTGACTTTAGACCTTTGACTTTAGACTCATCAACGGAGGACACAATGTCAGCAAGACTCAACTATGGCAAGACCTTCCTGCTCGGTTTCGGCTTTTTTGGTGTAAGCGTGATCTGGGGCGTGTACAACGCATTCGTCCCCATCTTTCTCGCAAACAAATTCGGCCTTGCTCCCGCGCTCATCGGCTTCTTCATGACTCTGGACAATATCGCCGCACTCTTCATCCAGCCCCCTGTGGGCGCCTGGTCCGACAGGTTACGCACTCCGATAGGCCGCCGCATTCCGTTCATCCTCGTCGGCGCGCCGATCACAGCGGTGGCGTTTGGATTAATTCCGATTGCGGCGGTGCTTCCGCTTTTTGTAGCCTGCACCAGCACCCTGCTGTTGAGTGCCGCCTTGTGGCGCACACCCGTTGTGGCGCTCATGCCCGATATCACCCCATCCGAATTCCGCTCGCAGGCAAACGGCGTGATCAACTTCATGGGCGGTGTCGGCACCATCGTTGCATTACAGACAGGCGGCATGTTATACAAAATGAGTCCCAACTTCCCGTTCTGGCTGGGCTCCATTCTGGTCATCGTTGCCGCATTGATCGTTTACCTCTTTATCGAGGAGCCGAAGGAATACACAACAGCCGAAGCACAGCCCGGTATGCTTGCCAGCCTGCGCGAGGTTTTCAATGACCCGGATAAAAGCGGACTTCGCATCCTTTTTGCCATCTTCTTCTGGTTCATCGGCTTTTCGGCGGTTGAGACCTTCTTCACTCTTTATGCAAAGAATCACCTTGGCCTCAACGAAGGCGATGGCGCAACCTTACTTTCTGTTCTGCCGCTGTTCTTTGTTTTATTTGCCATTCCATCAGGCTTCGTTGCAGGAAAGATCGGGCGAAAAAACACCATCTCCATCGGGCTGATCACCATCACCCTCATGCTGATCCTTCTCTACGTTACACCTGCAACCGCCCTGCTGACGGGCATTGCGCCTTTGCCGCTGGTCGGCATTCCGTTAGTGGAAGGCGGCACGCGCATGCTTACCCTCGCTGGCGTATTGCTCATCCTTGGCGGCATTGGCTGGGCCTTCATCAACATCAACTCCCTGCCTATGATCGTGGACCTGACCAGCATGGCGCGCGTCGGCACATTCACCGGGTTGTATTATCTTTTCTCCACCTTCTCCGCCATCGTTGGGCCAAACGTGAACGGCTTGGCCATACAACTTGCAAACAATAACTACAACATCATCATGATCATCGCGCCGGTCTTCATGCTGATCGCCTTCTGGTTGATGATGGGCGTGAAGCGCGGCGAAGCCGTAACTGGCTAAGAGTTACAGGTTACGTGTTACGTTTCACAAACTCCCTCTTTCTGGCGGTTGCTTGCCTGGCTCTCGCTGCCTGCATGGGACCGCCAGATTGTTTTCGAGAAGATATCTTTTGCGCGGCGCTGGTGACCGACACGCTGGGCTTGCACGATAACGGCATGAACCAAAATACCTGGCTGGGTTTGGAGGAAGCAAAAGCGAACACGCTTGCCGACCGGGTGGAATATATCGAATCGGTGGATTCCCGCGATTACGAAAAGAACATAGCATATTTTGCCAGCCAGGGCTTTGACATGATCGTCACCACTAACCCGGGCATGCGCGATGAAACGCTTCATGCTGCCGACCCTTTTCCTGATTCTGTTTTCGTAGGCATGAACCAATCCCAAACGGAATCCCGATCGAACCTTATCTCTGTTTCGTTTGCTGAAGACCAAATGGGATTCGCTGCCGGCGCGCTTGCGGCGCAAATTTCGCAGACGGGCACAGTCGGCGCGGTGTGCGAAACCTCTGGCATCGATTCGATGTGGCGGTATTGTGAAGGGTTTCGCGCAGGCGCAACCGCTCTCGATGCCAGGTTCAAAACCCTTGTCGTTTACCGGGAAGACGGGGACAGTGAATTGCTGTTTCTCGATGAAGCCTGGGGATATGAAACGGCAAAATCCCTGATAAAGCGCGGTGCAGATGTGATCTTTGCTGCGGGCGGTTTAACCGGTCAGGGCGCATTGAGAGCGGCGGCGGAGATGAATATCCCTGCGATCGGGGCAGAACGCGACCAGGCAGCGGCATTGGCAGAGTCAGGTTCAAGTGTGGTGACTTCCATATTTGGAAATGCCAGTTTTGAGGTCCAGGAAGTGATGCGAATGTTGAAAGGCAAGGATGTGCGTCAGGCAAGGTCAGGTCAAATTAGGACTGTGCCTTTTAGGGGAGATTTTCCTGAAAACCTTGAAAAAGAGATGAATTTGCTGCTTTTCAACCTTTGGAATGGCAATCTCGATACAAATATTTCCCCGGAAAAACCATGACATTGTTAAGGCTTGCACAAAGATTGGAGTAGATTTATACTTGAAAAGTCGTTCGGCTATGCTGATAAAAGCTAGCCTTTCAAATCTTTACTCTTCTAGAGGAGAAGAAAAAATGAAAAAGCTGTATTTTGTTATGGCCCTTTTGATCGTCGCTTCGATGATCCTTACGGCCTGCGGCGCTGGTGCTCCATCCGCTGAAGACTGCACGAAGGAAGAAGTGTTCTGCGTTGGCCTCGTAACCGACGTGGGCAAGATCAATGACAAATCCTTCAACCAGTCCGCATGGGAAGGTGTACAGAAGTCCCAGGCTGACGGCGTGGCTGATGTCGTTCAATTTATTGAAACAGCCGATGCCAAGGATTATGCGAAGAATATCGCCCAGTTTGGCGATGCCGGCTACGATGTGATTGTAACCGTGGGCTTCGGTCTCGGTGAAGCAACCGACGCCGCCGCCGCGACCTACCCGAACGTCCGCTTCATCGGCGTGGATCAGTTCCAGGCTGAGACTGTTGCCGGCGTTTCCGGTTTGAACTTCCCTGAAGACAATGCCGGCTTCCTTGTTGGCGCGCTTGCCGCGGCCATGTCCGAGAGCCACAAGATCGGCGCCGTCTGCGGTACCGATGTGGTTCCTCCCGTTTGGCGTTTTGGTGAAGGCTACAAAGCCGGTGCAGCGTATGCCGATGGCATGAACGGCACAACCACCGAGGTCTTCGTTGTGTACCACAGCGATGTGGGCTTCGACAAGACCTTTACCGATCCTGAATGGGGCGCTCAGACCGCCAAGTCCATGATGGATCAGGGTGCGGATGCGATCTTCGGTTGTGGTGGTCTCACCGGTAACGGCGCTGTCACAGCCGCCGCCCAAGCTGGCGCCTATGGCATCGGCGTGGATACCGACCAGTACCTGACCCTGCCGGAAGCCGCTCCCCGTATGCTCTCCAGCGCGATGAAACTCATCACCCCCGGAGTTGCCGACCTGATCGCCGCCACCAAAGACGGCTCGATTGCTGACGGCAACGTGTTCGGCGCTGCCGGCTACGCTCCCTTCCACGATCTTGACAGCGAAGTTCCCGCCGAAGTCAAGGCCATGATGGAAGAGATCAACACTGGCCTGCTTGATGGCTCCATCAAGACCAATGTTCCTCCCGTCAAGCCGTAAGTTTTTCACGATGTAAAAAAAGGGAAAGAGGCGCAAGTCTCTTTCCCTTTTTTGTTTGGTTTAAAATGGTTTTGAGGGGTTCCCAAGCGGCTTGTTTGATATAATTATCCTACAATTCAAAGTTCCACTGGAGCGAAGGATGCAATCAGAAAAGCAGTCAAATTCGCTGACACGACAAGTAATCCAATCGATATCAGACGCCAGCCTGGTTCCCTTTTTGGCAATTCTGACGGCGGTGGTCGTTGGCGGCGTTATCATCGCATTTGTAGGAGGGGATCCCCTCCTTGCTTACCGGGGATTGATCCAAGGCTCGTTCGGCTCGACGAAAGCCTTGAGTGAAACCGCTGTTTGGGCGACACCATACATTTTTGCCGGGCTGGCGGTTGCGCTGGCGTTCAAAGGCGGCCTGTTCAATATTGGCGCTGAAGGCCAGCTGGCCGTCGGCGCTGTTGCTTCATCCCTGATCGGCTATGCCCTGCCGGAATGGCTTGGGTATGATTTGCCCGCCATCATTCACCTTCCTTTGGCAATTATCTTTGGCATTCTGATGGGCGGCTTGTGGGCCGGCATTGTTGGTTGGTTAAAAGCCTACACGGGCGGGCATGAAGTGATCAACACCATTATGATGAATTACATTGCCCTGAATACAACCTCCTTCCTGTTGAACGGTGTGATGAAGGATCGAAGCCCGACAAACGTGATCGCTCGCACCCCGTTGATCGCGGATAGTGCACGCATCCCGCCCCTTTTCGAGGGATTGCGCGTCCACTGGGGTTTTATTCTCGCTCTTCTGGTCGCCTTCCTGATCTGGTGGTTATTAAATAAAACGACGCTTGGCTTTCAGATCCGCACGGTGGGGTTGAATCCGGATGCCGCAAAATATGCCGGCATTAATGTAAAGCGGATCATCATCCTGACCATGGTGCTTTCCGGTATGCTGGCAGGCATGGCGGGCACCATTGAAGTGACCGGTTTGAATTACCGCCACGAGCTTGGATTTTCGATTGGGTATGGGTACGATGCAATTGCGATTGCCCTGCTTGGGAAGTCGCACCCACTCGGGGTTGTGCTGTCCGCCTTCCTGTTCGCAGCGATGCGTAACGGGGCAACCCGCATGCAGTTCCTTACCCAAATGCCCGTGGACTTGATCTCCATGCTGCAGGCTTTCATCCTGCTCTTCGTGGCAGCGGATGCGATTGTACGTTACATCTATCGCATAAAATCCAAAGGCGAGCGTGTCGTGCTGACCCGGGGCTGGGGAGGCTAGGAGAAAAAATGGACTGGAAACGTTTCGGCTTTATTGCCCTGATTATTATCGTCCTCTTTGGCACCGTTGTGATGATCGGACAGGTTAAACAGCCGCCCATCCTGATCATTACAAGCATGCTCGCCACCACCATTGCAGTCGCCACCCCGTTGACGTTGGGCGCGCTTTCCGGCGTCTATTGCGAACGGGCGGGTGTGGTCAATATCGGCATTGAAGGCATGATGCTCACAGCAGCGTTCTTTGGCTGGCTGGGTGCAATTTACATGTTCAACGTTTTTGGAAGGGACGCCGGCCTCAGCATTGCCCTCGGCGTATTTTTTGCCATCCTTTCCGGTTTGTTGATGGCTCTGCTTCATGCGGTGCTTTCGATCACCTTCAAAGTGGACCAGATCATCGGCGGGACTGTGATCAATATCCTCGCGGTCGGGCTGACCGGCTTCCTGAACCGTCAATTGTTCTTTGGCAAAGGCAGTGTCTTCGGTGGCTCTGTTCCAGGTTCTCCCGGTGTTTTGCCCACCATTCACATCCCTCTTACTGAGATTTTCACTCCGATTTGCGGCGCGTCCGCTTCCTGCCTCCAAAACCTCATCGCCATCAATCGCGTGTTCGACCAAAAACCGATCGCGATCAGTGCCATTCTGCTTGTGTTCTTCTCTCATTATGTATTGTTCAATACCCGCTGGGGGTTACGCACCCGTGCCGTGGGAGAACATCCCAAAGCGGCAGATACGGTTGGCATCAATGTCGTTAAAATGCGTTATTTGAATGTACTTATCGGCGGTATGTTTGCCGGTTTGGCTGGCGCATATTTCACCATAGAATCTGTCCCCTCCTTTGAACCCCTGCTTACGAATGGTCGCGGGTTCATATCGCTCGCTGCAATGATTTTCGGAAACTGGACACCCATCGGTGCATGGGCAGCCTCGCTTGTTTTCGGCGCATCGCAGGCATTGTTGATCAATATGCAAATCTTCCGCGATGTCATCCCCCCGCAATGGTCCTTCCTCCAGGAATCCTATATCGTGGGGCTTACACCGTATATTCTCACCATGTTCATCCTGACGGGCATTATCGGCAAGACCACGCCGCCTGCTGCTGATGGTGTTCCTTACGAGAAATAGGAGGCGGACATGACGGAAGCAAATATCGTTTTGGAAGCAAAAAATATCACCAAGCAATTTCCCGGCGTTCTCGCCAACGACAGGGTCAACTTTGATCTGCGAAAAGGCGAAATCCATGCCCTGCTCGGAGAAAACGGCGCCGGCAAAAGCACATTGATGAATCTGATCTATGGTTTGCATCTTCCGGATAAGGGCGAGATTTTCGTCAACGGAAAGCCGATTGAGATCAAATCTCCCAACGACTCCATCGCGGCTGGCATTGGCATGGTTCACCAGCACTTCATGCTCATCCCCGTCTTTACCGTGGCGGAAAACGTCATGCTTGGCGATGAAGTAACAAAACGCGGCTCTTTGGACCGTGCCACGGTAGCCGCAAAGATCAATGAAATTTCGAAACAGTACGGTCTCGATGTAGACCCGAATGCGTTGGTCGGCGACCTGCCGGTAGGATTGCAACAGCGTGTTGAGATTGTTAAAACCCTCTATCGCAACGCAGAGATCGTCATTCTCGACGAGCCCACTGCCGTGCTCACACCGCAGGAGGCTGAAGACCTTTTCCGCATCATGCACGACCTGACCGCGCGCGGCGTCTCAATCATTTTCATCACCCACAAACTAAAAGAGGTCCTCGCCGTCGCAGACCGCATCACCGTCATGCGCGCAGGACATGTTGTCAATACAGTTCCCCCATCGGAAACGAACGAAGCCCAATTAGCTAACATGATGGTGGGGCGTCAGGTCATCCTGACGGTCGAAAAGAAAGACCACCAAGCTAGTGGGGACATCCTCAAAGTGGAAAACCTCTTCGTGCGGGACCAGCGCGGCTTGGAGACGATCCACAACGTTTCCTTCACCGTTCGTGGCGGCGAGATCCTCGGGATTGCAGGCGTACAAGGCAACGGGCAGACTGAACTCTCGGAAGCCATTACCGGCCTACGGGCAGTTCAAAGCGGAAAAGTGTTAATTGATGAACAAGACCTCACTGACAAATCGCCGCGCTTTATGACAGCGGCCGGACTTGCCCACATCCCCGAAGACCGCCAGCGGCATGGGCTTGTCCTCTCCTATAGTGTGGCTGATAATATGGCGCTTTGCGATTACTACCGCCCACCCTTCAGCAACCGCGGTGTGATTCAACAAAAAGCGCTCGACGAAAATGCGCGCAACCTTATCAGTGCCTTCGATGTCCGCACTCCATCTCCTTTTGTAAACGCGGGGAAACTCTCCGGCGGCAACCAGCAAAAAGTGATTGTGGCGCGCGAGCTAAGCCGCGAAAATGTAAAACTCGTCATAGCGAATCAGCCCACCCGCGGCCTCGATGTGGGCTCGATTGAATACATCCACAGCGAGATCATCAAAATGCGCGACCGCGGCGTGGCCGTCCTGCTCATCTCCGCCGAACTTGACGAGATCATGGCGCTCTCCGACCGCATTGTCGTCATGTATCGCGGCCAGATCGTCGCCACCGTGGAAACAAAGCAAGCCACCCGCGAACAACTCGGATTATGGATGGCGGGGGCACACGTCGAAACAGCGTAGCAAAAAAGCCGTTTCCGGGCGACCCGCTCCGGGCGCGGTTCGAGGCGGCGCTCGAAATTGATTCACCCAAACAGGAGTTTCCGCAACTCCTGTTTTTGATTCAGGCAGGAAATGCAGGGGATATAGCCGGTCTTAATCTTGCGGTAAAATCATCCCGCTATAAGGAGAAGAATTCCATGAACAATCAAAGCCGCTTATTCAACCTGATTTTTGTGATGACCCTGTTACTTGGCGCCTGCAATCTGCCCTCCGCCAGCCAGGGTGAAGGCGCAAGCCTCACTGCCGCCGCCCAAACTGTGGAAGTTTTGCTCAGCGCCACACCGGCAATTACCAGCACCAATACCCCGCTGCCAGGGCCGACCACGGCTACAAACACTCCTCCGCCATTACTCACGAATACGCCGGCGGCAACCGCCACAACAAATTGTAATTTGGCTGAGTTCCGGGGCGATATCACCATCCCGGATGGAACCATCCTGACACCCAACCAGGCTTTCACCAAGAAGTGGCGCATTAAAAATATCGGCTCTTGTGCATGGAATGGCTACCTGCTTGTATTCGATAGCGGTGATTCCATGAGCGGCCCTGCTTCAAAAGCGATTGCTGCTGTAAACCCTGGGCAAGAAGTTGACCTCGAAGTAAACCTTACCGCCCCCGCCACGGCCGGCAACTACAAAGGCTACTGGCGAATTGTCACGAACGGAAATGTGCTTGTCCCGGTGGTGAACGGCCATCAGGGCAAATCCTTTTTTGTGGATATAAAAGTTCAGGCCCCGGCAACGGCCACAAATACCCTGCCTCCCGCAATAGCCCAAATAGTTCTCAATGCTGTTGCCAGTGAAAGCGGAACGCTTTATGAACCAGCCGCCGGAGTCCCAAGTACGATCCTGGCGGGCGATACTTCCAGCAACGATATTGCCCGGGGGTATATGAGCTTCGATATATCCAGCCTGATCGGTAAAACCGTACAAAGCGCATCCCTGGCGCTGGGTAGTTGCTCCACCATGCAAAATCCGTTTACAAGCCTCTCGGGCATTTGGGTCGGCGAAGTGCAATACCCCTTGCCATTGGACCAGGCTGATTACAATATTGCTGGTACTGGCATTGTGAACTTGAATGCCATTCCCGCCCCAATCGACGTTAAGACGTATGTGCAGACTCGTATCTCCGAAGGAAAATCACGCTTCCAGATCCGTCTCCACCCAGCCGGTCCTTCAGACATGGATGGGCAGGCTGACTATATTTCATGCAATGCAGGTTCTGTAACTCTGACGATTACCTATAATCCGTAAATTACCCCCCACTAAATGAGAACGCCCGATTCTTCGGGCGTTCTCATTTAACAGTATAATCATTTCCTGTACATGAAAGGAAAAAAATGAATCGATCCATAAAATATTTACTAATCACCATCCCCGTCATAACATCCCTGCTGATTACATCCTGTGGCGCAGAAACACCCACACAGGATCCAACCATCATCATCCAAACTTCCGTGGCCGAGACTGTTGCAGCGCAGAACGCGCTCGAACTCCAAAATACCGAGACCCCATCCGCGCCGGCCATTCCCACCAAAACACCCTTTCAGGCATTAACGCCCTTTACGCCGCCGGCGGCAACCCACACCCCAGCCGGACCTTCCAGTTCATCCAAAGCCGATTGTGCAAAAGCAAGCCTCGTGAGCGAAACCATTGTGGACGGCACGATCTTCAAACCCGGTGAACAATTCACAAAGACCTGGGAAATTACCAATATCAGTACCTGTGTCTGGGATACCAGCTATAAGATCGTCTTCTGGGATGGGAATCTCCTGGGCGGCGGTTATGTGTACAACATGCCGCAGGTCACCGGTCCCGGACAGACGGTGCCGGTCTCTCTCATATTAACCGCTCCATTGGATGACGGCTATTACCGCTCCGAATGGAAACTGCAAACTCCAGACAATATTAATTACGGCGTTGGATATTTAAATGCCGCCTTCTACACGGAGATCGAAGTTTCCTCCGCTGAAAAACCCAATTACACTGTCACAAAAGTGGATCTGTATATCGACCGCGAACCGGATTTCGGCTGCGCACCGGCCAACATTATCTACACGGCCTACGCCACCTTCACCACCAACGGTCCCCTCGAATTCATCTACCGCTGGGGCCAGCAGGATAGCAACAATGGCGGACCGCAAACCATCAAGATGAAATCTGCAGGGACAAAGACGGTAACGCGTGTCTGGAAGTTGGGACGCGCCGCCTCCCAAAACTCAAACCGCTGGTTTTCGATCACGATCCTGGATCCCTTCTACAGGGAATATCCCCAGGTCGGGTTTACCTTCGTGTGTCCGTAAAATAGCACATAAAAAATGGAGCCAGCGCGCTGGCTCCATTTTTTATTCGGGAACTTTCCCCTCTTCCGCTCGTCTTTAATTATTGGAATATGCAGACGGAGGAACCATGTCACCCAAAAAATCAACCGTACTTCTCTCAATCGCCATTGTGCTGGCCGTTCAACTGGCATGCAATGTGCCGGGCAGTTCGCCGACGCCGGATACCTTTGCCACTTTAAACGGACTCTACACCGCCTCAGCCCAGACCCTCGAAGCTGCCGGCACGCAAACAGGCTTTACTGCCACCCCGGGCCTGCCGCTGCCAACCGCCACTGTGGGCGGGTTTCTTTCAGCGACGAACACACCCGCTTCCGGCGGACCAGTTCCGGCCCGGTGTGATGCGGCGCAATTCCTGGGAGATGTCACCTACCCGGATGGAAGTATCGTTCCCCGCAACAATACCTTCATCAAAATCTGGCGCATCAAAAATATCGGCACTTGCTCGTGGACGACATCTTATGCGCTCGTCTTCACCGGCGGTGATTCCCTGGGCGGCCCTTCGGCTGTGGCTATGCCAGGCACGGTACCCCCCGGCCAGTATATTGAAATCCCTGTCACATTTACCGCGCCAAACAAAGACGGAAGTTACCGGGGTTATTGGAAGTTACGCAATGTTTCCGGAGCTTTGTTTGGAATCGGAGCGCAGGCAGATACCGCCTTTTGGGTGGATATTAAAGTGACGGGACCCTCTTTCGTGGCCTATGAGTTTGCGGACAATTTCTGCAAAGCGGATTGGGCAAACGCCAACAACTCGCTTCCCTGCCCCGGCACGGACGGCGACTCGAAAGGTTTCGTGCTCAAACTCAATGCCCCCAAAATGGAGAACGGTATTACCGAAGACGAACCCGGCCTGCTTACCTTCCCGCAGGATAAGAACAACGGCATCATCAGCGGTCAATTTCCCGCCTTCACGGTGCAATCCGGGGATCGCTTCCGCACCATCGTTAATTGCCAATTCAATGCTACGAAATGCGACGTGGTCTTCCGCCTCGATTATCGGAACAATGGTCAGGTGAAAACGCTCGCGAGCTGGCATGAAGTGTACGAAGGCAAATACTACCCCGTTGACCTGGACTTAAGCAGGCTGGCTGGGGAAACCGTAAAGTTCATCCTTGTGGTCACCGCAAACGGCGGCAACAACGGCGATTACGCCATCTGGCTTAACCCGCACATCGTCCGCCAGGGCAACCCGCCCGCCACCCATACTCCGTCGCTCACCCCAACCCTTACCCTGACTCCGACTGCAACGCTGACGCCAACGACAACCTCCACACCCACTGCTACATCCACCGAAACGCCCACGCCGACAAGTACACCCACTCCTTAGGTGCGTTATATAATGCCCGCGGTCACAAATTGCGGTAGCGCAATTTGTGACCGCGACGGGTATAATAAAGATAACCATTTTTGGAGGCTATGAATATGATTTCTCGCAAGTCCATCTGGCTGGTAGGGACTCTATTACTGACCGTAGTTCTGAGTTCATGCAACATGGGAGCGACTCCTCCGCCCACCCAGGATGTTGGCGCAATCCAAACGCAGGCTTTCAGCATTGTGATCACACAGGTTGCACTTGACCAGGCACAAACTGCGCAGGCTCTCCCTCCAACAGCCCTGCCGACAAATACTCCGCAAGCCACTCCCACGCTTGGGTTAATCCCCACCGCTTCGATCTTTGGCACGAACACACCTTTTGCGTTTAACACCCAGCAGCCCGGCCTGACGCCTTTGGCATTACCCTCCACCGCGCCAACTGTGGGAGCTTATGCTACTATTCAAACATCCAATGGCTGTAACGACGGTTGGGGACCAACAAAAGAATCTGATCCATATGATGGCAAGACCATCTTACGCGGCATGGAAACCACAAAAAGCTGGGATATTTACAATTCAGGAACCTGCACCTGGGATGAAGGGTATTCCTTCACGTTCAGGCCGGAATTTTCCTCCAGCCCGGAAGGGGCGGCCATTGGCTACTATGGCAAGGATGAAGTTATCGGCAAAAACGGCGTTTTCACCAAGCCCGGAGAAACAAGAACCTTCACAATAAAATTCAAGGTGCCAAGTAAATTGGGTGAATATACGTGGGCTTTTAAACTAAAGGATGATGCAGGCAACCTTTTTGGCCCACTCGTATTCGTAAAGTTCATCTCCGTGGAACAATAAGAGAGGATCCAATGAAAGCTAGAACATCCATCTTCCTGCTGATTGCCACGCTTGTTTTATCTGCATGTGCGCCAGCCACGCCCATCGAACCAACCCCTGATGTTCTGGCAATCCGCACCTCGGCTGCCAATACCGTGGTGGCAGAATTCACGTTGACTGCCGCCGCGTTCACGCCCACAACCCAGCCGCCCACGGAGACACCCACACCGGAACTCCCAACCGATACGCCCACCGTCGCCTTTGCGACAGACCCGACCCAGATCGCACTTGGCACGCCCGGCGTATTATGCGACGACTTCTCCTTCGATAACGCCACGGTGGATGTAACCATTTTGGACGGCACCGCCATGACCCCCGGGCAGGAGTTCGTAAAAACCTGGAAGATCAAAAACACCGGCACCTGTGCCTGGGGCGACGGCTACAGCCTTACCTACTCCTATGGTGAAAAAATGGACGGCCAGCCGGTTCCGCTGGGTACATTGGTGCAGTCCGGGCAGGAAGTGGATATTTCAGTAAACTTCAAAGCGCCAACCGCCATTGGCGAATATACGAGCGCCTGGCAAATGACAAATGCCAAAGGTGTACCATTCGGGAAAGTTGTCTTTGTAAAGATCATCGTCAAGTAAGTTGATAACGCTCGAACAGGCCGTCAAGGAAAAAGCGCGCCAGCTGGGATTTATCCTGGCTGGCGTTACTTCTTCCGAGGCTCCCGCGCACTTCAATATCTTTGAAGAATGGCTCAGCCAAAACAAGCACGGCACAATGCAATATCTCGCTGAAGAACGCAGCCGCATCCGCCGCGCCGACCCGAAACAAATCCTCCCCGAATGTAAATCTATCCTTGTGCTGGCGATGCCATATCATTCCCCTCTCCCTCTGGGAGAGGGGCCAGGGGTGAGGGTTGCCTCCTACACCCTTGGCGACGACTATCACGACATCATCCCACCCCGCCTGCGAGAGATCGTTGAATTCATCGAGGAACAGGTTGGGCATCCAATTCCTAACCGTTATTACACCGATACCGGCCCCATCCTCGAACGCGAACTGGCTCAACGCGCCGGACTAGGATGGATCGGTAAAAATTCCATGCTTATCAACCCACAGGCTGGGTCCACTTTTTTTCTCGCGGAAATTTTGCTCGGCATCGAACTCGAACCCGATGCACCCTTTCCCACCGACCACTGCGGCACTTGCACACGCTGCCTAGCCGCCTGCCCCACGCAATGCATTTTGCCAGACCGCACACTAGACGCGCGCCGCTGCATTTCGTACCTCACCATCGAGCTCAAGGATGACATCCCCGAAGAAGTGCGTGAAAAAATGGGTGAATGGATTTTCGGCTGCGACATCTGCCAGCAGGTCTGCCCGTGGAATCGATTCGCACAGCCAGCCTGCGCCGCCTTCGAGCCGAAAATCCCGCTTCCTGTCTTAACCTCGGACCTGCTTCTGTCATCCGTTGAGTTTAATCAACGCTTCAAGAAAAGCCCCGTCAAACGCGCGAAGCGCCGCGGCTATCTGCGGAATTTATCCGTGGCTGTTGGAAACCGGGGAAATGAAAACGACCTGCCCCTTCTCGAACAAGCCGCGCAGGATGAAGAGCCGTTGGTCAAAACCCATGCGCAATGGGCTATTAATAAAATTCGTTCGGAATTGAAATGAACAAACTTCTTATCGCCACCAATAACAATGGAAAAGTTCAGGAACTTCAGGAATTATTGAAGGATTTGGGAATCCAGATCATTACCCCTTCACAGATCAACCTTGAGCTCGAAGTAGTGGAAGATGGCATGGACTACGCCGAGAACGCCGGTAAAAAAGCAGTCGCTTTTGCTGCCGCCAGCGGGCTTCTCTCGCTCGCCGATGACTCCGGCCTCGAGGTGGATGCTCTCGACGGTGCGCCCGGTCTTTATTCCGCAAGATATTCTCCCCAATCTGGCGCAAACGATTCGGACCGCCGAAATTTTTTGCTGAAAAATTTACAGGATAAGCCACGTCCATGGAAAGCGCATTTCCACGCGACGGTTGCCATCGCCAGACCGACAAGAGAAGTGGAATTTGCCGAAGGTAATTGCTTTGGCGAGATCATCCCAGAGGAGCGCGGGACGGGCGGTTTTGGGTACGACCCAATCTTTTTCATCGCGGAATTGAATCAAACCATGGCAGAGCTGGGCATGGAAGAAAAAAACCACCTCAGCCATCGTGCGCGGGCGGTGATGAATGCAATGCCAACCTTGAAGAAAATGATCGGGGAGTGAGGGGAAAAGCCGGGGCGGAGGGAATATCTTTAAACAGAATCAACCATCCCTTTGGGAGTGAGGCGCGGTTTTGATCTTTTCCTGCGGGCGGGCAGGTCATCCAGGAATTTTTTTAGCAGGTTCGCAACTTTATCGGGCTGTTCGAGCATCACCATATGCCCTGCGTTTTCCACAATATGAAATGCGGAACCGGTTATTCCATCCCGCAGCGATTCGGATAATTTCGGGGGAGCCATTTTATCTTCCGCGCCGCAAAGGATGAGCGTGGGTTTGTTTATTTTTTCGAGCTGATCCATCACATCGAATTCGTTGCAGGCGAGGAAATCACCCAGTAAAACAGGCGGACGGGTTTTCAACATATTTTGTTTTGAAAGTTGAACCAGGTTTTGCATGGCATTTTCGCTGAAACAATTGGTATTGATTCCATCCACTGCCGACTCGAAGGTATTCGGATTGCCTGCTGATTCAAGAATGGAGGGCGCCACCCTCATCTTTGGGCCGCATCCCATCAAGACCAGCCCTGATACTTGTTTCGGATATTTCAACGCAAGGGTAAGCGCTATGGCGCCGCCCATGGATATGCCTGCAATAACAGCGGTGCGAATCTTCAGGGATTTCATGAAGGCGATCACATCGTCGGCATATTCATCGATCGACTGCCTGCCGCTGCCTTCCGATTTTCCATGCCCGGGCAGGTCGGGGGCGAAGATGGTTTCCTCGGCCAGCCTGCGAATCTGCGGGGGCCATGATAAATGATTTCCGCCCGCGCCATGGATCAGGATCACAGGCGGTCGAGTATGGCCGGCGTCTTCCGCCGCATGAGCGAAATAATAAAAACCTGCGGAGGTGGGCATTATTTGCTTTTTGATTTGGAGTGGCGCGGATGATGCAGGCGGTCTGCGGCTTCTTCGGTGAGGGGAATGTAGACCTGCACTTTTGTCCCCTTGCCGGGCATCGAATCGATCTGCAGGAGGCCGTTCACCAATTCGGCGCGTTCGCGCAAGTTGACCATACCCAAACTGCTGTTGACGCGTTTATCATACAATTCGGAAATGGCTTTCACATCGAACCCGACGCCGTTATCCACGATCTCCAAGAAGATCACCCCGGGTTCGATCTGGCGCAAATTCACGGTGATGGCTTCGGCGGCGGCATGTTTGCGGGCATTGTTCACTGCCTCCTCGATAATATAAAAGATGACGCCCTGCTTGCCCATTTCGAGCTGGCTGGTCCCGCGTTCGTCGATGTTCACCACAACCCGCTGGGAAAAAGTTTCCATCATTTTATCGGCCATGGCCTGCACCGCTGCTTTCAACCCCTGCGATTCAAGGATGAGCGGGCGCAGGGTAAAGAGCATGTGCCGGATCTCCTTCGTGGTGCGGTGGGCAAGCTCCTCCAGTTTGACAATCTCTTCGGATGCGGATTTTACATCCTTCGACATCATGCGCCGCGTGATGTTCAGGCGCATTGCCATGGCAGCCACCGATTGGGTGGGGCCGTCGTGCAGGTCGCGCGCCAGTTTCTTGCGCGCTTCCTCATGCACTTCCACCATGCGTTCCTTCTCCTCCACCAGGTCCTGGTACAGGCGCGCATTTTGAATGGCGACCACTGCCTGCCTGCCGATAATTTCGAGCAGTTTCAAACGGTCTGAATTAAAATAATCCGGGCTGGGGTGGGCAAATAATAATACGCCATAGACGTTGAACCCGCTGCGCAAGGGAAAACAATATCCGCTGATGCAGTTTCGGAGGGCGATCACCCGGCCGAGTTCAGGGTCGTAGCCGATGTCTTTGAAGGTCACCGGATCACCCTCGTCCAGCGCTCTCTTCAGCACGCCTTCCGCCCCGTCGAAGGTGACTCGCATATCCGCGCTGGTAAACCGTCTCGCAGAGCCGATCCGTAATTTGCCGCCGTTGAAGAGCATCACCGCGCCCACAAGCGGGTCACTGTTCGATTGTTCGGGGTCAGGGTTGAGAGCGGTCGCGCTCATATCTAATGCGGAATCCAGGACGCGCTTGTAGCTCAGGGTGGAGGAAAGTGTGGAGGTCAATTCATAAATGGCGCGCAGGCGTTCGTTTTGCATGGCGCGTTTCTTTTCTTCGGAATCCATCCACAAGGCGCGGTTCTTCCGCATATGCTCCATCATGCGGCGGCCAAGAAAGCCGAAAACAAGACCCGACCCAATAAGTATTGCAGAGATGAGGATGGCCAGGGAGAGATCCCCCGGGGACGGAAGCCCCACATACAAAACCACGCCGGAAAATAATAACGATACAATCAACGCCCCAAAGATCTCGAAATAAATGGCCCCCGTCAGGATTGGCAGCAGTCCCGTCCAAAAGGCGGGGCCGCGCAAACCGCCCTGCACCCAAAAAAATGCCCCCGCCAGGATCAAATCCACCGCGATGTTGAGGCGCCTGTGAAAACGAATTCGCAAATTCAAACTCGTCATGGCGGTCATGCCGAGATTCCAGGCGATCATCAAACCCAAAGGCCAGGTGGAGCGGATATCCAGTTTTTGTCCCAAACCGAGCGATACAATCAGGCCTACCAGCATGATCCATCGCAATGAAATGGCAAACCAGTCTGCCATGTAAGGGGTGTCAAATTTCCGCATCATACCAGCCTATCATATCAAATATGTTCAGGAAGACAATTCGAATGACGTTACAAGTGGATTACACCTTGTCAGACATCATAACCCATGCGGGATAAATATGGAGAAAGCATCTCTTTTAATGCGTGTTTTTTCTCCTCGTTGTAAAAATCGCGGAAGCGGCCAATCTTGCCTTTGTAAAAATGGAGACCCTGCTGGGCATCCGAAACGCCTGGGCGATACTGCTCGATCACCTTCTGGACCTCGAACCTGCTCCCGTCCAATTTGAGATGGTTCACCAGCCGGGCGGATTCCTCTTCGTAATTCGTCAGCAGGTCTTCGTAGCGAGCCACCAGCACATTCTTCTCGTTCATCCACTTCTCCCAAATGCGGACGTATTCCATCATGAACTCAACACTTTTTTCGAAATCGGAAATGTGTGAGAAGGCGTTGGGACGCCCCTTCACCAGCGCACGCTGGCCAAAGTCATAGGCCGAGAGCATGGCGTCGCGCGGGTCGCGGTAAATGTATGTGATGCGGAGCAGGCCAAGGGTTAGGAGGAGGCGCGAGGCAGATGTTGGCGCGGCATGAGCTTTGATCACGAAGGTGTTCCCAAGCAGGGCAGGCAGGGCCACCATCCCCAACCTGCGGGCGGAGAGGACGCCGATATTGCAATTGACTTCGGTGAGTATTTTTTGCAGGCGGTATTTCTCGCGGATGTCACGCGCATCGACACAGCCTGTGGTTTTCATGAGATCATGGATGAGGTTGTAATGCCAGCCCGAACCCGCGCGCGGCATACCCACGGAAAGAACGATCATTTGATTTCCTTATGCGATGAAATAGCAGACAGCCCAACCAGTATGCCCGAAACCAGCCAGATATTTGGCGTGGTGAGCGAATCCTGGGTGAAATTATAAAAGGTGATCCCCAGCCACGCAAATACTCCGGCAGTGGCGGCAAAACGCGCCCAGGTTTCCCCGCGCAGCAAGAGCGAAAGCGAATCGCCAAGCACAAAAAATTGAAACGCGATGAATAATATCAGACCGAACAAGCCCGTTTCAGCCAGCAGGCGAATGTAGATATTTTTGGGGTTGGGATACAAACGGTTTTGCGGATTCAATTGTTTCGCAATTTCAGGCACGGTGGTCAACGACCAGTCGGGCAGGTTTTGGTACATGTAAAAGCCGCTCGCTCCGAGGCCGACTCCGCTGAGCGGATATTCCTCGAAGGCTGCAAGTGCCGCAGTGGAATAGGCGCCCCGCGCGCCCGCGTTGATATCCACCATGTATTCGCTCAGGTTTTCCGCTTCGATCTGCCACAAACGGCTAAAAAGGCCTTTTTGATTCAGGAAAAGAAATGAACCCGCCAGAGCGCCAACGACTGCGAGAATCACACCCGCACGAAAAAGTCTATCGAAAATTCGCCCGCGAAAGCCGTTGATAAACCAGGTCCACATTGTGCGGGTGACATCCCGCCCAAGAAATAGAAATGTCAATCCCGCCGCAGCAGCGATGGTCAATATGCCGCCGCGCGAATAGGTGGCTAAAAGCACCAGGAGAGATAATGCCAGCAGGACAGGTTCCAGCCATTTCAGGCGGGAGACGCGGTAATTCGTCAAAACGGAAGCAAATAAAAACGGGATGAAGATCGTGGCGAGCTGCCCCGCCAGCCAGGCTGGTTCATAGGCCAGGCCAGAGATGCGGTTTGTACGCACCAGTTCGCGCACCGAAAATGCCAACTGCCAGTGCGTCACCATTTCTTTTTCGAGCAAGCCCGTATAAAACGTGACAGCCTGCAAACCGCTCCAGGCGATGTCCAAACATAAGCCTGCCAAAATCCATTTGACGGTGAATCGCAAATCGGATTCGTCCCGGTTCATCCATACCGCGCTGACGAAGGATGCAAGCCCGATGAGGAGGGTCGCCAATGCGCGGATCGCGCGCCCGAAATATTCCTGCCCGCGCAGGGGAATCGGGTCGATCAGCGCGCCGAAACTGGTTGCAAAAACTACAAAGAGGACGAACGCCCCAAGCGCCACGAACGCACGCGCCCAATATAATTTTATTTTTTTACGAAATGCCTGAATTATTAATAATGGCAATAACAAGGCCAGGGGATACAAAGCGAGCGGACGGACAAGAGTGCTTTCCCCAAGAAATGGGAACCAGCGAAAGCTGGTGACTGGCAAGGCGAGCATGGCCGCAGCCCAAAGAATGCGGGGGAGGCTTTGTGGGTCTCTCACCACAGAGAACACAAAGGGCATGGAGTTTTTCATTTGTAATTCGTTTTTGGTTTTACAAACAACACAACAAACACGGACAGCATAAGAAAACCTGTGGAGCCTGCGAGCAAATATCCGCTTAATGGCACACTGCGCGCGGTGGGAAGTTTTCCAGATTGGGTGACTTCGAGTTTTATGAATTCATTGATATTCCCCGAATCGATTTCCGCTTTCACGCGCTGGACAAATGCCTCCGCCCAGGCGGAGGCTAGCGATGCGGCGACCTGCGGATCGTTATCATCGGCGTAGAAATGCCAGCCTGCTTCAGCGGGCTGGCTGAGTTGCAATTTCCCATCGCGTAAAACCTCGACCGGGACAGAAAAATCGGAAGATAATTGGCTCATAATTTCATCGTGCCAGGCAAGCTCTTCCAGTTTGCGGGATTCGCGCTCGAGATAATAGAACTGCTGGCGGTCAGTGTCCTGCGGCCAGGCCTGTTCAAGGTTGAAATCCACATTGACAGTGGCACGCGCCCGATGCGGCGGCGGAGCGATGAAATAAGCCGCGGCGCCAAGCAACGCGCCGAGCAATGCGCCAAGCACCCAAAACCGCCATGCTCGCAGCAAGCGGATGAAGTCTTCGAGGGAGGGAGTGGAAAGAATGAAATTCATGGTTAGGGTACTTGGTAAATTACGAATTACCAATTATGCATTCCTTTTTATGCGCCACTTCCAGAGCGGGCCGATGATTTTTCTAAGATAGTATTTTGCCACAATCAGGGAGAAAAAAACACCGCCGTCACGATAATGCACGCGCAGCATTTCATCCCAGCCGCGCACATCGGCCAGATTGGTTTTGCTCGCGGTGTGGATGCGAAAATTCGACCACACCCTGCCCGACAAATATTGGATGGGCGCGCGCGCTGCAATGCGAGTCCACAAGTCGTAATCCATTGCGAAATAGAAAGCTGGGTCGAGCGGACCCAGCTCCCGCCAATACTTCGCGCGGAAGAACATCGTCTGCTGGGGGATGTGGACGTAGCCCTCGCGCAGACGGCGATAATCGGTCTGCGCCGATTTGAATTTGCCGATGATCTCATCATTTTCATCGATGAAATTACAGTCGGCATACACCATGGCCGCATCTGGATTTTCAACAAGATATTTCACAGCTTCATTCACTGCGCCGGGATTGTAGGTGTCGTCGGAATTGATCCATGCGAGGATCTCTCCTTTTGCGCGATCGAATCCCTTGTTGATCGCATCGGTCTGACCCTTGTCCTGTTCGCTGACCCACCAGGCGAGTCTACCCTCATATTTTTTGATGATATCCACACTGCCATCGGTCGAGCCGCCATCCACGATGATGTATTCGATGTTCGGGTACTCCTGCCCGAGCACGGATCGGATTGTCCGTTCAAGGAATTGAGCTTGATTAAAGGATGGGGTAACGATGGAGACGAGGGGGGGCATGAGTTATCAGTGGACAGTGGCTGGTAATTACCATTCACTGTCGGAGTAGAAAAGATGCGAAACCGATTCGGTGATCTTGCGGATGCGGCTTACCTCTTGTGGAGTGAGAATCTGTTTCCAATTATCGAGGCTGGCGCGACTGTCCAGTTTTACGGAATAGGTTTTGTTCCTGGCAAGTTTGGCGGGATTCTCCGAACTGCTCGAGTTGAGGATTATGTTTTTGACTCTTTCGTCGAAATCCAGGCCAAGGGATTCGTACAAGGTTTTGAAACCGGGCAGCGGGTTCAGGGAGAGGTCTTCGTGGCGGACGATGTTGAAGTCCGGGAACAATTCCCGGGCGTCATGAACGAAGCGGTGAATCAGCCGCCAGAGCAAGGCCGCCTGGCTGACAACATCCCCGGAGCGGGTCGATTCCATTTCGGCGCGGTCTTCTTCCAGATGATCGCGCATGAGCAGGGGCTGGTTGAGCAGGTTGTTGAAATCAAAAGGCCAGTTCAAGCGTTTGAGGCTGCTGACCACCGCGGCGGGATGGCGGATGGAAACGACCACCCGGCAATCCAATTTTTTGGCAAACCAGGGAGCCGAGAAAACCGCGAAGGGGTCTTTGAGCAGGGCACGCTGGCCGCGCATGGAGCCATTGAAGAAAATGCGAAAATCGCGGCCCATGCGCAGGAAATCCTTGAACGAGCGGACGGATTTTATTTCCAGCCAGGTATGGTATTGGAAATCGAGCAGTTCATGAAATGCGGGCAGGTACTCCGATTCGTTTTCGGCGTTGATGTAGGTGTACCAGTATTTAACCGGGGCGCGGAACACGCCGGGGCGGTGCAGCACATTCAACGGCTCGCTGACATAGGCGGTATCGGCATCGGCGGCAAGCATTTTGCCGACCCAGGTTGTGCCGCTGCGGTGCGTACCTGTGACGAGGATGGGACGGAGATTATTCACTCAAGTATTCCAATATATCTTCTTCGAATATGGTGCGGGCGCGGATCGATTCGACGCCGTAATAATTTGCCGCGCAAACATTCACCCAATGTTCGGGGTTGTTATCGATTTCCTTCACATGGAACACGCCCGAAAAACTGGGAATGACAACCTCTTTTTCAGCGAGGGCGGCGTGGCGCAAAATATACGCGTTGCGCAGATCCCACAACTCGGCGCGGTGACGATACTCGGAGGCGTTGGCGCTGTACATGTTCACAGCCGCCCGCAGGGGATAGATGACGGCCAGCGCGGCGAGAAGCACAGCAACAACCCACTGCCAAAGCGCTGGGTTCGTTTTGAACCGAAGGCGGCTTAATGATAATCCAAATAATGCGCCTTCCAGCATGGCGGCAGCGATGATAAGCGTGCGCGCGAGGAAACGCATCCGTTCGACGGGGAATCCCTGCCCATAGACGCTGGGCGAAAAACCAGCCGCGATCAACAGCCAGACCAAAATCGGGAGGAGCAGGACGGCAAAGGGCATCGCTCGTTTTTGACTTTGAGTTAATTCCAGGGAATTTTCCTGGCGGTGAAGCCAGACCAATAGCAAAGGAATCAGCATGGAGAGGATGGTCGGAAGCGGAAGAGTCCGCAAGGTATCGACGATAAAGAGATAGCTGAAGAAAAACGAATTCCCCAGCAGGGTAAAAATATTCAAGGTCTTTTCCTGGGCCACGGTTGCGCTGGCAGGCGAGAGGAGCATGACGACCAGGCCAAGCAGCGCGCCCGCAAGGGATGCCCCCAGCAAGGCAAGGTATTTTTGTTTGAAAGAAGGTCCTGCAAATAACCAGGCGGCAAGTATCAGCAAAGGCAGGGCGGTGAGCATGGTGGCTGTGGGCGGTTCGGAAAAACCCGCAATGACAAAGGTTGCGAAAAAGAGGAAGAGATATGTGAACCAGGATGGCGAGCTGGTTTCGGAGAGCCGCGCCTGCCGCATAAAAAATGCAAAGAGGAAGGAGCCAAATACCAATGGCGCAAAATGGGTCATCATGGACGAGCGCCAGAAAACGGTCTGAAATAAGTTGGGGGCTTCCAGCATGCTGAAAAAACCAAGCGCCAGACCGAGGAACAAGTCGGTTTGAAAGGACCAGTTAATTTTGAGAAACTTCCGAAATTCGCGCGCGCCCCAAACGAGACCGCCAAACCAGAGCACGATCATGCCGGTGATGGTGACCTGCAAATTATTTTCGCCAAGCCGCTCGCTAAAGCCGACAAAGAGAATGTTCGAGTAGCGGTTGGCGGAACGCCAGGTGCCCACGGAGTAACGCTCGATCACGGCATTGAAAGGCGAAGAGCTATTGACGCGCACCGCCTCGCAGTAATCATCCGCAACATAGCGGGAGAACGACCCGAGGTAGGCGATCACAGCAAAATAAGCCAGGGGACCGATAATACTAATTAAAACAGCGAGGTTCAGCGGTTTTTTCAGATTCATTATTTTGGCAACTCGTTTTATTTTTATTTCCTCAACTGAGTCTGTGAGCTCGCGGCGATAACAGAACTATGGACTGCGCAGGTCGTAGATCACGTAACCGTCACCTTCGGCAAAAATCGGGAAGGCGGCCAGTTTTTGTTCGAGGAAGGGCTGGCGCTCGAGGTCGGTAAAGTCGGTGACTACGAATAAATCTTTTTTGGCGGCAAGCTCGGCGAATTGATTCTCAAAATCGGTTTGCGCGCCGCGCAGATCGTTGTGGTAGAGCTGGTCACCGTAGGTGGGCCAGGAGGTGATGCTGCGCCAGCCCCAGTAGGCCAGGCGCGAGCCGTAATCCTGCGTGAGACCTGCCAGATTATACCCGTCCACCTTTCGGCTGATCTCGGCCCACATCTGCGCTTCGGGGCGGTAGTCCACCGAGTTCATTTGGGTGCGAATGTTCCAGAGAGACATGAAGATTCCAGTAAGCAGTAAACAGTAAACAGTGAAGCGAAGCCAGTGAGTTGTGGTAAGTTTGGCGAGTTGTTTGAAAAACAAATCTGCAAGAGGCGCAATGGATAAAGCCGCGATGGGAATCAAGGGCAGAGAGTAGTAGTCGTGGGTGGAGATGTGATAGTTGAAGTAAATGCCAAAGAGGGCGTACCCAGCCCACAGCGAAAGAATGAAGCGGCGCCCTTTATCCACAAAGAAAAAGATTCCCAGCAGGGCAAACATCAAAGGGATGCCGCCGATGACGAGGTTGAGCATGTTCACCCATCCAAAGTAATACGATGGATTTAGAAAATAGGCGGGGATGAAACGTCCGCCGAACTGCTGGCCGAGATAACCCGCGATGAAGACTCCGTAGATGAAGTAGGCCGCGCCGGGCAGGATGCCAAGAACGGTCATGACGTAAATTTGGGGCTGTTTCAACACCTCAGGCAGTGACCGACGCCCAAGCAGAAGCGCGCCAACACCGCCGCCGATGATGAAGAAGGCCGCGACGAATTTGATGAAGATGGCGAAACCGCCGAAGAGACCGGCGAGGATGGCGAAGGACCAACTTTTTAACCACGAAGGGTCACGAAGGGTCACAACGTTTTGATTCCTTTGTGTTCCTTTGTCTCCTTCGTGGTCGAGAGGTTTGTTTAATGTGTTCGCCCACTCGTAGATTGCCCACCAGAAGAGGATGATGAGCATGACCATGAGCGGATCGGGTTGGAAGGAGCGGCTGGCGGTGACGGCATACGGGAGGAAAAGGTAGAAGGCTGTGGCGGCGAGGGCGCCGTCGGTGGAGGTGAGTCTGCGGGCGAGTAAAAAGAGGAAGACCGCGCCGATGACCCAAAAGGCGGAGGAATAGATGCGCGAGACCCAAAGTTGTTCGCCTGTGAATTTGTAGGTGAAGGCGACGATGCGTTCGAAGAATTCAGGCTCCACCGAGGCGCGGAATTTCCACTGCTGAATGGCAAAACTGCGCTCGTCGGCTGGGGCATCGGTGAGGGATTGGTAGTACATGCCGCGGGCTTTGAGGGCCGAGAGCAATTGCCGCGTGGGGTGAAAATCGAGCGGCAGATCGGTGAGGTCGTACAGGCGGATGGCGAGGCCGAGGCCAAGGATGAGGATGAGGGCGGCTATCGAGGTGAAAAATGAGGGGCGCTCGTTCATGGGAGTGGTTATTGTATCGTGAATGGAGGGAATCGGAGAATTGGAGGTTAGTGATTGGAGATTGGAGAATGGTGATTGGAGATTAGGGATTGGAGATCGGAGATTAGAGATTAGGGATTGGAGATTGGAGATTGGAGATTGGTAATTGAAAGTTAGGGAGAATTTTCTGTGTTGACCCTCCCTATGCGAGTGCGTATAATTTGCTTATGCGATTTTAAGCTATTGCCGCCATCCATAAGCACTTATACGGAATGCGGCACTCTAATCCCGTGTTAGCCCGTTTCGTTGAACAGATTCATCTCTGCAAACATTAACTCATATGGGAGATAAGTAAAATGCTTGAAAAAGTAGATTGGTTCAGTTTTGTCTTTGGCGGTGTTGTTATTGCCTTTATTGTAAATATTATTTCCAGCTTTGCGCAGCCAAAAATTGAAACTTGGCTAGAGAAATATAATGCTAAGCGTCGGAATAAAAATACATCAATTCGGAAGGCTTTCGAAGCGGAAGTACAACGATTATCGGACAATAACCATGAAGAACTAGTAATAATTCAAACTAGAAATTTCTTCTCCATCTTATATTGTACAAGTATTGTCTTTGTGATGGGATTTCTTATAACAGCAATTATAACTACACAAAGTGCAACAAAATACTTTCTTTTAGTGGGTGAGTTAATTGCAAGTATATTTTCGATTCTACTAATGCAAAAAGTTAATAAAATCAGTCAGTTATTAAAGGCTGTCGGCAATCAAAAGAATAGACCAAAGGTCTAAATGTTTCCACCAAATCATGAACGGGCTAACACAGCGTGCGGCACGCTTCGCCGCGCTTCGTGTTCTGCTCCAAGCAGAGTCCACGCCTGCCCCAGCGCCAACGTCCGTAGGGCAAGTCCGCGAACGCAAACTGTTGGGCTGTTCCTTGCATAAATATCTAAAAAAGGGAAAACGATGTCGCAAAATATTTGTCCATCCTGCAAAAAAGAATTAGTCAACGATTTTCGATTTTGTCCCCATTGTGGATACGACTTGAAAAAGCCAGTTGTTTGTTCAAACTGCCAATATTCTAATGAAGGCAATTCTAAGTTTTGCCAAGAATGTGGCACGCCTCTCTATTCAACAAGCAATACAAAAGCAGAAACAAAGAATGCAGAAGCAGAACCAGAAATCCTCGTAGGAATGGAACCTCCTTCAAAAAATGGAATTACGATTGAATTTCCATTTTCAACCGCACAGTCTTTTGATTTTGCAGTTGAAGCCGCTAAAAAATTTCCAACCTTTAAGAAATTTGGGCAAGATAAAAAGGCTCTATATCGAATTACCATCCAGCCTAATGAAATGGAGACTCTCGCAGAATTATTAGAGCATTTAAAAGGCTGGAGAAAAAGAACCGTTTATGTTAATGGGGAAAAAGTAACATGGGATTCTGTTTTTGCTTTTGGATGGTGTCACGAAAAGAAAAAAGCAAGTTTCAAACCTGAGTTCTATTGTTTTGGCTATGAAAATGAATATCAACTTAATGCTTGGGGTTGTATTCAGGCTAATTTATCGTTTACGGAAAATGCTCAATGGTTTTGTTGGGGAAAATGGCTGAGCGATAAAGGCGATTGGAAGTTTGACAAAGAACGTATTTTTCACGAATTACAAAAGACGCTGTATCAATATAGGTTTTGTCCTGCATTACGCCCCGAACTAATTCAGGATGTTCTCAATGCGCTTCCAGATGTAGTAAATCCAACAAAAGATAAAAACTGGAAATTCGTTGAGAGATGGGGTGAAGAAAATTCTCCTGGTCTAACCGTGACTGTAAATCGTTTTGGCTTCAATGAAAAAGTTGTGATGAAAGGCGTTTCGCCGAATGGGCAAGGCGCAATAAAAGAAATGGCAAAGCGCATGAAATTTCCGTTATCATATATAGGTAGATAAAAAACACAGCCTAACAAAGCGTGTACCCCGTCATCGCGCTGCGTGTGGTACGCTTCGCAGTCAAGAATTTCGCGCAACGTGGCTTCGAGTTTTTTTCTGCTCACAAGCAGAGTCCCCTCTCCAGCGCCACAGCCCGTAGGGCAAGTCCGCGGACGCAAACCGTTAGGCAACCCGTCTTGATATAATAATACTCATCAAATTGAATGGTAGGAAATGCAATGCCAATCAAAGTTAGTGTATCTAATCAAACAGCCCATTTCCTTGACATGGTATTTACGTTAGGGTTGGGAATCGTCAGTTTGTATATCTCCATTTTTGTTGCCTCAGCCACTCGGCAAGAATCAGTATTCCTTGTTTTAGCAAGCATTGTTCACTTTTATTTTTTCAAAAAAGCCTTCCAGAATGAAGTAAACCTTTGGAGTTGGTCATTACCTACTATAATTTGGGCTATCCCTGCTTATTATTCTATTTGGATGATTATCAAATATCTTTTGTAAGTAGTTCTCGGCTTGCCTTTTTTCTGTATAGTACTAGTAAAAGTAGTAAGTTACCTTTTTTCAGCTGGCGTTTTGGTTAGTATATAAAATTCCCGTGTTCAGCAAGCGTTTCAGTTGGCCATATTTTTTGGATTTTGGTAATAACAAAGTCGCGGGTAAAATCCAGTCTAGTTTGCGGTGTTGTCTTTTTTCTGCCAGCGGGCTGGTTGCCTACCAAAGCGTGCACCTCGTCTTCGCGGCGTGCAGCACCTACGGCAAACAGTTTTTTGGCTTCGAGTTTTCTCTGCTCCCAAGCAGAGTCCAAGCCCCAGCGCCAAAGTCCCGTAGGGCAAATCCATGATAGCAATACCCCTTCGGGGCACAAGCCCGTTGGGTGGCTGGCACCGAAGTGCAAAAACCATCTTCAATCAAAGTAGGTAATCGAAAATGATTTACTTTATTCGTGGCAAAGAAAGCGGCAATATCAAGATTGGCTTTTCGATTAACCCTGATAAGCGTAAATCTAATTTGCAAACAGCCCATTACGAAGAACTTGAGTTTATCGGGATTATGAATGGTTCTTTGGATGATGAAGCAAGAATAAAGAAGATGTTTTCAGAATTCAATATTCGGGGTGAATGGTATCGCCCAGTTCGAGAAGTAATGGATTATGTAAAAAAGAATGCCAACAAGCCAAAAATGAATATTGTTTCGAGTCTTGGAAACGATGAATACAGAATCATACTTGCTGAACCCATTAAATACACAATGAATTTTTTCCTTTTGGCAGGTACTCACAATATGAGAGTTTTGAGTGATAAAGAATTAGAAATGGTATTTGGTATTGAAGGAAAAAAGAAAGTTTTATTGAGTTGGCTAGAAAGTCTTCAAGTTGTCACCAAAGAAGCGATGGATGAGTTTGAATCATTGATGACGGACTAGCATTTTGTTTTACAGTTTTTGGGAAGATTATTTTTTGTCCTTGCCAAAGGTCAAGGTAAATGTAATAATTTTGTCAAAATGGCGGTGTCGTTTTTTTTAGCCAGCGAGTCTTGCAGTCAAACGCCGCCCAACAAAGCGGCATCCCGTCTTCGTTTCGTGTCAAGCATTTCGCGAAAGGTGGTTTCGAGTTTTTTCTGCTCCCAAGCAGAGTCCATGCCCGAGTGTCAAAGCCTCCTTGAGGGGATGATATCGCAAGCCCGTTGGGCTGCAAAACAATATCTGTAAGTGAAAGGAAGATAATCATGAATATGAAACGCGTAGCAGCATTTATATATGCAATTGTTTCCACAGGCGTCGTTGCCTTTCAAATCGCATTGGCGGCTGGCGCACCTTTGGGTGCGTATGCGATGGGGGGTGCTTTTCCAGGTCAGTTTCCACCCGCACTTCGCATCGCAGCACTCGTCCAAGCGGCATTGCTTGTTGGAATGGTTTTTGTTGTGTTGGCCCGGGCAGGGCTCATCTTACCTGGTTGGTCGCGAGTGACACGTTGGCTCGTCTGGTTCGTCGTGGCGTTTGCCGCGTTGAGTTTATTCCTCAATTTAATTACACCAAGTGCAAGTGAGCGAGCCATTTGGGCGCCCACAGCACTGCTCTTGCTGTTAAGCAGTGCTGTAGTGGCTTTCAGTAAATCTACAGAACCCCCTGCTCGATAACGCATGCAGCGCGCATCATTCGCCCAAAATTAAATTTCGGGCGAATGATCAAGGAGTAAAAGCCATGACAATCAGTAAATGGGCTGGGGTTGCATCGTTTTTACTAGCAGTGTCATTTGTTGTTGCACCATTGATCTACCTAACTGGAAATTTGCGAGATACCCTTGGCGTATTTACATATAATCTGGCAGATTTTCTTTATGGCCCAGTTGTATCAGCCAGTCTAATCACTGTGGTCTATGTGCTTCGTGAACGCATCGGCGAGAGTGCGTTTCGGCGCATGGACCTGGCGCTCCTGGCGGCTGTCCTTTCAGCAGCAGGCATGGCGGCAGTCGCTTTTATCCGTGCATCTAATCGCCACTACCATTTGATACATCCTGAGCTGCATTTGGAAAACTCTACAACTGTCCTCATCGTTTGGACTACGCTTGTGACAGGCGTGAACGCGATCGGATTTCATTTTCTAGGATGGACGTTTGTGTTACTTGGCTCAGCCAGCTGGACATCTCGCCTCTTTCCCCGCCCGTTAAATGTATTGTATTTTCTAGCAGGTGTCTCGTCCCTGTTTGTTTATCTGTTTCCAGAACTCGAAGGATTTGTTTTATTGCTTGGCACTATAATAGGTGTCTGGCAGGGTATTTTGCTCTGGAATCATGACACCTTCCAATACGCAAAAGCAGGCTGACACAGCGTGCAGCCCGTCTTCGCTTCGCTCCGCGCCCTTGCAGGATGCTGCCTGCCGCTGGTGACTTCCCCTTCGCTGCGGGGATGATATCGCAATACCCCTTCGGGGCACAAGCCCGTTGGGCAGTTCCTTGCATAAAAACCATCCATTTTGAATAGAAAATCATTTTCATGGCATTAATCATTTTCGACTTTGACGGCGTTCTTGCGGATACTCTTAATGACTTAATTCAGTTTGGACAGGAAGTTTGTGACGAATTAGGTATAAAACACGCGGTAAATAAAGATGACCTGAGCAATCTTGAGATTATGTCCTTCGCAACATTTGGGCGGGCGTGCGAAGTCCCTGAACATCTTGTGGATGAATTTGTCCAAAGGTGCTTGAAACGTTTCGCCGAAAAGGAATCCCCGCCTGCCATTTTCAATGGGTTGAGCGATATTGTCAGAAATTTTGCCATTAAGAACAAGCTTGCCATTATCACAACCAATTCATCGCAAAATGTAAATGCTTTTCTTATCGAACACGGTCTGGATGAATGTATTCATGCAGTGTTCGGAATCGATATTCCTGGTTCCAAGGCACAGAAAATATCGATCGCACGGGATCAGTTTTCAGCGGATTCAGAGCGGGAATCGGTGTTTATGATTGGCGATTCGTTAAGTGATGTTCTTGCAGCAAAAGAAGCGTCAGTTACCAGCATTGCAGTTACATGGGGGCATCAGAGTTTGGAACATTTACTTCGCGGTGATCCCGATTATGTGGTTCATTATCCGCTGGATCTTATTGAGGTGATTGAAAGAACAGCATAAGAGAGGCGTCTTTTCACTTGTCATGGCACTATATGAAAAACCGCCAAACAAATCACCCTGGGCAATCGGCAGGATAATGCAGCCTTCCGAAACCATGCCGGGACGCACATGCCTTCTGCCATGAAGTGGTATATTACATATAAGAATCGTATCCCCCTCCCGCTCCCCTGCGAGGCAGATATCGCAAACGGACGAGCCGCATAATTAGAATGGATGAACTTTCATGAAGAAAACAGACCTTGTTTCACTGATCGTCTTTCCTTTTTTGATATTCGTAGGGGCTCTCTTTGCCTATTCAGGAAGCCGGGGAGGGAGCTCGGTTTATGGGCTTCCCCTATTTGCATGGTTGGTGGGGCTGACCTTTCTGATCCAATGGCTGGTCTTTATCCCAGCCTTTCTACTGCAAACCGAAAAATTTTTCGATCTAACGGGCAGTCTCACGTATATTTCCGTGACAATTATTGCGGTATTTTTCAGTGCAGGCATTAATGGAAGATCCATCCTCCTGGCTTTCCTTGTGGTGGTCTGGGCAATCCGCCTGGGAACGTTTCTATTCACCCGAATCAGAAAAGCAGGAAAGGATGATCGGTTTGATGAGATAAAGCCTTCCTTTATCCGCTTCCTAAATGTTTGGACCATCCAGGGCTTGTGGGTAGCATTGACAATGGGCGCTGCATTGGCCGCCATTACTGCCGCCTACCGAAAAGATTTGGATTGGTTCGCCGTCATCGGCTTCGTGGTATGGATTTTTGGATTTGCCATTGAGGTCGCAGCCGACTCTCAAAAAAGTCGCTTCAACGCAAACCCGGAAAACAAGGGAAAGTTTATCCGAACAGGGCTATGGTCACGATCCCGCCACCCCAACTACTTTGGTGAGATCGTCCTCTGGGTTGGCATTGCGGTTATCGCATTCCCCGTCCTGCAAGGCTGGCAGTGGGTCACCCTGATTTCCCCGGTTTTTGTCGCACTGCTTATCACCCGGGTAAGTGGAGTTCCCCAGCTTGAAACCAAGGCGGATAAAAAATGGGGCGGGCAGGAAGATTATGAGGCCTATAAGAAGAGAACGCCTGTACTGATTCCCCGATTGTGATTCCAATCGAAAGCGGCATGCAGCAGAGGGGGGCAACCGCAATGACCAATCATTGTCCACGCCCATTTGGTTGTCGAATGCCGGGTAAATCTTCTCGAAATTCAAAAATAGATGGAACTTCCCACCCAGGAAAGGAACTGTACCATCCATGAGTCCAGCGTCCATGTCACGATTGGAATCAGCGACCCGTATTGTCCTTGAATTCAATGAAGCCTTCAACCGCCACGATGTGGCAGGGATGATGCATTTGATGAGCGACAACTGCATCTTCCAGAACACTTCCCCAGCTCCCGACGGCACGGCCTACGCGGGGAAGGAAGCGGTCACACAGTTTTGGGAAGACTTCTTCCGCGAGTCGCCGCAAGCCCGCATCGAGATCGAGGAAATCTTCGGCTTTGGGAATCGGTGCGTGATGCGCTGGACCTATAAATGGGTGGACGCGGCGGGGCAAAATGGACATGTGCGGGGAGTTGATATATTCCAGATTCGGGACGGGCTGATCTATGAAAAGTTGTCCTACGTTAAGGGTTAATCTATCTTTACTTTTTATATTGGTTCGCCCTGTCCTTTAAGACCACTTCCCTCAATTTCTCCAGACCCATTAGATTCAAAACAGCAGAAATAATAATATTCATCCGCGCCAGAGCTGTTGGCGGGTGGATGAGAAGCGCGCGCCCCCATGCGGAAAGTGCTTTTGAAGGCTGGCCGCCGTCGAGCAGGTAACGCGCATCCACGCGGTGGGCTGAGGCGCGCGCGCGGCGGTTCACTTTTGAAAGCATAGGCACAAGATTATCATCTTGTGAAATCGTTTCTAAAATTTTGAAGGCTTCGCGGCCAAATTCAGCGGCCTTGGCGCGGTTCTTGGCCTCGGGATGGTAGCGCGCCGCAGACCAGGTCTGGTCCACGTGCAAAATTTTTCCATGCCGGGCGATTTGAATCCACAAAAGGTGGTCGAGGAGAAAATGGAATGATGAATCGAGCCCATTTGTTTTTTGCAGGGCAGAGCGGCGCATAAATACGGCGGGCTGACCGATGATCTGAAAACACAACAAATCTTCGAGGGTCAATGGTTTGTAATTCAGGGTATTGAAAGTTTGGCCATTCTCATCCACAGCGAGCATGTTTCCATAAACCAATACCACATCGGGGTTTTCATCAAAGATTTTCACCGCCGCGCTGACCGTTCCGGGGAGATAATAATCATCCGAATTGAGCCAGGCCACAATTTCGCCAGAGGCGCGGGCAAAGCCTTTGTTGATCGCGTCCGCCTGCCCGCGGTCTTGTTCTGAAACCCAATACGCCAATTTACTTTCGTATTTTTTTATGATGTCTACACAGCCATCGGTGGAAGCGCCGTCCACAATGATGTATTCGACGCGCGGATAATCCTGATTCAAAACAGACAGGATCGTCTGCTCGAGATAGGCGGATTGATTGTACGAAGGGGTGATGATGGAAACGAAGGTCATAATTATTTTATGTCGTTGCGAGGGCGCTCTTGTTCTTCGCCCGAAGCAATCCCCTGTTGCGAGAAGATTGCTTCGGGACGAACACCCTCGCAATGACATGCAATTATTTTCTCAGATCATACAATACATACCCATCGCCTTGCGCGGCAATCGGGTATCCATCCAAAATTTCTTTCAAGTCGGGCTGTTTATCCAGCTGACCAAAGGCCGTCACCAGGAAATAATCCATGCCTTCGGTCAGTTCCATAAATTTTTCAGCGTTATTTTTACCTGGGTTGCGCGCCTCGCTCAGTCCCGTCGCCAGCGGCCAAAGACTTACCCTGCGCCAGCCATACATCATCAAACGGTAGCCATAATCCTGCGTCAGCGCCATCACATTTCCATCGGAAGGAATCACCCCGCCCACTTCGCTCCAAAACGCAGGCTCATGTCGAAAACTTTCCGCGATTAAAACCGACCGCGACACATAAGCCTGATAACCGATCACAGCCACAGTCAACGCGATAAAGCCCACGCGTCCGACTCCGCTGTTAGCTGCCACACTTTCAACAAGCGGATTCAACACCACGGCCAATCCCAGCGCAATGATGGGAATCAGTTGAATATGGTAGTAACTGTGCGTGTACATCTGAAAGGGCAACGTCAACCCGTACAGCAAATAGCCGATCCACAAACTGACCAGCAGCCAGCGCATGCGCGGACTGGCGATCAGCGCGCCAGCAATGCTCAGGAAGATGATCGTCAGCCCGAAAAGAGTCCCGAGGAAGGCCAGCCATTTGGTATAAAAATCCGTGCTGGCGATGAGGTTGATGAGCGCCACAGTCCATGAGAAAAAATATTCGGTGGAGCGGCCCTGGTTGAGAAGAACATAATAAACCGCCGCAGGCAAAACCATGATGACGATCATCGTCCACACTTGTTTTGATTTCCAGAAATTCTTTCCAAGCGTGAAGAGCACCAGGGCGATTGCAGCCGAACCGACGAAGAAGGCAATGACGATCTTTACGAACGTCGCCAGCCCTAGGAAAACCCCGGCGAGGATGGCCCAGCGCCAACTTGACCTCACCCCCGACCCCTCTACCCTAGCGGGCACACGTCCTAAAAGGAGAGGGGAGCAAGATTCACTCCAGCGATAAAGAAAATAAATACCGACGACAAAAGCGGATGTCATCAACGGGTCAGGCTGAAAAGAGCGGCTGGCCTGCACCGAAAACGGCAGGATAAGATAATAGGCCAGCGCGATCAACGCCGCCCACGGAGAGGTTTCGCGGCGCATCAAATCAAACAAAGCAACACCTGCCGCGAGCCAGAAGAGAGTCACCCACACTCGGGCGGCGGCAATGTTCTCGCCTGTGATGAGGTAGGTGTAAGCAACAATCGATTCAATGACAGGCGGTTCATACTTCCCGACTGAACGCGCAAACGATGCTGCCAGGTTGCGTTGTTCCGTGGTTGCGGATGGCAGGATGGAATAATAAATATCCCGCGCCACCAGTGAATTGCGGAGCTGGCGCGAAGGATGAAAATCCAGCGGAGGGTCGGTAATATCGAGCATTCGCAGAAATCCGCCCAGGGCGAGGAGAAGGATGAAGCTGATGAACCAGCTGCGAGTTTGAGGTTGAAGCGGATTTTTCATAAGGGGATGAATCAAAACATTAAACGTTATTTGAAGAGGGAATTGTAGTCCACTTTGGGGAAGACGGTCAGTTTCCCGCCGATGGTCGCATCCACGATCTCGCGGCCCGCCTTGCGATAGGCTTCGCGCGCCATGATGTAACCGACTTCGGAAGTGTCGAGATCAGGTAATTGCCAGCGGACGCCCTTGCCAAAATAATTGGGCGAAACATGGTTGGGGTCATCGCCTTCCGAGACGACGATTTTATTCGCCTCGCCTTTGGATGTGAAATTATGATCGACGCCGATGAGGACGGCCTTTTCAAAGCCCATGTGATAGGCAAGTTGAAGCGCAAAGGTAGTGACGGTGGCTCCCTCCCAAACGCGTCCTGTTACCGTTTTGGAAAATCGCGGACCGGTATAGGAGGTGTAGATAAAGATTGGCAATTGGGTAACTGGCAATTGAGCTGAGAAGTAGCGGCGCGAACGCCATGCCAAAAATTTTGGTATTGGAAGCGCGAGGATATCGTCGGCGAATTGCTCAATGACGAGATCGTTGATGGAGCAAAAATAAGTGGTGGTAAAACCGAGTTCGGGGAAAAGAAGATAGAAGCGGTTCATGCCGAACGTGAATTCGTTCTTGAGTTTGGCGAGGTCCGTTTGTTTGAGGCTGGGGCCGTTGCCGATGATGAAGGCACGTTCGCCTTTGTGAATATCTTTTAACGCGGCAAGGCGGCGAATACTTTCACGCCGCCAGGGATGCAGGTATGCGGCTGGCAATTGAGGCAGACGCCGAATGGCATCATTCGTGTTGCGGGCAAGGTTCCAGAGCGGGGCGGGAATTACAGATTTGAGGGATCGTTTCATGTCAGTTGAAATATATTTTTCTTAGAGAGATCAACACCCACAGGATGATCCCATCGATGATCAGCGCGGTGATGTAAAGAGGTTCAGGAACGCCGGTAAATGCCAGGGCGATATTCAAGACAACCACGACAAGCGCAAAAATATACGTCCACTTCTCTTTTTGAGCCAGCATCTTTCCGCCAAGGAACATGGCAGTCACATTCACCAGCAGGAAGATACCAACCAGCAGCGTGGAGAGTCCATTGTTATCGAGCAGCATTTCCACAAGAATACCTGCAGAAATGACCAGCCAAAGCACGGCATTCATATAAAAAAGGACACGCGCAATGTTTCCGCGCTGCGCAAAGATTACCTTTTCCCTTTGTTTTCTCATTCGGTGCTCAGCCTCGCCGTTGCGCCGCCATCCACGATCATGGCCTGCCCGGTCATAAAAGAGGATTGTTCGTTGTCCGCAAGGAAATAAATCGCATGCGCGATCTCTCCAGGGGTCCCCACCCGCCCGTTGACTGTTTTTCGGGCAAGGTTATCGAGCCGTTCCTGCATGTCGCCCTGGCCTACATGCCCGCGCCCAAGACCAGCGCGCAGCATCGGCGTATCCACAGCCCCGGGCAGAATGGCATTGACGCGGATGTTGTCGGGCGCGAATTCAATCGCCATGGCACGAGTCAACGCGAGCAGTCCGCCTTTCGATGCGGCATACGCGGCGATGTTGGCGGAGGTCTGCACGGCATGGACGGAGGACACATTCACGATTGCTCCGCCGCTTCCCGCCTTCAACAATGGATGAGCCAATTTGACGCCGAGAAATACTGAACGCAGGTTGGCCGCCATGACGGCATCCCATTCCTCGACAGTGGTTTGCACGAGCGGTTTGGCAACCTGCAATGCGGCATTGTTGACAAGCGCATCCAATGACTCGGTGAAGGCCTGGGCTTTTCCAAAGATGGCTTGCATATCTTCGGGCCGCGAGATATCGGATTGAATGAAGAGGCCGTTATTAGGAAAGCCCTCCCCAAACTCGGACCGGTCCACGCCGATGACGCGCCAGCCTTTTTCAGCAAAGAGGGCAACGGAGGCGCGGCCAATGCCGCCTGCCGCACCAGTGATGAGAATTGTTTTTGTCATAGGGTATATATTTTAGTACACGGATTCACACGGGACGCCCGGAAAAGGCTTAATGGTTACGGATTGGAGTTTAACCAGGACAATGATCCTTTTCGAGGATTGTCGTATATTTTACGTCGAAATTCGGCCTCACGACCAAAGTTCAACAAAAGGCCAACTTCAATCTCTGTCGCCTTAAAATAATTGAGTAATTGAGCCTCGTGAGCGTCAATAAGTTTATCAACCGATTTCAGTTCAAGCAAAACCAGGCCGTTCACGATCAAATCTGCCTTGTACTCTCCAACCATCCTGCCGTGATAATAAACATCAATATCCTTTTGTCTCGCTACCACAAGTCCCATTTCAAGCAGCAAAACTTCCAACGCCCCTTCATACACCTTCTCAGAAAAACCAAAGCCCAATTCCTTTTGGACTTGAAAGAATGCACCAAGAATTTTACCTGTCAATTCGGAATGACGGCCCTCAAATTTCTTTTTCATCTCCATTCCACACCTCCGTCCATTAAAGAATTTTCCGTGTCATCCGTAAATTCCGTGTACCAAAACTACCGAGCATTCAAACGAAATATGATGCAGGGTTCAATTGCAGTCTCGACATGATAGTTTTCAAAAACAAAGGAAAAAACCTTCTCCATGCCGGGTTGAATGTACATTTTCTTTTTCAGGCCGGGGATCGAATATTGCTCTTCGCGTATTGTAGGGTCTAGCGAAGGGATGGCATCCACCGAGCGGGAGCAATCCAGGATCATTTCCGGGCGGCTGGTGGTCAGGTCTTCGATGTAGGTGGATTCGATTTTATCGGTCAACGAGCCTTCCAGAAAGAGCGGATAATACAAATACTTGACGGGCGAAGTCCGCCCCGCCATGAAACTGACGCCCATCTCCGGGTACCACGTCAGCACAAGGTCGTCAGGCCGGGTGTTTTCGCGAACATAAGCGGAGAGCGGATCAACATACGTCATTGCGCCTGAGCGCATGAAAAGCTGGCGGAGGGTTTGTCCATACCGCAGGCCCGATGATGGAAAAACGGCCAACAGCGCGACGATCATCACCAATGAAACATATGCGCCCAACCCGTCACTCCACCCTTCCAGGGAGGATATTTTGAAGGTCACCTGCCAGAACTCTGCAAATAGGAAGGCGCAGTATACAGCAACCGCCAAAACCCAGCTGATGTAGTAATGGGTAAAGTTCCTGCCGGAGAGATTGCTCAAGAGGATCTCAATGGGGAACCAGATCAAAAGGAAGGTTTCAAAGACCGATAACTTTCTCTGCATGAAACTGATCAACGCCCGCAGGACAAGAACGAACCACGCAAACAACGTGAACCAGCCATACCATGACAGGCCATACTTTCCAAAACCGCCGAACAGGTCCTGCCATTCTCTCGCCTTCGCCGCGGAATATGAAAAATTAAAAACGATCGAGGCATCGATCATATCCCCTGCGCCGCCAAGCAATGCAAAATACAAAGTCCACAAGAGGAGCGGGAGTGCAAATCCCGCAAGGGTTGCAAGAACCGTTCTCGATGCCACCATAATATTTCGCTTGAACGCATGAAACAAAAAGACCGCGCCAAGGATCGCAAACAGCCCGCCGATGTTATTGGCGCGGAAGGTAAAACTGACCCCAAACAGCGCGCCGATCCAAAAAAACTTCCAATAATTTCGGTCGGCCTCTTCCATGGAAAGGAAAAGATAAAGCCCCGCCGCATTGAAGAGCAGCGCATATTCCTCGGTGTAATTTCCGTAGCCCAGGGCGAAGCGCAGGCCAAGCCCGGCTATCGTCACGCCGAATAACGCCGCGCCAATACCCCATTGCTTTTTAAGAACACGATACAAAAGCAGGAATGCCCCAAAGATACAAACAAACTCAACCAACCAGACTCCCCAGCGCGACCCGCCTCCTAGCCACAGTCCCAGCGCGTTGATGTAAAAAATAGCCGGGCCCTTCGAATCCCAGAAATCCTGGTAGGGAATCTTTCCATCCAAAATCTGGCCGCCCGCATACAAAAAGAAGCCGCCGTCCCGCGCGGGTTTATCGAAGGACGGATTGCCCAGGTCCAACACAAGAGCAGTTAGTACGAACAAAAAAATATATGGAAGCGTGAAACGGATTTTAGACATTATCCCTCAATCCTTTCGAATCGATCCCCAACCCATCAAGCAAATTTCGGATCGTGTTCCAGTGGATTCGCTCCCAGGCCGCCGGGCTGGAATTGGAATTATGCGGGGCAAGCATCACGTTTTCCATCTTCAACAAGGGACTATCCTTCGGCAGCGGCTCCACCTCGAAGACATCCAATGCCGCACCTCCCACCTGACCTGAACGGAGCGCTGCGACGAGGGCATTTTCCTCCACGATGGGTCCGCGCGCAGTGTTGATGAGAATCGCGGAAGGCTTCATCTGCGCGAGAGTTTTGGCATTGATGAGATGATAGGAAGTGGGATTCAAATCGCAGTTCACAGAGACAAAATCGGACTTCGCTAAAAGAGTTTCGAGATTCGTCATTTCGATTCCAGATTCGGAAATAAAGACATGGTCGATGTCGATGATGTCTGTGCCGAGGACTTTCATGCCGAAGGCTTTTGCGCGGCGGGTCACCGCCTTACCGATATTGCCAACGCCGATGATTCCCAGCGTGCACTCACTTAATGCCCTGCCGGGGATTTTCTCCCACTTTCCTTTTTTCATCTCCCTGTCCATCCATGGGCCTCTTCGTGCAAAGGCCAGCATGTAGCCGAGAACTGTGTCGGCAACGGGGGTGGTGAAAGCATTCGGCGTTCGGGCGAGAATGATTTTTAACCGGGAACAGGTTTCAGCATGGATTGAATCGACCCCTGTCCCCCATTTGGAGATGACTTTCAAACGCGGCGAACAGGCCTCCAGCACGCGCTCGGTGTAGCGGTCGTCCCCGCAAATGGCTCCGTCGAATTTGCCCGCGTACTCGAGCAGATCATCCTCTTCCATGCGCTCCCGCACATTGGGGACGATCAGGTCGATCCCATATTTTTCAAAAACAGGTTTGAAACGATCCAAAAATGGAATCATGTAGGGGGCGGTCATCAGGACAGTTGGCATTTTATGTGACTCGTTGAAATGAAAATTTTATTATTCACCTTACGCAAATTTTCCTGCGTTGACCGTAGGGGCGACCCGCCGAGTGAAATTAAAATACCCGACAGACCTTGAAGGGTCGCCCCTGCTGCGTAAAGTGGGTTATTTAATGAAGGTAATTGTATCACCGGGAATGCGCGCCTAAAAAGTGGGGTATGATTCGCAAATGCAAAAAACAAACGGGAAAATTAAAAACACGCTGACCCCGGGACAACTGCGGGTCTTTCATGTCATTGCATCGATCCTTGCGTTCGCGCTGATCGGCTCCCTGTTCGCGCTTCTCTTCGGAAATTTTGTAAAACCGAGAATGGATTTTTACAACGAGTTGTGGGGGCCCGCTTATTTGCTGGTGCATGGGCAAAGCCCGTACGATACCTCCAGCCTGAATTCAAACCTGCCGGCAGCCTGGTTCCCGATGGCGATCGGATTCTTCTTCCCGCTGGGATGGCTTTCGGAACATCCTGCCCAGCAGGTCTGGTTTATTTTCAGCCTCGTTGAATTGTGCGCGGTTATTTTTATCGCGCAGGGAACCGGGCGCACCTTATACAGCTCGGCAGCGCTGGCCATGCTCTGCCTTTTTTTCCCCTCCACGCTTTACCACTTCTACATCGGGCAAATTTCCATTACCGTTACTTTATGTTTGATCCTGGCCATACACTTGATACAAAATGACAGGCATTGGCTTGCGTCATTTTTTGTGGCGCTCGCGTTTACAAAACCGCACCTGGCATTCCTTGCCGCGCTGGGTTTTAGTTTTCATTATTATCGGCACGGAAAATGGAAAGGCATGACCGCATTCTGGGGCAGGACTCTCATTTGGGCGTTTACATTATGCCTGCCGCTTTTTATCGCCTTCCCAAACTGGATACCGGATGCGCTGCATGCCATGACCCAAAACCCGATCTGGTCGTATCCCTCGCTGTTCGTTCTTTTCGAAAGATTTTTTGAGAAGTGGGGCTATCTGCTGTGGATTTTTACATCCTTGATCACCATCTGGATCAATCAATCCTTGTGGAAAAAATTCCAGCCGATTCATGCAACCTACTGGAGCCTGGCTCTCGCGCCGCTTGTCTCACCTTATGTTGGCAGCTGGGACTTTGTGATTCTCCTCCCTTTGTTGACATGGACCTTCGTCAGCATCGACTGGAAGCGAAAAATCATCCTCATCCTATTCTACGCCGCTGCATGGATTCAGATGGCGCAGATCCAAAAGCTGGAGGTCAGCCACAACCATTATTTCTGGTGGGTGCCGCTTTGGTTCCTCGGCCTATCCGCCCTGCTGACGAATTGGAAGGCAGTTGAACCTATACACAGGGGCGACCCGCCCAGCGGAAGCCAAGTTGTCTGATAAAACATGAAGGGTCGCCCCAAGGTCCTCCTGTCAACATCGATATAGACTATTCTGTTGGTCACCTTGCTGTCCGCCCCCGCATAGTAGCCATAAAGCATTTCGCGGGGACCCCTATCCATAAAATCTTGCGCGCTATATTTCTTTTCAGTCAAATTTTGTAAGAGATAGTTTTTGTACAATCGCACCAGCCCAATCCCACCTGTGGCAAGAAATCCCCACACCAAACCACCCACAATAAATCCTATCACCACGAACCAGATCAGTACTTTTTTAAATCTCTTCACAACTCCACGATATCACAAATCAAAAACGTTTCAAAGTAACAACAAAATGTTAATCATTAGCAGCGACATTCCTCGCATACAAATATCTAGCCGTTCTACCGTCCTTATCCATGAAGCAAATATATCCTTCAGACGATGGCTGAACTGATTTACTAGATTCTCCAGGAAGGTAATAACTTACAACAAGTCCTTCTTTCCCATTTCCTGTAGCTAAGTATAAAGCGGAAGCAGAACCAGTTTGATAGCCTGGCATTTCTTCACTTATCATTCTCATTAGACGTCCGAACGCACTGTGTGCAGTATCACGATCAACTGGGACACCTCCACTAAACTCCACCAATTTGCCAACACTCAATAACACGCTTTGGCCGTTTTCATCCACCATCTTGCTCCAATCCCACACAATCTCAGTATTTCCCATTTCAGCTATTTCTATACTCGGGTCATTTGCATCTTGGAGGACTAGTTTGCCATCTTTATACACCCATTGAGTATCGCCCGCCTCAAACCCATATGTTTCGGGGTTATTGCGCCCTGTCCAGTCCAATTTCTCTTTGTAGTTTAAATCGTCTGGCGGCACCAGCCTATCCACTCGCTGTCCATCGGATTTATCCGTGTCACTCTCATCAAATTCAAGCCCCACCCCATTTGGCAAGCGGAGCAGCGCCTCGACCCACTCGCCGTCATCATTTAGCTCGTAGCCATCCACCTGTACGCCGTCCGGACCTAGGTGCACCGCACTGGGATCAACTACTACATCTTCACCGTTCACATCAATTGTCATCACGCCTTTGGGATCGACTTGAAGTCCTGGGACTGAAACTCCGCCGTCCTGTACTGTTCCATCAGTCATGAGCGTAAATCGCTCGCCCGAGGCGGCGATGGATTCTTGCAATGCGATAAATTGTGGATGCAGAGTTGGCGTGGGAATCACCGTCGCTGTGGGCGGCAAGGTGACAGTCACCTCCGAGGTGACTGTCACCTGTGAGGAGCAAGCCGCGAGCATGGTTGAAGAAGCAAAACAAAAAAGCAGCAGGAATATTTTTTTCATGGCAAACTCCAATAGGCTTTATCGAAAATAATATGCCAACACCGTCCCGAAGGCGTTGTCCTGAGCGTGTCGAAGGGGTTGTCCTGAGCGTGTCGAAGGGGTTGCCGTCATGCTCTCAACCTTCTCGAATTAAACCTCACCGCACTGGCGCGCGGCGCAAGTGTCGGGACGCTTATCACTTCCCGCAAGTAATGGGCATCTCTTTAAAATCGTACAAATTGGGGACGGGCGAGAAATAACTTTTATCTTCCAGCATTTCATAATCGCCGCCGAAATACGAGTTGAATATCAACCGAAATGTGTTGACGGGTGTAATGGTCGGATACAGTTCATCTTCATGTCCGGGCAAATAATACGCATTGAAGATCCACATGCGGCGGTCCTTGGGCTGCATCCATGCGCCGTGGTCACCTTGAAGCACGATCACAGGCGGCGTATCGGATTCAGTCAGAATCGTATCGATGGCTTCCAGTATTTTCGTATTCAAAAACGTCAATTGCCCGGTATACCCTCTTTGATAATCGTCATAGGGATATTCCCGTTGCTCATTCCAGAAATCGGGCGGGTAGTTCGGGTTCCCCTCCGCATCGAACACGAAGGGCGGATGCGGCGAGATCAAATGGATGTATGAAAACTGCGGGCCGGGCATATTTGCAAGCTCGTCCATGCTGTCGAACACATTGTTGAAGCGGTCGCGGAAACTTTGTCCCATCACCGCATCGGGATCCACCCAGCCCCATTCCTGCGCATAGCGCGCGAGGGTGGTCCGCAAGAAGAGACCTTCGAACTCGGTCAGCCCTGAACTGAAAGGCGGAGGGGTGATGAAATGATCGGCATCCTCCAATTCATTCCACGCGAAACCTGTCGCATAATTGACCGTCTCATAGCCCAGGATCTCGAAATTATGACGGACAGCGCTGTGCTTGAGCGAATTCCACAACGTCCGCCGCGCGGTGCTTTCAGGCTTGAATTCATCGTCCAGTTCGGGGAGATACATCATGTTCAAGGAGGAGGCCAGGGAAATTTCCGTCCGCACATAATTGCTCTGGCTGCATCCCGCAACATAAAATCCGCGTTCCTCCAAAGCTTTTATAAACTCAGAGTTATCGTAATCGTATACCGTCCTAAGGAAATCTTCGCGGGCATACGAATCAAGGATGATGTAATACACGTCCGGCGGATTCTGCGGCAGGGTCAGATCGTCCTGCACGGGAGCATTGTCAGCGCCCAACGCCTGTACGCCTCGCGGCTCACTCTCGAGCAGGATCTGCCCCACAGACATGACCAGCAGCGCAAGCGTGATCGTATTAAATGTCGTCGTGGAGGCAGCAAACGCCGCTTTTGAGCGCAGCACCCAGAGGAGGGAAAAAACGAAAAGAACGATCCATCCCATTGCAAGCCAGAGCGTGTAATTCGCGCCGGGGTATTTTTCATCGATGGCAATATAGATATGCCCATAGCTGAAGAACAATGCCAGCCATATCGTGGTCAGCAGCGCGGATTTATACACCTGCCGCATCACCAGCCAGACCAGAAAATATAGTATCCCGCCGAACACAACCGACACAAACAGGGAGCGTATCCCCGCCGAAAGCAGAACCTGCCCCACATTTGTGGAAAGCAGAGCCAGCGCCGGGTAGGCGCTGATGGCAATGGGATACCACGGAATATTAAACACACCCGCAGTTACTTTTTTCATAAAACTTATCATGTCCTTATTGGTAAATGATCACTCGCTCCAATTTATGTCGTTGCGAGGAGGGTGTACTTCCCGACGCCTGTCCTGAGCTTGTCGAAGGGAAGCAATCTCCTCTTCCGAACGGGGGATTGCTTCGGGAAGATCACCCTCGCAATGACATATGCGCGCTGGGAAATCACTCGCAAACTTTCTTCTCGATAAAATCCTTCACTTCATCCTTCAGCGTTTCCTTCTTCATAAAGTCCGTCATAATTTCACAAGCCTGCAACCCCACATACTTATCCACGGTCACCAGTTTTGTGGTGCTGCGCAACTTCTCCATGTCGGCGGTCATGGCAAACGCCTGCAGGAAGGGCATCCACTCCAAACCGTCATTGGGGTAATAGCCATTCTCCAGCGCCTCCTTCAACATGCGCGGAATCGCGTCCCATTCGCCACGCTGGCGGGCCAGGTCCGCTTTTTGGTAGGTGTAGCACCAGCCGCGTTCAGGCTCTTTGCCAAAGACCAGCTCCGGCGGAGTCTGAGGCGGCCCATCCACCGCCACGCGATCCAATCCGGAGAACGGCGCAATCAGCTTCAAGCGATAGTCGTCATAGGGCGATACTTCAGGCAGGTCGCCGTCGATGAATCGCACGCATCCATTCGGGCTGGATTGAATGATCACAAGAACATTATCGAAATCGCGCTCGAGATAATTTCCGCGGCGCAGCGGAGTTTCCAACCCGCCGTTCGTGGTGATATTCAACACCGCATCATCCGTCAAAATGGAGGAAGGCAGTTTTATTCGAACGGGATTGTTCGCCTGCTTTTCAGGATAATAAATTAAATTCGCGGGTCCCCAAATAAAATAATCTTCGCCCAGCGAACCGCCCGGGTACGAAACGATCAACGTCACGCCTTCTTCGATCATCGGCGCGCGCCACGCCGCCTGCCACCAAAAATTTCGTGTGGCGGCAGTTTCATTCACATAGCGGATCGTATTCCCGTAGTGGGTCGTCACGGCAATCGCTGCAAAAATAGAAAGCACTGTAATCTGCACAACCCGCGCAGAAATATTTTCGATGATCAACATCAAAAGCAACACCGCACCCACAGAAGCGATCAATGTATAGCGCGAATAATCGGGCAGGGTGACGTGGCGATTCACAAAGATGACCGGGAGCAGTCCGCCGACGATACCGACCAGGCCGAGCACCAATGCCTCCCGCCTCATTCCCCGCTCTGAACCTGCCTGCGTTTCAGCATCATTCTCCCCCATCTGACGCATTCCCAAAACCACAAGCAAAGCTGCCAGCGCCGCCCACCCGAACGCAGACATGATATCGCGCAGGCGCAGGGGAAAGGCCAGCACGTACATCGGGAGTCCCCACGCCACCAACGTCACACTGAAAAAATCCTGGATCAAATAATTCAACCACCACAGCGCGGTCAATGGATCGGAAAACAACTGCGAGAACTGCAATCCAATATCCGTGGCCCTGCGCTCGGACTCAAAAAAGAACAAACGCCAGACGAGAAATCCAGCGGCAATGCTAAAAAACGGAATACCGGCAGATACTGCTCTGACAGTTTTTTGACGGAAGGATTCAGCCTGCGGCCTCCACATCAAAACAAAAATGCAGGCGAAGCGAAAGGCCTCGATGCCAATGAAATATTCCATCTGGCTCAGGTAAGCCCAGCCCACCAGGATCGAACCCGCCATGAACAAGATGCGCGGCGTCCGCTCCGCAGTGAAGAGCGATTTAACCGTCAACGCAACCGAAAGGAGCGCAAGGAACAAGCCAAGGATGTGAGATTGGTAATCGATGGCATTGGGCTGGGAGAGAAAGCCGGGGTAAACGGTGAACAAAAGCGCGGCGGCAAGGGTGGAAAATTTCTTTGCAGGCCAAAGCAGCCGCAGGGTCCAAAACAGACAGACCCCGCCCAAAAAGCGGAACAGGAAGGCGCTCAAGTTATAGGGCAAGGGGTCGAACCCAAACATGGAAAACAGGGGAATCATCGCAAAGGCGCGGCCGGGGCGGTCGATGGCAAAAATCTCGTGGAAGAAACCAGGCTCTTTCACCTGCATGTCGTACATCAGATACCAATCATCGTTGAGATACCCCAGGTCTTTGACCAAAGGCAGGTATGCAATAGCAGAGACGATGAGAATCAGCAGGACGCCCTGCCAGAAAGGGGTGAGTTTATTTTTGGGAGTCAGCATTTTGTGTACCATGGCACTTTTGTTGCGCATGTGCAAGATAAATCTTGCACTACTTCCTTTTCCTCATCAAAAAATCTGTAATTTCGAAATCCAACTCTTCGTCGATATCCCAGGCTTCCGCTGCATCGACCTCTAACATCAGGGGCTTGTCGCCGATGCGGTGATGTTTTCGCGCCAGATTCTCGCGGGTGAAAATGTAGAGGCAGGAATTTTCTTCGTAGACGGGCGGCAGGTCTTGGGTCTGGATCAATTCCAGCGGATTGTGATTGATGGCGCGTCCGTCCTGAAAATACAACCGCGTTTGCAGGCGGGTGACGGAGAAAAGAGAGTCGTAGGCTGGGTAATGGGTAAACAGGGATTGGATGGCGCGTGAGATGGTATCGGCTTTCAACAGCGGATTCGTGCTGTGAGTCTGCAAATAGAATTCCGCGTTTACCTGGGCGGTGTCGTGCAGGAGGATCTCGTTCATCGGCACATCGTCGGCGCGGAGATGCTCGGGGCGTTGGATCAGCTTCACAGCGGGAAAGAGGCGGCGCACGCCTTCCATCACCGGCTCGGAGTCGGTATCCACCATCACCAATTCGATCTCGGGCACGGCTAACAGAGTCTCGATGATATGTTGAAAAAGGGGTTTGCCCGCAAGCGGGCGGAAGTTTTTTCCGGGCACGCGCTGGCTGTGGTGGCGCATGGGGACAAGGGCGGCAAGTTTCATTTAGGTTGCTCTCAGCGGCGTCCTCGCCGCCGGGGACGGCGGCGAGAGCACGGGATATGATGCCCCCTATTTTATACCCTTAATGGGCACTACGTCTTACAACGTCAGGGACATCTGCCACTGCGAAAGCGTTTCGGGCATCATGCCGACCTGCTCGAAGATGAATCCCATTTCTTCGGGATAGATGGGCGAGACATGCCAGATTTTGTTTGGGTATTTTGCGAAGAGCGAACGCAGCAGAACGCCGCTGAGACCTGCTCCGCGCGACCGCGCCTTGACCAGCACCGAGGAGATTGATATGTCGGTCGCATCGGGGTTACTGATGAGGCAGTAGGCGTCATTAAGGCGGAAGGCGCGCGATGGAGGAGTATGCTGCATGATGGTCGTTCCGGAGAGCTGCCAGGGCAGGTCTTTGATGCCATGATAGGTGACCTGCCTTGCCAGATCACGGATATCGATTTCTTCCAAATCATGCGCGGAATCTGCCTGCGGATTTTCGAGTTTGTATCCCACCAGCCTGCGGATTTTTTGGAAGCCGACTTTTTCGTATAACTTCACGCCCGCTGTATTCTGCTCGATGACTTCGAGAACCATCTCCTTTTCGCCGCGCGCTTTGGCTTCTTCGATGAGATTTTGCATTGCCCAGGTGCCCGCGCCACCACTGCGGGAATTTGACACAATGCCCATTGCCGCGAGACGGCTCGTCCAACCGCGGCGGGCGATGAAGCCAATGCCGATCGGCTCTTCGTCCTTCACAAGCACGCGGCTGGAGCTTAGGTCGATGCCATCGCGGCGAAGCATGGTGATCATGACCGCTTCTGTGATGTGGATAGGAACAAAATATCCTTCAAAGCCGCGGGTCATTAAGTCCGCGAGAAAGGAGATGGAATATTCAGAGGCGGGTTTTAGGGAAAGGGTCATAGGGAGTAGGTAATGGTGAATAGTGAATAGGGGGTGATGGGTTAGGAGTCTTCGGATGGAGTTTGAGACATGAGGTCTTCAGTGAGATATTCGGTGGGTATTTCTCGGATGGCGTAATTGGCTCCGGGTTCTTTTTCGCCTCGCTTTGAACGTTTCAGATAGGCAATGTATCCGTTTATGATTCGAATCAATTCTTCAATCTGATTTTTCAGTCGGCTGAAAAGTTCATCAGGAATATACTGCAAGTTATAAGCTAGAACAAGGTGAGTGTATGTTTCTGTGAGCGAACCACGAGCAATGTAACAAAAACGGACATTATCTTGATAATAAAACCTTCCATGTCCTTCAGCGATATTCGCAGAGACACTTTGGGCAGTGCGTCGGATCTGTTGATTGAGGTGCCATTTCTCTTCGGCAGGCAAGGAGGGTAAAACTTCCCTGTAAACGACAAGAACAAAAGCCCGTGATTTTTTCCAAGCTTCCAACGTTTCCAATCCTTGAATATTGTCGCTGCTCACGACACCTCCACTATTTCCCATTCACTATACCCTATTCACCATTCCCCGAATTATACCGAATCGGCTCCACTTCCCTCTTCTCATCTTCCTTCCTCTTTCTTTCCCTCGCGTAATAAAACGTCTCCCGCAATTGCGGCGTGACGAGGCTCGTTTCGCGGTGTCCCATTCGCGTTCCATGAAATTGCATGAAGCGGAACCAGAAAATCGAAACGAAGTTTTTCAATAAAACCTGCTCGCGGGCGGCGTGCCAGAGGTCGCTCAGGATATTGGTGATGGTCAGGCGCAGGAAATCGTATAGATTGAAATGCGCTTCGGGGTAGATCTTCCGCAACGCCATCGCTTCACGCCGATAGCGGTTATATACGCCGCGCGGTGTTTCGTTGTGGACGTGAACGATCTCAGCCTCGGCCACATAGGCAATGGCATGTCCCTGCTCTTTGGCCCACTTCGCCCAGGCAAGGTCTTCCAGCCCGGTCAATGTTTCGTCGTAATTATTTTTCTCCCACAAACTTTTGCGGATGGCGGCGTTGGCATTATTGCAAAATGCCGTCTCCTGGTTTGTCTTGCCCGCATCGGGATACCACTGGTGAAAGACCTGCTGTTCGGAAAATTTTGCGAACTCGGGTCCGCGCTGCTTGCCATAGGCGAGGGCAACGTTGTCATCTTGAAATGGACGGAGCAGCGTCTCCAGCCAATCGGGATAGACGGGATAGACATGCGCGCTGGCGATGACGATAAACTCTCGCCTCGCTTCCTTAATCCCGAAGTTGAGCGAACGACCGAAAGTGAATTCTTCGGGACGGATGTGGACGATCCGCGCGTCATACGATTCGGCGACGGCGGCAGTTGCGTCGGTGGAACCCGAGTCGACGAGGATGATCTCCACATCCTGGATCGTCTGCTGTCTGATTCCTTCGAGCAGGCGTCCGATGTGTTGAGCTTCGTTATAGGCGCGGATGACAATGGAGCAGTTCATAATTGGTAATTGGGGATTGGTAATTACCATTTACCAATTACCAATCTCCGTCCTTCTCATACCCCAACCTCACCAGCAAATCACCCGCAACTTCCTTGAATATCTTTTTATGTTCCTCGGTAAAGTACTTCTTCCATTCGCCGGTTTTGCCGGAGCGGAAGGTCGGGGATTTTGTCGGGTTGATGGAGGATTCGAGGGAATTTAGAATCAGTTGTCGGGTAGCGGGAAGCGGGGTGCGGGCGAGGAGGTGGTCCATGATCCTCGTTAGAGTCGCGGCGCGGTCGTGGATCAAATCTTCGAAGTGGATTGTCAAAATCTCAGGACGGTCGAGCCAGCCGAGATAGGGTTCGAAGCGGGCGGCGACATCAGGAAATTCGATGTCGGCTTCCGGCCTTCCCAAAATGCTGACGGTAAGGCGGGCGTTGAAATCGGGCAGGGATTTGTAATAACCATGATGCACGTGGCGCGCCTCCATGTCGGTGACGTAGAACACATGTGAGACGACGACATCGCGCGGGTCGCGGAAGATGAAGTACGGCACGAATTCAGGCTTGCATACGCGGACGACGGCTTCCGGCCGCGCAAAAAGATGCGCGGAGGCAACGTCACGCGGACGAAGCGAAACAAGCCAGGCCAAGGCCTGCTCGGGACTGCGTTTGGCTCCGCTTTCACCTTCGTATTCGGCATAGAAGGAATGCAGGCGTTTTGCAAACGGAGCGATGTTTGAAAAACCGAGCAGAATTTGGTCAAGCAGATGCGTGCCGCTTTTGGGGAAGGAGATGCCGAGCAGGATTGGCAGCTCGGCAGGCTGGGAAATGAACCGCAGGCGCTGGATCAGTTTTTCGGTTTGATAGAGAACCGTACGGAGGAGGGAACGGATTTTCATGGAAGGATTTTTACTCGCACAAGTATTGCACAATTATAAAGCAGACCGTTACACATTCACAAAAGGTGAAAATTCGTCATTGAATTTCAAGAGGATAAGATTTATACTTTCTATCAAGAAAATCATACGAATGCAGGTATGGAAAGGACCTCCGTGCAAAAAGCCGCACCTCTTCCAAAAGGGGTAAACTCTTCGCACTTCAACAAGAGTTTTGTCAGTAACATACTCAATGCGCTTCCTGCGAATATTGCCGTTCTCAATGCCGACGGCATCATTATCTCGGTCAATGAATCGTGGAAGTCTTTCGCCAGGAACAATAATAGTCCAAACAGTATCGACTATATCGGATGGAATTATTTAGGGGTTTGTGAAAAGGCGCTTCAGGATGAAGGGGATGAATTTGCGAAGACCGCCTATCAGGGCTGTCTCGATCTATTAGATGGGAAATCGGAGTCTTTTACGCTTGAATATCCCTGCCATTCGCCGGATGAAAAACGATGGTTTTCCGCACAGGGAACCCGCTTTACCGAAAAAGGCGCTGTGTACATTGTCATTGTGCATGAAAATATCACAGCGCGAAAACTTGTCGAGCTGGACCGCCAATACAGCAATGAGATCTATCAATTGATCTTCAACAACAGCATGGACGCAATCCTGTTGACTGCGCCGGAGGGCAGGATCCTGGCGGCGAACCCGGCCACCTGCCTCATGTTCGGCATGACAGAGGATGAAATCCGTGCCGCGGGCCGAAACGGCTTGATGGACATCACCGATCCACGACTGGCTGAAGGGTTGCAGGAAAGAGATCAGACAGGAAAATTCCACGGGGAACTCACCGGGCTGCACAAGGATGGAACGAAATTCCCCATCGAATTGACCTCCTCTTTGTTCACAGACCATGATGGAAAACTGTTGACAAGCATCATCATCCGCGACCTGACCACGCGGAAACAGGCAGAGATCGAATTAGCGGAGAGTTACGAGCGCTTTCACCGCCTGGCCGGCAGCCATCCCGACACGGTCTACACGTTGAATTTGGAAGAAAGGCGGGTGACCTATTTCAACCGCGATTCCTTTCTCGGCTATGACCGCGGCGAGTTATCAAGACCCAACTCGATACAAGATCAGATCCACATAGAAGATGCCGCGGCTGTCACCAAATATTCGAATGATTTTTTTCTCGGGAAAGCGAATGGCAGCCTGGAATACCGCGTAAAAAACAAGAACGGACAATGGGAGTGGGTGGACAGTCGAAAAATCGTTCTTTCGAGCAACCCCGATGGCACACCAAAGGAAATCATGGTTGTCCTGCGGGTGATCACAGACCGCAAGCAGGCCGTGGAACAGCTGGAATATCATTCCCAGATCCTTGCGAACCTGAACGATATTGTGATCGGTACAGATGAGAATTTCAGAATCAAGTATTGGAACCCCGCCGCAGAAAGGGTATTTGGCTGGAAGTATGCCGAAGTCATCGGAAAATCCGTTACCAAAGTTTTACGGACCGAGTTTGTCAAAGAAGATTATGAGGACTCCGTGAAGGCCGTTATGGACACCGGCATATGGCAGGGTGAAGTCATCCAATACACAAAGGATAATAGACCAATATCCATCTCCGCGAACATCCATGCCCAAAAAGACGCCGCGGGGAGGATATTTGGGTTTATCTCCGCAAACCGCGATATTACCCGGGAAAAACTGACACAGCAGAAGCTTGCGGACACCTACAAATTGCTGGAACAGAAGAATCGCGAACTGGAAGAGGCCATTGAACGAGAACAGGTTTTAGCCCGCACCGATGGGTTAACCGGGGTAGGTAATACCCGCCAATTCTTCGAAATTGCCGCCTACGAATTCGCAATGGCCGAACGCTACCTGCTTCCGCTCGCTGTTATGTTATTCGACATCGACAAATTCAAGGGAGTCAACGACAAAATGGGGCATCAGATCGGCGATCAGGTGCTCAAAAACATAGCAGCCATCGCCAAACACCGCCTGCGCGAAACCGACATCCTTGCCCGCTATGGCGGCGAGGAGTTCATCGTCCTGCTGCCAAACACAACCTCGAAGGACGCGCACGTGGTCGCAGAAGATATCCGTTCTTATATCGCCGGATACGAAATGAAAAGCGACAAAGGGACCGTGCAGGTCACCATCAGTGTCGGCATCGCAGAATTTCTGGCGGGAAAAGACAGCCTCGAAGGGCTTATCCACCGGGCGGATATGGCCTTATATAAAGCCAAGGAACTGGGAAGGAACCGGACCGTCACCTTGTCGGCTTCGAAATAACACTCCACTAACAACCAGACTGTTATCCTCAATAGTACAATTGCGCCATGACCATCTTCAACACCCCCATCCTCAGCTGGATATTTCATCACCTCGCAAAATACCTCATGCGATTCGCAGGCTGGCGCGTCGATGGAACCCTGCCCGACCTCCCAAAATATATTTTGATCGGCGCGCCTCACACTTCGAACTGGGATTTCGTTCTCTTTCTCGGGGTAATCTTTACGCTGAGGGCAAACGTCAAGTTCATGGGCAAGGCGGAGTTGTTCCGCAGCCCGTTTGGCTGGTTCTTTTACTGGTGCGGCGGCGTACCCGTGGACCGCAAAAAACCGCAAGGACTTGTGGAGCAAATGGTGGAATCCTGCAACAAATCGGAGCGGTTCGTTCTGACCATCGCCCCGGAGGGTACGCGTCACCACGTCAACGAATGGAAGATGGGTTTTTATCACATTGCCAATACCGCCGGTATTCCGCTGGTGATGGCTATCGTGGACGGCACACAAAGGGCGGTACGTGTAGGGCAGGTCTTTCAGCCCACCGGGAATATGAATGCGGATATCAAAGAGGTCAAGGCTTTCTTTTCAGGAGTGAAAGGGGTCAATCCAAGAAGGAAATATATTAAGCTGGAGGATTAAGATTTTCGAGCGGACACGTTGTTGATTTCGAGGAAGATTATTCCTTCAACAAAAAATCTCCACCCTCCAACACCCCGCTCAAAATTACTTTTAAAGATTCCGACCTCGCCAACTCCTCCAGCTCGAACGGCTTCAATCTCGCCTGTGTCGTACGGACGGACGGCTCAAGAAACTCCCCAAACGGCAAAGACGTTCTGAACAACTGATAATATAAAAATCTGCGCGCATTGCGTTTGAACTCAAGCGGGACATCAAGCGAATCAGCCGCTAAAAATTCTTTCATCTTTCTTCTTACATCTTTAATCGTCTGCGGAAAGAACACCGTGGGATATTGCGTGAAGCGCGCCTTGCCCGCGCATAGCACCGCCGCGCCCATGATCGAAGCTTCCAAACCAATCGTCGAGTTATAGACCATCACGAACTTCGATTTCTGTATCAGCTCATACGAACTCAACGATTCGCGCGGACTCACAAACACAACATTCGCCTCTTTATCCACACCGCGGCTTGCCACCCAACCCTCCACAGTCTCACGGCTGGATTTTCTCACCCGCAATTCATCCGGATGCGCGCGGATGACAAACAGCGTTTCAGGGTGTGAGCGGATTTCCTCCAGCACCAGATCCAGCCAATCGAACATATCTTCAAAAACCGTATTTGCATGAGGCTGGCTGGTATCGAAGATGACGTTGGTAAAGATGGGCACGATCTGTTTGAAACCCGCGGCCTTTTTCAAAAACGACTCGTCGAGTCCCTTCATGTCCGCCCAAAATCTGATGCCCGCCATCGTGAAGTCCCCTTGAAAACGCTTTGCAAGATAGGCATCCAGTTTGGCGTTTTGTTCGGTGTTCATTTCAAACTCATCAGGGATGCGGATCGGGTAGGCCGTTGCCTCGCCATCTGTGAAATAGGCGCTGGCTGGCTGCAATCCCACTTCATGCGTGATGACTCGCAGTCCGCGTTTTTGGGCGACCCAGCGCGCCGTCGCTTCGGGGAAGAATTGTCCGTTGAAGACCACCACCGCGCGCGGATTCGTCTCATCCAGAAATTTCGAAAACTTCTGCGCCACATTCCACGCGGATAGGATATATTCCCGCAAAAGATAACGGGTGTTTTCGTCATCATTCAAATGGTGGATGCGCAGGACCCATCGCAAGCCGGGCAGGCATAATGCACCGAGGGGGATTGTCTGCCATTCAAAAGTCATCAGGTCTTGCAAAGAAAGTTGCGAGAGGCAAGATGCGAGTTGCAGGTCAGATTGAAAATCAAACCAATTTATATGAGACGTAGTAGCGACTTCAGTCGCCTCTTTGTGATAACGACTGAAGTCGTTACTACGCAATCCCGTGTAAAGCGTCTTCGATTGATAGACACACGATTTGCATGGCATCTCCTTATGCGGATCACCCCGATTCGTCCCAAGCACACAATGACTCATGCCAGAGTTACACGCGAAATACACCACAGGGATTCCCTGCAAACGGAACGCCCACGAAGCCAGCAGGTGAAACCCGCTATTCCATGAAAGATCGTCGATCCCCGTGGAAGCTTTGAAGAAGACCACTGGCGCACCGTTAGACTGCGGCTCTTTGCGGGAAACTTCCCTCGCGATAGATGCAATCTTGAGATTATTGAACCTGCGGACGAGTCCGCGCTTGATGCGTTGGGTGAAGAATTCCTTTATCATATGGATCACATGTCATTGCGAGCGATCTTCGCGAAGCAATCTCCAGTTTGACGAACAAACATCATCGAAGGATTTTTTAGCGTTTCTTGGATATTGCTTCGTCGCAACAAACGCTCCCCGCAAAGGCATTACCAATTATTATTGTTTTCATAACCAAGTTTAATTAATAAATCGCCAGCCACATCCTTGAACAACTTCTTATGGTCATCGGTGAAATGTTCCTTCCACCCGCCTGTTTTCCCCGAGCGGAAGGTTCGACTTTTCCTCGGCTGAATGGCCTCTGCCAAAACAGATAATGCCTTTTCGCGGGGAGTTGGGATTTTGTAGCCGGTCTTTTCCACTTTATCGAGCATGGCAAGCAGGGTTGCATCGCGGTTGTTGATGAGGTCCTCGAAGCGCAGGCACATCACGTCCTTTTGTTCCAGCCATTGGAAGACGCCTTCGTATCTTTGCTTCACGCTGACCATCTTCAAACCGTCTTTGTCTATGCCAGTGATGGCAACATTCAAGCGCGCGCCAAAATCAGGCAGGGAGTTGTAATAGGCGTGCATGCCGTGCTCTTCGTGCATATCGGTCGCGAAGAATACCTGCGAGGCGAGCATATCTCTCGGGTCACGGTAAATAAAATAGTTGACGCGCCCAGCCGAGGTTAAGAAAGAGGCGTTCTCCTTTGTCGCATCCACATAGCCCCAGCCAATGACTCCGTTTGGCACGCGCTTCAAGTCATCGAGTATTTCTTCTTTCGTCTTTCTTCTTCCATTTTTTTCAATCGTCCGAATCGGGTCGCCATCGACATAACGATAGGGCATGATTCCGGTGAAGCCGTTGAGAATTTGCAGTAAAAGATGCGAGCCGCTCTTGGGCTTGGAATTGCCGAAGATGGGCGGCGCTTCATCGAAGGAAAACCGCTTCCAGCGTAAAATGGCTTGGGCGGTTTTGCCTGCGGGGCGCAACGTGCGGCGGAGTTTTTGGGTAATATCCATATCATTTATCGTAGGGGCACAGCGAGTTTATCAAATATTGACGTCATTGATCGTCCCGCTGTGCCCTTACATTTATTCGTTCACCACGCGGCGGAGTTTTTTCATCGAACCTTTTTCGGATTCGTATACTTTTTTCACGCCATCGCCAAGCGCAGCTTCGGTGACGCGGATGTATTTCACGAGTCTTTCAAATCCACCAGGCTCCACAGAGGCCGCCTGGTCGCTGCCCCACATGGCGCGGTCGAGTGTGATGTGACGTTCGATGGATGTGGCGCCAAGCGCAATGGCAACCGCAGACGGTACGAGCCCAACCTCGTGACCCGAATAACCGATCGGATTGTCTGGAAATTCTTTGCGAAGTGTTTCGATCATTTTGAGGTTCAACTCTTCAGGCTCACACGGATAGGTGCTGGTGCAATGCATGATGACAAGGTTCTTCCCGCCGACGGCATTCACGCCCTTGTGAATTTGCTGCATGGTGGACATGCCTGTAGATATGATGACCGGCTTGCCTGTTTTGCGAACGTACTTCAACAGGTTATGGTCCGTCAGCGATGCCGAAGGGACTTTGTATGCGGGCGTATCGAATTTCTCCATGAAATCCACGGAAGGCTCATCCCAAACGGAAACCATCCAATCGATTTTTCTCTCCTTACAATATCGGTCGATCTCGCGGTATTGTTGCTCGTTGAATTCAACCTTATGGCGATAATCCAAATAGGTAATATAACCCCAGGGCGTTTCGCGCATTTGTTTTTGCTGTTCGAGCGGAGTGGAAACTTCAGGCGTGCGCTTTTGGAATTTCACTGCATCCGCGCCTGCGTGCACTGCCGCATCGATGATTTTCTTCGCAGTCTCAAGATCGCCGTTATGGTTGATGCCGATCTCCGCGATCACATAGGCGGGATGGCCGTCGCCCATCATTCGCTTTCCAAATTTTATCTCTCGAGCCATTTATTTTTCTCCTGTGGATTGCGTAAGGGACGTTCTCCAACGTCCCTGCGCGTTTGAGAACGCACACTACGCAGAAAGATTTTTCAACACTATTTCGCACAATTCACGGATCGCTCCATGACCGCCTGTTTTCGTCAACACAAAATCCGCCGCGCGGATAACCTCGGGATAGGCATCCGCCACCGCCACAGACCAGCCCGCGATCTCAAAACAGGGCAGGTCGTTGAGGTCATTGCCAATATAAACGACGGTCTCCGCTTTGACATTTTTCTGCTCGAGGACTTCGCGCATCACCCTGCCTTTGTCCTGCATGCCAATCCCATGCATTGCCTCCACCCCCATCTTTTTCGCGCGCGCCATCACAACAGGATTCGGCTCCGAGGAGAGAATCATCACCTCGATGCCTTTCTCGCGCAGGGTTTTGATGTGCATGCTGTCACTGCGTGAAGCGGAGACGGTTTCCTTGCCGTTCTCATCGGTCAGCACAAGATTATTTGTCACCACGCCGTCGAAATCGCAGATGATCATTTTGATGGCCTCGGGCATGGGGCGGCGGGGATTCCCCGGCGAGACCATTTCCAAGCCGCTGTAGACCAGCGCTTCGTACTTCGCCCAATCGGCGAGGGTGTCGATATCCACCGTGTACTTCGGGTCGATCACCAGCGGATAGATGACATTGCCGGTCAATGAATTTTTCCGCGTGATGGTGGAAACGCGAATCGCATCGATATGACCCGTCTGCCAGTAGACAGGCGGCAGAATCTGGCGCGGCGCGTTATATGGTTCTGGAAGCCCTTCAACCTCAAGCAATGGGTTTAATGGTTTTCCTTCTCCGTTGAAGCGCCACATTTTGAAGGGGTTTTGCCCGGCAGGCACAACGCCGCGCACACAATCGGCGTCATCGTGGTTTAGAAGTATTCGAATCGCATCATCCACCATCGTCTTCGGGCGGATGGGAGAGGTGGGCCGTAATTGCACCACAACCTCGGGGTGGTAGCCTTCCATGTCTTCGAGCCATTTAAGAGCGTGTTCAAAGACAGGCAGGTCGGTTGTATGATCCTGTGCAAGTTCGGAAGGCCGCAGGAAGGGAGTCTCTGCTCCCCATTCTTGAGCAACCGTCATAATCTCCTCATCATCCGTCGAGACAATTATCCGCGTCACCAGGCTGGATCGTTTCGCCGCGGCGATGCTCCATGCGATGAGCGGATAACCCGCGAAACTGCGGATATTCTTGTGCGGTATTCCTTTCGAGCCGCCTCGAGCAGGGATGAGTGCAAGGATTTCAGTCATAATTGGAAATGGACAATGGACGAACGACCATGATCAATGGTCTATCGTCTATGGTCGAATCTACCACGCCGTCCACCCTCCATCCACAATGACATTATTGCCGGTCATGTAGGAGGATGCGTCGGAGGCGAGGAAGAGCAGGGCTCCGTTCATCTCGTCTTTTTTCGCCATACGTCCGAGGATGGTCTTGGCGGAATAATTTTTAACGAAATATTCTTCGTGGTTGTTGAAGACACCGCCGGGTGTGAGCGCGTTCACACGGATCTCCGTCCCGGCATAATAAGCGGCCAGATATTTGGTAAAACCCATCACGCCGGCTTTGGTCACCGTGTAATAAACGGGTTTGTAGGCCACACGTTTGCCGTCTTTGATATAGATCTTCTGGTCGGGGCCGTTCAGCCCATAGGTGGAACAGATGTTGATGATGCTGCCTTTTTTGCCCTGCTCGATCATTTGTTTGACGCAGGCCTGCGTGGTGAGGAACATCCCGGTCAGGTTGACGTTTAGCGCGGCGTTCCAGTCGCTGAGCGGATAATCTTCGAAAGCGCCGGGGGCGATTCCTTTTGCGGCGGCATCGGGGTCAAATTTTGGGTCGAGGGCGGCTGAATTGACGAGAATGTCGAGGCGGCCAAACTGCTTGACGGTTTCAGCGGCCAGTTCGCGGGTCGATTCGAGGCGGGTGACATCGAGGGGAAAAGCAAGCGCTGAATAACCGAAGTCAGTGAGACGAGAGGCTGTCTTCGAGGCAAGTTCCATATTCAGGTCGGCGGCAACCACAGCCGCACCGGCTTCGGCGAGCGATTTGCAAAATTCGAATCCCAACTGTCCGCCCCCGCCGGTGACAACGGCAACGCGGTCTTTTAGATTGAACTTATCAAGAACGGTCATTATTTTCTCCTGCTACGGAAAGGCTGTGTAGATTTTATCGCCGCGCGTATCATGAGCAAGATAGAGGCCGTCGGCGAGTTGAATATAAATGGATTGGACATCTTCAGACTCGGAGCCGAATTTGAATAAGGCAAGGACAGCGTTTCCCGAAAGGACATCCTGTTTGAGGGCAGCAACGCCCTCTTCGTATCCTCCACGCTGTAGGCCGGTGACGGGATCCACGAGGTCTGGAAGCACATAGCCGGGACGGTCAGTATAGAGGTAAACGGGGCCAGATTGATTGCTGTAAATTCGAGTACCTTCGGGAAGCGCGCGCAAAAACGCCATGGCTTCAGAATCGAACCATACAAATGATGCATATCCCTGCCCGCCCTTGCGGAGCTGGGCAACGGCGAGGGACATATCATAAACGGAAAGCGCAATAACGGATATTGTGATGCCCGCCGCCAACCCCCGCCAGAGAACGGCGCGTTTCTGCCAAAGCCAAAAAATAAACAAGACGAGCAGGATCAGTAACGAAACGTAGATGGGTGAATTGATGCGCGGCTTGAATTTGGTGCTGGCATCGAACAAGAGCATGGAAGAAATAATGGAGGCAAAGTAACCGAAAATATATAACGCGCTCGTAAAGGACAGGATCTCCGGCGTTTCGAAAGAAGGTTGAAGGAATTTCTTCAAGCCTTTGCGGGCAACCCAAATAAGCAAAACCAGCGCAATGGCAGAAAGAATAATGAGGAATAGATTTGGGACTTTGATCAACATCCGCCGCCACGCCTCAACCGGGACGAGAAATTCGGAAAAATTATAAATTCCGATCTGAATGTTCTCCGCGGTGAGCGGATGATAGACCAGCGTGCGGTTGGTGGCATTATCCGCTGCAAGTTTGTTGCGGACTGCCCAGGCAGCGATCCACGGCAAGGCGGAGGCGATGAATATCAGCGAGCGGGACAGGCGGGAACGCCATGTTTCGCGCAATAGAATCAAAGCGACAAGAAATGTAGCAAGCAGGGCCAGCCCTGCATAGCGGGTGAGGTAGGCCATACCCACGAAACAGCCGGTGAGGATCAGCCAGCGTTTACTTTGGCTTTTAAAGTAATAATCAAAAAGAAGAAATGAAACAAGGCTGAAAAAGATATAAAGCGGCTCGCTCATTGCCGCAGTGTGGATGCGAAACAGCGAAGCGTTAACTAAAAACAACAAAGCCAGCAGGATGCCGGCCAGCTTTGATTTGGTCATCCGCCAGCCAATGCAGCCGAGTAAAAATATGTTTGCGCCAAAAAGCAGGGAATTTACAAAGCGTGTTCCGCGTAATGGGTCCAGACCGCTGAAGCCGACGAGTGCAAGGAGTGACGAAAAAGCGGGCGGAAAGTGAGTGACGGGTTTGTTGGAAGCCAGCCAGATGGCGTGATAGCCATTTCCGTTCAAGAGGCTGCGCGCGCCGGCGATATAGGCGATCGAGTCATCGGAGAGGCCAAGGCCTTGAGGAGTTGCATCCAGGATGAGAAATGTCCCCAGTCCAGCGAGCAGGCCGAGGATCAAGATTGTGGCGAGAAGCGATTGGCGGGGGGTCATAAGAAAAGTATTGTCATTGTGAGCCGCGCACCTCATGGCAGGCGGCGAAGCAATCTCCTCTACTGTGCGGAGATTGCTTCGGTCGAATTTGCTCCCTCGCAATGACAATAATTCTAACTAATTTACAGGTAAAAGATAGCCCTGCTCTTCGAGGAATTTCACGATGATGTGGGCGTTGTCTTCGGGAGAGGCTCCAAAGCCTTTGAGGGTGATCTCAGGGTTAATGGGGGGCTCGTAGGGATCATCCACGCCGGTGAAGCCCATGGGTTTCCCGTCCTGCATGGCCTGACGCGCCTTGGCATACAAGCCTTTCACGTCGCGTTGTTCACATACTTCAACAGGGGTATCCATGTAAATTTCGATGAAATTCTCACCGACCATCTTGCGAGCTTCAGCGCGTGTGGCACGATAGGGACTGATGGCCGCGCAGACTGCCGCGCCGCCCGCATGGACAATTTCACCGGCCACAAAACCGATGCGGATGATGTTGGTATCGCGGTCTTCCTTGCTAAAGCCAAGACCTTTGGAAAGATGCGTGCGGACAACGTCACCATCAAGGATGGCGGTTTCACGTCCGCGCTCGAGGAGTAGGGTGGTGAGCACCTGTGTAGTGGCCGATTTGCCGGAGCCGCTCAGGCCGGTGAACCAGATGCAAAATCCCTGCTTGTGGCGCGGCGGATACATCTCGCGTAAAATTTCGGCTGTCTCGGGGCGGGTGAACCATTCGGGGAGAAGCCTGCCCTTGGCAAGATATTCATCGCGGACCTGTGTACCGGAGATATTGGCGGTCTTCGCGCCCTTTGGAACATCCTTCTCTTCCACATAACGGTCTTCATCGGGAAGATAGACAAGCATCTCGAACGGAACCATCTTGACGCCGATCTCGGCTTCGTACTGCTTCATGATCTCCTGCGCATCATACGGACCGTAGAACGGCTTGCCCGTGGAATCATTTCCCGGCCCTGCGTGATCCCGGCCGACAACAAAATGATTCGCGCCATGGTTGCGGCGGATGATGGCATGAAGCACAGCTTCCTTGGGGCCAGCCATGCGCATGGCCAGCGGCAGCAGGCTGAGCATGGTGTTTTTCTTGTCGTAGTAGTTATCGACCAATGCTTTGTAAGTACGGACGCGCGTGTAATGATCGACATCACCAGGCTTGGTCATACCCACCACAGGATGAACAATGAGCGAGCCTTTCACCTCGGCGGCGGCGCGTTTTGTCAATTCTTCATGAATGCGATGGAGTGGGTTGCGGGTCTGGAAAGCAACCACATTGTCATGCCCCATTTCTTCGAGCCTTGCGCGCACCTGAGCAGGCGTGAAGCGCAGGTTTACGAAATCATAATACTTGGGCAGGTTCACAACCTTCATTGGCCCTGAAATGCAGACCTTGCCCCAGCGTCCCATTTCGGAAACCATGGGGTGTTTTGAATCGGTGGAGCCGTACGCAAGCGTGGCTTCGGTATCGGCGTCCCAATGATAGACCTCTTCGAGAGTCATCACAGCGATCAGTTCAAAATTCGCATTGCGCAGCGCCAGCTCCTCGCCGACGGTCGGCAGTTCCTTCGGGTCAGCCGTCAGGGTGATGGGAAGTGGGAAGAGGGTCCCATCCGCAAGGCGCATTTCTTTCAGCACCCGCTCGTAGTCTGCTTTGCCCATGAATGTCTTCAGGGGCGAAAAACCACCGGTAGCGATCAATTCCAGGTCGCACAGGTTGCGCATGGTGATCTTAATGGCGGGTAGTTGCCCGGCGCGCGCCAGTAATTCTTCGCGTTCCTTGCCTTCCACAACCAGATTCACCAGCTTTCCACCGTAGGGTGGGATCAATTTTGCTTTTGCCATTTCGTTACTCCGTTGAGGGTTAAGACTTTTGAAATTTGCGAGATTTCGAAAATCGGGTTTGACACAAGCGCAAATTATACTCCAAAATTCATCGGCTGAATTTTGGAGTATCTCAGCCGCTCGTCCCGCATTATTCGATGCAAAAGAGTTGATTGACTTCCTTTTCAACAGCTGGGTCGAGCGGCATGGCCGTCAGCGTGTGACAGGCTTGTTGCAGGGCTGGCAGGTCTGAGGTCATATGAGAAGCGATCTCGTTGAGGCGGGCAATGTCACCCGAAGATGCGTAGGCTTGCAGGAATGGCATCCATTCGATCTGATCCCTTGCAAAATAACCCCGCGAGATGGCTTCTTCTCCCAACCGAAGCACTTCATCCCAATCCCCTAATTGGCGGGCATACGAAGCCTTCTCATAAAAATAGCACCACTCCTTTGGCGGCTCGGAACCAAAGGGAATTTCGGGCGGAACCTGGAAGGGAACGTTCAACGAGATTTGGTCCGCCTCGGAAAAAGGCGCAATGGCGGAAATGCGCGAATCTTCGAACGAGGATAATTCAATCTGATGCAGGTCGATCACTTGAACGCATGAGAAGTGGCGCGGCTGGGAAAGAATTAAAATATTGCGGTAATTTGGATAGGTGCGAATACTACGGCGGTTGGAATAATCCTGCGGCTCGCGCGCCAGCACTTTTTCGACGGTTTCCTCGTTCAACACCAATGCATACAGTGCGGGCTGCACATATTTTTCATGATCTGATTCAGGATGATAAATCAGGTTGGCGGGTCCCCATGTAAAATAATCTTCTTCGACCGCCACCAGATACCGCGTAATAAATGTTGCACCCGGCCCGATCTGGGGAATGCGCCAGCTCACCTGCCACCAAAAATTTCGCGTGGCCTCGGTCTCGCTGGCTTTCACAAATCCGTTGGCATAATGAGTCAGCGATGCGGAAACGATCAGGATCCCAAAAAGAATATTTCGCAGCCGCAGGCTGGAAATAAAACTCAACAACAGCGGCCATAACATCGCCGCGCCCACGGATGCGATCAACGTGTATCTCGAATAATTTTTGAAATCGACGCTGCGCCCGACTAAAATGACAGGAAGCAGCCCAACGATGATCGCTCCCAAGCCGACCCATAGCGCCTCCCGCCTCCACATGGACCCGATACCTGATTCTGTTTCCCCGGGCTTTTGGCCAAACCTGGAAAATATCCACAACAAAAGCAGAATAGATAAGGCAATTCCAAAACCCGCCAGCCATTGCTGGCTGCCAAACCCCCCGCTCGAACGGCGGAACGGTACCCACCAGGCACGGAAAAGCACATCCGTGAAATCATTGAAGAGGGCAGAAGAATATTTGAGAATAAAGGTCAGGGGTTCTGCGCGCAGATCGGTCAATTGCAGATCTACGTCCGTTGCGCCCCTCTCGCTTTCGAAATAAAAAAGTCTCCACACCAAAAACACGCCGGGAATCAAAGCAGCCGGAAGCGAATATTGAATGAACTTGACGGTCTTCTTCCATAATGTTTCATTCAAACGCAAAGCCAGAAGAAATAAACAAGCGAAGCGGAAAAATTCAAGGCCGATATACCATTCGATCTGGCTGAGACAAAACCAGCCAAGCAAAATCGAAGCGAGATAAAGCAAGGCTTTGCGCATCCACACATTGGATTGAACCGCCAGAAGCGTCAATCCAATGGAAAGCATCCCGCCTGCCAGCCCGGCCATGTGACAAAGATAATCAATCGCATTCGGCTGGGATAAAAAGCCCGGATAGAGCAAAAACAAAAGCGACATCCAAAGCGTAGTTCGGCGATTCTGCGGCCAGAGCATGCGAAGAATCCACAAAAAGGACAGCCCACCGATCAACCGGAACAGGAACGCGCTCAGGTTGTAGTACAACGGATCCGCGCCAAAAAGAGTGTAGGCAGGAATCATCACCAGCGCGCGCAAAGGACGGTCTATGGCAAAAATATCCCAGAATACCGAGGAGCCCTTCGCGCCCGCAGAAAACATCAAATACCAGTCATCATTGAAATAGCCGAATTTGGGCACAAATGGCAGGTATACGAGAGCCGAAACCAGAGAGAGCAGGAGGATCGAAAGTAAAAATTCAAAACGCTTCGTCGTTGCTTCAACTTTCATAACAGGGTTTTCCTCAGCCATTCATGAACCAATTTGCGCCGTACAAGTTGATCAATATGCTCAAAATGACAAGCGCTATAAAAGGCCAGGGAGTCTTTTTCCCAAGAGCCACTGACAGCAATGCGGTCAGAGGCACAAGCGCATCCAGAATATATCGATAACCGAACTGGTCTCTGCCAGTGTTGTGATACAGGATCAGCAAAAGAAAATTGCACAGCACAGCCGCCCACGCACCCAAAATCCACCACTTTTTTTCATACCGGCGAAACAGGTATATTAATGGCGGGGTGGTCAGAAAAATGCTCATCCCTGCGCCGGACGGAAGAATCGGCCACTGGCCGCCCGATTGGATTTTCGGCAAATACAAGAACATCACCTGAAGGTTTTTAGGGATGTAATATGTGGAAAACAAGCCGTGAGTTTTCGCGTTTTGGACGATGGCGGGGTCTCCATCGATGGTGATGTATCCAAAATCGAGATAATTATCAAAACGTGCATGGTTATACAGGAGCAATCCCAACACAGCGATCAGGATCGGAAGCGCGGATTTTAACGACCAGACAAACATCCCTTTAAGATCGACCGTCCGCCCTTCCTCCTTCATGATCTGCATGGCAATCGCAAAAACAAAAGGCCAGGACATCAAACCGTTCGGGCGCGCGCACACCGCCATGCCAATGAAGATTCCAATGAGCCACGGTGACCATGACCGAAGGGAGGCAAATACAGCCAGGGCTAAAAAGGTGACAGTGAGGATCTGGCTGACAAACCAAAAACGGCCGCTGATGCCCACCCACAGATGCGGGGTTCCAAAGGCAAATAGCAAAACCAGCCACAGGATGCTGGTACGCGGCAGTTTGATCCACTGACGGATAACAAGCTGATTCAAAACCAGGAACACAAGCACGGCGTTGACCGCGCTGAATAACATCGAAAAATCAGCCGTGCTGATATTCCCCCCGCCAACGAGATACGCCATGGGCATCATAAGGACGGCGGCAAGCGGCGGGCTGGGAACGTACCAATTCCCATTGTAAAAAGTCAGGTCATGGGTATTGTTTTGCGGGGGAGCGCTCAAGTACAGCCTGCCGCGCAAAAACTCGTCGGCAAGCAAATTCCAGTAGGAATATTTTATTTTGTTCACCCAGCCGATCCATGCCGCAAAATGCTCATAAAAAAAGAAGGTGAACAAAAAGATACCCGCAACCAGCAGGCCTTGGTCCAGTTTTTGGACGAACACTTCCCCGCGCAGCCGCTCGGCATAAAGCAATCTAAACAAAACGATCAACAGGGAGCTGCACAGGAATAACCATGCAACCAGATCGAGCAATCGTAAACGGATCGGTTCAAGAAAAACCAACGAAACGGGAATGGGCGGGATGGTGAGCAATAACAGCATCCCTGTTGTCACCATTGAAGCATAAAGAATCGCAAGGACCAGCGATAACTTCCCGGAAATCAAAAGCCCCAGTTTTTCTTCAAACCGATTCTGCCAACCCCGCCTTTTCCTCGAAAATATATATGTCAATCCGATATTTGCCAATAAAAGGCACAAAAACAAAAATGCCATCACAAAGCGGATGCGCGACAAACCCAGAAAAAACTGCGCTTCCGTTTCCGACGGCGGATAAACGAAGGTGGCAAATAAAATCACCCCGGCAATTGCCATGGCGGCAAAAAAACTTGTGACGGTTTTCCGCCGATTTTTCAGGGGTATTTTAAATAATTCAACCATCGTTCACCTAGATAAGTTCAACGATCTGCCCCGTTTTGTTGGACGTGTGAATCGCATCCACCAATCTCTGCACGCGGACGCCATCCGCCAAAGTACAGGTCGGCTGCGCTTCGCCGTTCACTACCGCTACAAAATGCTTCATCTGCTCGAGGAACATGATATTGCGTTCCCAGCCCGCAGCGAGCGGATACTCCTGCCAGTCGCCGCCAGCTTTGACGCCCATGCCTGTTGATATGGCAAGGGATTCAGCGGAGGCACGATAAATTCGCACTGCGCCGTCTGCCAGATTCCACTTCACGGTCCCCTTTGTGCCAATCACGGTGAAATAATGTTCAGGCGGCTGTTGGTTGAAATCCAAATGTAGGCTGCCCAATGCGCCGCTTTCAAAACGCAGGCCGATCTTGGCCGTGTCTTCCACATCCACTTCGAGATCGCTGACCTTGCCGGTGAAGCCCCACACCGATTTCACCTTGCCTACCAGCCAGGGCAGATAATCCAGCGAATGACACTGCGTCAGCACCACACCCCCGCCCAGGTCGGAGCGCGCGGCGTAGCCCTGTCGGTAATCCTCCCACGGATGCCAGGCGGGAAGATATTCCCCAAATTGCACGTGCGCGGAGATCACCCGTCCGATCTCGCCATCTGAAATCAATTGCTTTGCGCGCACCAGCCCAGGATGAAAACGGAATTGAAAAGCAACCAAAATTTTTGAGCCGCTTTTTTTGACGGCTGATTCAAGTTGACTTAATCCTTCGGTGGAATTGGAGATCGGTTTTTCGAGCAGGATGTGACACCCCGCCTCTGCCGCAGGGATGGCTGTTTGCAAATGCAGGGAAGTTGGGTTTGCAACGATGACTGCGTTCGGTTTGTGTTTCTTCAACGCTTCCCGCAGATCGGTTTCATCGAGATAACCTGCGAGTTCATCATCGGGCAAAGTTGCGTGATGACTCCGCAATAGAACAATATTCTTTTCGCCCAACGCAAGCAGGTTGCGGAAATGTCTTCGCCCAACCGAGCCGAGGCCTGCAATTAAATATTTCATTCAACACTCCATTCCATGTCATTGCGAGCGCAGTTTGCGAAGCAATCCCCCATGAAACGAGAAAATAGCTCCGCTTAACTGGAGATTGCTTCGTTGGGAAAAGCGCCCTCCTCGCAACGACATACTCACCAACTCAAATCCTTTTCATACTTCCACTTAACCAGCATCTCTCCCGCCTCTTCCTTGAAAATGGATTTATCTTTTTCAGTGAAAAGTCTCTGCCAGTTGCCAGCCTGTCCTTTGGGGAGGAAGGCTGCAATGTCTCCGTTGCGCTGTGCCTGCCATTCCTCATCGGGGTTGGAGGCCATTTCAGCATCGATCATTTTTTCGAGCGATTTTGAGGTTTTCTTCACGCCGAGGAATTTCCAAAGTTTGCTCATTTCATCGAAGGGCGTTGCAAGCAGGTCTTCGTAGCGCATTCCAAAATAATTTTTTCCGTAAAGTCTTTGCGCTTCATCCTTGATCTCCTGCAAATTTTTCACCCAGCCTTTTGCCACGCGGCGGATGAAGGTTTCGGTGAAGATCGAGCGTGTGCCATTGGTGAAGGGAGTTTGGTCCTTTCGTAAATCTTCGATGATGCGTTTATCTTCCGCGCCTAAGAATTTGGATTCTTCCACAAAATTGCGGAAGCGTTCCGAGATGAGCACATCGCGTCCGTCGCGGACAATGTATATAAGTTTCGCATCAGGATAGACAGCATGCATATCGCGCACGGCCTGCCCGTGAATCGTGGACGAAGGACTCTTGTCGCCGACAATCATCTTTCCTTCACGAGCCGCATCGCGTTCCATGATGAAATCCGCGGCGGCGCGTAATACAAGCGGCGAAAGATCACCTCCCCGATTCCAGCGGTTGGATTTACGAGTCAGCCATTCTTCGGCTTCGGGTGTGTTCACAAAAGATTTGAGCAAAGGCTGGCGTGTGAAAAAATGCGCCTGATAATTTCCATGGACTTCGGGGTGCAGGCGTGCAAGCCGCAAGAGCAGGGTCGTCCCTGAGCGGGCATGGCCGAAGATAAAGAACTTCTCGCACGGGAAGAACCGCTTGATCTCCGCCACTTCCTCGGGCGTGATGGCAGGGATGGGATTGCGTTTATTCTTTTTTGGGTCGCCCTTGAGCAGGATACGGGCGGCGGATTTTAAGCGGGAAAGCATTATTATCGAAACTCCGGATTATCTCTTCCAATTTAACATGACCAGACCAGCAAAGCAAACCATAATTCCTGCGATATTGACCCAGCTTAATTTATCCTTGAAAACATAAATCGCCACAGGGACAAGGATCAACGACGCGACCACATTGGTCAGCACGGCGGCGATGCCGAGGTTCCATCCAGCGCGGTAGGTGAGCAGGAAGCCAAACTCGATGCCGACGATGGCGATGGCGAGCAGGAAACTGGCCCAGTTGAGATTCTTTAATTCGGCGGCGAATCCCTTGTCGGCGGGGAAAAGAAGCGCGATGATCCACGTCACGACGAGCGCTGCGGCACAGGTCACCATAAGCGACACCGGGAAGTTCACATTCGGCGGTGTGCTTTTGGCAACGAAATGATACAGCGCGCTGGAACAAATTGCGAGGGTGATGGAGGTGTAGAAAAGGAACATGGGTCGTTTTTCATTCATGTAAGCTCTGACGTGAAACGCAATTCCTTCCAGAACGGGGAGAGTTGCGCAACCGATTTATCTCAGGACGATCGTTTCTTTGGTGACCTTGACGTGGTAAATAATATTTGAATCCGGCAGGCAGATAATGGTGCTGCCGGTCCTTGCCACAGAAGGTTCATCGCCGGTGATCCAGGCGTAGCCCCAATAGCAGCCGACCAATACTTTCGCTGAGACCACGTCTCCCCTGCCAAGCCCAAAGGAATAGGTGTAACACTCGGCTTTGTCATTCGGCGTGGTCATCCCAAACGAGAGGTTGACCTGACCCTGCGAATCATTCGTGAATTCGACGGTGGTCAAGGCTCCCTTCGGCTCCAATTGCGGGATCTGGTTGCAAGGGTCAGTAGTGGGGGCGCCTATCACTGCCGCTGTGCCGGGTGGAATGGTTGGAAGCGGCGGCAGGGTGGGAGCCAGGGTGGCTGTGGGTGCGGG
>JACZJC010000036.1 GCA_014860745.1 Anaerolineales bacterium
GTGCTGCCCAGCCCCACCTTCACGCCAATCAACTAAACGTACTGGACAAATCCACACCGCTCATGTAAAATACAGCGCTGTCTAAAAGTAGAGTAAGGAAAGAATTTTTGGAGGAAGACCTTGGCTAACATTCAGTCACAAATCAAACGCAATCGTCAGAACGAAAAGCGTCGCGTTCGCAACCGCACTTTCCGCGGCGCTGCCCGCACGGCAATTACCCAGGCACGCGCTGCTTTCGCAGAAGGCGCTCCCGAAACAAAGGAAGCCGTCTTGAAAGCCATTAGCATGCTGGATAAAGCCGCGGAAAGAGGCGTCATCCATAAGAACAACGCCTCACGCCGCAAGGGACGCCTGATGAAAAAGCTGGCCTCTTTTACTCCCGGTGAAAAAACCGGCACGGAAAAGAAAAAGGCTTCGAAAAAATCCGCAAAATAGCATCCGGCATGGTTTGATTTCGCACAAGCGCGGGAGTCGAAAGGCTCCCGCTTTTGGTTATGTCCACGATCATTTTTCTCAACGGCACATCCTCCTCGGGAAAAACCACCCTGCTCAAAACTCTGCAAAAGAAATTGTGCGAGCCATATTTGGATATGGGGATCGACAAATTCATCTGGATGCTGCCCAGCCGATACCTGAATCGTCCGCTTTGGGATGAAGTGCTCGGAACAGCGCTTCAATCCGGACCTGTAGGCCTGACTCTGTTTTCCGGCATGCATCACGCCATAGCCGCAGCCGCCCAACGCGGAAACAATATCCTCGCTGACCATGTCTTCGTAGAAAAAGCCTGGGTGGCCGAATGCGCAAGTCTCTTTGCAGAGATGAACGCCTACTTGATTGGCGTGACGTGCCCGCTCGAAGTCCTCGAACAGCGCGAGGCTGACCGCAAAGATCGAACGCTTGGACAGGCCCGCCTGCAATTCGATATCATCCACAAATTTGTTAGCTATGATCTTGAAGTGGACACATCGATATTAACCGTTGATGAATGTGTAGAAAAAGTGATCGACCGGTTGGAGACTCCACCAACCGCATTCAAACGCCTGCGCTGATATATCATGCCCGAAAGGGTATAATCCGAAAACCATCCACAGGATTGCTTCGCTTATGTTTCAAAAAGAACAGCAGTTCATCGAAGAGAAAATAAAGACTTTCTGCAAGGCGAACAACATTGCGCTGGCAGAATTGAAATGGCAGCCCATCCCATTTGCCGGGGAGTGGGGCTTTGCCACGTCGTTTTTTCAGACAGCGGCAAACGAGGCAAAGCTGAGCAAAGGGAACAAGGTCCCAGTTCCGCAAAAAGCCCAGGAAATCGCCGAGCAGGTCAAAGGTCAATTGGGAAGCGTGGAGGGAATCAGTCACATTGAGGCGGTCAAAGGCTATCTTAACATCTACTTCAAGACATCCGACTATGCCCGCCGCGTTGTGGATGAAGTGCTCTCCAATGGTGCGAATTTTGGCCGCGGCGCAAAAAAATCCGAAACCGTGATGGTGGAATATGCCCAGCCGAATGTCATGCACTCGTTCCACATTGGCCATGCGCGCAATACGATTTTGGGGGAAGTGCTGGCGCGACTGGTTGAGTTTGCGGGCTTTGAAACCATCCGTGCCTCATACCCCGGCGACCTTGGGCTTGGCGTCATCACCATTGTTTGGGCGTACGATAAATTTTATAAAGGCCAGGAACCCATAGGGGTACATGAGCGCGGACAATGGCTGTTAAAACTGTACGTAGAAGCCACCTCCCTGCTTGAAAAAAAGGATAACGAGAGCCCCAATGAAACTGCCCAGCGCGAAGCCTATGAAGCCGAGCGGCGTGAAATGTACCGCAAGTGGGATGTGGGTGACCCCTACGTGCGCGATCTTTGGAAAACCCTGCGTGAATGGAGCCTGGAGGAACTGCGCGAAGTGCTGCGCATGCTTGATGTGAAAATGGATGTTTGGTTCTACGAAAGCGATGTGGACGAACCTTCGAAGGTCATTGTGGACGAATTGATTGCGCGCGGCATCGCCGATGACGAGCGGCCTCAGGGTGGTGCGGTAATTGTGAAGATCGATGAAAAGCTTGGTCTCACAAAGGAAAAGTATCGCACAAACGTCATTTTGCGGAGCGATGGCACAACGCTGTATTTGACAAAAGACCTCGCCCTGGCAAAAGTAAAGTTCGAGCAATACCATGTGGACCGTTCGATCTATGTGGTGGATGTGCGTCAGTCACTCCATTTGCAGCAGGCGTTCGCGATTCTCAAATTATGGGGATTCCCTCAGGCGGAAAAGTGTTATCACCTCGGATACGGTTTTGTGAGTTTGCCCGAAGGGGCCATGTCTGCAAGGCGCGGACGGGTGGTGCTGTTCAAGGATGTGGCCGATGAGGCCGTCAAGCGCGTACTTTCGGTGGAGGCCGAGAAAAGCGCAGACATTCCCGCCGAAGAACGCGAGGCGATAGCGTATCAGATCGGCATGGGCGCATTGACCTATTCCATGCTTTCCGTGGACAACAACAAAGATATTGTCTTCGATATCAACGAAGCTTTGTCATTTGATGGGCGAACCGGCCCTTATATCCAAAATGCATACGTGAGAGCAAACTCAATTTTGAAGAAGTCGAAGGTCGAAGGTCAAAAGTCGGATAACCTTGGACCTTCGACCTTCGACTATGAACTTACCAAACATGAGATCGAATTGATCGAGCTTGTCTCCCAGTTCCCGATGAAGGTACAGCAGGCGGCGGAGGAATATCGTCCGTTGGTGATGGCATCGTATGCCTACGACCTCGCCAATACCTTTCATTCTTTTTATCATGCTGTGAATGTATTACAAACCGAGGAAGAAACCACAAAGAATGCCAGGCTGCGATTGGTGGCGGCTTCGAAGCAGGTTATCGCGAACGCGCTTCGTCTGCTCGATATACAGGCACCCGATGTGATGTAACGATCCGGTTGGCCAATAAATCCCTTTAGAGGTATGTGGATGCGAAAAAAGCCCGAACCACAGGCCCGGGTATTCAGCGAAATTGCTCCTTTACAGGAAGTCCTTGTCTGGGGAGAACCCGGCATCGAGGCCCTGCTTGGACAACTGCTCCCAAAAACCAAAAGCCTGTTCTTTAGTTATTACGAAGTTTCCAAAGCGCGCGAAGAATTCCGCGGTCTCCAAAATTTAATCGAAAAAGAGGGGGTAACCGTCGTCCGCGCGAAGGATGCGGCAGCACGCCTGCTCGAGAGTCACCTATTCCCTTCCCATCCCGATTCCATCAAGGAACTCAGAAGCCGGTTAATGCAGCGCGCTGCCGAGTATTATGAAATATACAAGCTGGTCAAAGCGGAAGAACTTGTACGGGCGGGAATTGACCTCTCTTTCGACCAGATTTATCTCCAAACCAAGAAAGACATCGACCAGATCCTCGAGGAGGATATTGAAACGCTTGGCGAAACCGCCACCATCCGCATCAATTATGTGCTCAGCCTGGCAAAGGAACTTCCGCTTGCCAATATCTTCTATGGGAGAGACCAATCCCAGACCCTTGCAGACAAAATCATTCTTTCGGAATTAAAATGGGAAATCCGCAAACCGGAAGTAGGTGTTTACAAGGAAGCCCTGATCGAACTCGGGTATCGAAATTCAATGGTGGAAATCGGGTCGGGCACGCTGGAAGGGGGCGATATGGCCATACTAGGAGAGACCTGCTACATCGGTGTCGGCGCGCGGACTGAATTAAATGCAGTCCGGGAGCTTTGCGAAAAACTCGGGAAGACATTGGAAGAAAATAATGTTCAACTGGTGGCGGTGGTCAATCAACAACACGTGGAAGAGGCTGCCCACTTTGAGGCTCCCAATGAAGACCATATGAGCGTAATGCATCTGGATATGTTCTGGATTCCCCTGCGGGACAATCTGGTGATGGCAAATAACGAGGAAATGGATCGCCGCACCGTCCTTCGCCTTTCGAGGGAGAATGGGCAGGTTGTGACCGAAGACCTGGGGAGCTTCAGAAGTTTTCTGAACAGTAAAGATATCGAGATCATGGAGGTCACTCAGCAGGAACAGCGGAACTTCGCCACCAACCTGCTCAACCTCGGCAATGACACGGTCATTGTGGCGCTTTCCAAAAATGAACGCGTGAACAACGAACTGCGACAGCGCGGCTTCCGCGTGATGAGCGCGGAATTGAACAAGCTGGTCAACGGCTACGGGGCCACCCACTGTCTGACGGCGCCCATCAAAAGAAAAAAACAGGTCATGCTTTGAGCATGACCTGTTTTTATTACGGCTTCCACACTACTTGCAAATCTTCCTCCAAAGTTACAGACATCTCGCGAATGGTGACGGTGACAATTCCCTTGGGGTACTCGTCCCTGCACATTTGGGTATAAAGCAGAGGCGAAGGTTCGATCTTCTTCACATCTGAAAGCCAGCACTTATCTGCTCGAATGTCCATTTCCACGCTCAAGCCGAGAGATGGGTCTGACTCAACAATAAATTGATAGCCATAGTCATAGCCTTGCGAACCATCAATATAAGCAGGAGTTTCAATGTCAGAGAATGTCACAGCTTGAACAGTGGCAATCTCAAATTCATAGCCAGCGATAGTAAAGGTCTCATTCAAATCCCAAATCTGACCGTGCTGTGGATTCTCACCTGCATCAAAAGTGAAGGACAACTGCTCAGGTGTTGCCTGCGGCGGGTCGGTGTAGAGCGGCATGTAATACGCGATTGTCTGTTCGACCACCACGGTCAGCGGCCCATCAGCAGGTTTCGCCTCGGTGGCAAATTCAAACGAACTCCCCACCTGATGTTCGAACGGCTGCCAGACAAAAGCTCCACGCAAAGGTATTTGTTGGCCGAGCGAGTCGATCACGTAGGCGCGAACAGGCATGATGGAGATCAATGACGGGTCTGCGTTCTCCATGTTGAAGTGCAGGTAAAGAATCGTCGTCGAGTCCGTGGGGACGATTCTTTCAAGGGTCATCGTCACTTTGGGAGCAGGAACAGTTTCGGTTGAGGGCGAAGCGGGTTCTTCATCCACTGGCGGCACATCGATGACAGGCTCACCAACCACGGTTCCAGCAGGGATCGCAATCAAGTCAAACGGCACTTCCCAATTTTCAGGCGCTGCCCCAAGCCTTGCCTGCGGAATACATTTGAGCAGCAGGGTCATGTGCATCACATCGGCGGGGATGGCGGCTTCATATACAGGCTGCATCGCAAAAACATTCTGCGGATACTTGCCCGTGTAATCGCGTTCCAAAACCATTCCATCAGGCTGGCGCAAACGTGCATCGCCATCTGTGCTCATCAGCTCGCCTGGGTTCACGCCGCCGCAGAACGCGGTTGGGGTCTGCATGGCATCTTCTGCCTGCCAGCCATCGTTCTCGGGCGCAATACCATTCACTTCATATTTCAATTCCACGCGGTCTGCATACACCAACACATTCTTAATAGTAAGAGTTACACCATCACGCGTTACAGAAACAGGCTCGGCAAGCATGCGCAAGTTACCAGTATTTTCCACAAGCCCCACGCCAGGCATGTAACCAAATAATCTTTTCAATGCATTCACTGCGCTGGGCGCGCTTGCGATCAATGCAAGTGCAGCAATTGCAAAAGCAAAAGCCCATGCGGGCTTCATCATAAAACGAGGTTTCATTGTCACTGGCCTCCCTGCCAGTTGATTGCGTAAATTACTTACAAACTCAGCATCCGCATTCGGCACATCCAGCGCCTTGCGGATCTTCTCTTCAAATTCAGGGGAAGGTTTCAAATCACTCATGCTTACTCCATCTGGCTCTTCAAACGCGCCAGCAATCGATACACGGTTTTCTTCACGGCATCTTCACGCCTGCCCAATAGATCCGCCATCTCGGCAAAAGACAGGTCAGCCACGTAACGCAAGCGGATGAGATCCTGTTCTTCGGGGTTCAAATTTTTGATGACGGATCGAAGCCGGACCAGCTCTTCGTCATGGACCAATTCGCCGAGCACGTCCTCCCCTGCAGAGATGCGCTCCGCCGCATCCAACTCGACCTCATAGCGGTTCCTGCGAAAATGATCGTTCATCTTGCTGCGGGCGATCCGAAACAACCAGGCCATAAACTGACCCTGCTCCCGATATTTGGGCAGCGCTTCGTATGCAGCAATAAACGTCTGCGAAGTGACATCTTCGGCTTCGTGCACATTCCCAAGGCGGCTGTACAGGTAACGATAGACGGGCTGGAGATAGCGGTCATACAGCCTGCCGAATGTGGCGGGATCGCCTTTGGCGGCGGTGATCAGGTCTGGAAGGTCGTCGTGAGTCATGGGTGTCGTTATTGCTGCCTTGTATCCTATCATGCAGTGCCTTTCTCTCGCGAGGTTCGTTCTTGTAAATGCATTTCATGGGAATAACGGGGAATTTCGCGAAAAGGGACAAAACTCGTCGTACCTAAAACAAGCTAATAGTTACCCCATCCTTTTGCCGGTTCTACTTACTTACGAAGAAGTAAAGTAGTAAACTTGGCAAAGTACATTGACAGACATAGTACTTTGCTGTATATTACACTTATGGAGACAACTTATGACCGATAACAAGATCTCTGCAGACCTGCTCAGAGGCCACACCGATACCATCATCTTGAAGCTGCTGCTGGATGGCGATAAATATGGATATGAAATATCAAAATTGATCCATTCAAATTCCTCGGGTGAATATGAACTCAAGGAAGCTACCATGTACTCGAGCCTAAAGAGGCTGGAGGGTGACGGCTGTATCACTTCATATTGGGGTGATGAGTCCCAGGGCGGCAGAAGACGGTATTACCAGATCACCGCCAGAGGTAAAAAGATCTATTCTGAAAATAAAGATAACTGGGAGTATGCAAAGCGCATACTCGACAACTTATTATAAGGAGATGTGATGTTATGAACGAGAAATTAAACCAATATTTGAACGGCGTTTTTGCGCCTTACGATGGAGTAAAAAGCGTCGCCGAACTAAAGGCTGACCTGCTCTCCGATTTGCAGGAGCGCTTCCGTGAACTCAAAGCCGAAGGCAAGGACGATGAAACGGCTTTCCAGATGACCATTGACAGCATTGGCGATATCGAACAAACGGTCCAGGAGGTCGCCAATCTCTCGCGCTCGCTGGAACGGCAGTTGTTGATCAACTTCAGCGGGAGCAACTTGGTGAAAAGTGACTTTGCAGGTGTTACCGTGCATAAAGGGAAATATATAGGGAGCGATTTGCGCGGCTCTGACTTTATGCGCGCGGACTTGACCGGTAGTTCATTTATGGGCAGCGATGTACGTGAAGCCAATTTCGATGGAACGAATCTAACAGACTGCACCCTGTCTGCCAGTGACCTTACGGATGCGAGCTTCAACAAAACCATTCTTGTACGCACCGAATTCAGCACGTCAGACTTGACACGGGCAAAATTCACCGATGTAAAACTGATCGACGTAAAGCTGTCCATGATCGAGCTTAGAGAAACGATCTTTGAAAACTGTATCTTTAACGGCGTGGACTTTAAGCATTGCGATTTGCAGGGGTATTGCCTTGACGGGCAGACCTTTATTGGAGTCAAGTTTGACAAGACAGCACTGAACGAAGCAACGTTTAAGGGGGCGACACTTAAAAATGTGTCCTTCCTCGCACCGATCATCTTGTCTAAGAAATACTACCGCGCCATAAAAACCATTTGCTTTGACGGCGCGACGATGGACAAGCTGACCTATGCCACACTCAAAGGCATGGAAGCCGATTTGTCAAAGGTTACTGTTATATAAGGAGTGAAGAATATGCACAACCAAGCAATCCAAGTGAAAGGGCTGCAAAAGTCCTACAAGGAACTTCATGTTCTAAAGGGCGTGGATTTTGAGGTGGAAAAAGGCAGTATTTTCGCTCTGCTCGGCTCCAACGGTGCGGGCAAAACAACGATTGTCAAAATCCTCACCACGCTGCTCAAACAGGATGGCGGAACCGCCGCCGTCAACGGCTTCGACGTTGCGGCAAAGCCCGACGATGTGCGGCAGTCGATCAGTCTGACCGGGCAGTTTGCCGCCGTGGACGAGATATTAACCGGGCGGGAAAATTTGATCATGATCGCCAAACTGCGACATCTCGAAAATCCACGTCAGGTCGCGGATGATCTGCTGAACCACTTCGGTCTGACCGACGCCGCCGATCGCGGAGTTTCCACCTATTCGGGCGGTATGCGCCGCAGGCTCGACATCGCCATGAGCCTGGTAGGGAAACCGCAGCTCATTTTCCTCGACGAACCGACTGCCGGCCTCGACCCCGAGGTACGCATCGAGTTTTGGCAGATTGTCAAGGAGCTTGCCGACGGCGGCACGACAGTATTCCTGACCACACAGTATTTGGACGAGGCTGAACAGCTTGCCGACAGAATTGCCATTCTGCATGAGGGTAGGATTATCGCCAACGGCACACTCGCAGACCTGAAAAAGCTGTTCCCACCCGCAAAGGTGGAATATATTGAAAAACAGCCGAGCTTGGAGGAAATATTCCTCGCAATCGTCGGCAAGAAAGAGGAAAACTAAATGGAAACGATAAAGAACTATTTTTTCAGTGACATGGGCGTCATGCTTGGACGTTCCATACGCCATATTTTCCGCAGCATGGATACCATCATCACGGTTACCATCATGCCGATTGCGATTATGCTGTTGTTCGTCTATGTGTTAGGCGGTGCCATTCAAACCGGCACGGATAACTATCTGAATTACTTATTACCTGGAATACTGCTGATTACCATTGCAAACGGTATAGGCTACGTATCTTACCGCATGTTTATGGATAAGCAACGGGGCATCTTCGAGCGGTTTCACTCCATGCCGATTGCGCATTCGGCTCCGCTGTGGGGACATGTGCTGACCTCGCTGGTATCCAATGCCATTTCGGTTGTCGTAATCATTCTCGTAGCGCTCCTTATGGGTTTCCGCTCGTCGGCAGGAGTATTGTCATGGCTTGCCGTGGCCGGTATGCTCGCGCTGTTTACGCTGGCATTGACATGGATCGCGATCATTCCGGGTCTCACAGCAAAAACGTTTGATGGCGCAAGTGTAATTGCCTATCCGATTCACCTCTTGCCGTTTGTCAGCTCGGCGTTTGTGCCGACCGAAACGATGCCGTTGGGCGTTCGCGCCTTTGCCGAAAATCAGCCTGTGACATTGATACTGGAGACCATTCGCGCGTTGCTGTATGGTCAGCCGGTGGGCAATGATATATGGGTTGCTCTTGCGTGGTGTGTCGGGGTTATGCTCGTGGCCTATGTCTTTGCGATGAGGGCGTATAAAAAGCGGGTGTGAAAAGAAAAAAAGTGGGAGTGTCCACCTAGGTTTATTATCCTCGATTGAAGTATTACGGCGCAACACACGCTGCGTATGTCACATCAAAAACAGGCTGAAAGTTATCTAGGCTTTCAGCCTGTTTTCTTGTTTAATACCTATTAATAAGACCGTATTGGGTAAAAACGATAAGACTCAAAACCAAAGCGGAGTTGCATCGGACACTGCCCCGCAGAGCGGGACGCGTCCCCAGTTCGGTGAGTAAGATAGGAGATCCCTATGCCGATCAAAACCATTATCATGGGCGCCGCCGGGCGCGACTTTCACAACTTCAACACCTTCTTCCGCGGGAACAAGGATTATGAAGTGGTCGCATTTACTGCGACTCAAATTCCCGACATTGAAGGACGCCTCTATCCGACCGAGTTGGCTGGTTCGCTGTACCCGAGCGGAATCCCAATCCGGGCAGAGGAGGAACTGCTCGACCTCATCAAGAAGCATGGCGTGGAGCAGGTTGTCTTTTCGTACAGCGACGTGCCGCATGAATATGTGATGCACAAGGCTGCGATGGTTAATGCCGCGGGTGCAGACTTCCGCATGATGGGTACGAAGTATACGCAGATCAAATCGACCAAACCCGTTGTGTCGATCAGCGCCGTTCGGACGGGATCAGGCAAAAGTCAGACCACGAGGCGCGTGGCTTTAATCCTCAAAGAAATGGGATACAAAGTCGCGGCTATTCGTCACCCGATGCCGTACGGAAATCTAGTCGCTCAGGAAGTGCAACGCTACGCAAGTTATGACGATCTCGATGAATTTGATTGCACGATTGAAGAGCGCGAGGAATACGAACCTCACATCGACAGCGGCGTGATCATTTATGCAGGTGTCGATTACGAAAAGATCATCCGCAAGGCCGAGGCGGAAGCCGATATTATTTTGTGGGACGGCGGCAATAATGATTTCCCGTTCTATGTGCCTGACTTACAAATCGTAGTCGCAGACCCGCACCGCACGGGACATGAGTCAACGTATTATCCCGGCGAGACCAACGTGCGCATGGCGGATGTGTTCGTCATCAATAAAGTGGATACTGCGGATGCGGAGAATGTCATCAAATTGCGCGAAAATCTTCGCAAGCTAAATCCGAATGCAACTCATATCGAAGCCGCCTCTCCCCTCTTCGTGGATGATCCCGATGCGATTCGCGGCAAACGCGTTTTGGTCATCGAGGACGGCCCGACGCTCACGCATGGCGAGATGGCCTATGGCGCCGGCTATGTTGCCGCTCGCAGATTCGGCGCGAAAGAAATTGTTGACCCGCGTCCATTTGCTGTGGGTTCGATCGCGAAGACCTTTGAGAAATACCCGAAGACAGGACCCATCCTCCCTGCAATGGGATACGGTGATAAGCAGACCAAGGAACTCGAAGAGACCATCAACAAGTCTGATGTGGATTTGGTGGTCATCGGCACGCCAATCGACCTTTCGAGAGTTATCAAGATCAATAAGCCGAGTCAGCGGGTGCGCTATGAATTACAGGAGATCGGCCAGCCAACCCTGACGGATGTGTTGATGAAGAAGTTCGGGAAGAAGAAATAGCAAGAATCGAAATTCGATATTCGAGAGTCGGATGATAAAATTCGTCCGACTTCTTTATTTTTAACGAAAGGACATGCATGAAAACACGCTGGATTCAACCCGTTACTCTTGCTGGTACTCACTCCATTTTAGAACCGCTCTCTCTCGATCACCTGGATGGAATTAAGGAAGCCGTAAAGGATGGGGAACTTTGGAACTTATGGTTCACATCCATTCCTTCGCCGGAGAAAGCGGAAGCGTACATCAAAACCGCATTGGACATGCGTGAGAATGCGGGAGCGATGCCGTTCATTGTCCGCGAGAAAGGGACGGGAAAAATCATCGGCTGTACGCGCTATTTCAATATGGATGAAGCCAATCAGCGGTTGGAGATCGGTTATACCTGGTATGCGGAGAGTTACCAGCGCACGGCGGTCAACACCGAGTGCAAGTATCTTTTGCTGTCTCACGCCTTCGAAAAATTGGAGGCGATTGCCGTGGAATTCCGTACTCACTGGCATAATCTTAAATCACGCGCTGCCATCGCAAGGCTGGGCGCAAAACAGGATGGCGTGCTGCGGAATCACACCAAATCTGCGGACGGGGTGTATCGCGATACGGTTGTGTTCTCCATTATCAATTTGGAATGGCCTGTGGTGAAGCAATCGTTGGAGTACAAACTGAAAAGAGAAGTCTAAAACTATTTTCCACTTCACGTATTTATAAAATAAATAAAAAGGATAACTAATCATGGCTTCATTAGCACCCACCCTGTCAAACCGTTATTTTCGCAGCACTTCAACCTTGTTGAAAGACATCATCCTCATTCTCGCAGGGTCATGGCTGGTGGCGCTCTTCGCGCAGATCGAGATCCCCATGCAGCCTGTGCCCGTCACCGGCCAGACCTTCGCGGTGCTGCTCGTCGGCGCAATGCTCGGGTCAAAACGCGGAGCAGCAGCGATGATCGCATATATTGCCCAAGGCGGGCTGGGACTCCCCTTCTTCGCAGGCGGCGCATCCGGAATTGGAATCCTCACCGGGGCAACGGCTGGCTACCTTGTGGGATTCTTCGGGGCGGCTATGTTGTAGGCTGGCTGGCAGAACGAGGTTTGGAGCGAAACGTCCGCACTTCGATCCTTCCGTTTTTGGTCGGTACGGTCATCATTTATGTTTTTGGGGTTACATGGCTGTCGATTGTGCTCGGAAGTTTGAGTAAAGCCGTTCAGTTTGGCGTGCTCCCGTTTTTGGCCGGCGACCTCATCAAGTTGATTGCAGCGGCCATTGCAATGCCGGGTGCGTGGAAGTTCGTGAAATAGACCAACCGTAACAAATTTCGTAAAAAGTGACAGCCACCTTTAAGGTGGCTGTCACTTTTTACGCCAGGACTAGCTTATAATACAGGCCGATTGGAAAAGAGAATGTTTATAGATCAAGTTAACATCCACGTAAAATCAGGCAAAGGCGGCGATGGCATGGTGCATTTCCGCCGCGAAAAATTTGTTCCGCTCGGCGGACCCGATGGCGGCGACGGCGGCAAAGGCGGCGATGTCATTTTTGAAGTGAAGGCCACGCTCAATACCCTTTCGGCTTTTCGACAAAATGAAAAGTTCGCAGCGCAGCCGGGGAAAGGCGGCGGCGGTTCTCAAATGACAGGACGCGGCGGTGAAGATCTTATTATTCCCGTGCCGCCCGGCACGGTCATTTATGATGCCGAAACAGGCGCACTGCTTGGCGACCTGACCGACCCCGGTCAACGCCTCATGGTTTGCAAAGGCGGGCGCGGCGGAAAAGGCAACCAGCACTATGCCACATCACGCAACCAGGCTCCGCGCATGGCGGAACGCGGCGAACCACATGAGGAAAAACTGCTGCGCCTCGAACTTAAGCTGATTGCGGATATCGGCATCATCGGCCTGCCCAACGCCGGGAAATCCACGCTGCTCTCCGTACTGACGAACGCCAAGCCAAAGATTGGCGATTATCCCTTCACGACCCTGGAGCCAAACCTCGGCGTGGCAAATATTGACGATGTCACCACCGTTGTGATGGCCGACATTCCCGGCCTCATCGAAGGCGCGCACGAAGGCGCGGGGCTGGGACATGATTTCCTGCGTCACATCCAGCGCACGCGCGTCCTGATCCACATGATTGACGGATTATCCGAAGACCCGCTGGCCGATTTCAGCCAGATCAACAGCGAACTATCGTTATTCGATACAAAACTCGGTAATAAACCGCAGATCGTTGTGCTGAACAAGATCGACCAGCCTGAAGTGCAGGAACGACTCAAGGAAATCAAAGCCAGCTTCAAAAAGAAAAAAGTGGACCTGATTACCGCCTCCGCCATGGCGCGCACAAATACCCGCGACATCCTGGTTTCCGCGTACAAACTTTTACAGGAAATTCCCGCCGAAGAATTGAAAGAGGAATCCCTCCCGGTATACAAACCAGATGTAGACCCAAACCTGTTCGAGATCCATCGCGAAGACGGCGACAAATGGCGGGTCAGTGGTGTGGCGATCGAACGCGCCGCAAAAATGACCTATTGGGAACATGACGGCTCCGTCCGCCGCTTCCAAAAATTAATGACAAAACTCGGCGTTGATAAAGCTCTCATCCAGGCGGGCGTGAAGGAAGGCGATACCGTTTTCGTCGGCGACTTTGAACTCGAATGGCAGGAGTAAATGTCAACGACTGGAAGCTCAAAGCAACGCAGCCTTATCATCATATTAATCATCCTGGGTTGCTTGTTGGTCACATTCTTTGGCTTGCGTGCCTTCCATGCCTTCAAAAAATTCAACGGCCATCGTCCACCCCCGCCCGCATCCGCGGAGATCGAAACTGATGTTGAACTCATCCGCGATTGGATGACCATCCCCTTCATCGCCCGCACCTATTGGGTACCGGAAAAAGAAATCTTCGATGCGCTGGGAATATCCCCCAAAGACAATCGCGAAAAAAGCCTGAAGGAAATAAACGAAGAATATTTCCCCAAACAGGATGGGCTTGCGATAGAGCTTGTCAAAACGGCAGTCCTCGCGCATCAGCCTCCGCTGACAGTTGTCCCACCTCAAACGGCAGTCCCCCCGCTGACGCCGGTTCCGCCCGCATCTCCGTAAGGTTGGTCCGTGTCCGATTTTTTGCTAACACAGGTCATCAATTACGGCGCGCCGCTGCTTGGAATTATCGTCTTCATCGGCGGACTCGGCATTCCCTTGCCCTGCACGGTATTGGTCATTGCCGCAGGCGCATTTGCGCGTCAGGGAATCCTGTCCTGGCAGACCACCGCCCTCATCAGCATCGTAAGTGTGGTGATCGGCGACAGCATCAGTTATTCGTTTGGGTATTTTTCCCGCGAAAAAGTGCTGCGCCGTTTCAGCGGTTCGCCGCGCTGGGCGCAGGCGGAAGAGTCGTTTCAAAAATGGGGGCCGCTGTCCATTTTCTTCTCACGCTTTTTAGTCACTGCCATCGCCCTGCCCGTCAACCTGCTATCAGGGACAACCGCCTATCCATTCAGGAAATTTATTATCTACGACCTTCTCGGTGAAATCGTGTGGATCTTCGGTTATGGCGGGCTGGGATATTTATTTGGCAGCCAATGGGAACTGGTCAGTGATTTTCTCAGCAACTTCGGCGGTGTGGTCCTGGGGGTGTTAATAATCATTGTTAGTTTTAAACAAGCCTGGAACTGGCAATTAAAAAAGCAGCAACCCTCGATGTGAGGGTTGCTGCATCCTTTCTGTCAAAGTGATAGTCGCTTGTGAGGTGACTGTCACTTTAATTAATGATGATGCCCCTCTTCATGCACATGCCCGTGATCCAATTCCTCTTCGGTGGGATCGCGCAGGGAAACCACCTTGACGGAGAAGCGCAATTCCGCGCCTGCCAGCGGATGATTGAAATCCAACTGGACGGTTTTATCGTCATACTTCGCAACGTAGGCCGCCTGGTGCTGGCCGTCCTCGTCCGTGACGTGCAATTCCATGCCTTCTTCCAATTTCAAATCCGCGGGAAACTCGCCGCGCGGCACATCCATGAAAGCGTCGTCGTCGAATTCACCGTACCCGTCTTCGGGTTTTACGGTCACATCCTTGCTATCGCCGATCTTCATCCCCATCATCTCGCGCTCCAAACCAGGGATGATATTTCCATAGCCCGCCAGGAATTGCAAAGGTCCCCCCTGGTCGGAGGAATCCAGCACCTCGCCATCCACGGTTAATTTGTAGTCCATCGAAACTACCACTCCGTCCTGCACTGTGTCTTTACTCATGATTTTTCCTTTTCTGAAATTAATGCGCCCATTGTACCAGCGATTACCAAAGATTCGGTCTGAAGGGCTTGTGTAAAAAAACTGAACGCAGATACATGCCCGCTTATTTTATCTGTAATCTAAATAATAACCTTCGACTATAATACTTTTATGCGTTACGATTTATGCCTGCCGTGGTATTGGGAATATGACAATGTCTTCGTGGGAATGGTGGAACGGGCCTGCATCGAGGAGGGAATATCACTTTGGCAGATCAAACCCGACAACCTGCTCGAATCCATCACCGCGCTTTACAAGGGAGTAACCACTTTCAAAACCCTGCTCCACCGCGGGCAGGGAGAACCCATTTTCGACCCAATCCCGCGCTGGGCACAGGAATTTAACGTACAGCGCATCAACCCTGCCGAGCTCTCTGCCTGGTCTGAAGACAAAGCCACCATGCATCTTGAATTTATCAGCGCCGGGCTGTTCACCCCGTATACGATTCTGCTTCCACCTTTTCTAGTAGAACCCGTCATCCCGCACATCGACCTCGGGATGCTCGGCGAAAACTTTGTCATCAAACCCTCGAACGGAGGCGGGGGTGAAGGCGTCATCCTTGGCGCAAACACCATGGCAGAAATTTTGGATGCACGCATGGAATTCCCCGAACAAAAATATCTGGTTCAAGCGCACATCCTGCCGCGCATCATCGATGAGGCTCCCGCCTGGTTTCGGGTCTTCTATGCAAATGGCGAGACCTACCCCAGCTGGTGGGATCCGGGCACACACATATATGCTCCGGTCACAGCGGAGGAAGAGTCTCAGCATCACCTGGGCAATTTGCGGGAAGTGACGAAGCGCATCGCTTCCATCTGCAAACTGGATTGGTTTTCTACTGAGATCGCCCTTGCTGACGAATTCGTCGTCGTGGATTATGTGAACGATGAAATCGATACACGCGTGCAAAGCCAGGCCATGGACGGAGTGCCCGATGAAATCATGGAAAATATCGCAAAACAACTTGTAATAATCGCCAAGGAGAATGTATGAAGAAGAAGCGCGCCAGGGACCTCGGAATTCCCTTCGAGGGAGCCCCGGGAAAATTCAATGCAATTACAGATGTGGAGGGCCTGACGGTTGGGTACTCGACCATCATCGCAGGCGAAACGGCGCGGACGGGCGTAACCATTATTCACCCGCGCGGGAGTTCGAATAAAACACCTGTTTTTGCAGGGGTTCATTCCTTTAACGGTAACGGCGAAATGACAGGCGCAGCGTGGATCGAGGAAGGCGGCCTGCTTGAAGGTCCCATCGGTCTGACGAACACCCACAGCGTCGGCATCGTGCGCGACACGATCATCGCCTGGCAGGTGCAACATGATTTTCTGTACCAACCCTGGTCATGCCCCGTCGTTGCAGAGACAGCCGATGCCTGGCTGAATGACATGAACGGTTTTTTTGTAAAGGCAGAACATGTTATCGAAGCGCTGGATTCCGCGGCCCCGGGAGAGATCGAGGAGGGCAATGTAGGCGGCGGTACCGGGATGATGTGCTATGAATTCAAGGGCGGGACGGGAACCGCCTCGCGCAAGCTGCCGGATAAATTCGGAGGCTGGACGGTGGGCGCATTGGCTCAAACCAATTTTGGGAGGCGTCATCAATTGACAATTGCGGGAGTGCCTGTTGGACATCATTTAGTTGCCGATACCCCGGTGATAAATGGAGAAAATCCGTACCTACAGGATGACGGTTCGTTGATCGTCATAGTTGCCACGGATGCGCCGCTTCTCCCCCACCAATTAAAGCGTGTTGCCAAACGGATTTCACTCGGCATGGCACGGACTGGTTCGATTGGGGGGAACGGCTCGGGCGATATTTTCCTGGCATTCTCCACGGCGAATCCCCAGGCGGCGTACGGCGACGAAAAAGGTTTATCAACCATCCAGGCACTTAACAACGATCACATCGACCCGGTCTTCGCCGCCACCGCATACGCCACGGAGGAGGCCATCATCAATTCCATGGTCGCAGCAGAGGATATGAAAGGGCATGAACTCAGTGTGAAATCCCTGCCGCACGAAGAGGTTAGAAACCTGTTGAAGGTCTACAACCGGCTGGGTTAATGGTTAACCTCCCGAGTCTTTAAACCTTGAACTGCCCGGCACCATCACCCTTGACCCAAATCTGTCATGTAACTAGAATAGCCGTATTAAGATTTTTCTGGAGCGAAGAAAGTGATCAAATTAAGTTACAGCACATTCGGTTTAACAAATTTGGATTTTTTGGATGCAATTGACGCAGTGAATATGGCGGGGTACCCAGGAGTGGAGATTTCCTTCCACCGTGACCAATTCAACCCATTCGAAATCACCGATGATTACCTTGCTAAAATCAAAAAACGGTTTGAGACAACCCGGGTAAAACCTGCCTGTGTTGCAACCGCCTCGCATTTTTTTACACCCTCCCGTCCGCATGAACCCTCCCTCATGTGCCTCGAGACAGCCGGCAGGAAGCGTCGCATCAACCTGGTCAAAAGGGGAATCGAAGTTGCCAGAAAACTGGATGTTTCGCTGGTCACATTTGGAAGCGGATTTATCCGCGACGAGCATGTGGCCAATCCGTCGGTAAATCCACGCGAATTATTGATCGACAGCATCCACCAATGCCTGCGGGAACTGCGCAGCGATGATGACATCACCCTGTTGATCGAACCCGAGCCGGGCATGTTCATTGAAACCCTCGATCAAGGCATCGACCTTGTTAACGAGGTGGATTCGCCCAAGTTCAAGCTGCATTTGGATTTATGCCATAATTATTGTTCAGAAAACGACTATATTTCCGCTCTGAAAAAAGCGGCTCCTCATGCACGCTACCTGCACGTTTCCGATGCCCAGGAAGGCTATAACTTAAAAATCGTCAAAAGATCCGAAACGATGTCCATCGACCTGGATTTCGCGGCTTATCTGGTGTACTTCCCTGAAAACGCTGATTTCCTTTTGCTTGACCGCAACAACCTCATCTATTTTTACGACGAGCAACCCACCATGAAACAGAAGAAATGGATCGAAGAAATAATGGGCCGGGCGGGCATCCTGAAATCGGTGACGTACGTCGATTACAACGGCCTGTACGCCGGAACGACTCGATTCGATAATGAGATCTTTGTTTATTTGATTTCGGTCCCGGGATTAAGCTTCGATATTTTGGAACGGGCAAGACCCATCATTGCTTATTTAAGAGGAACGAGGGATTCGGAAGGCAGGCCATTGATGGATAAGATGGTCGCCAATACGCTTACCGGCATCGTGCATTTCCATGAAATTCCGGGCGAGGGAACCCTCGACTTCGAAGCGAGCTTCAGGGCATTGAACGAAAACGGATTCTCGGGGTATGCCTCCGTTGAGTTGTATCACCATGTCGCCTCATGGGAAAAAGCCCTGGCAGATAGCTATAAACACCTGTCTCAATACGTTATAGGGAATTAAAACCCGAAGCGGAAGAATTCCGATAATGACCGGCCGCACAAACGGGTTTAGAATCGGCATTCTCGAAAAAAATACCCAACGCGCTTATAAAAACCTGCGCTAAAACCATCACGGCAGGGTATTCCATCAAATCAATAAATCCAATTTAGGAGTTGACCATGTTTCGTCTTGAACAACTTGGCTGGGAGGCCCAAACAATCGGGGAAATCGACCATCGAAAATTAAAAGCACCTCACGTAAAACTGCGGGCCCTCATTGAAGGCAACAGCGGGGACGCTGTTTATTCTGTCGACCTGCGCATCAACCAGCCGAACACCAACTATTTATCGACGACGGAGATGCATTCGTTCGAGCATTTTTTACTTTGGGGGTTTCGAAAATACATGCCGGAGAACTTCATCAGCGTTGCGCCCATGGGCTGCCAGACGGGTTTCTACCTTATCCTGCTGAACGAAGGCGATGCCCAAAAGATTTGCGATATTTACGAGGCCATCTTAAATGACATCTTAATCGCAAAAGAGGTCCCCTACGCCAATATCAGGGAGTGTGGTCACTTCGAAAATCACAGTTTGGAACTTGCCCAGGGCCTTGCCAGGAAACTCCTGGATTCCAAATCGAGCTGGCGACAGGTCTTATGACAAGCGGAATGCGCAAATGGCATGTCTCATATCAACGGACCATAGGATACGAAGTTGAGAACTGCCCTAACATTTTTCATCCACAAAATACCGCGTTATTATCTGTGGGTAAAAGGGAAAACACCCGCAGGTTTGTCGTTGTTGACGGCAATGTGGAAAAGTATTTTTCGGCCGAGATCAGGAATTATTTTAACGCCCACAAGGTCGATGCAAAGATCGTCACCTTCCGCAGCGGGGAGGAGAACAAGTCTGTAGATAACTATCTCTGGATCCTGCGTGAATTGGATGCGTTTCCCATCAACCGCAGGGATGAACCCATCATCGCCATCGGCGGCGGCGTTCTCACCGATGTGGTGGGGTTTGTCGCCAGCAGTTACCGCCGCGGCGTGCCGCATATTAAAATCCCGACAACTTTGATGGGGTATATCGATGCCTCTGTGGGGATCAAGACCGGGGTCAATTTCAACGAGAACAAGAATCGGTTGGGCTCGTTCGAGCCTCCCAAAAAAGTCTTTTTGGACAGAGTATTCCTGAAAACTCTGCCAAAGCGCCAGATCCTGAATGGCGTCTGCGAAATTCTAAAACTTGCCATCATAAAAGACCCGATGCTGTTCGAACTGCTGGAATCCCATGGGGCTGCCTGTGTCGACTCGAAATTTCAGGATGAAATTGGCGGATCAATCCTGAACCTTTCCATCGAAGGCATGATCGAGGAATTGGAACCCAATCTATTCGAAGAAAATCTGGCCCGCAAGGTGGACTTCGGGCACACCTTTAGTTACGGGCTGGAGACGCATCACGACGCTCAATTGCTGCATGGCGAGGCAGTCTTAATTGATATGATCGTTTCTTCGATCCTGGCCAAGGCGCGGAATCTATTGTCCTGCGAGGAATTAAACCGCATCTTTGATCTGGTCGCCGGACTGGGAATCGTTATCCGCAACGATTTGGTAAGCCCCGAGTTATTATGGAATTCCCTGGAGGAGCGCACTTACCACAGAAACGGATTGCAAAGAGTCCCGCTGCCCGCTGGGATCGGGAATTGCACCTTTGTAAACGATATAAATTTCGAGGAAATTCAATCTGCATGCAAAATTCTGGAAAATCGGATGGTAATTGATGACACAGTTTACGAATACAGATCATGAAGAAATAAAGAAGTTCGATAATGTTGCCGATATTTGGTGGGACCCAAAAGGTTCCATGGGCACGCTGCATACCATCAATCCTTTGCGCACGAAATTCATTACAGATAAAGTGAATATTCACGAACGCGCGGTCCTCGACGTGGGCTGCGGCGGCGGGATCTTAACGGAAGCCCTGGCAAAAGCTGGGGCAAGGGTCGTTGGGATCGATCTTTCCGAAGCGTCACTGGAGGCGGCAAGACTGCATGCCAGTCAGCAGGGCCTGCAAAACATCGAATATCGATACGAAAGCATCGAAAATGTCGCCGAAAAACATGCGGGCGAATTCGATGTTGTCACCTGCATGGAAATGCTGGAACATGTCCCAGAGCCGGATAAAACCATCGCTATCTGCGCACAGTTGCTGAAGCCGGGCGGCCATGCTTTTTTTTCCACCATCAACCGCACTCCCAAGGCATTTTTATTCGCGATCATCGGCGGCGAATACATTCTGCATCTCCTGCCGAAGGGCACGCACACATATAAAAAATTGATCCGCCCCAGCGAATTGAAAAAGTGGACCCGCGAAAGCGGGCTTGAATTCCAGCATCTTGCCAGCCTCATGTACAACCCTTTCAACAGGAAATTCAAGGTGGAAGAAAAAGAAGACGTAAATTACATGGCGCATTTTGTCAAAAAATAATTTTCGAATAAGGCGTACCCCATGAAACGATTTTTTGCATTATCGAGAACCACGCACGGCGTATTGGACCTGGCTACTCCCGCCTTTTGCGCGCTGCTATGGTCGGGTAGTTTTCCTCACTGGACGGTCATCCTGCTTTCGATATTTACAGCCTTCGCTGCATACACCGCCATCTATGCCCTTAATGACCTGGTCGGTGTAACGGTGGACCGGGAAAAATTTACCGGCGGCGAACGAAACCCAGGATATTCCGTGGAAGCTTCCGAACAGAGATACCCGCTCGCGCAAAATATATTAAGTTACAAAAGCGGCCTGCTCTGGATGGGAACCTGGTTCATATTGGCGATGATCGGGTCCTATTTATTGAATCCAGTCATTGTATTCATCCTTCTCGCTGCCGCTGTATTGGAAGTTGTATACTGCCTTTTGCTCAAGGTCACCTACCTGCGGACTTTTGTAAGCGGCCTCGTCAAAGCGAGTGGTCCCATTGCAGCTGTATTTGTTGTGGACGCGAATCCATTTCCATATCATTTATTGCTGCTTTTCGGCTGGATATTCTTCTGGGAAATCGGCGGCCAAAACATACCGGCAGACTGGAACGACACCGCGGAAGACAGGCGCGTCCATGCGAAAACAATACCCATTCGATTCGGCGTAGAGAAAGCGGGGCTTATCGTAATCGCAACCCTCGCAGTGACGGTGATCATCAGCAGCTTCCTGCCCCTGGTTTCACCAGCCAACCTTGGCCTGCCTTATATACTTGCGAGTTTGACCGCTGGATTCATTTTTCTTCTTCAGCCGGGCTATCAACTTTACAAGCAAAAGGATGGCCCCCACGCCGCCAAATTGTTCGATAGGGCAAGTTTTTATCCGATGGCACAGTTCGTGATCGTTTCTTTTTTTATTGCAGCCAATATGCTTGCATAATCGAAATCGTGAAGATTCTCCCCACCACCTGGGCCATGCAGGGACTGTTGGATTTGGTATTACGAAATGGCGGCCTGGTGCAAATCGTCCCCGAAGCAGGGGTATTGCTTGGTTTCGCGGCTGTTTTCTTTACAATTGGCGTGATAAGGTTTCGGTACGATTAATGAAAATAAGTAACGAGGAATAAGTGACAAAAATAGGCGGAGGCAGTTGTTTCACTGCCTTCCGCCACCAGTCATCGGCTACATTAGACTGCCCTTCTTCTCCAAATAATCAGTATAGCCGCCCAGATATTCCGCGAGTTGGCTATCTTCAATCACCAGCAAACGCTCCACGGTTCGATCCAGAAAATAACGGTCATGTGAAATGACAAGAACTGTGCCGACAAAATCTTCCAAGGCCTGCTCGAGGACTTCAGCGGAGGCGATGTCTAGATTATTGGTCGGTTCATCCAACAGCAGGAAATTCGCACCGGAGAGAACCACCAAAGCCAGTTGAAGCCTGCTCCGCTCGCCGCCGGAAAGTTCACCGATCTTTTGTGAAACCTGTTTATAGGTAAATAAATACCGCAGCAGAAATGCCGTCGCCCGTGATTCATTCATCTCACCCGCATAACGGACCGCGTCCAAAACGGTTTGATCGAAGTCAAGGGTCTCATGTTCCTGCGCATAATGCCCGATGGAAACACTCGGGCCGATTTTTATCTCGCCAGCGTCGGGTTTTTCCTGTCCAAGGACCATCCGCAGCAGGACGGATTTCCCCGCACCGTTAGCGCCGATCAACCCCACCCGCTCGCCATGCCAGATGGTTTCATTGATATTCGAGAGAACCTTTTTAACGCCGAAGGATTTTGAAACATCGACCAATTCCAAGACCTTGTTCGAACCGCGCCAGCCGTTGAGCCGAAGGTCCATGCGCTTGCGTTCGGTGACAGGTTTCTCGACCTTCTCCATTTTGTCCAGCCGCTTTTGCATGGACTTGGATTTTCGCGCCAGGTCTTCGTTGTCATACACCTTGCCCCAAATGGCCAAACGCTTTATGGCAGCTTCAAGGCGGTCGATGGTATGCCGCTGCGCGCGGAACAATTCCTCCTGGCGCGCAAGGCGCATTTCCTTGTCGGCCATGAAAGAAGTGTAATCCCCTTCAAATAAAGCCAGCTTGCCATCTTCAAGTTCGGCAATGTGTGTGACAGCGGCATCCAGCAGATAGCGGTCATGCGAAATGATGACCACTGTCCCATCATATTCACGGATGAGTTTTTCGAGATACATTTTCCCGGGCAGGTCAAGATGATTATCGGGCTCGTCGAGAAGTAAAACATCGGGATGGACAAGCAGCAGGCGCGCCAACCCGATCAGTTTCTTCTGTCCGCCGCTCAACACCGACAGAGTCTTGGTCAATTCACTTTCAGCGAGTCCCAGCCCAAGCAGAAGTCCACGAACCCGCGCGGGATACGAGTCGCCGCCGAAGGCATTGTATTCCTCGATGAATTTATGCTGCAATTCAAGCGCGCACTGCAATTTCTTCTCGTCACCATAAACATTGGGGTCGCTTAAGCTGGCTTCCACCTGCTCCAATTTAGCATGGACTTCCGCCACACGAGGATTGCCCGCAAGCGCGGCATTAAACGCCGTCAGCGAAGAATCAAGCTCGGGTTGTTGAGGCAGGTAGCCCGTTGTGATGAGGCGGGCGCGGGTGATGGCTCCGCCCATTTCGGGCGAATGTTCACCTTCGATCAATTTGAAAAGGGAAGACTTCCCCGCGCCATTTGCTCCAATGAGCCCGATCTTTTGTCCGCGCTGGATTTCCCAACTGAGGTTTTCAAAGATGCGTCTTGCACCGAGGACGAGGGTGATGTTTGAGAGTTGAATTTGTATCATGTTGACCTTTGTGTGAGTGCGTCGCACCAGACGGATGAGGCTTTCTGATTTAACAAGAAAAATCTATTCGATGAGATTCTCCTGATTAATTCTGGTGCGACGCACTGCGAGCTTGCTTAAATAAAAACGCCGCAGGGCGGCCTGCGGCATGTGAAAGTTGACGTGCTGCTTTCAGCATACAGGCGCGATTCCATAAGGTTGAGCGTTGATGAAGCCGCGCACACCGATGACCAATGGGGATTTGCCTGCACGAAATTCGTAAATCATAGCCGCGATTATACCTGAGTTTCAGCGTCGATCAGGTCTTGCAGGTGATCGAGAACTTTGGGATTTGGCACGCCGCCGTATAAAAGTTGAGCGGCAATTTCCCTATCCAGTTTTTCGGATGCACCGAGATCGCCGGCCAGCATTTGCAGAATTTTCTGGTCGCATTTATCGAGCAGGTCGGAGGCGTTTTGCACATCTTCGGGAAACCACATTTTGCGGTTGAGAATGCGTTCGCTGGTGTCGCCGTCGAACTCAAAGCAGAAGGTATGGAAGAGTTGATGGGCGGTATCCAGCACGATCTGTGATTCGATCTTCGGCGTGGCGTTGGAGAAAAAGACCTCGGCGAAATCCTTCAATTGATTGAAAGTGAAATCGGGATTGGCGTTGAAAATATCGTAAAGCTTGTAGATGACCAGCGGGCGGTAAGGCGAAGGAGCCATGCGGATTTTGTGGGACGAGAGTATATTGAGATAACGTTCCAGTTTCTTCTCGGGTGAAATCGGCGCAGGAGTATTTTGTCTGGCTGGTTGAGGGCCATTTTGCTTTTGAGCAGGCTGGCTGTCATTTTGTTTTGGCGCGGACTGGTTTTGCCCCCCGTTGTTTTGGCCGCCTTTTTTAAACTTGTTCACGCCCTGCCACTTGTCGTAAAAGACAAATTTATCACAGGCATTGACGAGATAATCGGCGCTCGTCCCGCTGATGCCCATGCCAATGACGGTCTTGCCGTGGGCGCGCAGGCGATGAACCAATTCTGTGAAATCACCATCACCCGAAACAAGCAGGACATGGGTAAAAGCATTCTTTTCGTCGTAGAACAATTCCAGCGCGTCGATCACAATGCGAATATCGGCGGCATTCTTCCCGCGCTTGCTGTTGACGTGGACCAACTCCACGCCGAGGCTGAGCAACTGGCGCTGTTTGCTTGCGGCCTCCGCCCAATCGGCATAGGCACGGCGCAGCACCACGCGGCCCATCTGTCCCGCATATTGAAAGATGCGGCCCCAGTCCACATCGGCGCTTTTGCCGAAGGCTTCCTCCACGCTTATTTCAATGTTGTCATAGTCAATGAAAACGGCTACCTGTGTATCCTGTCCCATTCGAAACTCCAAAAATTTTTCCAAAGTATAGCATAGGCGCAACATTCTGTGGCAAAATAAGGCCATGTCCATTCAATTGAACACCCTCAGCCAATCGTCCCTGCAGGATTACAACGACTGTCCGCGCAGGTTCGAGCTGCGCTATCTTCAACAATTGGCCTACCCGGCCATCGAAACCGAGCCCGCACTCGAAAACGAAAAACACTTAAAAGAAGGCGAATATTTTCACCGTCTCGCCCAGCAGCATTTCATCGGAATTCCAGCGGAGCAGGTTTCCAAACTCGCCAACACCGACAACCTGCAACGGTGGTGGGACAACTTCACAAACGCCACAGACCTGTCAAGTCTTACATCGTCCCCGAAAGGGAAAGACCTCCCAGGTCTAAAAACCGAAATCACACTCTCCGCGCCGCTCGGCAAATTCCGTCTCGTCGCAAAATACGACCTCATCGCATTCGGCGGCGAAAAAATTTACATCTACGATTGGAAGACCTATCGCAAACGCCCAAAAAATGAATGGCTTGCCGTCCGCTGGCAGACGCGGGTGTATCGCGCACTGCTCGTGCAGGCGGGCGCACATCTCAACGGCGGCAAATCCATCCAGCCCGAACAAATCGAAATGATTTACTGGTTTCCAGATTTTCCCAACGACCCCGCGCGATTCGATTACAAAGCGGACCAGTTCAAGCGGGATTGGGATGCCCTTACAAAACTTGCAGATGAAATTACAACCGCTTCTTCCTTCCCGAAAACGGATGAAGTCTCGAAGTGCAGTTACTGTCCCTATAGATCGTACTGCAATCGCGGAATCCGAGCCGGGGACGCGCTGGATGCCGAACTCGAAACCGAAGCCGAGGAATTGTTCGATATCAACTTCGAGCAGATCGGGGAGATCGAGTTTTAGCCATCCATATAAAAAGAGACAGGCGATTACCTGTCTCTTTGGGTGGGATTCTCCCGGTTACACGATCTCCGCTTCCGCCAGCCGCATGGACTTGAACGACTCAATTGCCACTTCCAGCATGGCATGATCGGGGTCGCGGGTGGTGAGATGCTGGAGAGCCAGGTTGGGCTTGATCATAAATTGAACAATTGGGTTATTCAAATGATTCGCCGTCCAGCGGATGTATTCGACAGCAATGCCCGCCAGGATGGGAATGAAAAGGATGCGAGTGGCCAAACGCCACAAAATCGGCATGGGACCCAATGCTGTGAACACCAAAATGGACAGTAATACCAGGGTGAGTAAAAAGGCCGTCCCGCAGCGCGGGTGTTCAATGGGATATTTCGCCACGTTTTCAGGAGTTAATTCCGCGCCAGCTTCATAGGCGTTGATGGTCTTATGCTCCGCGCCGTGATACATGAAAACGCGCTTCACGTCGGGCATGAAACCGATCCCCCAGATGTAACCGACCAGGAGCAACAAGCGGAGCAGACCTTCCAGCAAATTTCCTGCCCACAAAGCGCTTGTAGTTTGCGAAAGCAAATGCTCAACCCATCCGCCGATGCCGGCAGGGAGCAAAAAGAAGAGTCCAATGCCAAAGGCCAGAGACAGGCCCAACGTTAAATAAAGAGCCGGTCCTTCCAGTTTTTCATCCTCGCCGGTTTGAGTATTCGCCGAAAGGGTGAGGGCGCGCATGCCCAACCCCAGCGCATCCCAAAGCAAAATGCCGCCGCGCAAAAATGGAATCTTCGTGATCCCCGAACGGTAGACATTGGCGAGTTTTTCGGTGTGGACGGCAATGCCGCCATCGGGTGCGCGCATGGCAACGGCAAATGCTTTTTGCCCGCGCATCATGACGCCTTCGATCACGGCTTGTCCGCCATAAGTAATAATTCGATCTTCCATTTATTGATATTTTCCTGTAGGGGCAGGGATAAACCCTGCCCTCTTTGAAATAAATTCGCAAAAGGGCGACCGCCAGGGTCGCCCCTGCGAATTAAAAATTATAGAAAAAGTGTGTGAAGGCTTCGATGCCTTTGTACCAGGTGGGCAAATGCATGCGTTCATTCGGTGAGTGGACGTTGTCATCGGGCAAGCCAAAGCCAGTCAACAGAGAATCCGCACCGACGTATTTTTGCAGAAGCACCACCGAGCCGATCGAGCCGCCTTCGCGCTTAAAGTAAGGACGCTTGCCCCACACTGTTTCGAGAGCCTTCGCAAGAGCCTGTACACCGGCGGAATCAGTTTCCACCAAAGCTGCGCCCGCGTTGTGCAAATTGATCAATTCCCATTTGATGGTCTTGGGCGCGTTCTTCTTGAGATACGCTTTTATTTGTTTGGTTACTTCTTCAGGAGTCTGATCTGGCACAAGGCGGCATGAAATTTTCGCCATGGCCCATGCAGGCAGAACGGTCTTCGAACCCTGCCCAGTGAAACCGGAAAGCAAACCGTTCACTTCCAATGTTGGGCGCGCGCCCACCCGCTCGGATGGAATAAATTGCGGCTCGCCCCACAAAGCAGGCACACCCGTCATCGCGATCAATTCCTTATTGCTGACAGGTAATCGTTTAAAGTCTTCGCGTTCACTCTTGCTCAGTTTGCGGACCTTGTCATAATAACCGGGCAGGGTGACCTTCCCATTTTTGTCGTGCATACCCGCCACCAATTCGATCAAGGCCTGCGCCGGGTTATGGATTGTTCCGCCAAAGAGGCCGGAGTGCAAATCTTTATCCGGGCCGTAGACCTTCAATTCAAAATAGGCCAGTCCGCGCAAACCCGTGGTGATGGTCGGCTTGTCGGGTCCCATCATGCCGGCATCGGGGTTCAAACAAAAATCACAGGCAAGCAGTTCCTTATTCTTTTTGATGAATTCACCGAGATGTTCCGAGCCGATTTCCTCCTCGCCCTCGACCAGCCACTTGAGGTTGACGGGCGATCCTGTCGTGCGGACAATTGCTTCGACCGCTTTGAGAGACGCCATCACCTGGCCTTTCATGTCCGAAGAGCCGCGCGCGAAAAGGTAATCACCGCGCACTTCCGCCTTGAACGGATCGGAAGTCCACAATTCCAACGGGTCAACAGGCTGCACGTCGTAATGCCCGTAGATCATCACCGTCGGTGCAGATTTGCCCGCCCCCAGCCACTCACCATAGACAACGGGATGTCCGCCGGTCGGCATGATCTGCACATTGTCCATATTCATGGAATTTAGCTGAGCAGCCACCCACTCGGCAGCGCGTTGGACATCATCCTTGTTTTCATCTAGTGTGGAAATGGAGGGAATGGAAAGGAAGTCCTTCAATTCGCTCAAATATCGTTCGCTGTTTCCGCGGACGTAATCCAATGCTTTCTGAACATCTGACATGTTTGTTTCTCCTTTTCAGTTTTATGATGAACCCATTGCAGGTTCACCCCTACGATATAAATGACGATTACGGCAAAGTCGTTGGCACCGGCGTTTGTTCTTCCAAAGTACGGCGGGTGACGAGATACCACTCGGTAATTAAAGCCAGACGGTCGCTGACATCATACAACGGGGCAACCTGCACGCCCTGTACCTGCACATCCACACCATAGGAATAGACCGGGTAATACAGAGGCAGGGATGGCATTTCTTTTGTGAAAATCACCTGAAAATTACGATACAAACGCGCGCGTTCGGAAAAATCTGCGGCGGTGCGTGCGGTTTCGAGGAACTCACTCGCTGTGCGGTTGTCCCATTGCGAGTAGTTCTGTCCGCCGGTGGCTTCGGACTGATGCCAGAATAAATATGGGTCCGGGTCTGGTGTGCGGGACGTGTTCAAGTCGGCCAAAGCGGCCTGATAATTGCGCGTGGTGAGAAAATCATTCACGAGTGAGTCGTAGCCCACGGCTTGCAGGTCAATCCGCACGCCGATCAAAGCCCAATCCGATTGGATTGCTTGAGCGATCTGAGTGTGGATCGCGTCATCGGGATGTACCAGCGTAAAGGTCAGGAATTGACCGTCTTTGGCGCGCACATCCCCGCCGCCTGCCGGAATCACATATCCCTCTCCTTTTAGCAGAGCGGTGGCGGCATCCGGGTCATACTCGAATGTTTCGATCTCTTCGTAATACGCCCATGAGCCGGGCAGGATGGGGCCGCTCGCGATCACTGCCTGTCCCTTCAAAATATGAGAGACGATGATATTGCGATTGAGACCAAGCAAGAGCGCGCGGCGGACGCTGGCATTTTGCAAGAAGGGAGCGCTTGGATTATTGTGGTTTAGGAATACCAGCCCCATTTGAGGAAGGCGGCTGGTGTAAACAGACAGGGTCGGCTCCATCAATGCCTGCCCGAGGACATCGTTCGTCAACTGGCTGACGCCCAATACTTCGCCTTGTTGGTAAGCAGAAAAAGCAGATGCAGAATTCGGGTAATACCGGAAAACAACCTGCTCGATAAACGGCGGCGGAATAAAATAGTCCGCGTTGGCAACAAGCACAACGCCGGTGATTTGACCCCCGCTCGTCAGCAAGTGATCGAATTTATACGGGCCGGTACCGACAGGTTTTAAATTAAATTCCGCCGTGGCAAGCTGATCGGCAGGGATGGATTCCAAAAGATGTTTCGGCAGGACACCAAAGGTGGCGTAGTCTAAAAACGGGGCGAACGGTTCGGGAAGTTTAATCTGGAAGGTTTTGTCATCCAGTCGTTTAAGCTCCACCTGAGACCACAAGTCTTTCACATCCTGTGGGAAAAGCGATCCAGCGCTCTTGATCACCTCGATGGTGAAAATGACGTCATCGCTTGTTACAGGCTGGCCGTCGTGCCAGACTGCGTTCGGGCGGATGGAGAAATTGTAGATGGTGCCGTCCGCTGAAGCTCCCCATGAATCCGCCAGGTCGGGCTCGGGCAGTCCGCGTGAATCGAAGCGAATCAACCCGCTGAAGATGAGGCGGTCCACATCACGGTCGGCGGAGTTGTTCCAATCCAGCATGGGGTTTAGCCGTCCCATCGACCCCACCAACGCCTCGGTATAAATGCCGCCAGGCGCGGCCTCGGGCAGGGTGATCACACTTACAGGCTGTTGACTGAGCAGGAGCAAAGCCACAATCACGATTGTGACTGTAACAACCAGAATTTGCCAGCGTAATTTTTTCATAGGTTATCTAAATATACCGTAGGGGAGCCCGTCCAGCGAATGGAAAATATCCTGATTAACCTTGAAGGGTTGCCCTTGCAGTAGAGAGTTACACAAATAAAGAAAGGCCGCCGCCACCCCAATTCAGGGCAATGGAACGGCGGCCCGTCAGGGGCTTGTGAAAATTAGCGTCCGAGGATGATAATGGTGATCACAAGGCCGAAAAAAACCACGGCAAGTACGATTGTCACCCAGAAGAGGATGCGTTCGATCCCGCGGCGGGCGGTGAAAACGCCACCAGTGTCCGCGCCAGTCAGACCGCCCAGCCCCGCGCCCTTGCTTTGCAGGATGACGCTAAGGATCAAACCAACCGAGGTTATAATCAGCGAAATATCCAAAAAATTTTTCATGCAATGTGCCTCCTTGAAATTAGCGGACAAATTATACCTGTTCGCGAAGTGAATCGTCAACAAGCGGTTTGGCAGGTCATTAAATCGAAATAAGTCGCTCCGAGGGTGTTTTCCACACTGGCGCGGTCTCCATTCTTCAAAAGGATTTTATGCACGAAGTCATCATCAACCTGCACATGCACACCCGATATTCCGATGGAAGCGGTTTGCATAATGATATCGCCGCCGCTGCCCTCAAAACGGATGTGGATGTGGTCATCGTCACCGACCATAATATTCTCGTCCACGGGTTCGAGGGATATTATAAGAAAAGAAATAAAAAAATCCTGATGCTGGTCGGCGAGGAAGTTCACGATCAGGCGCGCGACCCGCAGAAGAATCATTTGCTTGTCTTCGGCGCAAACCGTGAAGTAGCAACCTTTGCAGAAAATCCACAGAACCTCATCAATCAAGTACGCGATTCGGGCGGGTTGGCTTTCCTTGCTCACCCAGACGATCCTGAAGCAAAGGCTTTCAAAGAAACTGACATCTCGTGGGAGGATTGGTCAGTGCAGAATTACACGGGCATTGAGTTATGGAATGCCCTGAGCGAATTGAAAACGATTGTTCCCACCAAACTTCACGGCGCGTTCTATGCTTACTTTCCCGCCCTCGTTGCCCATAAACCCATTCCAAATACGCTCGCAAAATGGGATGAACTACTTGCCAGCGGTCAAAAAGTGGTTGCGATTGGCGGCTCGGATGCACACGCACTGGACATGCACATGGGACCCATCCATCGCGTGATCTTTCCTTATGACTTTCATTTTCGCACTGTCAATACCCACGCGCTTCTCTCTGAACCGTTGAGCGGGGATGTGAACGAGGACAGGAATCTCATCTACAAAGCCCTCGCCGCGGGACATTGTTTCGTCGGCTACGATATGCCAGCCCCCACGCGCGGATTCCGCTTCACGGCTCAGGGACGGGATGCTTCTGCTTCGATGGGCGATGAGATTCCAGCGAAAGGCGGAGTTACCTTACAGGCGAAAATACCATCTCATGCGGAGGTTTTGCTTTTGAAAGATAGAAAGGTCATCCAAACCTGGAAAAACCAAACCGCCTGCACACACATCACCACCGAGCCTGGCGTGTACCGCATTGAAGCCTACTGCCGATATTTGGGCAAACGGCGCGGGTGGATTTACAGCAATCCGATTTACCTGCGTTAGTGCGTCGCACCAAACAGGTCGAATTTTCCTATTAATCAGCAGAGTCCAATCGATTTGAATTATCTCAACAAGTGAGGTGCGACGCACCCTCTTTCAGCAAGAAAAATGCCCTTCGGGCGGGAGCAGTTGTCGGTTAAGAATGAGGCGGGGTTTCGTCCGCAGGAAAAGATTCTGTGGTAAACTTTCGCCCGCTAACAGGTACGTCTTAATACACGTGCCTTTCCGTTCCCGACGGGCCCACGGCCTGGACAGGATCAAACCCATGGAAAGGAGGATTTCCCAATGCGTAATTATGAATTGATGTGCATCATCCAGCCCGACCTGGACGAGACTGCTTTTAACGGCGTGCTCGACAAGGTGAAGGGGTGGATCAGCGAATCAGGCGGCAGTGTGGATAAAGCCGAGGTGTGGGGACGCCGCAAGCTGGCTTACATTATCCAAAAGCACCGCGAAGGCCAGTACGTTCTTTTGAACGTAACCATGGAACCCGCCGCCACCTTCGACCTCGAACGCAACCTGCGTTACCAAGAGTCGATCATACGTCATATGCTTTCTGTTGTTGGTTAATTTTATTGTGATTGCGCGGTAATTTACCAAGGAGATTGAGATGAGCCGAGGCCTTAATAAAGTTCAGATCATTGGGCATCTTGGGAAAGACCCGGAGATGCGGTACACCCCTTCCGGCAAACCTGTCACCACGTTTTCGGTGGCGGTCAGCCGTTCGTGGAACAGCGCGGACGGTGAACGTCACAGCGAAACCGAGTGGTTCAATGTGGTAGCCTGGGGAAACCTTGCTGAAATTTGCAAACAATATCTCGTAAAGGGACAGCAGGTTTACATTGAAGGACGCCTGCAAACCCGCCGTTGGGATGACAAGGAAGGCGTTAAGCATACCAGCGTGGAGATTGTTGCCAGCGAGATGATGATGCTGGGCGACCGACGCGATTCAAACAACCATACACAGGAAGTGGACAACGCCTCCGCCGACCCGACAACTGGTGCGGTGGAAGATGAATTTCCGTTCTAAATTCGCAGTTTTCTCGCAGGAAAGAATATTGCTGCGGCATAAGTAAGATTTGGAGTAACCCATGAGTGACGAACGCAATGAGAGAAATTTTTCGGGCGGCGAAGGCGGCGGGGACCGCAAGTTTTTCGCAAAGCCCAAGTTTTGTCAGTTTTGTGCGGACAAGCAACTGGTCATTGACTATAAAAAAGTTGACCTGCTTCGCAAATATATTACTGAAGATGGCAAGATCCGCCCGCGCCGCCAGACGGGCGCCTGCGCCAAGCACCAGCGTGGGGTGGCAGCGGCTGTAAAACAGTCCCGCCATGTGGCACTGCTGCCCTTCAGCGGCAGGGCTCTGGACGATAACCGTTCCTGATCGCCAATTGATCTTCACGGGGCATGGGACACAAATTCCATGCCCCGAAATTATATTAATGATTACGAATATCTTTGCGAGAAGTTGATCGTCTGTTGAAGTAATCTCCCAAATAACAGGAAATTACTCACCGCATGGGTGCACGGCGCAAGTGCGGCAAGAACAAGAGCGCCCTCGCAATGACAGATCCGTTTTGAAGGAGTATGAACATGCCTAATGAACAGGGCAAGAAGCCTGTTTTGCACAAGAAACATGTCGCCCGCCTGCAGCGCGAGCAGCAGCAGAGTCGCGTCATCCTGTATATATTCTTCGGCATTCTGGCCGCCGTTGTGCTTTTGCTGATCTACGGCTGGCTGGATATTAAGTACTTCCAGGCTATGCGCCCGGTCGCAAAGGTCGGCGATACAGAAATCCTCATGAAGGATTTTGAGCCGCGCGTCCGCCTGCAGCGCCAGCAATTATTGAGCCAATTCAACCTTTTCTCACAATATGCCCAGTTCGGCATGAACGTGGATGCTCAGTTGCAGGAAATCCAGGCACAATTAGACCAACCTGTTACCGTCGGCCAGACAGTACTCGACCAGATGGTCAATGAAGAATTGATTCGCCAGGAAGCAAAAAAACGCGGCATCGCATTAAGTGAGGAAGAGATCCAGGAGGCGGTTGAGGCTGCATTTGAATACTTCCCGAATGGCACACCGACCCCAACCACTACCCCAACGGAAGTAACCCTGCCGGAAGTTCCCGCAGAAGCATTCAGCATTGTGACGATAACCCCGACACCCAGCGCCACGCCTGAAATCACATCTACTCCCGAATTGACTCCAACAAGTGAAGTCGTCGCGACGGCCCAAACCGTTGAAGGAACTCCCGCTGCGGATGTAGCAACATTGGAACCATCACCCACCTCCACAGCCACTGCCACCGTCACTGCTGCCCCCAGCACTACCCCAACCGTAGGGCCAACTTCCACGCCTTCGCCGACAGCCACAGCCTACACCCTCGAAGGTTATGAAGGCCAGTTATCAGACGCAACCGAAAGATTGATAAAGCTTGGTTTTGACGAGAAGGTTATCCGTAAATTCTTTGAGTCGCAGATCCTCGAAAGAAAACTCCGCGAAGCGATAGCCGCAGATGTTGAGTCCGTTCAAACGCAGGTTTGGGCGCGTCATATTTTGGTAGCCGACGAACAGGCCGCAAAAGACATCATCGTCCGTCTGCAGAACGGGGAAGACTTTGCCACCCTGGCTAAAGAACTTTCCACCGACACCGGTTCTGGAGCCAACGGCGGAAACCTCGGCTGGTTTGGAAGCGGTGCCATGGTTGCCCCATTTGAAACCGCCGCATTTGCCCTTGAAAACCCCGGCGACATCACCACCGAACCCGTCCAGAGCGACTTTGGGTATCACATCATCCAATTGATCGCAAAGCAGGAACGTCCGTTGACTGCAGAGCAATATGACGCCGCCAAGCAAAAGGCATTCGCGGATTGGTTGACTGCCGCGAAAGAAGAATATGGTGTGGAAACCTTTGACATCTGGCAGAGCCGTGTTCCAAACGAACCAAACTTCATTACCGTGGCGACGGAAGCCGCCAACTCCCAGTTGACCGCGCAAGCGGAAGCTCTGGAAGCTCTCGAAGGAACGTCAACGCCGAAGCCGTAAGTTCGAGTAACGAGAAATGAGTAACAAGAAACCCGCCCCAAAAATTTGGAGCGGGTTTTTCTATCGTCCTACGCTGGGTGAATCAGCGTCACAACGCCCGGTGAGGCAAAGGCCGTTACGTAAAGCTTGCCTACTCCTTCACATCTCCCACTTCAAATCTACAATATTCATCTCCTTTGGCAATGCAATGTGTCTCGGTAATTTCATGATCTTTTCCAGTTGCCCATTTCACAGCTTCGGAAATAGAACCGATGTAAAGGTAGCAAATGGGATGGTCGCTGTGGCGGGAGTTACAAACGGCGCAGGTGGATTCGATATAAGCGAGTCTGTCGCCGCTTTCGTCCAGCCATGCATTGACCTGCGGGTTGCTTTTCTTAAGCGCGTCCGCCATCCCGTTCAGAATGAATTTGATGCGTTGTTTTTCCGGCAACAACTTGAGCGCAACCCCTGCAACGCCCAGTAACGCGGACTGTTCGCGCACACCATATTGGAAGGAAGCACGACCGATGCGGAGCAACATACCCCTGCCGCCGCGCCCATAAAAGTCCTCGATTGCCTGGTTCAACTGGGCATATTGCGAAGCCTTGATGGATGGTTCAAGGTCATTCGGAGGGAGATTCCCCGCGAACCGTTCCAGCCCACAGGACTTCAACACAGCATTCAAACCGTTATCCCCCATCACTTCCTGCATCGAGATCAATGCCTGTCGAACGAGAGAGTTGATGATGACTGCTTCTTCCCGGGTTGTCATTTTGGCTCCTATCACTAAGAACGGACCGTCACAGCAAAGTATACACTGGATGGTTCTCAGCCAAAGAATTGAAGCAGATCGAAGGAATTGAACGTCGTAATCGTAGCGCAAGAAAGAGGAAAGCTTGCCCTGAGCTGGCCGAAGGGAAGAAAGAATTATCCTCAAGCTTTTTGGAACAAGGACGCCCGCCTCAATTTTGAGGCGGGCGGTTTTTTATCCTTCACATTTCCATATTTCCGTTTTACCTCCGTTTCAACATATCATCTGTAACCTGGTCCAGCCTCAAGCTAATGATCTGACTGGCTGAGTCGCGCCCCATCGTCACACCGTAGATGATATCCGCAGCTTGGACGGTGTTACGGTTGTGGGTGATGATGATGAACTGCGTATCCTTGCTCAAGTCCACCAGCAGGTCGCGGAAGCGGCCCACGTTGGCTTCGTCGAGCATCGCATCCACTTCATCCATCACACAGACGGGGGTGGGCGAAACTTTGAGCAGAGCAAAGACCAGCGCAATGGCCGTCAAACTTCTTTCGCCGCCGGAAAGCATGGCCAATCCCTGCTCACGCCTGCCGGGCAGGCGGGCTTCGATTTCGATACCAGTATCCACCAAATTTTCAGGATCGGTCAACGCAAGGCGAGCCGAACCGCCGCCAAACAAACGGACGAAGGTCTCGCGGAATTGCTTGTCCACCGCGTCAAAGGTGCGGACAAATTCGCGCTTGGTCACTTCGTCCAACTCGGCGACCACCTGCTTCAAATCCACTTCGGCTTTGTGCAGGTCATCCACCTGATCCTTCATGAATTCATAACGTTCTTTTTCCTGATCGTATTCCACTTTTGCGTCGGGGTTGATCGGCCCCATGCGGCGCAACTGCGCGCGGAAATGTGTCAACTGCTCTTCGATCTCAGGTGCGAGTTCGGTCACAACAGGCAGTTGCTCCACCATGCCATCCAAAGGCAAAGGCACGGGTCCTGAAACATCCGCCGCGTAATCGAACATCACCAGACCAAAATCATCGGTGATCTTCTGCTGCAGATTATCGAGGGCTTCCATTTTGCGGGTCTGCTCCAACTGCACCTGTCCAAACGAACGCTCGGCGTTGGCAAAAATCTTTTGCGCGTTATTTTCCGCTTCCTGCAAACGCACCTCTTCCTGCTGGGCCATTTCCAGATCTTTTTCAGCAGGCTCGATCAGGATTCGCATTTCTTCGATTTGTCCGTGCAAACCGCTTTCACGCTCGCGCAGGTTTTTCTTTTCATGATCCAGCACGTTCAGGGAATTTTCCGCTTCCTGCAAACGGGATGCTAAATCAACACGGCGTACATCCAGGCGCGTGATTTCCTTTTCACGTTCTTCCTTCTTCGCGCGCGCGCCTGCCACCGACTGCTCGGCAACCGCCACGCGCGTGCTCCAGTACGAAGCCTGCTCCTGCAACTCATCCGCAGAAACTTCCTTCAACTTCGCGCTGACATCCTTCAATTCCACTTGCGCTTCCGTAGAACGCGCTTCCACCTCAGTTTGAGATTGATTCAATTTTTGTTGGATCGAAGCAGATTCACCCGCCTCAGCTTCCAACTGAACTAATTGATTTTTCTGCCACTCGAGCTGACGTGACAACGATTCAGACTCCAGCTCGGCCTGCTGCTCGGTCTCCTGGCATTCGCCCAATCTGACGCGGGCTTCGCGCGCATCCGTCTCGGCTTGCGCCAGTTCACGCTGCGCCGCCGCCAGTTGATTGGACAGCCGTTCCACGGAGTCGTTTGATTCTGCAAGGCGCACGAGGAGTCCACTCAGCGTGGATTCAAATTCCCGTTTTTTACGTCCCCTGCCAAGGGTCGAGGAAGAGGCGGTCCTACCAGCGATGACCAAACCGTCACCGCGGAAGACTTCTCCGCGCAGAGTCACAATGCGCGCGTGAGTCGGCAAATCCTTAATAAGATTGCGAGCGGTGGAACGATCCCGCACGATAAGAGTTTGGCCCAGCATCAACCGCACCGCACCGCGAAGTTCATCAGGCGCGTTGACAAGTTCGGAAGCAACACCAAGGAAGTCGCTGGAAACCTCCGAGGTCTTTAAGACCTCGGAGGTTTTATCTATCGGAAGCAAAGCGGCGCGTCCAGCCTCATCCGATTCAAGCAGGCCCAAGGCATCTTCGAGTTGATTTGAATCCAGCAAAACCGCATCGAGGGTATCACCGAGCGCGGCGGCAATTGCAACCTCAAGTTCAGCGGGGACATCCAACGCGGCGCTGAGCGCGCCTCGGGCACCAGATAATTTTGATTGACGCGCGGCATCGAGCAAATAACGCGCACCTTCGGCGTAACCCGTCAGCGATTGCTCGGATTGTTCGAGAACTTCAAGCTGAGCCTTCAAGCGCGAATGATCGGATTCTTCTTTCGTGCGGCGTTCGAGCGCTTCGCGGCGTGTTTGTTCGATGGAATCAACTTCGCTTCTTTTTGCAATGACTTTATCTTCGGCTTCCTGCAAAGCAAGCACAGCCCGCTCGCGAGATTCTTTCGCGGTTTCAAATTGTGCCTTCGCTTTTGCAGTGAGATTCTCTGCATTGGCAATGGAGGTTTTGGTCTGTTCTATCTTCTGGGTTTGCGATTCAATGCGTGATTTCAACTCATCGAGCCGCGCATTATGTTCAGCACGCTGCTGGCTGAGAGATTCGATCTGGTTTCTTGCAGCAGACAGTTCTTCTTCGAGACTGGTGCGTTCTCCCACTTTTGTTTGCAGGGCATTTTGGGCGTTCGTGAATTGAGACTTGGCTTCTTCGTAATCGGCTTGAATGCGGGCAAGTTCCTGCTCGGTTTCGGCAAATCGTTCATTGGCGAGATGCAGTTCATCCATCGCATGTTCCTGATCGGAAAGGATGGAAGCCTGCGTGGCGGTCAATGCGCGGCGGCGTTCTTCGAGAACGGCCAGTTCGCGGCTGATCGACTCGCGTTGGTTATGCAATTCCGCCGACTGGCGATGCCAGCCATTCAATTGGGCGCGCAGGCCGGAAAGTCTCTCGCGGAAGGAGGTGTAGGCTGCCTGGGTTTTTTCGTGCGCTTCGCGGGCCTCACGGACGCGGTTTTCCTGCGCCTTCGTTGTCTCGCGCACATCGGTCAGGTCGCGCTGGGCACGGTGCCAGTGGAATCCATACCACTCGCGCAGGATCAGTTTCAAGTCTGCTTGAGCGCGGGTGAAATCAATGGCGCGCTTGGCCTGACGTTCCAAACTTTTGATGCGCGGCTCGAGTTCGGCCATGATATCCAAAACACGTTCGAGATTTCGCTTGGTATTGTCGAGGCGTTTCAAGGCATCATCACGACGGGCACGATACAGACCAACACCTGCTGCTTCTTCAAACAAGCGGCGGCGATCATCGGCTTTCAATGCGAGGGAGGCATCCACAAGCCCCTGCCCGAGGATGGTATAGGTCCGTTCGCTCAGGCCAGCCTGCGCCAGCAGTTCGTTCATTTCGCGCAGGCGGACGTGCTGTCCATTAATTATGTATTCGTTGCGGCCGTCACGATGGGCATGACGGGCCATCGCCACTTCCGAAAAATCAAGAGGCAGCCACTGCTCGGTATTGTCAAATGTGATGGTGGCTTGGGCCATGCCTGCGCGCGCGCGATGCTCGGAACCGGAGAAGATCATATCTTCGGTTTTTTTGCCGCGCAATAACAGATAGGATTGTTCGCCCAATACCCAGCGCAGGGAATCGGCGATGTTCGATTTACCGGAACCGTTCGGTCCGACGATTGCTGTAATTCCTCCCGCAAATTCAAACACGGTGCGGGATGCGAAGGTTTTATATCCTTGAAGTTCGAGGGATTTCAGGCGAAGGGGCATGAGGTGATTTACGATCTATGGTTTTTGATTTTTGGATTGCGGTTTCGGTATGAATTTTTCCAGCGCATCCTTGGCGGCGGCGCGTTCGGCATTGCTTTTGCTTGATCCGCTGCCCCGGCCTTTGGCCTCGCCCGCAATTTCCACTTCCACTTCGAAGATGCGGGCATGGTCGGGTCCGCTGGTGTGGATCACGCGGTAATGCGGGGTTCCCAGCTTCAGGGATTGGGTAAGTTCCTGCAGGTCGCTCTTTGGGTCGTGCAATTCTTCCAGGATGGATGTGTAAGCCCATTCCAAAAATGGTTTGAGGAAACGCTTCACTTCCTCCAGGCTCTGCTTGTCGAGATACAACGCGCCCACGAGCGCTTCAAACGCCGACCCAAGCAGATTATCTTTTTGATGGCCGCCCGATGTTTTTTCGCCGCGTCCCAGGCGGAGGGCAGGGGCAATCTCCAGCTTACGGGCAAATTCCGCCAGCCGTTCATTCCGCACCAGTGAGGAGCGGACTTTGGTCAGGTCGCCTTCAGGCATTTCGGGGAATCGATGGTAGGCCCATTCGCCGACGATGAAATCCAGCACGGCATCACCGAGGAATTCGAGGCGTTCGTTATCCTCCACCTCGCCGCTTTGTTCGTTGGCATAGGATCGATGCGTGAGGGCACGCGTCAGCAGGGATAAATTTGAAAAGGACAGAGCCAGCCTCTGGTCAAGGCTGGAAGCGGGTTCCATATCCCGCTTTTGATTGTTCGGTGTCACGGGAACCTCCCGGAACTCAGGGAGCGCCAGACCCATCCCCCGCAGAGGCTCGCGTTCACGTAGTTCCATTAATTTTTTGAGCGGGCTGATTGTAACCTGAAATTTTAACGGGAACGATTTTTTAAGATAGAATCGGGCAATTCCATCGAAGGAGCCGTCCATGGCGGAAGCAAGCATTGAAACAAGGTTTTTACACGCCATTCAAATAGGGTTGGGAGCATGGCAATGGGGTGACCGGGTTATTTGGGGCTATGGGCAGACGCACACGTATAAGGATGTCCGCGAGGCATTCAATGTTTCGCTCAATCTTGGTGTTCGATTTGTGGACACCGCTGAAATTTACGGTTCCGGAACATCGGAGCGATTGCTGGGACAGTTCATCAAAGAAACAGACCAGCCCGTGCTGGTTGCCACCAAATTCTTTCCCTGGCTGTGGAAGTTGACCAAAGGGTTTCTCCCACGCGCCTTGAAGGGAAGCCTGGAGCGCATGGGGCTTGAGTCGGTGGACTTGTATCAAATTCACTGGCCTTCGCCCCTTATAAGCCCGGAAACGATGATGGAAGGCATGGTGGAATGTGTAAAGCAAGGCCTGACCCGCACGGTGGGTGTTTCCAATTTTGGGCAGAAGCGCATGCTGCGTGCTTATTCGACACTGGCACAGCATGGCATTCCGCTGGCATCCAACCAGGTGCATTACAGCCTGCTCAGCCGTGAAGTGGAAAAGAACGGCACGCTGGCGCGCTGCAAGGAACTTGGTATTCGGTTGATCGCTTATTCGCCGCTCGAAAAAGGCCTGCTGACGGGAAAATATTCAGTGGAGAATCCGCCGCCCGGCGTGCGCGCATCCCGATATGCCGAAATGCTGATAAAGATACCGCCTGTGATTAAGCTGCTGCAAGCGATCGGTCAAAACCACGGAGGGAAAACCGCCTCTCAAGTGGCTTTGAATTGGGTGATCTGCAAGGGAGCTCTTCCAATTCCCGGCGCAAAAAATCCACAGCAGGCAGAAGTCAATGCCGGCGGCGCCGGATGGCAGATGACTGCGGACGAGGTTGCAAAATTGGATGAAGCAACAGATGGCTTCCGTGATTATTCATCTGGAGAAAAATAAGAATGAAATCTTCCCTTTCATTCTTGCAAAAATTCTTCAAAGCCATTCTGCCGGCAGATTCATTCGATGAAATGAAAAAGGAATCAAACTCCTGGATGCTGCAATGTCCCAACTGCAAACACGAACGTTCCATTTGGGAAATGGGCGGCATCCGCTAGAAGGCTGCCGGCAACCCAAAAATGTTTCGTCGCTGCCCAAAATGCCGCAAGGGGAATTGGCAGCGGGTCTACCAAAAAATATGAAAAAGAAGCTCGCCAAAAAATTAGGCGAGCTTCTTTTTCGGGATGATTTTTTATCCTGCCTCATGTTCTGCGTCAAACACGTGCGAATACATGTTGGCGACCCATTGTTTGCCGTCTTCGGTCAGCCGCAAATATTGAATAGCATCCTTAATGTACGGGCTGACCCTTTCCCAATAAAAACTGGCATAGCTCTTGCGCAGGTCGTTGGGAAATTTATAGCCGAACTTCTCGTTCAGTCCCAATTCCTGGAATTCGTAGAATAAAGCCGGGGTCTTTCTGAAATAATCCGGGTCGCCCAATTGACCGACAAAATCCGCCGCGCGCACAAGGCCGCCAAGCCCTTTCGTATCCTTATATTTTTCCTCATCCGGGGATGGAAAGCGCGTCATCTCAATATACGAAGCGACCAGTTCCGCATCGAGGTGTTTCGTCATATCCTCCAGCAGCCCGGAGCCAAACCGCTCGCGGACGAACAACTTGCTGCGGTTGACGTGATACGGTGTGAGGGCCACATCCGTCCCATTGGGAGAAATGGCGACCAATTCATCCCCCACCCCGGTTGCGAACCTGTCCCCGCCGTCGTTCCTGCACACCCCTTTGACATATCCAATGTCGTGGCAGAGAGTAGCCATCATATAGTGCATCCAATCGCGGGGTGTCACCCCGCCTTCGCGCAAGTGTTTTCCCTCAATAATGGCCTGTCCTGCAAGGGATACCATGATCGTGTGGTCGATGTCATGATAAAGCGCATCGGAGTTGGCAATGTTTTCGAGCACCAGCCTTCCACACCAGGCTACGATCCGTCCATAGTCGCTATTAATATCCCCATACGTGCGTTGAAATACGGTCCTTAATTGCTGAACGAACATGTCGATGGTCAGTTCCTGCCAATTGATCATACCTGCTCCCGCGGTGTAAAATGGATGCGCAAATCAAATTTGAGAGAGTTTACCAGAAAGACAATAAAGTGATGCGCACGGAAATCGTTTTGTCATGCGCCTCATCAGTGCTTCGATACGCTGTTTCGACATGTCAGTCACAAAAAAATATTGACGGGATTTTGACAAAGGAAGAAATAAACCTTATGGGCAATTTGGAATGGTCCCCCACCGGTATGGCAGCCACACTATGACTCTGCCATCGAAACCACCCCTTGTCCTCATCGTTGGGCCGACCGCGGTGGGGAAAACGGAACTTGCCATCCGTCTCGCAGAAGATTTGAATGGCGAGATCGTCTCTGCAGATTCGCGCCTCTTTTATCAAGGCATGGATATTGGCACGGCGAAACCATCCCGCGAGGAACAGGCACGTGTGCCTCATCACTTGATCGATATCGTCAATCCCGATGAGACGTTGAGTCTGGCTGTGTTTCAACAAAAAGCCAGGGATGCAATTGCCGGTATTTATACACGCAATCATTTGCCATTTCTTGTTGGGGGCACCGGACAATACATCCGCGCGGTGGCCGAGGGATGGAGTCCGCCAGAAGTAAAAGCTGATGAACGATTACGCGGCATTCTTGAAGGGATGAAAAAGGATAGAGGGTTAGTTTGGCTACACGACAGATTGAAATCACTTGACCCGAAAGCGGCCGAGAAAATTGACGCCCGCAACTTTCGGAGAACGATTCGCGCGTTGGAAGTGATCTTCACAACGGGAAGAAAATTCTCGGAGCAGCGCATACAGGGAGATACGCCGTATCATTTAATTACAGTTGGGTTAATTCGTCCGCGCACAGAATTATATCGACGCGTGGATGAACGTATTGACCTGATGTTTATGAATGGGTTTATCGAAGAGGTAAAAGGCCTTTTCAACAAAGGCTATTCCCCCGCTCTGCCGGGCATGTCCGCCATCGGATATCGGGAATGTGTCAGAGTGATTAATGGTGAGTTGACGATTGACCAGGCAAAGGCGGAGATGAAGCGCATCACCCGCATGTTCGTGCGCAGGCAGGCGAACTGGTTCAAGGAATCCGATCCGCGAATTCAGTGGTTCAATCCCAATGACGAGAATGCGCTCGGGGAAATCAGGCAATTCATCCGTAACTCGTTATGATGCCGGGTGTTTAATTGACTTTTGATATTTTTAAGTATATACTTGCGTCAGATCATCTTCACTCGATAACCAATACCAATGGAGGAGGAAGTATGGACCGCAAGTTATGGCAAAAGAATTACGACAAGGGGGTGCCAACCACAATCGAATATCCGAAAGCGCCGCTATTTCATTTTCTTGAAGATGCCGCGCGCAAGTATCCCGACCGCGCCTGTACGATCTTCAAAGGCGCGGTTATTACTTATAAGGAGATGGATGAGATTACCAATCGGGTTGCCGCTGCGCTTGCCGATATGGGCGTGAAGAAGGGGGACCGGGTGGGCATCTTCATGCCAAACACGCCGCAATTCGTGATGGTATATTACGGCATTCTCAAAGCAGGCGGCGCCGTGGTTGCCACAAACCCGCTTTACACCCCTCCTGAAATTGAGCATCAAGCCAGTGACGCGGGCATCGAGTATATGTTCGTGATGACGAACTTTTACGAGACCATCAAAAAAGCCCAACCGAATACCAAGATCAAGAAATTGATCGTGACCAACCTCAAGGAAACCCTGCCCCCCGTTCTACGCGTGCTGTTTACGCTGGCCAAGGAAAAGAAAGGCGGGTTTAGGATCGAAGGAGGCTTGCGCGACGGCGACATCTGGCTTCAGGATCTACTCGGCAAGTACAAAGACGCCTCAAAGCCCAACGTGGAAGTTGGTCCTGACGATACGGCCTTATTCCAATACTCGGGTGGTACCACGGGCGTCTCGAAGGGTGCGGTTGCCATGCATCGGAATGTGGTTGCAAACACACTCCAGATCAAATCGTGGATGACCAGTCTAGAAGAGGGCAGGGAAGTCGTATTAATGGCCATTCCGCTCTTCCATGTGTACGGCATGGTGGCAGGAATGAACTTTGCAATGACCTGCGGCGCGAGCATGGTGATGGTTCCCAACCCGCGTGATTTGAAGGATGTGCTCGACAATATCGCGAAGTTCAAAGCGACCATCTTCCCGGGTGTGCCAGCTTTATATAACGGCATCAACAACCACAAGGATGTGAAGGCTGGCAAGTACAACCTTTCCTCCATTAAAGCTTGCATCTCCGGCTCTGCTCCCCTGCTGCGGGAGACGAAGGAACAATTTGAAAAACTGACCGGGGGGAAGGTATTCGAGGGATACGGCCTTTCCGAAGCGCCGACAGCCACTCACTGCAACCCATTTAATGGCGAGAACAAGACCGGCTCCATTGGCATGCCCCTGCCCGATGTGGAAGTGAAGATCATCAGCCTGGACGATGGCGAAACTGAACTTCAGCAGGGCGAGATCGGTGAGATCGTGATCCACGGCCCCCAGGTGATGAAGGGTTATCACAACATGCCCACCGAAACGGTCAACACGCTGCGGCAAATGGCGGATGGCAAAACATGGCTTTTTACAGGCGACATTGCCCGCGTGGACGAAGACGGTTATTTCTATATTGTGGACCGCAAGAAGGAACTGATCAAGCCCGGTGGTTACCAAGTCTGGCCGCGCGAAGTGGAAGAAGTGGTTGCCGCTCATCCCAAAGTGATGGATGTGGGTGTGGCCGGCATCCCGGACCCGTATCGCGGTGAGACCGTGAAAGCCTGGATAGTAGTAAAGCCCGGCGAATCTGTGACAGAAGAGGAACTCAAAGCCTTCTGCAAGGAAAGACTGGCGGCATACAAAGTCCCCACCCACTATGAATTCAGGGATGAACTGCCCAAGACCACTGTGGGCAAGATTTTGCGAAGAGAATTAGTGAGGCAGCATAAGGAAGCCAATCCTTCATAGAACCAGATAATTTCTGGATATCAAAAGAGCCTCCCGATTTGATCGGGAGGCTCTTTACGTTTTACACCTTACGAATTATGCAACCTGCGGCGTGCCGCTCTTCTTGCCAAACGGCGAGGGGAAGAGCTGTTCGAACTCCTCACGGTTGAGGGATTCAACTTCGAGAAGTTTCTTTGCAATCAAGTCCAACTGCTTGCGATATTTCTTGACCAAAGACTTGGCAAGTTTATATGAATCTTCCACGATTTTGCGGACTTCACGGTCGATCTGCTCGGCAACGGCTTCGGAGTAATCGCGCTGTTCGGATATCTCCCGTCCGAGGAAGATCATCTCTTCCTTTTGGCCGTAGGTCATGGTGCCAAGCTCAACGCTCATGCCCAGGCGGGTAACCATGGCACGCGCCATACGGGTGACCTGCTCGATATCGTTGGAAGCGCCGGAGGTGATGTCGTCGAAGATCAACTCTTCGGCGGCGCGTCCGCCAAGGGCCATGGCGAGGGTGGCATACATCTTCTTGCGGGACATGAGAATGCGGTCTTCATCGGGGCGGAACCAGGTGACGCCGCCAGCTTGTCCACGGCCAACAATGGTCACCTTTTGGACGGGGTCTGCTTCAGCGATGGCATTTGCCACAATGGCATGACCAGCCTCATGGTAGGCAATGATGCGCTTTTCTTCTTCGGAAATAAGACGGGACTTGCGCTCCGGTCCCATAACCACGCGCTCGATGGCTTCTTCCAATTCAGGCTGGCCGATGGCTTTCTTGTTGCGGCGGGCGGAAAGGATGGCGCTTTCGTTGACGAGATTTTCCAAATCGGCACCGGCGAAACCAGGCGTGCCGCGCGCGATCGTGGCTAGATCAGCCTGCGGATCCAACGGCTTGCCTTTGACGTGCACTCTGAGAATGGCCTCGCGTCCTTTAACATCGGGACGGTCCAGGGTCACGCGGCGGTCGAAACGGCCAGGGCGCATGAGCGCAGGGTCGAGAATGTCGGGGCGGTTGGTTGCGGCAATGATGATGACGTTGGTGTCTGTATCGAAGCCGTCCATTTCAACGAGCATTTGATTAAGCGTCTGCTCGCGTTCGTCGTGCGAACCACCGAGGCCGGCGCCGCGCTGACGACCGACAGCATCAATTTCATCTACAAAAACTATACAGGGGGAATGTCTCTTGGCCTGGTCAAAAAGATCGCGCACGCGGCTCGCGCCCACGCCCACGAACATTTCAACGAATTCGGAACCAGAGATCGAGAAGAACGGCACACCCGCTTCGCCTGAAACGGCTTTGGCAAGCAGAGTCTTACCCGTTCCGGGGGGACCCACCAATAAAACGCCCTTTGGAATACGCGCGCCGAGCTGAATGAACTTCTGCGGTTCTTTCAGGAACTCGACCACTTCGGCCAATTCCTGCTTTGATTCTTCCGCACCGGCCACATCCGCAAATGTCACGGTGGGATGCTCGCCGCTGAACATGCGCGCGCGGCTCTTCCCAAAGGACATGGCGGCATTGTTGCTGCCCTGTGCCTGACGGAAAATAAACCAAAGCAGACCACCCATGAACAAAATAGGCAGGAGATAGACCGCACCGCTCAACACCGCACCCCACGGCGAAGGCGCGCTGACTTCCACATCCACCTTGGAAAGTTGTTCAGAAGTCACACCCAAACTCAGGAGCTGCTCCACCAGGGTGGTACCTGATTCGATGCGGGATTCAATGGCGTCTTCTTCAGTGCCATTGGCTCGCACCACGCGAATGGTGTCATCGCCGGTGATGATGATTCGGGCAATTTCTCCATTTTGAACCTGCTGCGCCACTTTACTCAGGGTAAGCGGTTCTGCCGTATTGGCATTTTGATTAAAACCCATGTAAAGCATTGCCCCAATGGCAATGAGCAGAAGGAAATACACAAAAAACGATTGACTACGGGAATTCACGGAATCCTCCAAATTTGACTTGCGACTGGATTATACCAAGTCCACTCCCTAGACGACATGGGCAGGTGGAATTTTATATGATTCTCTAATATGGTCTTTTTGGAGGCCAAATCCATCCCGCTTCGCTCCCGCCCTGGCCTGCCTGCAAAAACTATCAATATGACATTCTCCCTCTTGACTCTCCCCCCTCCCAACCATAAAATGGAAGCACAAATCAACGGATGGCAGGGAAGAGACTCTAAATGTAGTGACGACTAAGCCCTGTGGGCCAGTCGTCCAAAAAGCGACTAAAGTCGCTACTACAATTTGAGCGCCGAAGGTGCAAATCTGGAACAGGCGAACCCAGATGAATCTCTCAGGCAAAAGGACCCTCCAGCCGTGTTCACACTCTGGAAAACTCCCGATAAAAGGGATACCGACGGTGTAAAGTTAGTTAGTTTAGTAGTTTGGTTAGTTTGGTAGTTTGATAGTTGAAACTACACAACTACATAACTATACAACTATCGAACTAATCTCTCAGGTGCCATTACAGAGGACGCGCGATTCTAAAACCGCGTGTCCTTTTTTGATTCGCCAAAACCCAAACAGGAGAAAAAATATGAACGCCCCTTCCAATCTTAAATACACCAAATCCGATGAATGGTTCGACCCCGCAACCGGCGCGGCAGGCATTTCCGATTATGCCCAAGGCCAGCTCTCCGACATCGTCTTCGTTGAACTTCTCGTGGACGAAGGCGAGGAAGTGACCATCGGCAAGGCCATTGCCTCCGTCGAATCGGTGAAAGCCTCGGCCGAAATTTACGCTCCCGCTGCCGGCAAAGTCAGCGCCGTGAACAAGGGATTATCCGACAAGCCCGAAACCCTCAACTCCGATCCGTACGGCGAAGGCTGGATGATCAAGATCGCAGGCGGCTCCGCAGGCGATGCGATGGATTCCGCTGCATACGAAAAGTATTGTGAGGAAAGAACACACTAATCGTCATTGCGACCAAAGTGAAGAAATCCCCAACCATTGGGAGATCGCTTCGCCGGACTAAAGTCCTCCTCGCAATGACGGGAGAAATAATATGACCTATATCCCGATTTCCCCCGCAGAAAGGGATGCGATGCTAAAGACCGTCGGAGTCAAATCGCTGGACGATCTCTTCGACGCGATCCCAAAGAAACATCGCTTTCCTGAATTGGATCTTCCCCCCGCTCTCACCGAAATGGAAGCCGCCGCGCATCTCGCGGAGATGGCTTCCAGCAACGAGCATGTGCGCGGAGATCTGATCTCCTTCCTCGGCGCGGGCGCATACAACCATTATGTCCCTTCGGTTGTCGATCACATGCTGCGCCGCGGAGAATTCTACACAGCCTACACGCCGTATCAACCCGAAATTTCGCAAGGCACACTGCAAGCCATCTTCGAATACCAATCGCTGATGTGCACCCTGACTGGGATGGACGTCTCCAACGCCTCGCACTACGACGGCGCGACCGCCACCGCTGAAGCCGTGAATCTCGCATATGCCCAATTCCGCGGCAAACGCAAGAAGATCGTCATCTCCCCCACCGTGCATCCTCAATACCGCGAAGTCATCCGCACGTATTCACAAGGCATGGGACTGGAAGAAGCCGGGGATGATCCCACCGCAGACCTCGAGGCGGGGCCCGAAGCGCTCACCTCCCTCATCGACGACAACACCATGCTCGTCATCGTGCAATATCCCGATTTCTTCGGCCGCATCCACGATTACACCAAACTCATCGAAGACGCGCATGCAAAAGGTTCGCTTGTCTGCATTGTTGCAAACCCGACTGCAATGCTCATGCTCAAGACCCCCGGCGATATGGGTGCGGATATTGTCGTGGGCGAAGCGCAACCCTTTGGCATCCCGCTCTGGTATGGCGGACCGTATCTCGGTTTCTTCACCACCAAAAAACCCTATGTGCATAAAATGGCGGGACGCCTCGTCGGCGAAACCATTGATAATCGCGGACAACGATGCTATGTGCTGACCCTTACCTCGCGCGAACAACACATCAAACGCGAACGCGCCACATCCAACATCTGCACCAATCAAGGATTGCTAGCGCTTGCCGCCGCTGTGTACATGTCCACGCTTGGCAAGACGGGTTTACAACAAGTCGCAAACCTTTGTTATCAAAAAGCGCATTACGCCGCAGGCGAACTTAGCAAGATCGACGGCTTTGGCCTGTGCTTCATGGAACCGTTCTTCCATGAATTTGTTTTGTGCTGCCCCAAGCCTGCGAGTGAAGTCAACCAATACCTGCTCGATAACGGCATCCTCGGCGGATACGATCTCAGCAAGGATTACCCCGCGCTGCAAAATCACATCCTCGTTGCCGTCACCGAAATGAACAGCAAGGATGAGATCGACTCTCTCGTCGAAGCATTGAAGGAGATGTAGATATGGCCACCATCCTTGAACCCACCATTTTTGAACTCTCATCTCCCGGGCGGCGCGGCGTAACCATGCCCGCCTCAGACGTGCCGAAAGCTGCCCTGCCTCCCAAAAATCTGCTCCGCTCAGACCTGCCCCTGCCCGAGCTCGCCGAAGTGGATGTTGTCCGCCATTACATGAAGCTTAGCAAATTCAACTACAGCGTGGACGATGGCTTCTATCCCCTCGGTTCCTGCACCATGAAATACAACCCGAAGATCAACGAAGACACCTGCCGCCTGCCGGGTTATCTTTTCACCCATCCATTACAGCCCATTGAAACCGTGCAAGGCAACCTCGCGTTGATGTTCGAAATGCAGGAATGGCTCAAGGAAATCAGCGGCTTTGCCGATGTGACCTTGCAGCCTGCCGCCGGCGCGCACGGCGAATTTACCGGCGTGCTAATGATGGCGGCGTATCACAAGTCACGCGGCGATACCAAACGAACGAAAATGCTCATTCCCGATGCCGCGCATGGGACCAACCCCGCATCCGTCGGCATGTTGGGCTTCTCCGTCATCACCATCCCATCTGACTCACGGGGCAACGTTGACCTGAAAGCCCTCGAAGCCGCCTGCGACGATACCGTCGTCGGTATGATGCTCACCAACCCGAACACGCTCGGCATGTTCGACGAGAACATCGAAAAGGTCATCGAACTAGTTCACAAATGCGGCGGCTTGATGTACGGCGACGGCGCGAACTTGAACGCCCTACTCGGCATCGTCCGCCCCGGTGACCTCGGCTTCGATGTGATGCACTTCAACCTGCACAAGACCTTCTCCGTGCCGCACGGCGGCGGCGGACCAGGTTCCGGTCCCGTCGGAGTCGGTCCTGTCCTTGTGGACTTCCTACCTGCCCCGCTCGTCGGCATCATCGAAGAGGGCGACGAGGAGATGGCTCCGCTGTACGGCTTCGTTACTCCCAAGAAAACCATCGGACGCATGAAAGCCTTCCACGGTCACTTCGGCGGCGGACTTGTCCGCGCCTATACCTATATCGCCATGCACGGACCAGACGGCTTGAAGGATATTTCTCAATACGCGGTGCTCAATGCCAACTATCTGCAAGCCCGCCTGCGAAGTACCTACAAGATTCCGTACGACCGCATCTGCATGCACGAGTTTGTGATGGAAGGCCAGTTCGAAGGCAGTGACATCCGCGCACTCGACATCTCCAAGCGTTTGATGGATTACAACTTCCACCCGCCCACAAATTACTTCCCGCTCATCGTTCACGAAGCATTGATGATCGAGCCGACCGAAACCGAGAACAAAGACACCCTGGATCGTTTTGCCGACGCGCTGATCAAGATCGCGGAAGAAGCCAAGACCCAGCCTGAGCTGCTCCACAATGCACCGCACATCACTCCCTTTGGCAGAATGGACGAGGTCAAGGCGGCGAGGGAGTTGGTCCTCTGCTGCTGGCTGCCTGAGAATTATGTAAACGAGTAAAAGATTAAAATAATCCCTTCAGACCGGACGGGTCTGAAGGGATTATTTATTTAAATCCGTTAAGGTGAAATTATCCATGCCTCGGCATTTGTGATTTTACAGCGAGTGCCATAATCCGTAGCGGAGCCTGTCAATACTAAATTTGAAAGCGGGCCAGATTCGGTCAGCCAATCACCTTTCAACCTGTGTTCCGTAAAAAGATCTCCATTAACATACGTATAAGCTGCAGCACCGTTCACAACCAGCATAAATTCTGCATGGTATGGATTGGATCCCATGTCTGGTTTCTTATTTTTCTTCACAAGTGGAACCGTGTAGTTTGCTGTCGTAGAATAAGGCTCTGTTCCTGTGTAAGAGAATAAAACCCCATTCAATCCGTCCAATGCAACTATGTAATAATATCCATTGAAAATATTCTTGGTTAGGTCTTGCCTAAATAAGTATCCACAACCAGAATAATTCTTCTGATTGGCAACCTCCCAGTCGAAGTCTGCCCGAATTATGAAATCCTTTGCCTCAAGTCCGGTAGGAGCCCATTGATAGCCAAATGACATTGCCAATTGGTCGGAATAATCATCCAGCTTTTTATAGGTACCCTCCGTAGTGGACATCTGACCGGCGTCATAAATTTCTTGAACCAAGGCAAGGAAGTCATCATACTGTTGGGTGGCGGCAAGGTTGGGCGTTGCAGTGGGGATTGGGGTTTGGGTCGGAGTCAGTGTAATGGTCGGTGTGAGGGTGGGCGCGGATGTGTTCGTGACAGTCGGAGCTGATCCCTGCGCGATTGCGCCGCATGCGTTTAGGATCAGGGAGAACATAAGGAAAATTACGAAGGCTGGCCTGGGCAATTGGGTTTTCATTTTCTACTCCTTTTCAGTAATTCGCATTAAAAGATAATTTTTACTTTACCTCAAAGTCAAAAGGATTAACTGCCAAAAACCGCCGTTTTTGATTATTCCTACGGGAAAACTAAACCTCCTTGCAGTAATAGATTTCACCATTTATCACAAACTAGTCAATTCCTGCTTACAAAAGCGTACGCCACTTCTCCAGTTCAGGGGGGTTATAATACGCGGCATTCAAAATATGAAGGGCGGCAAAGCTCTTTATCACCAAGATCATCAAGAGGAGAGAACCATGCTTAATAAGCTATTATTCCATCAATTCCCAAACATCAAGAGTCTGTTGACCCGCCTGCAATACGAATTCATCTCCACCCTGAACCTGAAAAAAGACGTCCTGTTTATGAACTTTGGATATACCGCTCATCACCAGGGAACCGACCCCATTCTCCTCGATGAGGAGGAGGAGATCCACCGCTACCCGATGCAGCTCTATCATCACGTGGCAAAACATATCGATTGGAAAAATGCCGATGCGCTCGAGGTCAGTTCCGGGCGGGGTGGAGGCGCGCACTTCATCGTCAGGCAGTTCAAGCCAAAATCCTATACCGGGGTGGACTTTTCCTCCCGCGCCGTCGAATTCTGCCGCCAGCAGTACAGCCATCTCAACGAACTTAAATTTCAGCACGGCAATGCGGAAGCCCTGGCCTTCCCCGATAATTCCTTCGATGTGGTTGTGAATGTCGAGGCGTCGCTCTATTATCCCAACATCACAAAATTTTTCGAACATGTCAAACGGGTACTCAAACCCAATGGATATTTCCTTTATACCGACCTGCGTTACGAAGAAAAAGTGGCAATCTGGCATGCACAGTTAAAAAGCATGGGGTTGAAGCTCATTAAAGAAGAGGACATTACCGAAAATGTTCTGAAAGCCATGGAACTGGACCGCGAGCGGCGCATCGAACTGGTAAATACTTACATCCCCCGCCTCCTGCGTAAACAGTTTCTGCATTTTGCAGGGCTGGCATCCGACTCGTCAAACGCCCTGCCCCATTTGGATAACCGCAGGTATTGGTATTTTGTACTGCAAAAGGCATAACGGAAATCGCCAACAAAAGGATGTGCTCACGGCGCATCCTTTTGTTTTATTAAATCGCTTACAATTGAAGGGATATTTTTCGCAAGGAGTTCATCATGCAGCAGATCAGCGAAGACATACGCAAAAAAATAATCCTCTTTCAGGCGACGGAGATCACCGAATACCACATCTACAAGCGCCTCGCAAATCGAATCAAGTTCGGGGAAAATGCCAGGATCCTTAACCAGATCGCCGAGGATGAACTGCGTCATTACAATGGGTGGAAAAAATATACAAACGAAGAAGTACAACCGCGCTGGTCCCATGTTTGGTTCTACTACCTCGTCAGCATGTTGTTTGGGTTCACCTTCGGCGTCAAGCTCATGGAACAGGGCGAGGAGAAGGCGCAGGCCAATTACGCCGCAGTGGCAAAGGTGATTCCCGAAGCAACCCTATATCAGGAAGAAGAAGACAATCACGAACAGCAGCTCATCGAAATGCTGGATGAGGAGCGGCTGCAATACGCAGGCTCTGTTGTGCTCGGGCTCAACGACGCTCTTGTGGAACTCACAGGCGCTCTGGCCGGGCTGACACTTGCGCTGCAAAACACAAAGCTAATCGCCCTTTCAGGACTCATCACAGGCATTGCCGCGTCCATGTCGATGGCGGCGAGCGAATATCTATCGACACGTTCAGAAAAAACAAGCAAGCATCCCGTGCGGGCCGCAATTTATACGGGCATCGCCTACATTACCACAGTGACCCTGCTCATTCTGCCTTATTTGCTTTTCGAAAATTATTACCTGGATCTTGCCATCGCCCTTACCACTGCCGTTATCATCATCGCAGTCTTCAATTATTATATCTCCGTCGCCAAAGGTGAATCTTTCCGCGAACGATTTTTGGAAATGGCGGGTTTGAGTCTCAGTGTGGCGGCGTTCTCCTTTGTGATTGGATACTTCATCCGCATATGGTTGGGGATTGAAGTTTAATCATGAGGGTGCGTCGCACCAAACGGGTAGGTTTTCCCGTTAAGAAGCAGAATCCTATCGTTTGGATTATCCAATTAATTTAGGTGCGACGCATACAGGTAATATGAAAATCTTAACAGTAGACATCGGCACAGGCACGCAGGATATTTATCTTTACGATTCGAATCTCGACATCGAAAACGGATTCAAACTCGTTTTGCCTTCGCCGACCATGATGGTTCATCGCCGTCTCAAGCAGGCGCTTCACACGCGGACCCCGATCCTGCTCACTGGACATCAGATGGGCGGTGGTCCCTCAGCCTGGGCCATCGAAGAATATGCCCGCGCGGGAATCCCTGTGTACATGACACCATCCGCTGCAACGACGCTCAATGATGAGTTGGATAAGGTGGAGGCGTTGGGGATTCGCATCGTCTCCGACGATGAGGTTAAAGGTATCAGGTTGAAGGTTGAAAGCTTCGAATTGAAGGATTTTGATTTTGAACTGATCTCAAAAACATTTGCGGATTACGGCGTTTCGCTAAAAGATTTAGGCTCGATTGCCGTGGCGGTGTTTGACCATGGCAATGCACCTGCGGGGATTTCGGACAGACAATTTCGTTTTGATTATCTTGACAAACGCATCCGCGCCAAAAACTCTCTTTCTTCTTTCATCTTTCCTTCAGATGAAATTCCGAAGATTATGACACGACTTCAAGCCGTTGCTGATTCGGCAGGCAATCTCGATTGTCCCTTATTGGTGATGGATACTGCGCCTGCCGCGGTGTTGGGCGCGAATTTTGACCCAACAGTTATGAAGCGTAAACGCAAGATCATTGTCAATGTGGGGAATTTTCATACACTGGCATTTCTTTTAGGTGACGGAATCGAAGGTGTCTTTGAACACCACACAGGCGAGATAGACTTACCGAAACTGGAAAGATATATCCGCGCACTGGCGGATGGTTCGTTGAAACATCAGGACATTTTCGATGACATGGGTCACGGCGCGTTGGTGTACGGAACAAATCCATTTGAGTTTGGGAAGGATGAATTTGATATCGTGGTGACGGGTCCGAGGAGGAGTATGTTTTC
>JACZJC010000004.1 GCA_014860745.1 Anaerolineales bacterium
GAAAGGCGTGCTCTCGGTTGACTCGGGCTACGCCAACGGACATGTCGCCAATCCGTCCTATCGGGATGTCTGCAATGGAAATACCGGCCATGCCGAGGTGGTGCAGATCAAGTTTGACCCGGCTGTGATCTCGTTCCGCGATGTGCTCAACGTCTTCTTCGCCATTCACGATCCTACCACTCTCAACCGCCAGGGTGCAGACGTTGGCTCACAGTACCGCTCCGGGATCTATTACCATACGCCAGAGCAAAAGGAGATTGCCGAGAATCTCATCAGCGAGTTGAACTCCCAGCATATCTGGAACAGCCCCATCGTTACGGAAGTGGAAGCTGTCAAGGATTTCTACATCGCCGAGGATTATCATCAGGAATACTTCGTGCGGAATCAATCCCAGCCCTATTGTCAGGCAGTGGTCGCGCCGAAGGTTGCGAAGTTCAGAAAGCACTATCTGGAGTTGTTGAAGAAACAGCCCGCCTAGTTACACAGACCCTGCAGGTGATTAGAAATCTGCGGGGTCTTATTTTTTGTTATACTCTTAAGCCAATGAACGAAATCGAAATTCCCACTTTCCACATCCGCGATGTGCCGATTTACGGCGATGCCATCCTCGCACCGATGGACGGCTACTCCGATTGGCCCTTCCGTTCGATTTGCCGCGAGCTGGGCTCGGCCATGAGCTACACCGAATTCGTCAAAGTGGAGAAGATCCTCAGCCGCTCCAAACAGCCCGCCAAGCGGATGTACTTCACCGAACCCGAACGTCCCATCACGTTTCAAATCTATGGGGATGATCCCGACCTCATCCTGACAGCCGCATTAAAAATCCAGGAACTCAACCCCGACATCATCGACCTCAACATGGGCTGTCCTGCAAAAACCATCGCAGACCGCGGCGCAGGCGTGGGCATGATGCACTCTCCATTAAGAATTGCACGCACATTTCGCAAACTGGTCAAACATCTGCGCGTGCCGGTCACCGGCAAGATCCGCCTCGGCTGGGATCGCAAAAAAAACTATAAACTCATCGCCCGCATAGTCGAAGAAGAGGGCGGATCGCTTATCGCCGTTCATGGGCGCACAAAAGAACAGCGTTACAGCGGCAATGCGGATTGGGATGCAATTGCGGAAGTAAAATCCCTCGTCAAGATTCCCGTCATCGGCAGCGGCGATGTGAAAACTGTCGCTGACATTGACCGAATGAAAGCGCACACCAACGTGGATGCGGTCATGATCGGACGCGGCGCAATTCCCAACCCGTGGATCTTTTCGCGCCTCGACCGCGACCAGGTCACACCGGAGATGCTAAAGCATACCATCCGCGAACATCTCGCCCGCAGTGTTGAGTTCTATGGCGACGAAGACGGCTCGCGCCTGTTCCGCAAAAATGCGGTACAGTACGTAATGATGCAGCACCTGACCCGCGACGAACGCAAGGAAATTCTCAAGTCGCGTCCCTCTGCAGAGTTTTTGGAACTGCTTGAAAGAATTTACGACTCGCCCATTTTACAGACCTGACCGGTCTTGATTAGACTTATAATCAAATCATGATCCTCGACCTCCCCTACATCCTCGAAACACGGCGCAATCACGCGCTTGAACACGCCACCATCCATCTGCTCTCGCATTATTTTCCCGGCCAACGCATGGCGGGACATTCCAACCCCACCGGCTTCTTCCTGCTCGGCGATCTTCAGACACAAGATATTTGGACTGCCGTTACTGAAGCACATACCCGGTTGAACACCGGCGAAAGCGGACTTGCGATTCATCCCGGCTGCGGGACAAACCTGGCAACCACCGCGCTTCTTTCTGCGACCTTCGCCTGGGCGCCGCTGCGAGGAACAAAATCCACGCTGTGGCGGCTCCTGCTCATTCCTCTCGCGTTGATCTTCGCCCTGCTCGGTTATCAACTCAGCCGTCCGCTCGGTCCCTGGCTTCAGAAATACATCACCACCGAAGCAGATCTGGGCTCCCTGCAAATCGTGGATATCATCCCCGTCCGCAAGGGCGTGCATAGGGTGATAACGAAATAATGTGGTCTCCCCCTTCGGGGACTTCGCGATACATCCCGCGAAAACCACGCGGAGCTACTCGACCACCACTTTCTACTTTCTACTCTTTCATCTTTCCTCTTTCATCCTTCATCCTTTCGAAATGCCCAACATCTTCTTTCTCCACGGCAACGACGAATTCGCCATCCAGCGCAAGATCAAAGACTTCGAGTCCGATTTCAGCGACCCGACCACTGCGGACATGAACACCGCCCGTCTCGAAGCACGTACGATGACGGAAAACGATTTCAACAACGCAGTCAACGCCATGCCCTTTCTCGCGCCGAAGAGACTGGTCATCCTCGCCAACCCTTCCGCAAAATACAATAATCCCGCCGCGCGAAAAAAGTTCGGGGAATTCCTGGAAAAGACGCCCGACTCCGCCAAACTCGTCATTTACGAACTGGTCGAGGCGAAGGAAATTGAAAAACACTGGCTCATCAAATGGGCAGGGAAAAATTCATCGCTGGTAAAAACCCAGGCTTTCTTCCTCCCCAAACAAAGGGATATGCCTGGCTGGATCGTCAACGAAACCAAAAACCAAGGCGGGCAGATCGAACCCGCCGCCGCCGCACGCCTTGCTGAAATGGTCGGTGTGGATACCCGCCAGGCGGGGATGGAAATTGCCAAGCTGCTGGCTTATGCCAATTGGGACAGACCCGTTCGCGGGTCCGATGTGGAAGCGGTTTGTATCGTCACATCCCAGCAAAGCGTGTTCGAATTTGTCGATGCGCTGTCACAGGGCAATGGAAAAGTCGCGCAAAAGTTATTGCATCGTCTGCTGGAAAATGAAGACCCGTTCTCGTTGTGGGGCATGGTCGTGCGCCAGTTCCGATTATTGATTCAGGCACGCGAAATTTTGGATGGCCGGGGAAATAAAGATGATGTGGCGCGTGCATTGGGTGTGCATCCATTTGTTGCCGAAAAAACAACGGGTCAGGCCGCGCGGTTTTCGATGCAAGCGCTTGAAGATATTTACCACCGTTTGTTGACCATCGACGAAAGAGTCAAAACGAGCCAGATCACATTGGACCTGGCTCTGGATACGCTGGTGATGGAACTGGCTCGTTAGAATAATTTGGGCTGTTCAATTTCATCGCTGGATGGACCCTTCCAGCCGAATTTTTTCAGATCAATGCGTTCCTTCGCATCGAACTCCACCCCTTCCTGATCCAACAACTGACGCTGTTTCTCCGCCCCGGCCCGTTCGCTGATCTTGCCCTGCGAGTTGATGACTCTCTGCCATGGCACATCATCCGGGCAGGCTGCCATCGCGCCGCCCACCCAGCGCGGAGCGAATGCGGCATAGGCTTCGATCTCCACACCGATTGGCGGAGAAATCATTTTTGCGATCTGTCCATACGTGGCAACTTTGCCAAGTGGTATCTGGCGCACGATCTCCCAAACTTGCTGGTAATACGCTTGAGGATTTGGAGGGGACGAAAAGGAAGGCATGGGAATCTCCTTAGATAATTTATCTCATTTAGGTATTCCATTCCAACCATATTTTTTCAAATCGATCCGTCCACGCGGGTTGAAAGGTACACTTTCCTCCTGCAACAGGAGACGCTGTCTGCGTGCAGCTGCACCATCCCGCTCGCTTATCTCGCCTTTCGAGTTGACGACTCTCTGCCATGGCACATCGTTTGGGCTGGCCGCCACCGCGCCGCTTACCCAAAGCGCACCAAATTCGAGGTAGGTTTCATCATTCACGCCGTCTGGCGGAGGGAGCATTTTTGCGATCTGACCATACGAAGCGACTCTTCCACGGGGAATCTGGCGGACGATTTCCCAGACCTTCGAATAAAAGACTTGCGGGTTTGGAGGGGATGGAAGCTCAGGCATAGATTTTCCTTAAGAGGTTTAACGAGATGATATATAACGATAATACAACGACTGCCTGACGTTGGCAATGAAGTTCTTCGAAAGTTGATCATCCATAAATTTCAAGGTGACGATTTCGTCCGCAGTGAGGGTGCCGGGGTGTTCGGCTTCGGGTGCAACTCCCTGCTCAAGATGGGTAACGACAGGCGGCACTTCGCATTCACACTCGCTTTCATCCTGAACGAAATAATAATCGAATGTCCGATACACCGAGCGGTTGATTTCATAAAGAGAAGTGAGGGAGCCGATAAGAAGTAACAAGTAATAAGTAATGAGTAACAAGCGAGGGACTTTCTTTTGGAAGATGATTTCGCCTGTCATGAGCAGCAAGTGGAAAAGCGGGGCGATGGAAGCCCGCATGACGAAGTCATCTCCGCTGCCGAGTTGGATGAAGGGAATCACAGCAAGCAATACGCCCGTGACCATCCAGTTTGGGTCACGCCATTTGATCGGAGCCAGCAAAAGCCAGAGAATGCCCCCTTCGAGCAGGAAGAAGGCGAGAAAATCTTTGAGGTCAAGGAATTGAAACCCGCGCTGTTGGGCAGCAGTGTTTGAAGTGAAGAAGAAAGAAGAAAGAAGAAAGATGATGACGGCGGCGAGAAGAATGTCCCAGTGGAAGTTTTTGAATGGGGATTTGAAGTCGGTCTGTTTGATGAGACCAATGAGCAGGTATGGGAGGAGTCCGATGGAGGCAAGCGGGGCGAAGAAGAAACACAAAGACCAGATGAATATTTTCTGGAATGCGGGAGCATGCTTCTCCACAGGCGACGATCCGTCGGACTCCAGAATTAAGACGATACACAGCCAGGCCGGGACAGCTTGATTAAAAACCCAAAACAATTGTGTGGTGAAGGACGAATATTGTAAATTGCCCGACCAGATTTCAAGATGTGTGATGGGAGGGAAAAGGGTTGGGTACTCCCTGGCAAAGAATAGGGTGCCGAGGATATCCAATCCGCTAAAAAAAATGAGGAGGAGAATGGCTTTGATCGGCGATGTTTTCAGCACTGACGCGAAGTGCAGAGTTACCAGAACGACTCCAAGCCACGTCCAGAGAAAAAGCGCAAAGTTGGCTGCCTGCCAGCCAAGCAGTTTGCCGATTCCTGCAGAGGGCAGCCAGTAGCCGATGTAGTAAACCAGCATTTTGACCGGTCCACTTTCGGGCTGGGAGTAGAAAACTGGCCAGTCGAAGCTGATGAGGTCATGCAAAACCGCGTTGCGCCAATGATGGTCCCAATTTTGGAAGGCATAGCCGCCGACGCCGGAGAGGAGAGTCCAAAGGGCGGTGATGAGCAATACGTAAAACGTGATGCGTGATGCGTGATGCGTGGAATGATCTGCGGGAGGTTGTTTGAGCAACTGCCATAAAGCCCAAAGGATGATGGCGGCTGCTGGAATGGCAACTGATAACCGCAGCCAGCCCATGCAAAAGATGATGAATGGGATGGTGAGATAAAGGACGGTGATGCGGTGGAGATGTTTCATAATGGGCTTGACCGTGGATCGTGGACGGTAGACCGCGGTCTATGATCTATTGTATGCCGTCCCGTTCATAGATGGTGTAGTCGTCTTTCTGGATTGTAGCGGAATAATACTCGTTCAAGAATGCGCGAAGTTCTGGAAATTCGCGGGAGGTATCTCCCCCGGAGATCCAGGGCTTGTCTATGGCAGTGACTTCCACGATAAACCGCGGGGATGATTTTTGCAATTTATTCATAAAGTCCACGCGGAGGGACAGGATGTATGGGTTGGAAACATGATGATAAAAATAAAAGTCAAAGACGTAGGGCGTGGCAATCGAGGCGCGGGTTTCGAGCATGGCAAGCAGGGTACCGCTGGTCCAATCCAAAGGCTGAACGGTATCACCCGCTTCAAGATTTTTTTCGAGAAACTGTTTAATCTCAACTGCGCGGTCGGACGAGGTGGCGATCTGCCTGCCTTCCAACTGGCGAATGAAAGTTTGGGATGGGCGGATATCAAGGAGGATGACCGTCAAAAGGATGAAAGATGAAAGCAGGTTCAAAGCCGCAGGCCGAAAGTTGATCATCGATATAGATAGTGACGCCACCAGGATGATGAGGTAAACAAAGGGGATGTAATGGTAGAAAAAGAATTGACCCGAAAGCGCAGGGTAAATTGCGTAATATAAAGCAAGGCTTGCAAGCAGATACGTTTGACGATTGCGGTTGAGAAAGATGCCAAACCCCGCGGGAATCAACCACAAACCGCTTCCGCCCAGACGCCAGACCTGATTCAACAAATAGGACATTCTCTCCGCGGACGGCGTGATCTCCATTAGACCGTTGATCTGCGAATAAAGCGGCCAGTAGTTTATGGCAATGCCAAGGAAGGAAGTTAATGCGCCGGTGAGAGCCAGCCCGATGGTGACTAGTAAAACAGGAATTAAAAACCCTGCCGCCATTGGGAGCAGGCTCTGCTTTGCGAGCAGCAGCATGGAAATGCCCGGGCGTTGACGCAGGTCTGCCAGGTCAAAGAGCAGGAAGGGGAGGAGTCCGAGCGCGGCGTGGGGTTTGATGATCGCCGCCAGACCAAAGAGAATGCCAAGGCTGAGTCGATGCTTGAGAGTCAGGGAGTCACGCCGAATCCCAATCAATAGTGCAAGTGCGATGAAGAGGAGGATAAGGTATTCGCGTTGCAGCGAAAGGGAAGGCCCTCCTTGCAGATATTTCAGTCCGAAAAGAATGCCTGCTGTGATCGCCGTCAACTTTCCATAACTTCGCATGAAGCGATACGTGATGAAGAGAAGCGCGGCGAGAATGAGTATATCGAGAATGCGAATGCGGACGGAGTTGAAATTGGAGAGGAAGCCGAGCAAACCGTAGGCGATGTAACTACC
>JACZJC010000005.1 GCA_014860745.1 Anaerolineales bacterium
CATATTGACAGGGATGATCAGCAAATCGCCGACCGCGATGGCGTTCGGGTCCGTAATGTCATTCTCTTTGATAATGTCATCGATCGTGCTGTTGAAGAGCGACGCAATTCCGCCGAGTGAATCACCGGCCTTAACCGTATATTCCACCTTGGTACCGCGCGGCAAGTTTGGCGGAATTGGTGTGGGGGTCGGCAGGAGCATGCCGGGATTCGGCAGGAGAATGACCTGGCCAGGGATGATGACTTGTGTGGCCGGGTTGATCCCGATTCCCGTCTCTTCATTGTAGGGATTTAGCAACAGGATTAATTCAACTCCGTCATCGCCGAGATTGAATTTTTCGACGATCAGAGCAATATAGTCACCGTCCTGAACTGTGTAATTAAAGGGTGATGAAAAAGTTGCCGTGGGTGTTATGGTGGGGGTTGAAGTCTCCGTCGGGATTGCCGTGGGCGTAAACGTGCTGGTCGGCGACGGAGTAATGGTCGGCGTGGGAGTTTCCGTGGCAAACAGACTCGAGATCGGATTATTCGGCGTGGACGTGAGCCAGTAGATGAGCAGACCGATACCGCCCAGCACCAGCACACCTGCGAGAATATAAACGATGTTCGGGTTCCGGCGCTGCCTCCGCTTGCGGTATGCATTGATCACATCGGATGAGGATGAGGGCGAAGAGGGGGGAGGTTTGTTATTCATTGATCCTGTCCTTTTTACATGGCGTGTTTGTGCAATTTAATATCCCACGCAATGCAAAATAATTCTACCTGAAAAATGAATGTTGTGCGCAGCGGTTTGGGGCTGAAAATGAAAGGCCGAAAGCCAGCGGGAATTGACCCTCGACCTTCCACGGTTTCCTACCTCATATGCGCCTTCAAATATTTCCCCGTATATGATTCTTTCACCTTCATCACCTGCTCCGGCGTGCCTTCGGCGATCAACTCGCCGCCGCGATCGCCGCCTTCGGGGCCAAGGTCGATGATCCAGTCGGCGATCTTGATGATGTCGAGATTATGCTCGATGATCAACACTGAGTTGCCCGTATCCACCAATCGCTGCAGCACCTCGATCAATTTGTGAACATCCGCTGCATGCAAGCCGACAGAGGGTTCATCGAGAACGTACAACGTTCGCCCCGTGGCACGGCGTGAGAGTTCCTTCGAAAGTTTTACCCGCTGGGCTTCACCGCCGGAGAGAGTCGTGGCGGCCTGACCAATCCGTACATAACCAAGCCCAACTTCCTGCAAAAGTTTTAATTTATTCTGCATTTGCGGATAATTCTGGAATTCGGTCGGCGCATGGTCAACGGTCATGTCCAATACAGCGGAGATGGAATACTGATCGCGGAAGAGAACCTGCAGGGTCTCGCGGTTGAAGCGTTTGCCGTGGCACACGTCACAAGGCACATACACATCAGGCAGGAACTGCATCTCGATCCGCAGTTCGCCCTGTCCCTGACAGGCCTCGCAGCGCCCGCCGTGCACATTGAAAGAAAAACGCCCCGGCTTGTAGCCGCGCATTTTACTCTCGGGCAGTTCTGCATACAACTTGCGAATTTCATCGAACAAACCTGTGTATGTTCCCGGGTTCGAACGCGGCGTGCGGCCAATCGGCGACTGGTCGATGTTGATGATTTTATCGAGGTGCTCCACGCCATCGATTTTTTCATGCCCACCGGGCTGCGTGCGCGCTCCCATCAGTTTTGCCGCGAGTGAGCTGTATAAAATGTCGCTCATCAACGTGGATTTACCCGACCCTGAAACGCCTGTGATGCAGATTAATTTTCCCAGAGGGATTGTGATATTTAAACCCTTCAGGTTGTTCGCGGTTGCATTGACGATTGTCAATGCCTTGCCGCTTCCCTCCCGCCTCTTTTTCGGGACCTCAACCTGTTTCCGCCCCGAGAGATATTGTCCTGTCAACGACTTTGGGTGCGCCAAAATCTGTTTCGGAGTGCCCTCGGCGATTACCTGTCCGCCGTGTTCCCCGGCGGCTGGACCCAGATCGATCACCCAGTCCGCCTCGCGGATGGTTTCATCGTCATGTTCAACAACCAGCACCGTATTGCCGAGATCGCGCAGACCTTTGAGAGTTTCCAGCAATCGCGCATTATCGCGCGGATGCAACCCAATGGACGGCTCATCCAGCACATATAACACACCGACAAGCCTCGAGCCGACCTGGGTTGCCAAACGGATGCGTTGAGCCTCCCCACCGGATAAAGTGACGGCCGAGCGGTTCAAAGTCAGATAATCCAAACCGACATTTACGAGGAAAGACAACCTCTCGCTGATCTCTTTAATCACTCGCTCTGCGATTGCCTTTTGTTTCGAGGTGAGCGATGAATTTTTTCCCGCGATTTTTTTAACCCAATCCAGCGTTTGCAGAACAGGCCACGAGTTGGCTTCCACAATGTTGACACCGTCCACGGTGACTGCCAGCGCGGAGGGATTTAATCTCTTGCCGCCGCAGCTTGGGCAGGGGCGGTCGGACATGAACTCGGAAATTTTTTCGCGGATATATTCCGAGTTCGTTTCACGGTAGCGGCGTTCCATATTCGAGATCACCCCTTCAAAGGCGCGCGTGAATTTAAACTCATTTCCATTTGCACCCTGGTACACCATCTGGATTTGCTTGTCACCCGTGCCGTACAGGACGATTTTCATTGCTTCTTTGGATAATTCTTTGACGGGTTTATCCAAATCGATTTTGAATGCTTTCGAGGCGTTAATGAGACTCTGCCAGTAATACCCGCCTTCGACCTTTGGCCCACTCCACTCCATGCTGACGATCGCTCCATCGTTCAGTGACAGGCTGTCGTCCGGAATGATGCGCTGCGGGTCGATTTCCAGTTTTGAGCCAAGCCCCTGACAGTCCGGGCAGGCGCCTTGCGGTGTATTGAAGGAGAAGGTGCGTGGTTCCACTTCTGCAATGCTTACGCCGTGTTCGGGGCAGGCAAGATGCTCGGAGAATTGCAGGTCCTCTTTTTTGTCCACGAGGTTAACGGTGAGATATCCTTCGCCAAACTTGAGTGCGGTTTCCACCGAGTCCGTCAGGCGGGTTCGGGCTGATCTTTTTTCATCTTTATCGGTATGCTGCGAAATGACAAGACGGTCCACAACCGCTTCGATCGTATGTTGTTTGTAGCGGTCCAGTTCGATCTCATCATCCAACGAAGAGACGGTTCCATCCACGCGGACGCGGGTGAAGCCTGCTTTGCGAATCTCCTCGAAGACGGCCTGATACGTTCCTTTGCGGGCGCGTACAAGCGGGGAGAGGATCAACACGCGCGAACCATCGGGAAGTTTTTCGATCTTGTCCACGATTTCCTGCGCCGATTGTTTAACAACCTCACGTCTGCAGACGGGACAGTGGGGAATGCCCGCACGCGCAAAGAGCAAACGCATGTAATCGTAGATCTCGGTTACGGTTCCCACGGTGGAGCGGGGATTGTGGCTGGTGGATTTCTGGTCAATCGACACGGCGGGGGAAAGGCCGTCAATGTAGTCCACATCGGGTTTGTCCATCTGGCCGATGAACTGGCGCGCATACGCTGAAAGCGACTCGACATAGCGGCGCTGCCCTTCGGCAAAGATGGTATCGAATGCCAGTGACGATTTTCCCGACCCCGATAAACCCGTGATGACCACGAATTTATCGCGCGGGATCTCCACTGTAATATTTTTCAAATTGTGGACGCGGGCGCCCACGACACGAATTTTGTTGGATGACATGGATTAACCTTCTGTGAAGATTGGAAAAGCGAGCCGATTATAGCACATGTGTTCTGATAATAAAATAGCTCAAATTGGCGACCCCGGATTATACCAATCCTCCCGCAGACAATTCCATTTTATGCGCGGTTTGTCCGAATTGCTTTGTAATAAAGTGCGCATGTTATACTCTGTGTAACTTATTAAATCCGGCGGTGTTATATAAGCAAATTCCGCCGGTAAGGTATTTAACTTGACGGAATTGGAATACAACGAAGAGGAAGTTCTTGCCCTCGCTTCGCAAGGTGACCGGGAGGCCTTCGGTCAATTGTACGAGCGTTATGTGGAACGCATCTTCAATTATGTTTATTATCGGACCGGAAATATCCACGATGCGGAGGATTTGACTGCCCGCGTATTCCAAAGGGCAATGAACCACATCAAAAATTACACAGATCGTGGCGTGCCATTTTCTGCCTGGCTGTATCGGATCGCCCATAATCTGGTTGCGAACTGGCACCGCGACCGCAGCCGCAAGCAGGAAATTCCGCTGGATGACCTGCCGATATTGCCCACCAAAGGCGACCATCCCGAAAGAAACCTTGTCCGATCCCAGGAGCAGGATTCCCTATTGCGGATGATCCGCAAACTGCCGCCTGAAAGGCAGAATTTATTAATTCTAAAATTTGTCGAGAATATGTCCAATGCCGAGATCGGCGCCATCATGAATAGAAGTGAAGGTGCCGTAAAAAGCCTTTATCATCGCACCCTTCTGGCTCTTCGCGATCAGCTGGAAGACCAAAACTTAAATCTTGAAGGAGAATAAACCATGTTACGAATTGTGACCGACGGTGCGGCCGACCTTCTTCCCGCCTGGGAAAAAGAGTTCGGTATTAATACGATCCCTGTGAATATATTGTTCGGGGAAAAATCCTATCTTCAAGGTGTGGAATTGGATAATGAAGGTTTCTATAAACTGGTCGACGAGAGCAAGCGGGTCCCGAAAACCTCCCAGCCATCCCCGCATCAATTTGTTGAGTTCTACCGCAAGATCGCGCAGAAGGGCGACACGATTCTTTCCATTCACATAACTGCCAAACTTTCCGGCACGTACGCTTCTGCCATCGCCGCCGCCGCGGAATTGAAAGGTGAATTCAATGTGATCCCGGTTGATTCGGCTTGTGGATCTCTCGGAATAGGTTTGATGTGCCGCGAGGCTCGGAAAATGGAACGGGCGGGCAAAAGTGTCGAAGAGATCGTGGCATATCTGGAGAACATCAAGAATAAGATCCGCGTCATCCTGACGTTGGATACGCTCGAATATGCAAAAATGTCCGGGCGTGTAAAAACCCTGCAAGCCGCACTGGCATCCCTCCTGAATGTAAAACCGATTGCCGTCCTGCGCGACGGCGACCTCAATATGGCTGAGCGGGTTCGCACCCGCAAGGCTGCGCTCGACCGCGTGATCGAAATGGCAAAAGAGGAGTTTGGAAACAAACCGGTGTACCTGGCGGTTGTCCATGCCCGCGACCTGAAATCCGGCCAGTCCCTGCTGGATGACGCAAAGAGTCATTTCAATCACAAGGAAACCATGCTGGGCGAGCTTTCCATTTCCATTGCAGCGAACCTGGGCCCGGGCACGGTTGGTTTGATCCTTTACCCCATTGAATAGGTCAGGTTGAAGGTATCGTATGGCAAAACGCAAGTCGGATTTGATTCAGGAAGAAAATTTGGACTCAATCGAAGCGCATCTGGCCGGGACCTTGAAGCCGGTGACTCCTCCGAGCGAATTGATCCAACGCCTGCGCGGGCGTATCCAAATGCCCACTCGAAGCGAGATCACATTGCGCCTGGCAGATTGGCGCAGAATGTTCTTTGTTCTCGGCGGGGTCATGTCCGGTATGTTGGTACTGGTTACCCTTGCGCGTGTGTTTTATTACATGGCTGGGCGTAAGGGCTGAGTGAGATTTGTATAATGCCCCAAAGGTCTCAACGACCTTTGGGGCATTAATTATTTAATAGCCAATCGCATAAAAGGCGGGACTCGGCGACAAGGTCCGCTTCGACGGGGAGCTTGAATTCTTCCGTGACGCGCAATGTCAAATGATCAGCGACCAGTTTCAGGTCGGGTGGAAGAAGCGTATCTTCCTTAATAAGATTAAGCAGGTCGTAGGCGCTTGTGCTGGGGATGTGAATACTTCGACGGGTGAGATAATCCCGTATAGCAATGCCGGCGGCGCGCCTGGCACAAACCCGCGCCTGGCCCTCGTTGTTTTTCGCCCGGGCTTGTGCGGCTCGTTCAAATTCCGTTTCGATTTGTGAATTCATTTGGGTGATTATACTTCGGCATTATAATGGGGCGAATTCCCAAGGAGGCAGAATGAAATCACGCCTGTTTCAAATCTTTACTGTTATTGTTTTAATCAGCTTGATCCTTGCGTGCGCGCCAATCGTTGCAACAGAGATTCCGTCTGCAACAGTTGTGCCGGACAGCGGAACGGGGCCGAAGATCGTCACCGGAGAATTAACCTACACCAACACATTCTTTACGATGGGTGTGGCCGAGCCGGTGATCATCCTCGAAGATCAGGGCGGGTTTGTAACCCGCGACCGAAAATTTTTAATTCCCGTTGAGTCGCAGGTGATCGGCCAGATCACGTCGGACTTTTATACATCCCCTTTCACCTATAGCCTGACTCTGCCCGAAGTACCAAACGGCACATTACATGATGTGGATCATGATGGCACGGATGAGACCGGGGTGATGGTGTTTGCGGTGGCATATTGGACGAATACCTGGGGCGACCCGTTCCTCGAGCGGCGTGATCAGGGCGGCGGCGGCTGGTCTTCCGCTTACGCCTCCACCAAGGTCAGCGATGACAGTGATTTTTATCTTGAGGTCTTCGGGGGCAAGTATCTGGTTTACGCGCCGGATGACGGACAGTCCTTCCCTTCGGGGTTTGGCGATGACAAAAAATTATTCACAGATGACGATCCGATCATGGACCTTCCTGCGGGCTGGTCTGTCGTCGATATGGATCAAACTCCCTTTACCATTGACCGGTCTGAAAATCCCGAGATCGCCCTGCTTGAACCGGAAGGTTCCGCGGCAGATGATTTTTCCTCGCTTTCCTACACCGAAGCATTCGACAAAATGCTCGAAAAGTTCAAGAACGAATATGCGTTCACGGAATTAAAGAAGATTGATTGGGACGCAAAAGGCAAGGAGTTTCGCCCGCGATTTGAGGAAGCTGAAAAGAAGAGTGACAGTCATGCCTATGCTTTGGCGTTGCGAGATTTTCTTTGGTCCATACCGGATACGCACATCGGTTTTGATTCGTCAATCTTAAACGACGATTTTCAGGCGGATATCGCGGGCGGCTTGGGCTTCGCCATGCGCGAGACTGACGATGGCAGGTTCATTGCCAATTTCATTTTGGAAGGCGGCCCGGCAGCCGAGGCCGGCATGGTTTGGGGCGCGGAGATCATTTCGTTTGACGCCGTCCCAACTGCGGATATGGTCGAAGCAACAGTTCCATGGTCATCGCCGTTCAGCAACCCGGAGATCAAACGCCTGCAGCAACTGCGTTATGCCACCCGTTTCCGTCTTGAAATGGGTAAGGTTGAATTAGTCTTCAAGAATCCGGAAGGCGCAGAACAGAAAGCTTCCCTGACCGTAGTCAACGAAGTGGAAAGCTTCAACAGCTCATCTTTCCGCGCGGGAGTGGATGCGGAAGCCCTGCCGGTTGAATTCGACATGCTCCCAAGTGGTTATGGGTACATCAAAATTTCCAGCTTTTCGGATAACGACCTGCTTTCCATTCTGGTTTGGGAACGCGCCATGCGGTATTTTAATGAGAATGAAGTCCCTGGCGTAATCCTTGACCTGCGCAACAACGGGGGCGGCTCGGGCTGGCTGGCGGACCAGATGGCGGCTTACTTCTTCAATGAAGAGATTGTTGTAGGTCAAACGGCCTACTACGACGACAGCACCGGTGAGTTTTTCATTGACCCGGACTACGAAGAATCCATGATCCCGCCGCGGGAGGAACTTCAATACAATGGACAAGTGGTGGTGATGGTCGGCCCGAACTGCGCCAGCGCCTGCGAATTCTTCTCCTATAACATGACCATCAATGATCGCGCCATCATCGTTGGGCAGTATCCTTCGGAAGGGGCAGGCGGCAGCGTGGAAGGTTTCTACATGCCCGAGGGACTTTACACCCAAATGACAATCGGCCGCGCCATGGATGCAGATGGCAATATACATCTTGAAGGGAAAGGCGTTGTGCCAGACTTGCGCGTGCCAGTAACAGCTGAGACTCTCCGCCAGCAATTCAATGGTGAGGATGTTGTGCTCGCCTTTGCCGAACGGGCGATCAGCCAGCCGCTTGGCGCCGGGATTACACCTTCCGGCCCGCCGGAGATGGCCAGTGTGGCTGCGGCTTCGTCTGCCTTTACTTCTGGCAAAAGGTTTCTTGAAGACCTTGCCCGAGAGGAATATGACTCTGCCGAATTCGCCGTACCAGGCACCTTGACCTATACCGTGCCGCTCCAGAAGGAAGAAACGCTGATCTGGATGTATGCGTGGTGTGCCTCCACAAAGGAAGTCCTCGACCAGAACTTCGAGAATATTGAAGTGAAGTTCTCGCTCGATGGCAAAGATGTGGCGCTGGACAAGTTCAAGCAGGAAGACCTCGAGAATAGCGGTCAATGGTGCCGTTTGTATTACACAGCGCTGAGCAAATGGCCAGCCGGCGAACATAAGATAAAGATTACCGCCACATTCACCGCATCTATTAACGACGGTACGGCGGATTATGAAGCGGGCGACTATATTCTTGACTATAACGTTTATGTAAAACCGTAGGGCAGGGAACAGGGTTTGGAAGGAATTCCTTCCAAACCCTGTTTTCTTTTGGGATAATGTTTATTTATCGATTCGGCGGGTTTTGATTTTTTGCTCAAGGTAATTCTAGGGAGATTGAGACTTAAACGCTTCTCGCGGCGACCCAGCCTGGGTCAAATCCAACAGGCATGGGCTTGTCTGACGCGGTGCGGGATTCGCTGGATTTTCTGAATTCCACATTTGTCACCTTGTTAAATAAAAAGACGGGCGATACGCCCGTCCTCGAATTAATCGACAAACCTGTATTTGAGCAGCGCCCAAATCGCCTCGAAGGCGTCGTGGAGCTTTATCTTTTTTCCCTGGGTGTAATCGCGTGGATTGAAAGTGATCGGCACTTCAAAAATACGGTACTTCCGTTTGAGGATCTTCGCGGTGAATTCAGGTTCGAAATTGAAACTGTTGGCGTGAATTACCATCCCATCGATGACCTCGCGGCGAAATACCTTGTAGCCGGTTTCCATGTCAGTCAGGATGGTGTCGTAGAGGATGTTTGTCATCAAGGTCAAAGATTTGTTGGCGACCATGTGCCAAAACATCGTCACCCGATGCGCCCGCCCAAGAAAACGTGACCCGTAGACCACATCCGCAAGCCCTTCCTTGATCGGCTTTAACAGTTCTGGGTAATCGCGCGGGTCGTATTCAAGGTCGGCGTCCTGGATCAGAAGCACATCGCCTTTTGCAGCCGACATGCCGGTACGGACTGCCGCGCCTTTGCCCTGGTTCTTTTCGTGCAGAATGACCCGCATTCCGCATTATTAGGAAGTGGAATTTCGAAGTCAACTGTTTCGACGTTCAATTCCTGTCTTTATTGCGCGCAACAAGTATGCAAATCCGGTTTCTTCAAACAAATTTGCGGATTGAAAATCAGCTAAGTTATCCGGCAAATCGCAATGATCCAATCTTGCTGGAATCAAATAGATGTCGCTTACTAGTTTTTCTTGCCAAATATCCAGAGCATATTTATATTCTTTCTGGAGGTAGCTTCTTTTTTTGACTGATGCGTTTGATAAACAGGCAACAACAAAATCGGAATCCTGAATAGCTTTCTTTATACTTATCCTCCAGTCCTCTCCTGGTATGAGGTCAAATTTATCCATCCATGGTCTAAATCCTGCATTAGACAATTGATAGTACAAATCTTTGACCATCTTCTCATCCTCATGAGCATAACTGAGGAATATTTGAACTTTGGACTGAACAGGGCCATCAGTTTTCAGATCCGCAGCAGCATTTCCACCAGATGCGATATTCACATCAGTAGACTGATTTTTTATTGAATTATTCGTCGAGTGTTCCTGAACGGTTACATTAGATACTAAGAGAGCAGATTTTCGCCTAAGCGGATTGTCCAAGATTCCATCCATTCCTATTGCTCCACGTAAGTTACTAAAATCAATGTAGAATGCCTCATTTCCCTGACAAGTAGATGACCAAAACCATCGGCCTATTGGAAAGACTTTTTCGTCCATATACTTTCTTTCCCCACGTGTTGGTGTTGCCAGAGTGGCGAGCTCATTAATTGTTGGTATGCGCCAAAGTTCCTTTTCTTTGTCAGAAACTTCTTGAGCAAAGATTAAAGCCTTATCATAGGAAACATTTTTTCTAGCTGCTGTCCACCACCTTAGATTCAGATAACGATCTTCCACAACGCTATCTTCATCTTGGCGAAGAATAAGTTTGAAGCGGTTTGGAATTTTTGCAAACAATATAGGTAAATCTTTTGAATTTGAACTGAGGCGGTTAATAGGATTTTCTTTAGATACAAATTGAATGTGCTCACCAAATTCAGGTTTTTCAGTGATTATACCTTGACCTTCAAATATTGTTCGAAGATCATTGTCATCAAAATGATCCATAAATGTTCGTAGATGTTCTTCGCAGGACTCGAACCTATGAATTGCACTGTTAATGCTTTCAATGTTTCTGTTGATAGTATCAAAATGATTTTTCTTAAGCCAGCCGGGGGCTGGATTGCTTTTTTGTTGATTGTTCAATGCTTTGACTAGGTCAGATACAACATATTCTTGGCCTCTTAATAAGCCCGGAACCCCAATCTCTTTCAGTGGTAGCTGTAATTGCTCGCAAATCCCTTTCAACTCTTCAGGTGGCAAATTATGTAACACTGATATAGGTATGGCCAAACTGCGAGCGCTTTGAATCTCATTCATGGTGTGCAATATGTTCTCACGATTTCGCATGCTGCCATCCATAATAAGGAGATAGTAATCGACTTTCTCCATCTCTTTTCGGATCACATTAATGTCGGTTTCTCTCCTTGCGCCAAAATCTACATAAGTAGATATGTAATATCCAACATTCGATAATTCCTGACGGGTCTTGGCCAGTTGTGAAGCTGTAAAATATGTATTCGGCAAAGCAGACAAGTAAACTCCAAAAACCCTCTTAGACTGATTAGCGGATTTCAACTGTTTTGCATTTTCATCCTCATGAAGAGGGGGGGCGACCAATTGTCTCATCCTACCAACATTTTCAGCTTTTCCTTCATGACATAATATTACCCCTTTCCTATGAGGATCTACCTCGGAAATTGAATCCGATAGGACTTGACCTAAACGAGCTTCTAAATAAAAAGCATGTTCCCCACTCTTTGTTAAAGTAGAAGACCATAGCCAATGCACTTCTCCTGGAAAGACATTCGGGTCAATATAGGTCTCATTGTTTCTTGCATCTGTCAATAAAGTCATTAGTTCATCGATCCTGGGTAATCTCCAAGAGGCAAGTTTCCCCCCCACGCGATCACTTTGCGTCCTGCTGTGCACAATGGATTGGGCATCCGAAGTTAGATACTTTTGCCATTCTATAGCTGCATGCCATGTAAAATTCTGATTTCTAATCAAATACCATGATAAGTCAAGCTTGCGATCATATATTATGCCATTTTCGTAAATCAGGAAACGATCAATGAAATATTCATAGCTAAGGCCTTCCCGGAGAATCTCTGTATCCGGCAAATGTCCAACCGCAAAACGATAAGCTTGACCGGTAAAATTTGGTCGAAAACCAAAGTCAATTAAAGGACCGATAAGCTGATTGAAATCTTTCCCGGTGAGCCTACGCTCATACCTTTGAATGTAACTTCCTATAATCAACTGGTTCCGATCCATTTTTTGTTTTTGTTCCAAAACCGAATCAACTTCTACACCAGTGATATCAGACCGAACCCAATGATCAAGATTTTCCTCTGATGCAAGCAAGTTTAGAATATCTCCAAGAATATGAGTGGTTATGGTTGCATAATCATTTGAGATGTAGTCATATTTCAAAATCTTTGAAACCTCATTTTTGAATTCCAAACTGCTTGGTCGGGTCAAACTGGTTATTTCTTCGTCTATGAAATACGCCAAAATTGGCTTGCCAGCTTTTTGTGCATATTCAAACTCAAATTGAGTTGCAGGTACTCCTTGAGGCGTAAGCTGTTCTGAGGAGTGTTTGCATAGCAGGATAACAATATCTGAGTTGTTCATTTCGTCTGTCAATTTGTTCTCTAGACTCTCGGGGGAGGGGGAGCTCAGATCCAACGTAGAATAGAATAACCCTGAACGGACAAGTATATTTACCAAATTCTGGCGAAGTTCTTTAAAACTCTCAAAAGTTAAACTCAAATAAACGCGATATTTTATCCGTGGAGCCTTAGATAATGCTTTCATAACCATCCTTATCTTAAATCTAGTGATGGTAGCATGATGATTTCCAAAGGAATGCTATCTAATTTTCGATGGCGATTTGAATTGAATAGTTCTACGGGATAAATAGGAGATCCATCGATAGAATTCCCCAGACTGTCTAACTTAATCCACCTACATTGCTTAACCCGAGCTATACCATCAGGCTTCAAGCTAGGATCATTTTCATAATTTATGTCTCCTCCAATATATTCGCCGACAAAGATTAATTCCATAGTTCTTCGAATTTTAATGTCACTTTGAAAATCTTGCTCTTTTTCCCAGATTTCTCTAAGACGCCAAATTCTACTAACCACTATTTTAATGCCGGTTTCCTCTTGGACTTCACGTTCTGCAGCTTGATTCACCGTTTCTGCAAAATCTACTCCTCCCCCAGGCAGTGTCCAACATCCTCCACGGTATATAGGATCATAGACTAAGAGTACTTGCCCATTTTTCTCCACGTAGACAGCTGAACGCAGACGTACTGGTGACCAAAGCGGATCATAATGATTAATTTGAGTCATTGGCTTTATCCATCAAGATGCTATAGGGGTTTCTCATATCATACGACTCCGGATTGTACACGCGAATATTGAATGATTTCAGGATTTCTACGACATTCAAATAATATGACGGTTTCCACGCTGTTTTATGTCGGCAAGAAATCTGTTCTTCAGAAAAAAAAGTGAAGGAACTCAGCCCCACAGAATCGATCAAACCTAAGCTTGCAAGTAATTGAAACCCTTTTGCACACTCGTCCAAATCGTCGATGCCTGCAAGGTAATTCAACTGAATTTCCATGAAGCCCGCATTCCTGGCACTTTCTAGTATTTTGTAGACTTTATCTAGTGGTAATCCTTTGTAATGGCCCATAAGTTGTTGACGATCGCGAAAGAATTCAAGAGTAAAACAATAGCGCTTTGGTGTTACTAACTTAACCAGACTTTTATGTCCAGAAGAACTGCGGACATCTTGCGCGCTACAATCAAACACTCGCTCCAATGGATATCCTCTTTGAAATAATTCTTGGCGTATGGCTGAAACGCATTGCAGAAATCGATCTTCCTTCCCAAAAAGTTCGGTTATCAAAACAACCTGCTCTACTTTTTTGAATATTTCCGGGCCGTTCATCTCAGAAATTCGATTAAATAGGTCGTTGGCCGATAAAATTCGCTTCTTATCAGGATGCATTCTGTGTGAGTAAAGACGATGACAAAAAGAACATTTGCCTGGGCAATATCCTGAAATGTTGGGATTCAACCGTAATTCTCTTAGTGGGTTTCGTGTACCTTCAAATGGTAAAGTATAGCCTTTAAGATGCCAAGGGTTTTCATCTCGAGGCCATTCTATAATACTAATTTCGGTATTTTCAAAACCAAGCGCTTCACCTTTGTAATATAGTGTTCCATCACGAAAAAGGTAAGGTGTCATATTGACAGGCATAACTGGGAGGCGTACTGGAACAGCGTCAATCTCAAAATCTAACAATGAAAATTTTAGTTTGATTGCCCTAAAATTTTTCCCTCCTTTACTGTCTGTCATCAAATCCATTTGTGGTACATTAACCCCAAAAATCTGGATATTTTGCTGGTGATATAGCCGATTCCAATCAACACGGGGCATAATTTGATTCCCGCAATAGAAATTAGCACTCAGCACTTTCTAACACAAACCTTACAAGACAACCTGCTTGAAGTGCACAATTGCACAGGCTACTCGATATGATATTGCTACCACCGAGTAACAACTTACAAGTCTTACCGGGTTGAACCACTTCAATCATAATATGCGTTATGTAAATTCAAAATTGCGACGGCTATTGATTGATTACATGTTTAATCAACAAACCTATATTTGATCAGTGTCCATAGTGCCTCGAATGCATCATGCATTTTGATTTTCTTGCCTTGTGTGTAATCACGCGGATTGAATGTGATCGGCACTTCAAAAATGCGATATTTTCGTTTTAGAATTTTGGCGGTGAATTCAGGTTCAAAGTCATAACTATTCGCGTGCAATACCATTCCGTTCATAACTTGGCGACGAAAAACTTTGTAACCTGTTTCCATATCAGTAAGAATAGTGTCGTATAAAATATTAGTTATGAATGTGAGAAGCTTGTTAGCTACCAGGTGCCAGAACATGGTAACGCGATGGGTGCGACCCAAAAAGCGAGAACCATAAACTACATCTGCCAGATCCTCTTGGATCGGTTGGAGTAAGGCGGGATAGTCGCGAGGATCGTATTCGAGATCGGAATCTTGGATGAGGAGAACATCGCCCGTTGCAGCTTTCATTCCAGTGCGTACCGCTGCTCCCTTGCCTTTATTGTGTTCGTGCAGGATAACGCGAATGTGTTTTTTATTATCCAGCTTTTTTAAAACATCGCGCGAGCCGTCTTTTGAGTCGTCATCGACAACGATGATTTCATGAGCAAGTTTTGTAGCTTGTACACGCTTGATGATTTCTTGAATGCTTTCAATTTCGTTGTAAACGGGGATTATGACTGATAGTTTCATATGAACTGGATTATAAACGAAAAGAAGTATAATTGTATAGTTATAAAAATTTCAATGCGCGGGATTGGTGAGTACTATGACGAGACAGACAGGACAAATCTCAGGAGCCATAGGCGGTTTTTCCCCTCCCCAGATAAACAACCTTGAAGATACGGGGCTTTCCCCGCTCTGGCTGCAGGACCTGATCCTTAAGGTTCTGTATTTCCGCGGATATTTAACGGGTTTCCGCATCGCCGAAGAGATCACCCTGCCCTTTGCCGGGGTCACCGACCAGTTGTTAACCGTCTTAAAGCAGGAAAAATTCATCGAGGTCAAATCTTCGCAGGGCGGGTTGGGCGAAGGCGCATACACGTACGGCATTACAAGTCAGGGCGTACTTCGCGCGCGCGAAGCCATGGAACGCAGCCAGTATGCCGGGCCTGCCCCTGTGCCATTCGAAGCATACAACGAGGCCATCCGCCGCCAGAAAAGCGGACGGTTGACAGTCACCACCCGCACCATGCGCCAGATCCTTTCACAGTTGGTCATTTCGGAATCAACCTTCCAGCGGCTTGGGCCTGCGTTAAACTCGGGTTCATCTATTTTTATGTACGGCCCGCCCGGCAATGGCAAGACCAGCATTGCCCGCGCCTTCGGGAACCTCGTCCTCAGCCAGAATATGTTTATTCCGTATGCCTTGTATCTGGACGGACAGGTTATCAAAGTGTACGATGCGGTCAGTCACAGTCTTGCGCCGGATAACGAATCGGGTAATGGAAGTTCAACAGGTGGATTGCGGACGAATACCCGCCGCGACCCGCGCTGGGTAAAAATTCGCAGGCCGTTCATTGTGGTTGGCGGCGAGTTGACTCTCGAGGGGTTGGATCTCGTCTTCGACGACACCACCAAATTCTACGAAGCGCCGTTTCAGGTGAAAGCCAATGGCGGCATCCTGCTCATCGATGACTTTGGCCGCCAGCAGGTCCGTCCGCGTGACTTGCTCAACCGCTGGATCGTTCCATTGGAAAACCGCGTCGATTATTTACGCCTGCACACCGGCCGCAAAGTGGAAGTGCCGTTCGATGTGCTGATCGTTTTTTCCACCAACCTGCCGCCGAAAGACCTGGTGGATGAAGCCTTCCTGCGCCGCCTGCGCCATAAAGTTGAAATCGGCGACCCGTCTTTTGAAGAATATCGTGAAATCTTTAAACGCGTCGCACAGGATCGGCGCATCGAATATAACGACCAGGGTCTCGCGTATCTCTTGCAGGAATGGTACATCAAACGCAACCGCAAACTGCGCGCCTCGCATCCACGCGACTTATGCGACCAGATCATCGACATCGCATCCTATCTTGCCGTTCCCCCGGCCATGTCCCGCGAGATGATCGATCACGCCGGAAAAGCCTACTTTGTGGATATTTAACCGCTTCGCCCTTAACCGATACCAGACTCACATGCTTGAAAATTTTCCCCGCCCCATCATTCTCGCCCACCGCGGTGACAAAGTCCACACGCCGGAGAACACGCTTCCGTCATTTTCGCAAGCCATCCAAAAAGGCGCCGACGGTGTGGAGCTCGATGCGAAACTGACCTCCGACGGGCACGTCATCGTTATTCATGATTCAACGGTAGACCGCACCACGAATGGCAGCGGGAAAGTTTCCGAATTTTCGCTCGAAAAAATCCGCAACCTGGATGCAGGCGCATGGTTCAACGAGAAATTTGCTGGCACAAAAATTCCCCTGCTGGAAGAGGTTTTTGAAACGGTAGGGAAGGATAAATTGATCAACATTGAATTGACCAATTACTCCACTCCGCGAGACGGGCTGGCCAATACAGTTTGTGGGCTGATCAAAAAGCATAACAACCAAAGACAGATCATCTTCTCATCGTTTTTTGCTTCGAATTTAAAGATCGCGGCGCAAATGATTCCCGAAGTACCGCGCGGCCTGCTCGCCATGCCGGGCTGGATCGGTTTATGGGCGCGCTCGTTCGGCTTTATGTTTGGTGATTATCAGGCACTGCATCCGCACATCTCCAGCACAAGCAGGGAGCAGATGCAGCGCGCGCATCGTCTCAACCGCCGCGTGCACGTGTGGACGGCTAACACTCCCGAGGAGATTCTTCGGCTCAGGGATTGGGGCGCGGATGGGATCTTCACCGATGACCCTGCAATCGCGGTGCGTGCGGTGGGCCGGGGCGGATGAACTCTTTCCGAATGGCTGTAGCAGGCTCGGGCGGGGAGCGAAGCGATTGTCAGCAGGGCGCCGTTCATTGGAGCGGCGTCCGTTTAATCAATGTCAAGCCATGCTCCGTATCCTTATTGAGCCATTTCTGGAAGCCCACAGGATTCTGATATAAAATACCCTATGCGTTTTCTCCGAATTTTTTTGCTGACTATTTTTCTAATGACGCTTGCTCCGCTGCCGGTGCAGGCGCAGACTCCCATGCCTCCTGCTGCCGTTCGGCTTATCCTGAACACGATGAGTCCACAGGAGCGCGTGGGACAGTTATTCCTGGTTACGTTTCAGGGGACGGATACCAGTACGACATCCCAAATTTATAATTTGATCTCCCGCTATCATGTGGGCGGCGTGATGTTGATGTCGGAAAATAATAATTTTTCCGGGCAAAATACGGTTTTCCAAACTCATGCGTTGATTGATTCCATTCAGCGCGTGGAATGGGAATCGGCTGTTACCCCGGCGCAGGACCCGCTGACCGGGGAAATTTCCACCCCAACGTATGTGCCGCTTTTTATAGGGATCGCACAGGAAGGCGACGGTCATCCCACCGACCAGATCCTGAGCGGGTTGACACCTTTGCCCAGCGAGATGGCGATCGGTGCCACTTGGAATCTCGATCTTGCTGAACAGGTCGGAGCGATTCGCGGACGGGAACTTGCGGCGCTTGGATTTAACTTTCATATTGGGCCTTCGCTCGATGTTCTGGAATCACCTTCTTCATCCGGCGGCGATTTGGGTTCCCGCGTATTTGGCGGGGATCCATTTTGGGTGGGGGAGATGGGGCGCGCCTATGTAAGCGGCCTGCACAAAGGCAGTGAAAATCAACTGCTTGTGGTCGCCAAGCATTTCCCCGGCGTTGGCGGCGCAGACCGATTGCCCGAGCAGGAAGTTTCCACGGTCCGAAAGTCTTTGGAACAATTGAAGCAGATCGAACTTGCGCCTTTTTTTGCTTTGACAGGCAACGCCCCTTCCGAAGATGCCACGGTGGACGGCCTGCTCGTTTCGCACATTCGTTATCAGGGATTTCAAGGCAACATCCGTGCCACCACGCGGCCGATCAGCTTCGATCCGCAGGCCTTGAGTCAGATTCTGGAGTTGCCGCAATTTTCAACCTGGTATTCCGACGGCGGCTTGATCGTTAGCGATAACCTTGGCAGCCCGTCCGTCTCCGATTTTTATGCCTCAGGCGGCAGTCAGTTTTTTGCGCGGGTCGCAGCGCGGGATGCCTTCCTTGCCGGCAATGATGTTCTCAATCTCGGCAATATCGTTTCCAGCGACGCGCCGGATTCGTATACCACCACCACGCGCATGCTCGATTTCTTTGTTCAAAAATATAACGAAGACCCGGCGTTTGCCCAACGCGTGGATGCATCTGTGGCGCGTGTCCTTTCTGCAAAACTTGGTCTGTATGGTAGTTTTCTCCTGGGCAATGTTTTGAAGGAAGAGGAACCGCTGGCGGATCTCGGGTTGGATACCGCTGTCACATTCACTGTAGCGCGCAACTCCGCCACATTGATCAGCCCGGACCTGCCCGATCTCGCATCCATCATGCCCCAGCCGCCTCAGCCCAACGAACGGCTGATATTCCTTACCGATACAGTCAGTACAAAACAATGCTCCGAATGTACGTCGCAGCCGCTTATCGCCGCCGACGCACTTGAAAATGTCATCTTACAGTTGTACGGCCCGCAAAGCGGGAACCAGACGGAAGGTTTCCGGCTCACATCCTATTCCCTGGAAAATTTACAGGCCCTGCTCGACACCCCGGACGATAATCAATTCATCGCCGAGGATATCGACCGGACGGATTGGATCGTTATTTCAGTGATGGACGCCTCCCACGGACAACCCGCCCTCATCAGCCGTTTTCTGCGCGAGCGCCCCGACCTGCTGCGTGAAAAAAATATCGTCCTGTTTTCTTTTGGCGCGCCATATTATTTCGATACGACCACCATTTCGAAGTTCACCGCATATTATGCGCTTTACAGCAAGCAGCCCCAATTTGTGGATGTGGCCGCGCGACTGCTCTTCCAGGAAATGACACCCATTGGCGCGTCCCCGGTCTCCGTTTCTGCGGTGGGATATGACCTGATCTCGGTCATGGCCCCGGATGCCAACCAGATTATTCCGCTCTTCCTGGACCTGCCGCCTGCTCCGGTTACCCCCGGCGCCTTACTCACCCCCGAGCCGACTCCGATTCCGCTCTTTCGAATCGGCGACACCATTGCCATCCGTACAGGCGCGATTGAGGATAGCAATGGACATCCCGTGCCGGATGGAACGGTTGTGCAATTTGCAATGCTCCTGACCGGGGAAGGCGGCGGAATTCTACAACAGGAGGAATCGACCACGGTGCAGGGAGTGGCACGCGCATCCTTCGGTTTGGATAAGCCCGGCCTCCTCGAGATCCGTGTTTCCAGCGAACCCGCTGTCATCTCGGAGGTATTGCAGCTGGATGTTTCCCAATCCGGCGCGGTTGCAGTGACGGTGGTTGTGCCGGAGTTGACTCAATCCCTCGAACCCACCGCAGAAGCGGAGGTTGTCGAGGAAGTGAACCCTTATGTTTCCGATGAAGGATTTCCCCGTTTTTCCGCCTGGCTGATTGCAATGCTGGTTATCCTATCGAGTGCGTGGATTTCATACCTGCTCGCCATCCGTATGACGAACCGTCGCTCCGCATTCCGCTGGGCATTGGGGATCTTGTTGGGTGGCCTGCTCTCTTATAATTTCCTGGCTCTTGGCCTGTTCGGTTTAACCAATTGGACTGTGGGAAGCGGATTGTCGGGGGTGGTTATATTTGTCATTCTCGGCGAGTTGATCGGGTTTGTCGGCGGCTGGCTCTGGTCGCGGAACTGATTGGTACATTTGTCCGAATGCTGTTTGTAGAAAAAATGATAATATCCTTCCAACCCCAAGGCAGGAGTGAAACCCATGGCAACCCAGAAAAAGAATAATCACAAGGAAAAGCAGCCACCCATTCTTTTTGGAAAGACCCAAAACATCATTAAGCGAGTCAACAAGTTATTGGGCGGCACCCTTGTGACTTACTTCAACAATCCGCGCGGCAGTGTCTGCCATGACGATGTGCTGGCTTTATTTGAGTTGTTGGAGAAGATTGGGCATCAGGAAAAAATCTATCTCTTCATCAAATCCAGCGGCGGCAACGGGCAGGCCTCCCTGCGCATCGTGAACCTCCTGCGCCAGTATTGCAAAGAAGTCGTGGCGGTCATCCCGCTGGAATGTGCTTCCGCGGCGACCATGATCACGCTTGGCGCGAATGAAATTCAAATGGGGCCGATGGCTTATCTCACCTCGGTGGACACTTCCCTTACGCATTCGCTTTCCCCAATCGACAGGGACAATGACCGCGTGAGCGTCAGCCTGGATGAATTGAATCGCGTCGTGAAACTGTGGCAGGCTCAGGGGTCCGATAAGAGCGAGAACCCGTACCAGCAATTATTCCAGCATGTGCATCCGCTCGTCATTGGCGCAGTGGACCGCGCCGAGTCCTTATCCATCATGTTGTGCAAGGAATTGCTTGCATATCACATCGAAAATGAACGGGAAGCCGAAGAGATCGCCGCGACGTTGAATTCGAAGTATCCTTCGCATGGATACCCGATTTTGATCGAAGAAGCCAAACGGATCGGGTTGAAAGTAAGTCATCTTTCGCCGGAGATCAATACGCTCCTGCTCGAGCTGAACGAACTGTACAGTGAAATGGGCCAGCGCGCGACGACGGATTTCGACGATACCCATGCACATGGCAATGAGATTCTCAACATTTGGGAATCGACAGGCGTGCTCGTTGTGTACCAGCAGGATAAAGACTGGTTCTATCGCACGGAGGAACGCCGCTGGATCTCGCTCAACGACAACAGCAGTTGGCGGCGGGTGGCAAAAGTGGGTAACAAGGTGGAGAAATCTATCCTACATATCGCGTAATTTTGAAGGGCATACACAAGTTGTATGCCTTTTATTTTGAGGAAAATTGCTCATTGCAAAACCTTTGCAAAACCTGTGCAATATGGTATAGTTTTCTCAGTTAAATGAACCCGCTTCTGTAAAGGATCTTATGGCTGTAAAAAATCAACTCAAGTTCAATGACCCTGCGCCGGATGTTGAATTGCTCAATTCGAAAGGCGTGCCAATACGGCTTTCTTCCATTTGGAAAAAAGGGACGCTGATTCTGGCCTTTACCCGCCACTTTGGATGCCCTCAATGCAAGGAAATGATCGATCAATTGATTGATGCGCATCCGGCCTTAACTGATAAAGGGCTGCGCCTTGCAATCGTTTCCCACGCCTCGGCAGAATCAGCAAAGGCTTTTTGCGATCAGCGCGCTCCGAAGGCAACCTGCCTGGCAGACCCGAATCGCGTTGCGTACCACGCGTATGGCTTGTATCGAGGCAATGCCTGGCAGACTTTACTCTCGCCCCGGATTTGGCTCTCGAACCGCAAGCTGGCCGGCCAAAAAGGATATCGACCCGGCGTACCGCCCGAAGGACAGGATGCTTATCAGATGTCCGGGACCTTCATCATCGGCAAGGATGGCCGCATTCGCCTGCCGTATTATTATGAAGATATTGCCGATCATCCGCCCATCGACCTGCTCCTGCACGGAATCATGGGTGTAGACTGGAAGAGACCCTTCGACTCAAAACCAGTTGTTTGATTAGAAAAGAGCATTATGAAGAATTTTTTCCTTGCAAGTTATCTCGCCATTAAAGAAGTAATCCGTAACCGCGGACGTTTTCTTCTGGTGGCTTTGGTGATCGCCTTGATTACCCTGCTGGTTCTGTTCATTGCCGCACTCGGGGAAGGACTTGCGAATGGTAATCGTCAATATGTGGCGAACCTGGATGCGCAGTTGATCGTCTTTTTGGAAAAATCGGATTTCAGTATTTCTTCCAGCCGCCTCGAAACCAATACTGTCAAATCTGTCCGCCGAGTCGATGGGGTTGCAGATGCGGGTGCAATCTACACCTCCAGCACCGAGATCGTTTCACTGCCGGAACCGTTGAAGGTATCCATGCTGGGGGCGGAGCCCGGCCGGCCCGGCATGCCTCCGGTCATCGCGGGTCGTGAGTTTCGCGGCGGAGAAGCCCGCGAGGCCGTGATGGACCGAAATGTGGCATTACGGACGGATATCGAAATCGGAGATGTGATTCAGATCCGCTCCACACAGGGGACGGAGGATGAATTCTTCGACCTGGAGGTGGTTGGGTTGGTGGAGGGTCAGTCGTATTTTTTCCAACCGACGATCTTTGTCCCGCCAGCTACATGGGAAATCATCCGCCCGCAATCTCAATCTGAATTGACGAGTGACACGCCCTATCCAAATATCATCGCGGTGAAATTGGCCGATCCATTACAGACGGAGACAATGTCAGCGCGGCTGGTGGATGAAATTTCGAATATCGAAGTTGCGAATATTGAGACAACCATCAACAACATCCCTGGGTATTCCGCCCAGCAGGGAACTGTGCAAACCCAGGGTTTCTTTACTCTATTGATTGGCATCCTTGTCATCGGCGGTTTCTTCCAAATTCAAATTTTGCAGAAAGTGCCGCAGATCGGAGTGCTGAAAGCGATTGGTTCCTCGAATGGAGTGGTGGGTTTGTCAGCGGTGATCCAGATCATTGTGGTGACCATGATCGGGGTCGGAATTGGAGGCGGATTGACCTATCTATTTTCGCTGGGATTCCCCCCCACGATCCCGCTGGTGTTTAATGGCTCGCGTTCCTTGATCGCAGTGATTCTGCTTTTGGTGATCGGCCCGCTGGGTGGGATGGTGTCAATAATTTATGCTGTTCGTATCGAGCCGCTTAAGGCTCTTCGGCTGGGGTAGGTGAAAAATGTCTAATATAGCTCTCGAAGTACGTGATCTGGTAAAGTCCTTTTCGTTGGACGGTGCGACGATTAATGCGGTGGACCAAGTATCGTTTCAGGTCCGATCCGGTGAATTTGTCGCGTTGGTGGGGCCGAGTGGCTCCGGTAAGACGACCATGCTTTCGATCCTTGCCGCATTGCTCACGCCCACCAGCGGGCAGGTGTTGATCGATGGGCAGGACCTTGCCCGGATGAATGAAAAACAACGGGTGAAATTACGCCGCGAGAAGATCGGCTTTACCTTTCAATCGAATAATTTGATTCCGTTTTTATCGGCGCGGGAAAATGTGGAATTCATGCTGCGCTTGAACGGCAGGCTGGATCATGCCAGCCGCATTCGTTCAGATGAACTCCTGGCTCGTTTGGGTCTTTCTGACCGTTTGCACAATCTACCTGCACAAATGTCCGGTGGGCAGCAACAACGCGTGGCGATCGCGCGGGCGTTGATCCACAACCCTGCAGTGGTGCTGGCAGACGAACCTACCGCATCGCTGGATACCGAACGCGCGAATCAGGTGGTGGAAACTTTTGCAAACCTCATTCATGAAAATGGACGGGCGGGGATCATTGTGACGCACGACCTGCGCATGTGCCAGTATGTAGACCGCGTCCTGCAAATGCAGGATGGCAAGCTGGTGCGAACTTATGAAAATAAAAAAGAGATCCGGGAGCTTGCGCGCGGATCTATACATTGATTCGGCCACAGAATCAAAAAGGCTTTTGAGGATTTCTCGAAAGCCTTTTTATTTTTCCAGTAATTTTTCGACATCCTGCAAGTCGAATTGGGCACGACAGGAAGTAAATATTGCCCGCGCTTTTTCAAGATACTTTTTCCGCGCCTCACCATCGGACCGTTTGCCGATCTCGCGCAAGGCATTGGCTTCCTCCCACGGCATCGACAGCCGCCTCGCAGATTGAATGCCCGCCTGCCATTCACGGAATGCGGCATCGCGCCTGCCCTCCATCCATTTTTGAAGACCGCGATAATAATGCACGGCAGGCTCTCCCATCAGGAAGGCCGGTTTGAATTTTTTTAGCATTTTTTGCAGCATGGCGGCGGTCTTTTGGATTTCTGAAGGGGTTTGCCAGCCGTGGACGTTGAAGGTTCTTCCCTCCTCCCATATTTCAAATGTGATTTGAGCGAGCATCCTGTAGGATACCAGCAGCGAATACACCTGGGGAGGAAGCGAAATCAAAATCGGAAGGGCGTTCGCCATATTTTTGACCGCCTCCTCTTCACTGTGCAGCCGCCAGTTCGCCATGGCGCGGATGCTGTTCAAATGGGCGATATTGATGGGCGTGGGGTCGAGTGCTTCACCGTCTTTCGCGTTGTGCAAGGCCTGTTCGAATTGGCCGCGCATGATGTGCAGGAAGGAAATTCCATAAGTGGACCAGGTGAGGTGCAGTTGATTCCCAGATTTATTTGCTTGTGCGATTAGGTCATTATAGTGTACCTGACAATCATCAAAATCCCTGCCGCGATAATATTCCAGTCCTGCCAAAACGGTTTCCGTGTTGCCTGCCAAATGACTGTCAGAAGCGCTGGTTGCAAGTTCCTTTGCTTTTAGCAAGGCGGCCCGGGAGGCATCCCATTCCCCGATGCCCAGTTTGTATGTGCCGACTGCGAGATACGTCCAAATTTGCGAACGCGGATTATCCACCGAGGCCGAGGCCTGCAAAGCCATCTCCGCATAATGGTTCGCCAGTTTATGGTTGGGGATGAATCCCAGGATTGCGCTTGCAGAGCCCAGCGCCCAAACCCGCGCGGGAGAAAGGCTGCCGCCATCTTCCGAAAGATTTAAACTTCCCAACGTATGGTAAAGCATGGGCAGACTTTCCAGCTTGATGTAATTTACATGCCCGAGATGAGTAAAGAGATGCGCCACCTCTTGAAGTTCCCTGTCTTTTTTCTTCAAACGTCCGATGAAAAAATTTGGGAAGCGGCGATGCAGGTCCTGGATGAACCATTGGGCGGCGAGGCCCACAATAACCCCGCTGGAGGTTGTCGGGCTTGGATGTTTTAAGATGGATACCGCCTTACGGAAAGTTTCCCGGGCCGAGTCCATGTCACCAAGACCCATCTGCGCCTCTCCCATGCGCCGCAGCCAGTATGCCTGTTTCAGCGGCGGGGTTTCTTCGTCCCGTGCAGTGACAGCTCTCTCCAGGGCTTGCGAGAAAAATTGAATCGCTTCACGATATGTCCCGTTTCGGAAGGCCATCTCACCGGATTTTTCTAGGTATTCAATCGCCTTCTTCGGCACATCCGCTTGTTTCCAGTGATGTGCCAGGACCGGGTAATAGGTGATGATATCCTGCATAAAGGAGCGTTCATACCATTCGGCAATGGCACGATGAAGGGAGCGTCTCTGGGAGAAAAGAAGCAGGTTGTAAGCCACCTCCTGGGTAATGATGTGCTTGAACAAATAGGAAATATCCGGGTCGGGGGAATCGAGGATGGTCAGTTCCTGCTTTTCGAGATGGGTTAAATATTCGGGTAGTTCAGCGAGCTCGGACTTGATCGGGTAGATGGCGGATAGCTCCCGAAGGGCGAAGACGCGTCCGATGACGGAGGCAACTTTCAGCGTGAGTTGATGCGAGGGCGGCATTTTATCGATGCGGCTGGTGATGACTCCCTCCAGGGAGCCCGGCAGGTTCAATTCCTCCAAATTCCCGGCGTTGGATGTGATGCGGCATTCGTTGTTTTTTATTTCGATGAAGTTGTTGTCGCGCAGCGCGTAAGCGAGCTCTTCGCTGTAAAACGGATGGCCTTCCGCCTTGTTGCGAATGAAGTCGACAAGTTCGGCGGGCAACTTTTGAACATTCAGCCGCTGGCTCAGGAGGGTTTCGATATCGAGGTTGCTGAGCGGGGCAAGTGATAAATACCTTGTCGAAGCCATGGCGCGAATTTGTGTAAACTCCGCCGTCGCTGCCACGCTCATCGGGCGGGCGGTGATCACGATCAGCAGGGGAGAAACCCGCTGTGCCGCAAGGCTCAATAGCGCCCAGGAACCTGAATCCAGCCAATGCACATCTTCGATCACCAGCGCGGTGGGAGATTGGCCTGCGGTCCGTGCAAGCCGCTCGATGATCAGCTGGTGCATGGCGTTCGCGCGCGCATCGCCGATGATGTTTTTTGTATTCTCATTGTCTGGGATTATGAAAGGCAACACCGCGCTTAATAACGGCGCGCGTTCCATTAATCCTTTATCCGTTTCGATCATCTTTTCGAAGGCAAGTTTTTGCTCCGCGCTGCTCGCGTGCTCGTCGAGGTTGAAAATTATTTGGGCAATGGATTTCCAAACATGGTATGGAGTGCTTTGCTCGATTGCCTCGCCGAGTCCCAGCAATACTTTTATGTTCATTGCATCGGCCTGGCGGAACATTTCCTCCACCAGACGTGATTTTCCAAACCCGGCTTCCCCTTCGATAATGACCGCCCGGCTTTCTTTTGTGATCAAGGCGCGTAACGCCTCCGCTAGCGCGAAGCGTTCAACTTCGCGGCCGATCATATCGGTCAGGGCGATCTGCCCCTTGCCTTTTGCATGGCGCGCCTGTGGAACAAAGACTGCCACAGGTTGTGATTTACCGCGTACATTGACCGGGTCCAATTTAATAAAATCCACCCGGCTGCGCGCGCCTTCATGGGTGCTTGCGTCACAAATAATTTGAATGGGTTCCCCAACCGGCGTGCTTAATTCCGCGGAAATGGCATGCATCAGGCGCGCCGCAAGATTCACAGCATCACCGTTTATGGTGTACTCCCTGCGTATTTCATTTCCGATCACCCCGCAGAACATTCGTCCTGTGGCGATGCCGATATAACAACGCAAGCCGGCTTCGTTGATTGCCGTAACAATATCCTGCGCCGCCAGCACGCCGCGCAGCGGATCATCCTCATGGGAAAAAGGAGGCAGCCCAAATGCGGCCAAAAGGGAGACGCCTTTTTCATCCACCGCAATTTTATTTACACTGCCTTCGTAACGGTAGATTGCTCCCTGCAAAATTTGCGCCAGCCTCTGCGCCGTGTCGGTATCCACCCCTCGCGTCATTTCTGGAATATTGATGAAAAGGGTTGTCACACGTCGAAGTTCCGCCAGCCAGTCCGACTGTCCCGCATCGATGCGTTTTGCAATCGCCCCGGGGATGTACGACCTTAAAGCAGGGATGCAGTCTTCTTCCAGGAGGATGGGACTCTGCGCTTCAGACTCAATCTGAAAACTGATTCTGTTCAACAGCATGTGCCCATCTTGGGCGGCATCTCCCGAAGCGCGTCCCTTGAGCTTTTCCCATGCTTCCGGCGAAGCTATGATCTGACCGGGATGCAATGAGGCCTGTGCCTTGCCGACCTGGTCGATGGCATCCCCTGCGATGACCATTTCCCAGCGATTGAACACTCCTCCCAGGCCCGTCAACGTGATCTGTCCCGCCCCGATAGCGATCCTCGTCGAGAGGGTGCGGTCGCCAGCGCGAAACTTCTCAAATTTCCTTCTGGCTTCCAAAGCAGTCTGCGCCGCGCGCAAGGTTGCGTAATCCAGGTCTTCATCTGCCCAGATCACAAGCAAACCGTCACCGGCGAATTTGATGATATCCCCGCTGTGCGCCTTGATTATATTGATCCACTGCCCGTAAAAATCATTCAATATAGCGGAAATGTCCTCCGCACCGGAGGGTCCCTTTGCCGCAAATTGCTCGGTTAATGCTGTAAAACCGGAAATATCCACAAACAGGACAGCCGCCAAATAATTCTCTCCGAACGGCCTGTTCGGGGGAGTTGGGTCAGCGGCGATCCTTTTTTGAAGAATATCCGGAATATAACTTTTTAGCGTTTCGATCAGGGATGGGGACATGAACTGTTGCAGAGTCCTCGGACGATAAAGATTTTGTATTATATCGTATTGAACCGCACTTTTACCTCGCGTGGAAGAAGGCATCCATAACCGGGGCAATGTTCACGGGAATATCCTCATTCCATGCCCCGCCGTCGATCACTTCGCCTGTCTGTTGCCCCTGCCCATCCAACTTAAAGTAGACGGGTATCGCCTCGAAGAAAAAATTCTCCACCCTGCCGTTATCCCAGCCCCATTCATCAACATCCAACTTGATGATATAGGTCCCGTCGTAGGCATTAAGCATCAGCTCGTTTTTAGCATTCAAATACTTTTGGATCGCAATGCAGGGCGGGCACCAGTCCGCATCGAATTCAACCACGGGCATGAAACCGGAAGAAATTGCTTTCGCCGCTTCGATTGCCAAAATCTCTTCGAGAACTCCATCCTGTGGGTGAAGCCGAACCTCCTTATACCCGATCAACCCACTATTCCCCGTCGCTGTAGGGATTGCCTCAGTTTGCCGAACCTCTGTCGGTGCGGACAGTGATGCGGTCGGTTCAGTTTTTTGTGGAAGTAAAGCACTGCATGCGAGGATGAATAACGTCATAGTGATCAAGAATATTCTCTGATACATTTTTCCCTTCCTTATTGAATTGGAAGATGCACAACAAGGATTTGATTTACCACGGGCGCTTTACAACCTGTATCACTGCACGCCATGTATGTGATGCTGATTTTGTCGTCCATCGGGCCATTTCCATCCGGTAATGTCACTGGCAGGGTAAGCGTTACCATACCAACAGGATAGACCAGTAATTCTTTTGGCTCAAAGGCAGGGATTTGCGCGGGGATACTTTCCGTCAATTCCCCAGCCGCCGTCATTTTGCTGGCCGGGGTGAGTTCAAGTAGAGTGGGCCTGCCAAGCCCATCCACGCCGTTGCGCGGAATTTCCTTGCTGTAAAGATGCAGCCCGGCTTCAGGGACGAAAGATGCCACCAGGAGGCTGGCTCCATCCTTCGGCCGGTTCAAATAAATTGAGACCATTACGCTGTTTTTAGTGAAAGTATCGAGCAGTAACAGATCGTCCCTTGTCCCCGAGCAGGATGAAATAACGGCGGCCGCTGCAATCACCAAGAAAACGAGTTTCAATTTATTCTTGAAATACATGCCCGTGATTATACGACAACAAAATTAGTCCCCAAAGCATAAAGCTCAGGGGACTATTCTCACTACCATGAAAAGCGGACTGCTACGTATAGGTACTTATGCCGTTTCCAAATACTTTTTAATCTCGAAATCTGTCACACGCAGGCGGAACTCATCCCACTCTTCCCATTTGGCGCGCAGATAAGCCTCAAAAAGGTAACCGCCAAGAGCCGATTTCAACACATCGTTCTTCTCAAGTTCGGCCAGAGATTCAGCCAGTGAGCCGGGCAGTTCGGTCACACCCAGCTTGGTGCGCTCTTCCTTATTGAGATGGTATAAGTTGATGTTGTTGAGCGGTTTGGAGGCTTTGAGATTCCTGTCAATTCCGTCCAAAGCCGCAGCAAGCATTACAGTAAAGGCCAGATACGGATTGGATGAAGGATCGGGGAAGCGCAACTCCGCACGGACAGCCTTATCACGCCCTTCCGTATAGCGCGGAATGCGGATCAATGCCGAGCGGTTCTGCTGCGCCCAACCGATGTACACAGGCGCTTCGTAGCCGGGCACCAAACGCTTGTAGGAATTCACGGTCGGTGCAACCACGCCCGCCAAAGCGCGGGCATGTTCCAATTGCCCTGCAATGAACGAATACGCCATCGGAGAAAGATGCGCCTCATCCTTTGCATCGAAGAACAGGTTCTTTCCCGACTTTATATCGAATAGAGATTGGTGGCAGTGCATCCCCGACCCATTAATGCCGTATACAGGTTTGGGCATGAAGGAAGCGGTCAGTCCGTGCTGGGCGGCAATCGCCTTCACCGTATACTTCAAGGTCAGCACATTATCCGCAGCCTTAAGCGCATCCGCAAAACGGAAATCAATTTCATGCTGGCCCAATGCAACTTCATGGTGGCCTACTTCCACGTCCAGACCCATCGCATCCAGCGCATCCATCAATGCAGTGCGCACGACCACTGCTTCGTCGAACGATGAGAAATCAAAGTATCCGCCCGTATCATGGGGGACAGGATGGACTCCCTCTCCGTTCGAACTTTTGAAAAGGAAGAATTCCGGTTCGGGGCCGATGTTGTACTTCCAGCCGCGCTCTTCGATCTTCTTCAGGATGCGCTTCAACGCGCCGCGCGGATCGCCTTCAAACGGCTCGCCGCCCGGCGTATAAATGTCGCAGAAAACGCGCGCGCGCTTGGAATTATCAGCCGACCAGGGCAGAACCGCATACGTATCGGGATCGATCTTTAAACGCATGTCGCTTTCCTGAATGCGCGCAAACCCTTCCACCGATGAACCGTCGAACCATGCGCCGTCGTTCAGCACATCTTCAAGGTGGCGGATCGGCATATCCACGCTCTTCACCGCGCCCATCACATCCGTAAACTGCAGCGACAGGAACTTGACACCATCCTCCTTGACCTTTTTTAACAAATCTTTTCCGTCCATTTTTTTCTCCTTTTGAAAATTTGATTTTGACTCTCCACTGACGATTGATGACTGATTTCGATCAGTTTCTTCTAATCACTTTCTGCCGTAACCTTTCTCGCCTCTTTCCTGGCCTGGGGCTTGCTCCTGGTATTAATGAACATTACCGACCCGATAATGATCACCGTCGCCAGCCAGATGCGCGGCTCCAGGGGTTCATTGCCTATCCAATTGCCGAGCAGTACTGCCACAATTGGATTAACATACGCATACGTCGCCACGAGCGAGATCGGCGCGTTTTGCAGCAACCAGCCATACGATGCAAACCCGATCAGCGAACCCGCAAAAATGAGATACAACAATCCATAGATCGAGCGGTATGAAACGGCGGAAATTTCCCAGTTATTTAATTCACCTGTAATTCCCGAAACAATGAACAGGCTGATACTTCCCATAAGCATTTGCGCGCCTGTGCTCATCAGGGATGATTTTGGGAGGTCTGCCGATTTGCTATAGATGGAACCCGTCGCCCAAAATAAACATGCAGCCAGAAGGGCGATCACGCCGAAAGTGTTTAGTTTTGTGGTACTTCCCGAAATTTCAGCAGGACCCACCAGAATGAAAATGCCCACGAAGCCGATCAACAATCCAAGGATGGCCTGCCAGTTTGGCTTTACACCATTGGGCCGTATGGCTTCTGCAACCACGAGAAACATCGGCACGGAACCAATGATGAGCGCGGCAATTCCGGAGGGAATGAATTGTTCAGCCCATGCAACCAATCCATTGCCGCCAAGCAGGAGCAGGGTGCCGATTATTGCGGTGGAGACCCATTGCTTGCGCGTAGGCATGGATTGGCCAGTCGAACGCTGCCAGACTACCAGAATAATTCCCGAAATGAGGAACCGTATCCCTGCATGAAAAAATGGCGGGATGGTTTCAATAGCGACTTTGATTCCCAGATACGTGGAACCCCAGACAATGTATAACGCTAAAAGTGGTATCCAAATTTTTGTTTTCATTTTTTCCTTTTTATTTCATCACGAAGAGCGTTTTTGTTCCTCGCGCCGATTTCGCACACGAATGGATAAACAATCTAGATCCCATGATGTTGCGGACGCTGTCATTATGCGTTCGCGCCAATTTCTCTTGCCAGTATTACTTTCTTGCGGGCGGAGCCGTACAAATAATTTCCAAAATCTCCGCTCTTGCGGATAACGCGGTGACATGGGATCAAGTATGCAATTGGATTGTGCCCAACCGCCGAGCCAACCGCACGCACCGCCTTTGGATTACCGATCTGCTGTGCGAGGTGCTCGTACGTGGTCACCGCACCGGTTGGGATGCTGAGCAAAGCCTCCCAGACTTTGATCTGGAAATTCGTCCCGCGAAGATGAAGCTTGAGAGGCGTACCAGTTCCCAGGCCCGGGTTGAGCCGTGTAAAGATGCGGGTGACAAGCGGGGCGGTGGTTTTGTAATCTTCGATCATCTCCGCCCGCGGCCAGCCTGCGACGAGGTTGTCGATCGCTTTGCCTTCACTTGCATCTACAAAGCTCAAATTGCAGATGCCGCGTTCGGTAGTGGCGATAAGGCATTTGCCGAACGAGGAGGGATGGATGCCATACCGAATGGCGAGGCCTGCACCGCCAGATTTGTATTCGCCCGGTGTCACCGCTTCGGTGTTGACGAAGAGATCGTGCAGACGCCCCAGGCTTGAGAGCCCGACCTGGTGCGTTGTTTCCAACAGGTTTTCGGACTGGCTGAGCAACTTTTTGGCGTTTTCCTTCGTCAGGAATTGCATGAAGCGTTTGGGGCTGATGCCCGTCCAGTCGGTGAACAGACGTTGAAAATGATATTCGCTCAACCCAACAGCGGATGAGACATCCTTCAACTCCGGCTGGCTCTGCACATTTGCCTCGATGTACTGGATGGCCTGTTCGATCAATTTGTAGTGTTGTGAAAGTTCAATCGTATTATTCATTTCAATCTCCTTTTTGGTGCGGGAGATTGTATTTGATGATGAAAGTGAGTGCGACCCGTTTCTTGCTCATTTTTTTATCGCCTTAAAGACCTGACTGGCCTCCGAAGATGGTTGAAAGAAATCGGTTATTTCCATAAGGTCTGGCCGGTTTTCCTATGGGAATAAAAAAACAGGTATGCCTGGGCATACCTGTTTCAATACACGCTGGTATTAAAAAGAAACGCCCTTCCAATCGATTCAGGCATTGGCAACACGAAACCAATCATCCTGTTCACTGCGTCCACCTTGTCTCACACGTCACCGTGTGGTTTTCAGTGGCGAGCAAAAGGGTTTAAAAACTCCTTTGCTCAATTCCGCTTTCTTTGGAAGGGAGAAGGAAGCCAGTGACCTGGCTTCAGAGGCATCCGCTGATCTATCCGATTTTCCCTCACTCAACCTCTACCTTACGGGCGCGATGTCCCAGAAGTAGAGGGGAGTTTGGTTAGCGTCCCGTTCGCACGGGAGAACCTCCACCTCGTGATCTTTGTATTGTCATATTTCGATGACGCCAAAGACCCAGCCGCTTGTATCTCCGTTATTCAATTGTGTGTACCCAGCCAACGGCGGAGATTTTACATGCCGCAGGGGGGTTTTGTCAAGCCGAAATGTTTGAAAAAACCCCCGCTTATGCCGTGTATCACCAGGTTTTGAACCTGCTTTCGCAGGTGGGTCCTGACCCAGAAACGCCGCCTTGGCTCAGGCCTATCGCGTTATTTCTTGTGAGATAAGGACCCGTTTTAGAGATGTTGGCTCAAAACGTGAGGGCAATATCACGAACACAGCAGGGTTGCTATTCTTATACCATATTCCAAATCTAGGTGATAGATAATTATTAGACCTTCACTTTACAGTCTCCCTGAAAAATAATTGATTTTCTGAAAGTTTTGTGCTACGCTAAACGTATCGTAACCAACCTTATTTAGACGGAGGAGAGTATGGCAACGGTTCCAGGTATCGATGTATCCCATTGGGACGCAGGTATAGATTGGCCCAAGGTGCGGGCCACCGGCCAACGGTTTATGATCGCAAAGGCCACCGAGGGGACGAATTATAAAGACGACACATTTAAAGACAACTGGCTCGGCGCAAAATCCGCAGGCCTGCTGCGCGGGGCGTATCACTTTTTCCGCTGCAATGTAGATGCGAAAAAACAGGCCGATTATTTTATCGATTACGTCCGTGCAGTGAATGACGACGGCGAACTTCCTCCTGTACTGGACCTTGAAACCAACGACGGTATAACCAAGGAGAAGATCGTGCCTGCCGCAAAGACCTGGCTGGATCGCGTGGAAGCCGCTTTCGGCAAAAAGCCCATCATTTATTCCGGCCAGTATTTTTTGCAGGATTACTTTGTATTGCCCGGAGGCGGACCTCCGCCATGGGCTAAGGATTATCCACTATGGCTGGCGCAATACCCCAACCAATATGTTGAGGGCATGAAGCCATTTCTTCCGCGAGGCTGGTTCAACTGGACGATCTGGCAATACAGCGACAAGGGAAGGCTCAATGGAATCAACGCAGCGGTGGATTTAAACATCTTTAATGGCAGCCTTGAGGAGTTGTATAAATTTGCCGGGGCAAAACTTCCGGCCCAGACGCCGAAGACGCACAAGGTCGCTGCCAGCGATAGCTTTGAATCAATCGCCAATCAATACGGCGTAACCGTACGGGAATTGGTTTCAGCCAACCCGCAATTGTTAAAGGCTGGCGAAAAACTGACCATCCCGATTGCAATTGCCATTCCCCAGGAAAATTTGCAAGAGACTTCTTCCGGGACGCGCACCTACACCGTGCAGGCTGGTGATACCCTCTCGATCATCGCAGTGAAATTTAGTACGACTATTGCAGCGATAGCAAGCGCCAATGACATCAAAAACATTAACAATATTAAAGTAGGCCAGGTATTGGTGATACCCTAGAAAGCAAAGCCCCCAAAATGTTTAATGGACGCGGCAATGCCGCGTCCATTTTTTTGTTATGGGTAAATTCGCTTGATCGTTCGCGGGAAGGGGATCGCTTCGCGGATGTGTTCGATACCGCACATCCAGGCTGTGACGCGTTCGGTGCCCATACCAAAGCCTGCGTGAGGGACGGAGCCGTACTTGCGCAGTTCCAGATACCACTTGAACGCCTCTTCAGGCAGCCCCTCTTTTCTTATGCGTGCCAGCAATTTGTCGGGGTCGCTCATGCGTTCGGAGCCGCCGCAAATTTCACCGTAGCCTTCGGGAGCGAGCAAGTCCACAGACTTGCAGACTTCAGGTCGATCGGGCCACGGCTCCATGTAGAACGCCTTGACTGCGGACGGGTATCCATAGACGAACACGGGTTTATCGTGCAACTTGGTGATTTCCACTTCATGCGGCGCGCCGAAGTCCATGCCCCATTCGAATTTGAGCAAATCCTTGCGCTCGGGGTCGGTCTCTTTTTCGTAGAGGTCGATCAGATACTTCGCCGCATCGTCATAGGACATGCGCGGGAACGGCCCAACGACATTCTCAAGCTTAGTTACGTCGCGCCCGAGGAATTTCAACTCGGCGGCGCAGTCCTTCAACACAGACTGGGCGATGTGGGTGATGAGACCTTCCTCGATATCCATCAACTGGTCAAGGTCGCAGAACGCAATTTCGGGTTCGAGCATCCAGAACTCGGTTAAGTGGCGACGCGTCTTTGACTTCTCCGCGCGGAAGGTGGGACCGTAGCAATAGACTTTTCCGAATGCGAAAATATTCGCCTCGTTGTAAAGCTGGCCTGTCTGCGCGAGGAAGGCAGAACCTTCATCGAAGTATTCGGTTTCGAAGAGGGTGGAAGTCCCTTCGGCGGCGGCGGGGGTGAGGATGGGGGTGTCGAGGTTGAAGAAGCCCTGACCATCCAAATACTCACGCACCGCAGACATGACCCGCACACGCACGCGCAGGATCGCCCATTGACTTTGCATCCGAATCCACAGGTGACGATGGTCGAGTGCAAAGTCCACGCCGTGATCTTTGAGCGCCATCGGGTAATCGAGCCCGGCGGCTTGGACGACCTGCAAGTCCTTGATGCCGACTTCGAACCCGCCAGGGATGCCAGGGGCGCGCTTATCCTCGCGGACGGAGCCGGTGATGATCACCGACGACTCCTGCGGCAGTTTGGAGATGGTCTCGAAGAGTTCAGGTGTCAAATCCCCTTTGAAGGCAACGCACTGGATGAAGCCCGAGCCGTCGCGCACGAGCAAAAAGACCAGCTTGCCCTTATCCGTGCGGTTGTAAACCCAGCCTTTGAGAACGACATCCTGCCCGATGTAGTTTGATATTTTTGAAACACTGACGTGTTCGGTCATGAGACTTCCTTTACGAAAAATTTTCCCTATTATATTTGAAACTGCACAGATTGCGTCATTTCTTCCGCTCATCCAACCCCTTCACCATCAATTCCTTCGCCGCGTTCGGGTCTGCCTCCCTTTTGCAGCATGGGTACTTTATTCTTGAACCAGTGGTGTCATGCGAATTCGATTGTCTTCAACAACCGAGAAATGCTCAGCCCAATTCTCCCGACTGGCGAGCGCTTGAACTGCGACATCTGCGATGTATTGGGAGGATGTTGCTGTGATACGAAATAAAATCACACCGCTTTGGGCGGGAAGTTTTGAGCGAAACGCCAATTCCCCAAAGTCCTTGTCGAAGGTGACGACGATGCGGTTTTCTTCCTGCGCACGACGAAGGATTTCTTCATCAATCACCCCGCGAGAGTCTTCACGAATCCAGACAACATCGTGCCCAGCCGTTCGCAAGGCGGTTACAGCATCCAACGGAAAATTTTCATTCGCAAGCAAGCGCATGTTTATGCCCGTGAGAGTTCAAAGGGATATATTTTCTCAGCTTTGAGAATATTTGAAGCATACATCAAGCAGGCAGAAATATCCTCGTGGGTGATGCCTGGGTAATTTCGCAGGATTTCGCTTTCAGCCCAGCCTTGTGCCAGCAGTTCCACAATGAATTCAACAGCCAGCCTTGTCCCTTTGATGACAGGCTTGCCAACGAGGATTTTGGGGTCAACAATAATGCGTTCTTTCCAGTCCATTTTTACTCCTTTACGAAAAGACGACTGACTGATTTTAGCACGCTATTTCTTCCGCTCTTCCAGCCCCTTCACCATCAACCCTTTCGCCACATTTGGGTCGGCTTTGCCTTTGGTGGCTCGCGCCACCTGACCCATGAACCATTGGAACAACGTCTCTTTGCCTGCGTTGTACTCGTCCACTTCTTTGGGGTTGTCGTTCAATATCTTCGTCACCAACTCTTGAATGGCATTGACATCGGTCAACTGCAAGAGATTCTTTTCCTTGACGATCTGTACAGGGTCACCACCTTTTGTAAGCAGTTCGGTTAACACAGTCTTGCCTGCACTCGCACCGATAGTTTTGTCGGTCACCATGTCGATCAGTTTAGCGAAGGATTCGGGGGCGAGAGTCACATCGTCAATGCTCAAGCCTGAGTCGTTCAGGTAGCGCATGAACTCGCCCGCGATCCACGAGTGGATTGTTTTCGCGGGGCTTTTCGATTTCGCGACCACGCTTTCGAAGTAGTTGGCGAGAGTTCGCTCAGAGGTGAGAAAACGCGCTTCGGACGGAGTCAGCCCAAAGTCTGCGATGAAGCGTTTAGTCTTTGCTTCGGGCAGTTCGGGCAGTTGACTCCGAATCGACTCGATCCACGCATCCGATAATTGCAGCGGAGGAAGATCAGGCTCGGGGAAGTAGCGATAATCGTGCGCCTCTTCCTTTGACCGTTGGCTGGTCGTCACGCCCCGCACATCGTCCCAGCCGAGAGTTTCCTGCACGACCGTTCCACCCGATTCGTAAATTTGAATCTGACGTTCGATCTCATACGCTGAGGCACGCGTGAGCGCACGGAAACTGTTGAGGTTCTTGATCTCGGTTCTTGTTCTGAATTCATCACTGCCAACGGGGCGCACAGAAATGTTCGCCTCAAAACGCAGCACGCCTTTTTCCATGTCGCCAGAGTTCACGCCGAGGTAACGCAAGATCGCGCGGACTTTCGTGGCGTAATCGAGCGCGGCTTCGACGGTGCGGATATCGGGCTCCGAGACGATCTCAAGCAGGGGGACGCCTGCGCGATTGAAATCGACCAGCGCATAATTTTTCTCGTGACTCAATTTCGCCGTATCTTCTTCGATGTGAACCCGCCTCACTCTCACTTTGAGTTGATTCTCACCATCGGCATTGACTTCCAACCAACCCTTCTCTGCAATCGGCAATTCGTATTGTGAAATTTGATAACCCTTGGGCAGATCAGGGTAATAATAATTTTTGCGTGCAAAGGTATTGTGCTTGTTGATGGAGCAATTCAACGCGAGACCGACCAGCGCGGCAAGTTCCGTCGCCTTTTTGTTGACGACCGGCATCGCGCCAGGCAGACCTGTGCAAGTGGGACAGATGTTGGTGTTCGGCTCGGGCGCGGAGCCATAGTCCGCAGAGCAACTGCAGAACATTTTGGAGTTGGTGAGTAACTCGCCGTGAATTTCAAGTCCGATGATGGGTTCGTAGGTTAGTTTCATAGTTTGGTAGTCTCGTAATTCGTTAGTCTTAGAACACTCGTGCTATAATGATTTCAGCCACATATAAAAGGAGTAACTTTATGAATGCAGATGCCTTTCGTCATTTCTATAACTATCACTTTGCTGAGAACCGCAAGATTTTGGATCATGTCGCTTCGTTGACTTTTGAGCAATTCACCCAGAAAGCGGATTACTCTCGCGGGTCGGTTCGGGAGCAACTTGTCCATCTTATCGACGCGGAAGATATGTGGATCAGCGAGTTACGCGGCGTCGAGCCTTCTGAACCGCTTCCTGAAACTGTTGATGCGGATGACCGAGATGTCATTCGCGCATACTGGGACAAGGTTGAGAAAAATTCTCGCGCTTATCTTGCTGAATTACAAGACGATATGTTGTTCACCAAACCGATCAAAGAACCAGAAGAAGATCAAATCCTCTTTGCCTGGCAGGTTCTTCTACATGTTGCCAATCATGCCACCGACCATCGCGCTCAACTTCTACGTGCCTTGCATGATCTGGGCGTGGATACGAAATCTCAGGATTATATTTTTTATGTGTACGAAAATCAATGACCATGGACGACTGACGATGGATGATAGAGAAAGTCGCAGGTCAAAGGTCGAAAGTCTGTGGTCAATGGTCTGTCGTCCATCGTCACAAGGACGGTTGCTGCTTATGCCAATCGGTCACTTGCTGATACGCATGAGCGACTTGAAACAGGGTTGACTCATCTAAATGCTTACCGATCAGTTGCATACCGACGGGCATATTATTGGAGAAGCCAGCGGGAAGTGCAATCGCAGGGACGCCAGCGGGGTTGGTTGCCACGACGTAAATATCCGAGAGGTACATTTCGAGCGGGTCGCTGGTCTTTTCGCCGAGTTTGAACGCCGTGGTGGGGCAGGTCGGGGCGAGGAGAAGGTCAACGGAGGCAAAAGCAGTTTCAAAGTCCCGACGAAGAAGCGTGCGCACTTTTTGCGCTTTCAAGTAATACGCGTCGTAATATCCTGCTGAGAGAGCATACGCGCCAAGCATGATCCTGCGCTTGACTTCATCGCCGAAACCTTCGTGGCGAGTTTTGAGATAGATGTCAATGACATCCTTCGCGCCATCCGAAACGGAGAGACCGAAGCGCGTGCCGTCCATGCGGGCGAGGTTGGCGCTGGCTTCGGCGAAGAGCAGGAGATAGTAAACGGGCAAGCCGTATTTGGTGTGGGGGAGCGAGACTTCGTGGATCTCCATGCCAAGTTTTTCAAATTGACGAATTGACTCTTGCAAAGCGGACTCAACGCCTGCTTCCATGCCTGCGACGAAATATTCTTTAGGGATGCCGAGCTTCATTCCCTTAACGGGCTTGTTGATGTTGGCGGTGTAATTGGGGACGGGCGAATTGTAGGTGGTGCTGTCGTGCGGGTCGTGACCAGCGATGGCTTCAAGGACAGTTGCGCAATCGTAGGCGTCGCGGGTCATGGGACCGATGGAGTCGAAGGATGAAACGAGGGCGATAAGTCCATAACGCGAGACGCGTCCATAGGTGGGCTTAATACCTGTGACATTGCAAAAGCCCGCAGGCATGCGGACAGATCCGCCTGTGTCTTCGCCGATGGTGAATGTGGCAAGACTCGCGGACATCGCCGCGGCAGAACCTCCGCTCGAGCCGCCAGGAACGTGATCGAGATTCCACGGGTTGTGCGTGTTGAAGAAAGCGGAGTTCTCGCAGGAGGAGCCCATGCCGAACTCGTCCATGTTAGTTTTGCCGACGAGGACAGCGCCCGCGTCCGCGATTTTGTTCGTGACGGTGGCGTTGTACTGCGGGACGTAGTTTTCGAGAATCTTCGATGAACAGGTGGTGCGGACTCCGCGAGTGGAGATGCAATCTTTCATTGCAAAGGGGATGCCCGTCAGCGGGGTGACCTTCTCGCCTTTGGCGATTCGTTCGTCGGCTTTCCTGGCTTGCTCAAGCGCCAGGTCATCCGTGACTGTGACGTAGGACTTGACCTTCGTGTCTATATCGTGGATGCGGTCAAGCATGGCTTGCGTCAGTTCGACGGAGGAGATTTGTTTCTGTGCGAGCATTTCAGATGCTTCGCGGATGGTTAAGTTGTGTAGTTGCATAGGCTCTCTGAGCGATCATCGATATTCGATACTCGATTATTCGAACACCGAATATCTAGTCTCGAATATCGTCTTTACTCATCTCCCAACACAGTCGGAACTTTCACATACCCGCGCTCTGATTTAGGCGCGTTCTTGAGAAATTCTTCGCGGCTCATGGAGGGCTGGACAACATCCTCGCGCAAGACGTTTTCGGCGTTGGCGATATCCGATGCAGGCGGAACGTTGTCCGTGTCCACTTCGTTGAGCATGTTGAAGTAGTCAATAATGGAGGAGAACTGCCCGCTGAATTTTTGCGCTTCCTCTTTGGAGATGCCGAGGCGGACAAGGAAGGCGACGTGCTTGACGGTTTTGGTGTCGATGGTTTGGGTCATAAAAACCTTTCTAACCACGAAGGGTCACCAAGGTACACTAAGGAAAAAATTTCTAAACCTATGTGACACTTCGTGCCCTTTGTGGTGAATTTACTTTAGATCGAATTCCCGAAGTCCAGCACGCTATCCAATCCGCGGCGCAGACCCGTGAAAGTGCCCACCTTGCGGATTGCCAGCAAAGAACCATCCACATACGGCTGGGCGCTAGTGCCTGAATCGTGGCGGATGGTCAGCCGCTGGTCGGGCATTCCGAAGATGATCTCTGCCGAGATGGTGTAACTCGGCAAACGCACGGAGTGCACTTGTGAACCTGTCATTCTCGCGCCGCGAGTTTCTCTCACACCTAAAGTTTCATCTATTGGAACAGTTAATTCTGAAGGTCGCACTTTGGATAATCGATTTACCATTTCGCGTACCGTTCCGCTGGGGGAGTCCTTTTTGGCGTCACTGGCGTAATCGATGATCTCCCATTGCGGGATGAAGCGTGCGGCGATCTCGGAGAACTTTTGCAGGAGCACAACGGTCAAAGCGAAGTTGCCAACTGCCAGAACGCCGCACCCAGCCTTCTCGGCGGCAGAAGCGATGTCTTCATAGTCCGTATCGGACAAACCCGATGTCCCAACAACAACGTGCGTCTTATGCTGTAATGCGCTCAGCACGTTCGGTTTTGCCACATCGGGTTTGGTGAACTCGAAGAACACATCGCAGGGATGCGCTGCCAGCGCTTCTTGTGTGGTCGCATAGATGGGTGTGGTGAGACGCGGCTCGGCCAGCACTTCGCCGAGCGTCTTACCTGCGTGAGTGCGAGATACCGCCGATACAAGTGTCATATCTTCAAGACCGGCAATGGCGCGCGCGACAGCTGAACCAGCCCACCCCGTTGCGCCTGCGAGACAAACTCGGATTGTCATAAGACCTCTTTATCACAAAGTATCACAAAGGGTCACGAAGGAAAGGTTTTAAAAACCTTTGTGTACCTTCGTCTTCCTTTGTGGTGAAAACATTACTCGAACTTAATATGCAACTCTTTCAACTGCTTCGGTTCCACTTCCGACGGGGCGTCCGCCATCACGTCGCGGCCCGTTTGATTCTTGGGGAAGGCGATCACTTCGCGGATGTTGGGTTCGTCCGCGAGCAGCATCACGAGGCGGTCAATGCCCGGAGCCATGCCGCCGTGCGGTGGCGCTCCGTATTCAAACGCTTCGAGCATGTGGCCGAACTTTGCCTGAATATCCTCATCACTCAAACCAAGCATTTGGAACATCTTCATCTGAACGTCGCGGCGATGGATGCGGATCGAACCCGAAGCGGTCTCATATCCGTTGCAGACCATATCGTACGCATCAGACAGCACCGCGCCAGGGTCGGTATCGAACTTGGGCAGGTCGTCCATCTTCGGCATCGTGAACGGATGGTGCTCCGACTCCCACGCCTGCGTTTCTTCGTTGAACGCAAAGAACGGAAAGTCCACCACCCATGCAAACGCCATCATATCTTTGTCTGCCAAATCCAATTTATCACGGAACCACAAGCGCAGTCCGCCGAGAGTTTTGTTCACAACTGCGCGAGCATCAGAAGCGAAGACGATCAGATCGCCGACTCCTGCTCCCGCTTTGGATTTCAACGCCTCGGCTTCTTCTGCCTTCACAAACTTTGCCGCGCTTCCTTTCACGCCTTCGGCTGTGAACGCCAGCGTGGGCATTCCCTTCGCTCCAAGCGACTTCGCCACTTCTGTGAGTGCATCCACTTCCTTGCGGGACATGTCCGCTGATTTCGGTGCGACGATGCAATTGATCACTCCGCCCGCCGCTAAAGCAGACTGGAATACCTTGAATTCGCTGTTGGCGAATACATCGCTGACGTCAATCAACTCCATACCGAAACGAAGGTCGGGTTTATCGGTGCCGAAGCGTTCGAGTACTTCGCGATAGGAGAATTTGGGCCACGGTGAAGAATACAATTTCTTGTGCGGCGCTACTTCTGGCAGCATCGCTGTGAACAAACCTTCCACCAGGTTGAGAACATCGTCACGATGGACATAGGACATTTCAAGGTCGAGCTGTGTGAACTCAGGCTGACGGTCGCCGCGCAGGTCTTCGTCGCGGAAACAGCGCGCGATCTGGAAGTACTTGTCCATGCCTGCCACCATCAGCAATTGTTTCAACTGCTGGGGTGACTGGGGCAGGGCATAGAATTGTCCTGGATAGGAGCGGGACGGCACGAGGTAGTCGCGCGCGCCTTCGGGAGTCGCTTTGAACATGATCGGCGTTTCGATCTCGATGAAGCCTTCTTTATCAAGATAGTCGCGCATGAACTTAATTACCTTGTGGCGCAGGACCATGTTACGAGTCAGGCGTTCGCGGCGCAGGTCAATGTAGCGGTATTTCAGGCGCATGTTCTCGTCAGGCAGTTCGTTATCGGTATTGACCATGAACGGCGGAGTCTTCGAAGGGTTGAGCACGTTCACTATTTTGGCAATGACCTCGACCTCTCCCGTCACCATTTTGGGATTTGCCATTCCTTCGGGGCGCTTCTGCACCACACCCTCGATTTGCAAGACCCACTCATTGCGGACGTCTGCAACGGTGTCGAGCATCTCTTTGGGAAGATCGGGATTGATGGTAATTTGAATAATTCCTGAGCGGTCTCGCAGGTCAAAGAATGCCACCCCGCCGTGGTCACGCCGACGGTTGACCCAGCCAGTTAACGTGACCGTCTGCCCGGCATGGCTTGCTCTTAATTCTCCACACATATGAGTTCTATACATGATGCGCCTCCAAAAAGATTTAACCACGAAGGACACGAAGGAACACGAAGATAATCTGAAAAGAATGACCACTTTGAGCCAATCAACCCACCTTTGTGCTCTTTGTGTCCTTTGTGGTTAAGATTTTATATAAAAAATCGCCCTTCGCATTCGCGTCGGGCGATTGGTTTCGACTTGTATTATCCCGTCAACCAGCAAAGCTTCGCCCAACGATGCGAACATCGTCATTGTCATTATTGCTGTTGTCATTGTTGGCAAAGTGAATCTGGCTGGACATCGTGCCGCGGATTATAGCACAAAGTCGGCGGTGTGGAGGGGTACATTTTCAGTATAATAGGGCAATCGCATTAGGATTTTTTACCCGCTAATCTACGCTAATCCCCACGAATTTTTAGAAAGATTAGCAAGGATTAGCGAAGATCGGCGGATTTTTCGAGCGAATTTGTATGTTTCGCCTTCTTGGAAGTTTCAAATGCGATTGCCCTATCAGTATAATGAATTTCATCGACTCTTTTGATGTTGTAAAGGGTGTCTTATGAAACTACATTTCGGCGAACTGGAAAATGGAATCCGTTTGATCACGTTGGATGGGAAATTGGACGGGAACGGGGTGAATTCGGTGGAGTATGAATTCTCCCGGCAATGTACCGGGGAGAATGCCCGCATTTTGGTGGATATTTCAAAGGTAAGCTATATCTCTTCCATTGGGATTCCAATGCTGGTGAATGCGGCCAGGTCGGTTGTGGCACGCGGGGGCACTATGGCGCTGGTCAACCCGCACCAAAATATACTGGATGTGCTTGACCTGGTGGGCGTCTCACACATCATCCCGATCTATTATGACCTTGGCTCGGCCCGGGCAGGCATGCTTTCGGATTGAGCATTGCAGATTTATCTTCCGCGCAGGATGATTTCACTCAACGCCGGCCAGCTTCGGGGGAGGGTGAGGCGTTCGAGTCACGGTCTGCGCAGGGTTCGTGCTCGTTGAGAAAGTTCCTGAAGCAGCGGACGTAATTCCTGCGCGGCGGTCGTATCGCTGGTGTGTATGGTATGTTGAATCGTATCGGTTGCGACCGTGATGGTGTAATGAAAGGCGTCTGGGCTGGGATGGACGGCCAAATCTTCCGACAGTGAAAAGAAATCCGCATCGCTTAATAGTTTGCGCAGGGTATCTGCCTCATTGGAGGGAAGGTCCTCGAGCTTTATGTTGAGGACGGATTTTGAGCCCATGATGCCGCCGGTACGTTCAAAAAGAATCTTCATTATTTCTCCGCGCGGAGGGAGATTCCGAAAACGCTTAGTACGGTGCTCAAACATCCGCTTGGCGCATCGCCGGCGACGGAGATGCCCACCTCAGCCCATCCTTTTTTGACGGCTTGTTGTTCGAGGCTGTTTGCGCCAAAAAGTTCGCCAGCGGCTTCGTAGGTCAGGTCGCATCCCTGTTGGAAGGTGGAACGTTCCTGAAGTTTTTCGGTGAGGGTTTTATACCAAATGCGGCCCGCTTTTTCCCACGCGTTGCCGCCCAATTCAATAGCGGTGATGTAGAAGGCACGGTTGGGAATCCCCGAGTTGATATGCACACCGCCGTTATCTTCCACCGTACGGACGTAATCCTTCATATGCCCAGGCTGGGGATCTTTGCCAAGTATGGGGTCGTCATAGGCGGTGCCCGGCGCTTTCATCGAGCGGATACCAACTCCCTTGACATTGGACGTGAACAAACCTTCGCCGATGATCCAATCGGCCTGGCTGGCGGTCTGCTTCCTCTGATATTGCTTGACCAGCGACCCGAACACATCGGAAAGGGATTCGTTGAGCGCGCCAGCCTGATCCCAATACGCGAGGTTGGCTTCATACTGGGTCACGCCGTGGGTCAATTCGTGCCCGATGATATCCAGCGAGATGGTGAAGCGGTTGAATAACCGCTCGGCGGCAGGCAGGTCTTCATCGCCGTCGCCGTAGACCATTTGCTTGCCGTCCCAAAAGGCGTTGTCGTATCCTTTTTGAAAATGGACGGTCGAATCGAGTTTCAAACCTTTATTGTCTATCGAGTTCCGGCCAAAGATGTCGAAGAAAAGATCATAGGTGATGCCCGACCCATCGTAAGCTTCATTAATTGCCGGGTCGGAAGAGGCGTGGTCTCCTTCGCTCCGCACCAGGGTGCCGGGCAGTTCGGAACCCAATTTTGCATCATAGACGGCGCGTCGTTTATTTCCCGTTTCGGCGGCCGCAGACATGAAAGCTGCCATCGTTTTCATGGCGCGGCGCTGGCCGCGAAATTGCTCAGAGGTAATAAGGGTTCGCAAAGCGATATCCCGCTGGGTAGCGGAGCCGTTGCGGACGATCTCTTGGAGCATATGCGGGGGGGTGATACAGAAGATGGAATGGCAGGTGTGCATGGTCTCTCCTTTTCTAAAGGGCGGCACAAAATCAATATCAGTATACAATTCAAAATTACGATTTTCAATCCTAATCTCGAACCATATTGAATCTTCCCCCTGATTGTTCTATACTGGATTTGCCGCCAGCATGGCAATTCTGAGGATGAGGCGACATGCAAGCCGCTTCTTTCGCGGATTTGAGCTGGTACGGTTTCGACGGATTCCCCTTGCCGATAAAGCGGGTTCGCCCCGCCTTGTTGCCGTGTAAGATAATAGCTTGCATTTGCGGAGGGACACATGCTGGAAAAGACAAGTATCTGGTTTCGGAGATTTTGGGGGGTATTTCTTGGTCTTGCTGTAGTGGTCGGCGTGCTGACGAATATCTCCGACCTCCGTGATGATTTTAAGCAATCCTCTCTACCAACTACGGTTTCCGCGCCCAGCCCAACTGCTGCACCATCCAACACACCGCCGCCAACCTCAACTCCTGTTCCGACCATCGGCCCGTTCCAATTCCTGCTTTTACCAAAGCAGGCGCGGGCGGGTGAGGATTGCAAAATCATCCTGCAGGCAGCGCCGGGTTCGGTCTGTCATTTGGATTATTACACACCCGACGGAAATCTCAGCACCGCCCGCGGACTTGGGCTGGCGACTCCTGACAGCCAGGGAAAATGTACGTGGGAGTGGCACATTTCGGCCAAAACGCAGACCGGGACAGCAAAGCTGGTTATTTTATTGAACGATCTTCAGGAGACTCACGAATTCGAGATCATCCCCTGATGCCTTGCTCTTCAATGTGAATTTGAAATAATTTTCCCTGCCTGAAATTAACGATTGCCCGCAATAAAACAACCTCGGTCATTGCGGCCGAGGTTGTTTTATTGGAGATCGATTCTTATACTGTTACAGTTGGGCGTTTGCCTTTTTTGACAATTGTGCCCGGTATGCTGTTCTTGCGGGCTTCCTGCTTTACCCTGCGGTTGTGTTTTGCCACCCCTTTGGACGGGCGCTTGCGTTTGACCTGGGTTTTTTCTGGCATTGTATTCAATGTGTGCTCCTTTAGCTGCGGATCTTGCTGTTGGATTCGAATTCCGTCCAAAGTTTACCGATTTCTTCTTTGGCTTTTTGGCGGGTGTATCCGTATTTGACCTGCAGCATGGTGACGAATTTATCGAACTTCACTTCTGCCTTGTCCACTTTGAGCAGGTCGTACTCAACCATCAAGCTCCACCGCGCGTTGATCTGACTGCGGATCAGGTTCCACTTTTCTTCGAATAGGGATTTGTTCATCATGACTGTTTTCCTCGTCTCTTAAACGCTCAACCCACCCTTTCATCAGGGTGGTGTTCCTCAAATGTTTGCAATGGATCGGGAGTTCCTGATTTTGTTCACAAATTCAGCGTATTTCCCCGCATACGGCAAAAAAAACAAAATTTTCAAACTCTTTCAACCTACTCATTGTACTACGTACTCACCCAAAATCACGATTCTCGGTTACCAGCTGCCAAAACACAAAACGGTCTCGTGGACAAGTACGTCCTGAGACCGTTTGGCACATCTGCCCTGGCGGGTTTTGCCAGGGTTCAACCCCTCCCTAACCCTCCCCGAACGGGGAGGGAACAAAGCCTTCACACAACAAGCCCCCTTCCCACTTGGGAAGCGCCGCGCTGAGCCTGTCGAAGTGGGCGGGGGGATAGGTCGCTTTCCCCATCCCATCTGAGACCGTTTTTCATTTCCATTAGCAAATGGATTCCTACAACTCTCCAATCCAATGCACCCAACTTAACTTCAAATCTTTTCGACAGCGGTTGAAGAGACGTTCATCTGCCGTCCAAAATTCTGCAACCAATTTCTCAGCCAGTGCCAGATAAAAAGCATCGTAGGCTTTGGATTGACCAAGTTTCCCAGCGAGTTCCAATGCGCGCAGACTTAGTTCTTCGTCTTCATTGATGATCTCGATGCGCAAGCCGTGAATTGTCCGCAAGACTTCTTCTGCTTCGTCAGCAGAAATCGCTTTTTGAAAAGCCAAAGATCGAATTGCAGACGCGGTTTCGCTCAACCATAAACGAGGCGCGCACGGAGTGATATTCTCCTGGTCAACCTTTTCCCAAAATGCGCTCAGGCTGTCAGTCGCACTTAAGATGCTTTTCACAGCAACATTGGCGTCAATGACCAAGTAACTCATTAACCCGCTCCTCCCGTATTTTCTCGATGACTTTTACTACATCAGGAAGGGGCTTACCCTTTCGCCGTTTCATAATTCGAGCCCTGAGGGTACGGGCATGTTCCAAGGCAAGCAGTCTTTCCCGCTGTTGACTATTATCCTCCCTCAATCCAGCGGTGATATATTCACGTACCAAATCGCTGACACTGCGGTTGCGCTGGCGTGCAAGACGCTCCAATGCCTGGCGTTGACGTTTTTCCAGCAATAGATTAACTCGCTGTAGGTTTTCCATACAAACTCCTTGTATGGCGGCATTATACACACCCACATGCGCATGTGTCAATATTATACAAAAAACGCTCTCGCGGACATTACCTCCCGAGACCGTTTTTTCATTGTGCAGAAAAATGCCTTCGCCAAACCCTCTCCAAATCCGAGCCATATACACTCAATCGCCTATCAAATTCTCCCTCACGGATTTGGGGGGTGTCCGAAGGTCGGGTGGGGCTGTTAACATCGTGTTTGAGACAGTTTTCATTGTCCCTAAGCAGAGAACTTCACGAAGTGAGCAATAAACGAAGAGATAACCTGTCAGGGTCCTCTCACTTTTTCTTATGGGGTTTTCGTCGAGGTCTTAATGTTTCTATCATGTTAGCCAATTCATCCGCCACATCAAAATACATGGTTTGCTCGCAATGAGTTTTAGCTCCTTCCAAAGATAAAAGATGGCTTCTGGGCAAAAACTTTTCCACTTCGCCGAGTTTTGCTTCGGCAAACTTTTTACGACTGCCCCCTTTCGCCCAGAAATGGGCAAGAAGGCCAAGCATATCAGTAACAAACTCGTTTGGCAAAGGCGGATATTTTTCAGCGAGTGACGTCATTTTATCGAGTGCGGCAACCACCATAAAATCCTGACCTTCTTCGACTGCGCAGATGCCAATTTCAAAGAGCGCCTGACTGACCTCCGTCAACATTGCTTTTTTGGCCAATACAAATTCAACCGAATCAATGTAATCAAGTATGATGTTATCTCTTTCAACCGATTTGAAGTGAACAATCAGCGTCCGACCAAGCTTACTGATAGCATGCAAAGCTCGTTGCTTGTCATCGTCTGTTTCCAAATGGTCATCCACAGATAAAACAGCAGAAAGGATTTTTATCGCAGTATTGAAATTAGGTAAATCTCTTGGTTCAGGGTTGGCAACTAGCATGTGAACAAGTTCATCAATCAGTGCTTCAAAAGAGTCTCCCTTATATGTGGATTGGACCAACATAATTTTAACAAGATCTTTGAAGGCATTGATCACCATTTCGCGCTCTTGTCCGGGATCACATTGTTGTCCAAGATTCGCCAGATCGTTAAAGGTTCCCCCCGCTATACGTCCCTTTCTTTTTGACTCATTTAATATATCTTGGGTCAGTTTTTCAACAATCTTCTCCCTGCGCCCGTATTGTTCAGGAATTTGTTTAGAAACTTTTATCACCAGGTAGAATAGCGCACAGAATATCCACAACCATATAAACTGTTCAACAAAATTCCTGATTACATCTTTTTGCTTTTCCAGCAAAAACATAAATAAAAACTGAAAAAACAACCCGATCAATATAACGGTAATCGCTTTTTTCAAGAATGATTGGACATCCAGCCCCTGCTTTTTGATGACTGCCCGACGTTCAGCTACTGAGATCAACTGCAAAATGAGCGCGGGAATGCCAACAAGGAAAACCAACAGGGTTAAAATCCCATCGAATGGAATTTGCATTTTACGTCACATTCCGTTTTTAGATTCTGGCTTTTGAGCTTTAATTCTATTAATGATGGCAACAAGAATAGTGTCTAAAAGACCTGCTACCTTGTGCTCAAACACCTTGATTTTCAAATATTCAAGTTTAGTATGAAGGGTCGGGTCGTTTTCAACAGTAAATACACCAACATGGTAGGGTTTTATCCAAATGGGCGGTTTTGAAGGAAAATCGGTGCGGCCATTAAGTAACCAATCCGCCAACTCCAAACCAAGCCTGGCATCCGCTTTATCTTCTCCCTTATCCCGATAAATTTTGACCCAATAATCGTCGATCCCGGGTGGCAACCGCATATCAAGAATGACAGCATCATACTCTTTAGTCAGTAGATAGCGGACAGCAGTGGTCGCATCTTCAGCGAGGTTCATATCATATTCCCCGCTGATATAAATCGGTCCAGTTAGGTTGCGTAATTCCAAGCGAGCACTATCTTCCACCCACAGAACTTTGGTTTTCATTGATTTTCACTCTCCTACAATTTGGTTTTATTATTTCCTTGACAGGGGTAAAACCATAATTACCTTAGTAAGAAAAGGTTGTTCATAATAATTTTCGTTTTTTTCATTATGAGTACCACGGACCGCAGGCTGGCTTTCAATTTCAACATGGCCGCCATGGGACACGGCTACGCGGCGGGTATCCGTCAATCCGATACCCGTGCCAAGACGACCGCGATCTTTTGACATCTCCCCGCGATAACCGAGTTCGAATACCTTCTCCTTCTCAATTTCTTCGCGTTTAATGGGAACACCCCAATTCTCAAACTCAACATAAACCTTTTGATCCTTTACCTTTGTGCGAACAGATACCCATGCAGGTTTTGTCCGCTCCGGGTCCCGGCGCCAGGAATATTTGATGGCATTGTGCATCAAATTGGAGAGCGCACGCACCATCTCCCGTTCGCTGGCATTGATATAAACATCCTCCACCTCCTTGCGATCAATATCAATTTTGAGGCTACGTGCATATTCAGCCAAACGTTTGACACATTCATCGATAAGCGATTTTATGCTAATGCTTTTGCGTTCGACAGGTTCTCTCACATCAGATGTGATGAATTCACGCAAACTATGGATTGTGTAGTCCATTTGGATAACGACAGCGCGAGTGTCAAGTACTTCAACCAAATTAGTGATCCGTTCCAAATGCCAGGCCGCATTTTGGAGTTCACGCGTTGGTTCGCGTGGGATATATCCAGGCGCAATTTTGGAGTGGATTTTTCCTACATCATTAGCTAGGTTCCTCAACGTGGCAGGGTACGACTCAGGTGTTGGTATACGCTCCCTAAACTCGCGCAGAAAACTTATATAACCAAGTAATTTATTCCAATAGGAAGATGGAAGAGCCTTAAGCCGCCGTTCCTCATCTGCACTGTGTGTTAAGCGCTCAATAGTGCTGGCTAGCACTTCAGAATAATTAGTAAGCATTGCTTCTACTTCCTCGGCGGGTGGAACGGAAGCATCTTGATATGGCTTTGGCTCAAAAGCCTCGACAACTGCATCCAATGTTTGTTTGACCATGACGAGAGTTGTAGTATTTGCGTGCAAAATCCGCCCAATATCAAACCGCAACTCTTCGATCCGTTCACGCAATTCCCTTTCATGTTGCCTGGTTTCAAAGTCTTTTGTGATATCCACCATACAGCCTACAAAACCAATGACGTGACCTTCAGAATTTTGAATTATTTTGCAATAATCTTCAACATACAAATTTCTATCACGCACTTTAAGATGTAATATCTCTCGCTCAAAGATTTTTCCTTGTTCTGCAAGTTTGACCGCATGATCAATAGCAGCTTTTCGATCGGCTGGGTTTGCATAAAAATTTTCAATACTTGCATTAGGTGACCCTTCGAGAGGCAACTCCAGCATCCTTCGAACCGATTGATTACAAACAATAAACTGCCCATCCAAGGATGTCATATAGACCCCAATGGGTAGTTCTCGGAAATCAAAGTCTTCAAATTGATCTAACGAAGGTATTTTATCTGTCATACCGACCCTTCATATTTATGTCTACTACTATACTTAACTTTATTTGTACCAGTATAGGACGATTTAATTGGTTGTCAAGTCTTTCTCTGAAGCCCAGATGAAAATTTGAATTGGGAGAATAATAGATGGAAGGTCTGAAGTGCGAGAGCAGTCAGTAAAGCTTTCTACGGAAGTTTTCTCTCTGGAATTGGTCTTCAGTAATCTATTTCTCCAACCTGGAAGGCTTCTTTTGTCCAAATTGATGTCCGAATTTCGGCAAAAAGACTATTGCAAAACTAAAGGAAAGGTAATAAGATTACCAAGGTAAATATTTGGCACTCAAGTATTGAAAAGATTTTAGGAGGATTTACAATGCAAAGTGATCTAATATCGCTTTTCCAATCTTTGAAGATCGAGAGCTATGAACCTGGGGAATTGCGGAAATCTCTTGAGCGAATCGCTACTGCCGCACAAAGATACTTCTCCGCTGATTTCTGCGTAATTTTTCCAGTAAATCCGGTAACGCACAAGTTTCTTCGAGAGCCACCAACTATCATTGGAAGTCTTGCAAAACTAACACAAAAAGAATTCAAGATTCCGCGAGAAACTGGACTGGCAAGTTTGGTGCTCACCCAAAAAATTCTGCTAGTTGAAGAAGGTGAAATCTCGAATTATAAAACCCCAATTACAGAAATCGAGAAGATACATGCTCTCGTGGGTTTTGGATTGTTTACAAAGCGTCATGCAAGACCATTGGCGGTTATATATCTAGATTATAAAAAACCCAAAAAATTCGATAAAAAATTTCAATCCGAGCTAAAAACATTCATTGAAATTGCATCATCAGAATTACAGAATACTTGGTTTATTCGTAGATATCGCGAAATTGCAAAAATTGGGCAGGACATAAATGAGAATCTTGAGAGCATAGATCGTGTTTTTGAAAAGGTCTTCACTGGCATCCGCGGCATTTTAGATGTTGGCTACTATTTTTCACTGGCTATGTATAATTTACATAGGAACGATGCCGATTTATTCTTAGTTGAAGAAGGGAAAAAAGTCGCTAAAAAGCAGAACTATCCATTAACAAATTCGATTTCATCTTGGATGATTACTAATCTAGTCACTCTAAAGATTGATAACATAGATGTAGATGTTTTACCGGAAGGAGTTCGAGCGATTCATGTTGAGGGCACTAAATCCAAGGAGAAATCATTAGTCTTCGTTCCACTAAGGATTTCAGATCGGCCACTTGGCGTCATAAGTGTGCAGCATCCAGAACCTAGCCATTACGATGATGAAGACAGGCAAATTTTAGAGCTCCTTGCAAACCATATATCGCTTGCTATAAACAATATTAGGCTACTCGATGATTTGCGGAAGGTGGACGCCGCAGGGCAAATATTGACTCAGAAGCTGGATTCCGATCAGGATGTAATAAGTGAAGTTGTGCACCTCATTCATGAATCTACCCAAGCGGATTTGGTAATTTTATACCCGTACAATCAATCAGAAGCCAAATATCTTACACCTGTTTTTAAGGGAACGTTCCTAAACCAAGACTCATTAAAAATGGCCCAACCCGACTCTGCGGCACTTGTACACCTAATTAACTTGCGAGAAGAACCGGCATTTGCCAATAGTAGCATTGCTTTCTATGAGTTCTTCGGGCTGAATTATTCAACCCAGAAATTCCCTGTTAGAGAAAACATTCAATCTATGGCCGCGATACCTCTGAAGGTTGGGGCTGAATCAGTGGGCATTCTCTTTGTCAATTTCCGCAACAGACAGATATTTCACGATGCTCAAAAATGGACAATTAGTAGCCTTGCTAGATATGCGGCAATAGCCATTAAGAATTCTCGACAATATCAAAGATTGCGTGACCGAAGGCTTCAAGAACTAGAGCATTTACGTCAAATTGATCGAGAAATCAGCCAAACTTTGGATCGTGATAAGATCCTTCAGACAATACTTGAATTAACCACCAAGCATATAAAAGCTGATACTGGGGTCATTCTCCTGCACGACAAAAAATTGAATGCCATCAAAGCAAAGGCAGCCATAGGAGAAAATCTACGTCCGCTAGAACAGCAAGTCTATTCCCTCGATCAATTCAAAGGAATAGCAAAGGAGGCATTCAAAAGAAAGATGACCATTAGAATCGAAAACGTTAGGACAAGCCTTGAATGGAAAGATATGTTCAACGAAATATCCAGTAACACGATCTCAGAGATGGATGTCCCTCTAGTCCTCGGGGATGAGGTCATTGGTGTAATGAATTTTGAAAGTAGCCGCATTTCTGCATTTAGTGTCGACGATCAAGAATTCATGGAGACACTAGCTGGACAAGCCGTAATAGCCATAAAGAATGCAATTGAATATGAGCGTGCCCAAAGAATTGCAAAAGAACGCCAGGCGCTGATAGATATAGTAAATACTCTTCTCTTGCAAACAGAGCCAAAGGAAATATTTTCAATCATTCTAAATAAAGCCCTAGAACTCACCGAGACGGATAAGGGAACAATTAATACATGCGACGAAATTAGACGAGAAATAAAGGTTGTTGTGGATAGAGGCCTCAAACCAGAAATGAAAGGCGGGGTACAATCTTTTGACAAGGGTATTATTGGCAAATCGGTAAGAGAAAAGCATATCATAAAAATTGATAGAATATCATCTGATCCATTGAGCAATGAGTTTTATGATGCCTTTCCAGGCATTGAGGAGTCCGAACTTGCCGTGCCAATTTTTGATGGTGCTAAAGTCATAGGAGTGATAAATCTGGAAAGCGAAAACCCCTATCATTTTGAAGATGATGATACAGAATTAATCAGGTCGCTAGCATCCTTATGTGCCGTTGCAATCAAGAATGCTGAAAATATGAATCAGAAACAATTGGCATCTGTAGGAATAATTACAGGAGATCTTTCCCACAAGATGAAATCGCCGTTATCGAAAATCAAAAGTCAAATTGAGTTGATTGAAATGAACTGCCAGGATGATTTGGAAAAGAATTCTTATCTTTCGGAGAAATTGAGCCAGATTACGACTATAACTTCCAATACAATCCAGATGGTTCAAAATAGATTAGGCGAAGCTAAACGCAACTTTACGTCTGTCGAAATGACCTCCGTGCCACTTATGCTGAAGAAAGCGCTCGCCGAGGTCGAGGTGCCCGCAGAAATAGAATTGATAAATTCAATCAGTAATGTCACGGAACCACTAAATGTTTTGGCTACGCCAGAGTTGGCCAATGTATTTCAAAACTTGCTCACCAATGCTGTCCGTGCGATAGCCTCGGGCAGAGGCAGAATTTATATATATAGGGAGAGGATCGACGTGAATTGGGTTATAATCTCCGTTGAGGACACTGGTATTGGAATCGCAGAAAATATAGCCCCATTGGTGTTCTTACCCATTTCGGATAAAGGTTCGGAAGGCCATGGCTTTGGGCTTTCCATGACAAGAGCTTATCTTGAAATGATCGGCGGGAAGATAGATGATCCTGTTAAGAGCAGAGATGGTGTGGGAGCTAAATTCACAATTCATCTAAGAAAAGTCTAGCGCACATGCAATTGTATTCCCTGTGAATGATTATTTTGGAGATAAATGATGAAGCCTAAAATAAAAGTTCTTTACGTGGAGGATGACAAAGACTGGCAGGGTATAGTTCAAGAGGGCCTTGCCTCGCTTGGATATCAATTAGATTTTGCGTCTTCGAGCAAGGAAGCAATATCAAAACTAAAACGCTCAACTTATCATGTTGCTTTATTAGACAAAAGATTAGATGAGAGCGATCCAGAAAATGACCAGGGCTTAGCCATTGCCACTCTTATTGCGGGCCTCGATGAGGGAACTAAAATTATCGTTTTTACAGCTTATGGGAATATCGATGATGCCAGAGAGGCGTTTCGCGAAATAAAAGTATGGGATTTTCTAGGTAAGGATAAACCCATTTCCGAAATCAGACGCGCTGTCAAGGAGGCGAGTGATGGGGCAATTTTAGAATTCCACCGCCCTTCTAGAACGTCGAAGGAGATTTTGGTAACAAAGGGAAATGCTTTAGGTCAGCTTCTCTCTAAATTTCCAACCAGACCTGGTCTCTCAACCAATGAACAAACATTCGAACTTTTTGCCAAGAGATTGCTAGGAGAATACCGCCCACTATTACCGGATCAAAGCGATGCGAAACTATTAACCATATCTCCTTTCCCAGCCCTTCATGCCAGATATTGGAGCAAAATGTTGGGAATACCACTTGCCGCCCTGTTTGGAAGGTACAGTGAGATGAAGACCATATTACAGAATATAGAAGACGATGAGACCCTGAAATCTTCAATGAATATAAAAGTAAAAGTGGATGAGTCATTTGACCCTGTTGGCTTCCCAGATTTCGGAGGAGCGGTATTTGAGTTGAAAGATGTTGAGTTTGAAGAATTTGAATCCAAACTGGACATTCAGTCATAACGTTGGGAGGAAGTTGCTATGGCGGGCAAATCTGTTGCATTGATTTTTGAAGATGAAGATGACTGGGTAGACATATTACAGGAAGCTTTGGGGATGTCTTTTGCTATCGAGAAGGCAAAATCTTTAGAAAAGGTCCATAGCATCCTGGACAGTAATAAAGGAGTGATTGAAATTGCTTTAGTTGATATTAATATTAATACGCCAACCATGGCAAAGATATCAGGCCTAGATGTAATGGTTATCCTGAATAGGGAAGGCATACCTTGCATTGCGGCTACCTCACATGACGATGGAATTACGATACGCGATGCTTTGGTTGTTGGAAAGGCTGAAGATGTTTGGTTTAAGCAGGACAAACTTGTTAGTCTGCGCGAAAAGATCAATTTAGTATTAGAAAACAAGAAAAAAGCCCTAAACGATCAGAAGGGGATGTTTATATCACCCTCGTTTCCCGCCGTTGACGGAGTAATTGATCCTAAACTTGTATTTGTGTTAATGCCTTTTTCTGAAGAATGGTCCGATGATGTTCAATTATTAATTAAAACTGTCGGCAAAAAGCATAAATTGAATATCATACGAGCCGATGATATTTTTGGGCCACGCAAAATCATCAATGATATTTGGCAATCAATAAATAAAGCGGGGTTAATAATTGCTGATATATCCGCACACAACGCCAATGTATTTTATGAGTTGGGCATTGCTCACACACTAGGGAAGGAAGTTATTCTAACTCGAAAGAAAGATGGGGTAAAGTCTCCCTTTGATATTTCATCCTGGCGTTACATAGAATATGAGTTGAATCCAGTTAATGCCGAAAAATTTAAGGATGCACTTTCTAGAGAGTTCAAAGAATATGCTACTAAAAATAATATCAGTTAGCAATGAGTAATTCTAATAATTGCAATAGTTTTCAAGAGTTAATAACCTGATAGCAGAATATTCTACGAACCCTCCCACCACCCCATCAACTCACTCATTGCCAGACTCGGCGTCGCATCACCCTGACGACCTGAATTCCACGTCACGATCAGATCACGCTTCGCGCGCGTGATGCCCACGTACAACAGGCGCAGGCGTTCCTTGACGTAATCCAGCCGCGAGCGCATCGTCGCTGCGCCTTCCTCATACCAATTATATTCACTCGTTGACCCCAGCGCGGTCAATTGCGCCAGCGCCTCCGCTTCCAAATTCAATCCACTCCGCACGAACCACTTCTCCGAAATAAAACGGTCATTCGGCATGTTCGACGGGAAGTCATAATTATTGACCGACATCATATACACGCGGTCCCACTCCAGCCCCTTCGCCTTGTGCATCGTCGTCACCACGGCACGTCCGCGATGCCGTTCGGGGTCAAAGCCCGAATCGTCCGACGAGAACCCGATGAAGCGCCGCTCGTTCTTCGCGATCACCGCCAGTTCCGACGTCAACTCAGGCAGGCGCCAATCCGCGTGATCGTCCGCCGCCCCTCTCAACACCAGCGCAAGTTTATGCGCCAGCGCCAGATCCGAAGCTTCGCTGAACACATCCTGCGCCAGCGTCAGCACCAATTGATCGATGGGCAGAGTCACCGCGTTCAACCATCTCTGGACATTGACTCGAAACGCACTTAATTCCTGGATGACCGCCTCAGCTTTTGCTTCGGCGTCCGCCTCTGACTCAGCCAAAGCTGCCAGCCAATCATTATCTTTTCGCGGCGCTATGAAATTTTCCACATCAACCATTTTCCGTAACAAACTTGATGTCGTTGCGAGGAGCGTTTGTTGCGACGAAGCAATCTCCTCATCTTCAGGAGATTGCTTCGCAACTTGCGCTCGCAACGACATGCCATCACGCCAATCTCTCCTGAAAACCTCATATGCCTTCGCCAACTTTCGCGCCGATTGCGGGTCTGCCAGATACCCCAACAGATAACTCAACGAACCCGCCGCCGCGCGTGTTTCAGACGTGCTTGAAATTAATTCAATGGGTTCGATGCCCTTCTGACGCAGCGCATTGACCACTTCCACGCCGCGGGCATTGCGCGGGACCAGCACCGCAATTGTCGGTTGTTCTTCGATGGGGAGTTCGGCAAACGAATCGACATATCCCTTCACCGACTTGACCACTGCATCCAATTCCTGTTCGGGCGTGTACTTGGTGCTGATGAACTTGATCGCTTCAGGATTATCAGGCGGATTCTGCTGCGGGTCATCTTCAGGCACAGGCACGATATGCGGTACGGATAACGCCGTCCGCACATTCGGGTCGGGATGCGATGTCATCACCCAATCAATGAGATGATTCGCCAACGCCAAAATGGACGGTTGCGACCGCCCCGATTCGGGCATGTCTTCATGGGGATTATTTGCAATAAAATCTCGTAACAATTCAGGTTTTGCTGTAGTGAATGTTTCAAAAATTGCTTGATTGGGGTCGCCAACCCTCACCCAATTATCTTCTCCGCTGGAAATCAACTCAATAATTCTTTGTTGGGTAATACTTGAATCTTGTGCTTCATCTTCGAGAATGTATTTGTAGCGATAACTTAATCTAGCACGAAATTCCTCGTCGCTTTCGAGGAGCGTGAGCGCCAGGCGGATGAGATCATCAAAGTCCACGGCGCCGCGATAGGCGAGGGCGCGTTGATAATCCGCGTAGATGCTCCAGCCGAGTTCGGCGAGAGGTAACGGGGTGAGACTGGCGTCGAGTTTAAGTCGCAGGCTTTCGGGAGTCAGGAGGCGATCTTTGGATGAACGGATAAAGGCCAGGGCGAGGGAATCCAATAAGTCAGGCAGTTGCTGACGTTTGACCCAATCCAGTTTGGACTGATCGAGGGCGGGGTCGAGATAGTCGTCCAGCGAGTGCGACGCCAGCCACGCATTGACCGACTCGCGGCGGATGAAGCCCGCCTCACGCTCGTCGATGATGCTGAACCGCGTTTCGAGTCCCACACTGCCCGGCTTCTCGCGGACGATGTCATGCGCCAGCCCGTGCAGTGTGCGCACGCGATATTTGTAAAGCGCCTGGAGCGGATTGTCGAAGAAGCGTTTGATGCGCGCTTCGAAATTATCCACCGCAGAGTTGACGAGCGTGACGATGAGCACTTCCTGATCGTCGTCGAGTGCGCCGCTGTGAATGATCTGCGCCGCCAACGCCGAGAGGATGTGCGTCTTGCCCGCGCCAGGCACCGCGGCAATGCCCAGCCGCCCGCCACCTCTTTCAAGGTATCTCAGAATTTCTTGCTGTGATGGGCGAGGGATAAATGTGTTAGTCATCAAAAAAGACTCCGCTAGAAATCAACTTCACCATGTGTTGTTTTTGTGTATTTAGATTTTTCAAAATCCACGACTTCACTTATTGCTTCGGTTTGCGACAACATAGACTCTATTCCTTGCTTAATCAAGGAAACATAATTATCCAAATATTTTTCTGTTACGACTGTCACGGGGCTCAACACAACTTGTGAGTGTGGATTAGCTTCACGTCGTCGATATGGCACAAAAACCATGCCACTTTGAATTTCGGAAACTTCCACTTCATTGTTATTTCCCAAGTAACTCTCAAACAATTGACCATTTATTACAACGATTGGAAAGGCAATACTAACAAAGAGGCCAAAGCTTGACGAGCTGTCTGTGATTTCAGAGTCATCAAGAGTTTGTGTCGTTTGCTTGTAAGTCTCTTCTGATTCTGTGTCATGGGCTTCAACGCTTTTGCTAATTTGGATAATTGCTTCATAAGCATGGTCTTTCTGATTGGTAAGGGACTCAGCAACAACATACCCAGGATTCTTAATCGAAAATACATCCAAGCTCAAATTACTATCCAACGCTTGGACAATTTTGGCGGCAACCCTACCTTGTAAAATGTCAATATTTGACCAACTTGAAGGATGTTCGCCTTTTAGTATTCTTGAGAAAAAAGAAAATTTATCAAACTTGTCTGAAGTAACTACTATTACCCACGGCTTATCTTTTGCAGAATATTTGCATTCTATATAGAGTTTTATAACAATGCGAGAATTTCCAATATCTTTGGAAAGTGACACTACAACATCAACAGGTCTAACAGAGCCAGATTCTTGGTCAATAAAATGTTCAAATTGAGAGACTTGAAAACCACTCTCTTGAAATTTCTTTGCAACCCTCATCTCAAGAGAATAACCTTGTTCCTCTACCCACTTTTTGACTTGGGTTGACAGGTCTTGGTTGGTTTGTATTTTTTCATCGCCAGTTTTGTTTGTCATAACTAAACCAACTTTACTACATTTTCTAAATCGTTATGTATAGCACCTTGCTACCCATCATCCATTGCCTGCACGAATAAGGGGCGCTCAATTTCACCCGCACGGTAACTCTCCCTCACCCCGCCCCTCTCCCACAGGGAGAGGGGGTACGTGACACTTGGAACTTGACACCTGAAACTTATTTCACCTCTCCCGAATCCACATCCACCATCAACACCGAAGTATCAACAGCTTCGAAATCATCGCCTGTCAACACATCAAGCAGGTGGAGCATGTCGTTGTCCCAGCGTTCATCGGGCGCGCCGCTGACGTACCAATCCGAGCCATTGTCTGCCAAGACAATTCCATAAGTTTTGAAGGCTTGCAAAAGGACTTGCATTTCAGGTGGGAAACCAGAGATGTCATAGTCCGCTGTCAAACGGAAGCGTGCACCAAATGGAGGGATGTTGTCATCTGGGTCAGCGGTTTGATGTCTGCCTGGCCAGAGATAGCCTGCCGTTTCTTCCACAGTAAAACGCAAGGCATGTTTGATTTCACCAGCCTCGATCTCATCATAGCGAACAAGCCCAGGCAAAATAGGCAAGCCTGCTGCATCAGCAGATGTCCATGTGTCAGGGCGGAGTGCATTTGAATTTAGATCAAATATTGCGCCGCCGCCGCCGTTCCAATTTCCATTATCAAAACTCGCATCAAAGATTTCATATAAGTTGCAAGTATCTGTATCTACAACAATGATGTGGTGGTCACTCCCTGCCTCAATACTTGGATTGTCAGGAATCGGATATGGGTCTGTATCTGATTCATCTGCATAGTAGAACTCGGGTGAATAATTGGTTACCGTTGAACCAGAAACTACATCATATGGAATGCCAAGCAAACCCCCTTCATATTCACCAGACCCGAAGTCCATGTGAAGGCTTTCGTCGCGGCCAATGCTGTCGATCCATGCATCAGATTGAGGATGAGTTGGAAGCGAGTCAATGGCCGTGTTCCAATAATTGTCCGCTGGGAAGATGGGGCAGTTGGCAATGGCTGGCCCACCTGAAGAAACAGTTGGTTCAGTTGTTGTAATCTCAGTGGGAACAGTTGTTGGTTCCGGCTCGGTAATCTCTGGTGTGGACGTGTCTTCAGTTGGAGATAGGAGATTACAAGCTAGTATGGACAGCAAAAGAACAATAATAGCGCTAATTTTTTTGAGATTCATTTTTCCTCTTCTAACGATAAAATTTTTTTCGCAAAATGTAGATCGTTGCGCCTGTGTAGATCAGCTCAGCAATCATTGTAACCGTGATCGGCGCGCCCAATCCTGTTTGGAACTATCGAGGGCAGGGACTAGATAATCATCCAATGCGTGAGATGACAGCCACGCATTGACCGACTCGCGGCGGATGAAATCCGCTTCGCGCTCGTCTATGATACTGAACTGATTTTCAAGCCCCATGTTCGCAGGCTTCTCGCGGACAATGTCATGCGCCAGCCCATGCAATGTGCGCACGCGATATTTATAAAGCGCTTGAACGGGTTCTCAAAAAAGCCTTTGATGCGCGCTTCGAAATTATCCACCGCCGAGTTGACGAGCCTGACGATGTGCACTTCCTGATCGTCCTGCAATTGGTTATCGTGAATGATCTGCGCCGCAAGTGCAGAGAGGATGTGCGTCTTGCCCGCGCCAGAGACGGCGGCAATGCCCAGCTGCCCGCCTGTGTAGCGGAGGATGTTTTGTTGGGAGGGTCGAGGGATGAAGGGAGGTGTCATGTTGTTAGTTGTCAGATTTGATTTTTCTGAATTGGTGGGTAACTTAAATATAATTATGGAATGTATACGTTGAAATCGACAAAGTTATTTATTTTATATTGTGAAATCCGCTCCGGCGGACTTTCGTCTTTCCTTAATATATAAATCGCATCCCCTTCCATGCGGCAGCGTTCGAGGCCAAACGTAAAGCGGTCAAAGGACCGCACCTGGCGAAATGCGGCCTTGTTGTTGACATACTTGACAGTATTCAAAAAAGTCACCGGGTTTGTTTTTTCACTGAATAAAACGTAAATATACGGCATGTTGACCTTGTCCGTGACGCACACAGGTTTGTCGGGGTCGCCTTGCAAGGCAAAATCCACCGCTTGATCCGTTGATATTGACCACGATTTGCGTGCCAATGGCAACCGCCACAACCAGCCGCATACCAGTGATTATTTCGTGTGGAGAGGAGCATACAAAGATAACCAACCAAAAACACAAAAGGCAGGGTGTTATCTTCAAGTCCCCAGCGCGACATCATGATATGCCAGGGGCTGACGGCCAACAAGAACACCGCAATCAAAGCAAAGCGTCTTCCTGCTGTTCTGTACCCAACCAGATACATGATGGGCAGTGTCAAAACACCCAGCAATAGCATGGGGAGCCGGGTCGTAATTGGATTCAGCCCAGATGCAACAAATGGAATGAGCAGGTACCCGTACAATAAACTTTGTCCGCTTCCCCAGGCGATAAAATGCACGGGATACGAAATTCCATTCCGGTCGACGCCATAATGATATAAGTAGTAGGCATCCACGGCGCTGGATGCCTCGTCTTGATTAAGTCCGGAGGGAAGGCTGCCAAAATTCCACGCACGGATCAATATGCCCAGGAGAAGGATAAGACTTAACAAGATCCATTGAAAGTTTCTTTTCATGTGTTATTCCAGATCGGAGCATTAATAGCTTGGGTCAAGATTCTTTTATGAGCGCTTTAAGCCGCACGGGCTACGGATCGGGTTTTTCCGCATCCGAGGTCATTTTCCATTGCTTCCAAAGCAGGAAACCTACCGTCAGTGTATTGATGATCGCAGCCGTTTGGACGTATCTTTGCCCGCTGATGTTCAATAAGAAAGGCATGTACGATAAAAGGGACACAGCCTGATAGAGGATCGGCAGGAACCAGGTCCCTGGCACGTAGAACCCAACGATCAGGGAAAGCGCATCGGCTGGATAAAAATAACGGTCGTGCATTTTGGGCAGGACGAATGGAGTGAGTCCCACGGAAATCAATGCCATCAAAAGCAGGGTTTTGCGGTCCATCCTTTTGGTGAAGTGCCATGTGTATCCCACCCATGCCAAAACGGCAATCGAACCGGCGGCCAGGCTGGGTTTTATAAGAAGTGGATACAACTCTCTCGATATGAAGATATAAAGATTCGCCGCGTTTCTGGATAATGCCTTTCCACCCGATGCCTGTGAAAAATAAATTGTCAGCACATCCTGCCAGCTGCGGCCAAGAAATACGGTTGGCGCTACAAGGATTATATAAACAACTGGCACGAGAACGAAGAAATACCAGGGAATCTTCTTTTGAAGTGTGAGTACAAGGAGGAAGGGGGCAAGGAATAATGCCTGCTGCTTGAAAGCAACAGCCAGTGCAAAAAATAGTACAGCCTTCAGGGGCATTTCCTTGAGGAGAAAGTAAACGCAGGTCAGCAGGAAGGCCGTATAGATGCTGTCTGCCTGACCCCAAACTGAACTGTTGATCAGAATGGTTGGCAGGGAAAAGTAGATGGATCCAGCAAGATAAGGCATGAAACCGTCGGGATACCGAAGGCGGATGATGCGGAAAACAATCCAGGCGGCATAGACATCGAAAATGATGGAGATCAGTTTGATCGCCGCAACTTTCGAGAGGATCCCCGATGTGAGAGTCGCCAACGCCATAAGATATAGATACGGCGGCGTATAGTTCGAGAATTTCCGTCCCAGGGAAATCAATATCCCATGGTCGTCAAGTTGGTTGTACCAACGGATAAGAAATGAGGTCATGTCCCCTGACGCCCAGGAGTTGTACTGTACCCGCAAAAATATGGAAATCCCAAATAATATGACAGCGGTACCTAAGAGGAGTTTTTGTTTGAGTCGGTTTGACATATTTTTCCCGCAACCTTATCGATGATCTCTGCACACCATTTACGCCCGGGATAATGGGATGGTAAACATCGAGCATTTCATGGATTACTCTGGGTGATAACCTTCTGGAACGCCCGCAGCAACTCACCGCGCTGTTCAAATCCGCTTTCGCCGAGTTCGGAAATGCAAATATAGATCCTTTCTCTACAGCGGTGCAGCAAGCCGGAGACAAGTCGCGCTAATGCCGCTTTGTCCGCCTGGACTTCATCTGAATCCATCCACATGCGGCCCTGCGAAGCGTCCCAATGACGGGAAAGTACATACGGATGAGTCAATGGCTGTGAGAGCCGTTCCACCCAGCCGTTCGAACCGGGGTCGAGCCAGAATTGAATCGTCGCAGGTCGGTTCATCATTAAAAAGGAGTGCGCCGGTGCGGCGAGAACTGCATCCTTGTCTTCGTTCCGCCATGATTCCAAATATTGCGCCGCGATCACCCCATCCGCCAGCATGCTGAGATATTCCCTGCCCAGGTCAAAGGACGGGCTGTCCATGTTGACGTAGGAGGGCTCCATGGCGTTGCGAAATTTTTTAATGGATTCGATCAGGCTGGCGGCCACACGCACCGCGTCCATATCCGTGTGGAACCCGTAATCGGGTTGCGAGATGACCTCGCCGAATAATTTTCGCAAAAAGAAATCCAATGGCAGCGGGCTGGATTCGCGGTAATTCATTAGCCACGTCCGCAGGGTGGTGTAACGCTCGCCGAGCGCGTACGTGATGCGCTCCTGCATTTCGGGTTTTATCTCTTCAAAGGTGGAAAGTTTATTATCCCTTTGGCGATAAACGATATCGGCCAGCAATTGGGCGCGCACCAGGTCTGTGTTCAAGGCAAACATCAAGGTGTGGGCAACATCATATTTATTTGGGTGCACATTCCAATGCGGATGTGCCAGCGCGGAAAGCGTCAATAATGTCTGGCTGGCGGTTTCATCCCGAAGAGAGCGCGAAGGTCGATGCGTGCGCCAGGGGATTCCCTTTGCCCCCAAACGATTTGTTATCGAAAACCGAAGCGCGTCCGAAAGAAAAGGCGCGAGGATCACGATCTCTGACGGCGGGACGCCTTCATTTATAAATTGCAAAACTTTTTCAATCACTTGGTCGAGCATCTCCGGGAAATAATGCGCCGAGAGAATATCGAACGCGCGGTCGTCGCTTGTGAAAGGCAGCCGCCTCTCGGAGGAAAGGATGGCGCTGAAAAGTCCGTCGGATAATTCGAGGATGGGATTGGATGAAACAAAACTTTCGTCGAACGAAACGACCTGATCGCACAGCTCGCTCAGGGCCGCGCCGGTAACCGCATCGCCTCCGAGGAAGTTTCGATACCCCGCGTCATTGTCGTGGATGATCAACGCCGATTGAAAATCCTTCATCCAATCGCGGATGATGTCGTGGGTAAGCGGGATGTCCTCCTCCACATTGTCGTAGATCAGATGATGGTATTGGCTGACGAGATAATCCCGCGCCTGGGGATGGTGCCAGAGGATATTCGTGAACATTTCCAATTGCAGCGAAAAATCAAGCAGATTATGTTCGAGGCAGTATGCGCGGAAGGACGAGGCGCATTCCTGCACATCTCCATAAACGTTGCGCTGGGCGGGGTCGCCAAACCAGGCCGCATCCAGCCGTGATTGAATCTCTGTATAGGGAAAGCCAACCACAGCGGCTTTGTTTAAAGTATCAATAATCTGGGAGTACAGACGGTTTCGGTTGATGGTGATGGTTTGAAAAAATCCCTGCTCTTCGATCCGCGGGCGCACGAGATACGCCATGTAATATTGAGCGGTTTCCAGCGTGAGAAAAATTGGGGGCTGTTCCGGGTGTTTAAAACCAGCCGCTTCGGCAGCGATGGGCCAGAACAGGTCACACATGCGCCGGGCGAGACCGCCGATGGTAGCCGAAGTGACTTCGCCCCCCGCGCCTCTTTCAGGGCTGTAAATCAAATCGAGATAGGGCTCCTGCAGCGTTCGTTGCGGGGTGAGCAGAAGAATGGAATTTGCGGGGATGCCTTGGGCAAGCAGGTATCGCATCCGCTCCACTCCTGCGGTGGTTTTTCCGCTGCCGGCCATTCCGCGCAGAAAGAGCTTAATATCCGGGGGAGATTCAATCACTTGTTGTTGAAGCAGGCTGAGGCGGGGCATGAGCGGATCCATGCGGCTAGGGTACAGGAGTGCGGAAGTTTTGTCAACGGTCTGTAAGCGGATGCGAAGAATTCAATTGCCCTCAGTAGTGGAATTTATTACCGACAATACTTCAGCGATTTTCTTTTATGTAAAACAAAAGGCGGACTTTCAAGTCCGCCTTTTGCAATTAAGAGAGGTGCCTGCCAAAAAACTTTTTTACACGTTCCCAGGCATCCTTCGCTGCTTCCGGGATGTATACATTCGGGTCGCTATCGCGGAAGAAGGCATGACCCGAGTTGGGATACATGATGACTTCATGCTCCACGCCAACTTCATCGAGCAGCTTGTCGAATTCCTCCACCGTCCCCACAGGAATCGAACGGTCTGCGTCGCCGAAGAGACCCAGCACGGGCGCTTTGAGATTCTTGCGCAATTGATCGAAAATTATTTGCATCCCTCCGCCGTAAAACGTGCAAACTGCATCCAGCGGACGGGCCGTGCTCAACGAAAGCGACATGCGCCCGCCAAAACAAAAGCCGACGCTGCCAATTTTCCCATTGCATTCGGGGTGTAACTTCAATGCGTCGAAAACCGTCTCAAGTTCCATCGGCGCATTTGGACCATATTTTTGCACCAGCTTCGAGGCTGTGTCTCCATCGCCGGGCTGCGCAAGTTCGCCGTGATACAAGTCTGGTGCAAAGGCGAGGTAACCTTCCTTTGCAAACCGGTCTGCGATCGATGTGGTCTGTGTGTCCAGTCCCCACCATTCCTGGACAACGATCAATGCGGGGAAGGGACCCGCGCCGGCCGGCCTTGCCATATGTCCTTGTACTGAGCCAAGTTGGATTTTCTCGCTCATGGTCTTATCCTTGTGGAACCGGAGTCCCTTCGGGTTGTGGCGTGGCTTCTTCGCCGGTGGAATCCTGCGCGGCATCCGGTGTGGGGGTTTCGTAAGAGGAACTTCCATAGCCGACGCTGCAAACAGCCATGTTGTCTTGCAGCAGGCAGCCATATAAATATCCACTGCTTAGTGTATCCAGAACGTACACTGTATCCTCCATGCTGTTTGCCAGCAGGATAAATTTATTTCCCTTGCTGCCGGCGTCGAACAGAATGATCCCGTTTCCGTAAATCCCGATCTCGCCAAACCCGGGCGCGTTGATGAATTCACTGCCTTCTTCGAAAGTTACGTCAAATTTATTAATGAAGGGAGTGATCTCATCGACAGGCGCGAAGGAACTGATGATGATCGCGTCGCCGTCTTTGGGAAATTCATCCGCAAGTTCGACTTGAATATTCACGAACTTCAAGGATGCCTGCAGCCTTCCCAATGCGGCCACCATTTCGGCGGTTTTGGTGACCTCGGAAGTGAGGTAGACCTGCACAGTTCCATCCTTGAACATAAAGGGGAAATTATCGAGCGTGATTATTTTTCTGCCCGAAAGCGCGAAGTCTGCCAGGTTGGCGATCAGGGAGCCGTTGTCGGTGTAATTGTTGTAAGGCGATGCCAGGAACGTGAAATCGCCAAACGCTGCGACATTCCCATCCTTGCTGAGTGCGGCGCCGCCCTGGGCGGGGTCATTCGCATCGTTCGCCGACGAAAAGTTGGATTCTGTTCCTCGCAGCAGGAGCAGCCCCGAGGGTGATTCGACCGAGTGGGTCCCATAGAGAGCCACTTCTTTGAGTCCAAAGGTCAGCTCATTTTTGGCAAAGTCATCGAAGAAAACGTTGCGGAAGTTGCCTTCGTTTTCCTCGAGGTTGTAAAGATAATCATTATTAATGGAAATATCGAACGGGGCCAGCACGGAATTTGCCGCGTTTACATCGCCGTACACAATGGGGTTTCCGCTGATGTAGTCGAAATAGAGAACATTGCGGGTGGCGTCCGTGAACACCAGCAGCCTCCCGCCGCGGCTGACGAAATTTTTAAGAATACGTGTTTCGTCTGCCGTGTAGGGGATGGTTGGCGAAATGACAACGAAAGCGCTGGCATATTTCAACTTATATTCCAGCAGGATCGGGTCGATGAGCAATTCCACCTGTCCGCCGCGTTGTTTGATATCCCCAGTCAACGATTCGGCGTCGCTCATCATGAATTGGTTGCCGTGGATCGTGTCGAACAAAACCACTCCGCCGGTCTTTTTAATATCTTCCGGGTTTTCTTTGCCCTCATGAACAGGCGCCTGCGGCGCGCTGAAGGATGCGAAATCTGGCGTGGCGATTTCCGGGCGTTCAGCAACCCCGCGATAGAACCATAACCCGCGCAGGACGGCAGGGATGAGCAGGACGGCTAAAGCGATAAGGATGGTATTTCTTTTCATGTCAGCCTCCTGTTATTTAACCGGCAAGGGCGGGATGTAGAGCAGATAAGTCCCTGCTTCATTTGGATAAGGCATCACCATTCCATCCGGACTTTGAAAGAAGAACGAATATCCGTATGGGGAGACAAGCCCTGCAAGTTCATACAGGTCTTTCACCTGATAATGGGCAACCTTGGCAAGGGAGGCGGCTTTTACATACGCATCCGTCTCTGTGCCGATTTCATCGGCTATGCCCAAACGGACCGCTTCACTCCCCGCCCAGATCTGCCCGGAGAAAATGACTTGCGGCTCGGCATTCAACCTGCCTTCGCGTCCGAGATTCACAACTTCGAAAAATCCCTGTTTTACCATTTCGATCTGACGCATGTCAGAGTCGCGCGGCGCTCCCCAAAGTTTATAAGGGCCTGTGGAAATGATATCCTCGATGAGGAAGGGGGCGGGGGGCAGGTAGCCGATCACCCCGATGTTTCCCACCATCGAAGTGGGTTTGGCATAGATATAATCCGTGTTGACCGAAAGATAATATGCGCCGCTGGCCGCCATCCCATTTATGGCGGTGACCACCGGTTTCTTTTCCCGCAGGCGGGTGAGTTCAAAATAAACGGCTTCGGTATCCACCACGGTTCCGCCGGGACTGTCGAAGGCCAGCACCACCGCGCGGATTTCCGGGTGGTCCATGGCATATTGGATCTGCGCAATCATTTCCCTTGCTGTGTACGAATAAATGGCATCGTTGAGGCGGATCACGCCGATCACAGGCTGGGGTACGGCTGACGCAATCAATAAACCAACGATCAGCGGAAGAACGATCCAGATCAAGCTAAAACGAATTTTTTCCCATTTTTGGTCAGCGGCGCTCATACCTGCTCCTTTTTGTCTTATTTGATTGGTATCAGGATATACGAGAAAAGATACTTTGTCAACAAGGTTGTTTTTGAAAAAGAATTAAAGTATAGTTGATTGAGTTTCCTCTAAACCGGGTAACTTCAACACCATTTTTTTTCAGGAGATATCCTTATGCCTACACCCTTGAAAGCCGCCGTAAAAGCAGGCTCTGCCGTTTCAAAATCTGGCGCCGTTTCCTACGTCAAATTTTCGGACAAATTGACAGGCTCCATCAACGACATCGTCAAGATCATCGAACAGCACAAGGAAATGATCGACTCGATCCAGGAGATCGCCCTCGAACTCACATCGTCCATCGGCTCGCTTCACACGCTCACCGTCAAATATGCCCGGACCGCAAACGGCATTTTGGACGTGCTGCTTCCCATTCTCAAAAACCTGCCCCTCATCCCGAAGAACGTCATGCAGATGCTGATCAATCTCGAAAGTCTGACCCAAAAGATCATTGATAACGAAACCTCCACCTCGAAGACTATTACAGATGTCCGCTCGGGTCTGCAAACAGGCGACGCAAACAAACTCAAGGCACATGCCGGCCAGCTCCAAAACGTGACCCGGACCATCTCTGCCATCATTCCCAAGCAGGGATAATCGCTTCCTTCCGCTCCCGCGCCTGCTTCTTTCTCATGGGCAGGGTCACCGCCCCGGCATTTCCCGCGCCAAAATCGTTGACAGGTGTGCCCACCCGCATGTATAATACCGTCCGCTTCAGCCCCGGAGGTTCGAACCGGGGCGGTTGCCTGTAAATAACCCAGCTTCCCCGAATGTTGGCGAAGGGTGTACGTACCCCGCACACAGCGCGGCGAAGTGAATGACTGGAGAATCCTAATGAGAACTGCTATCGTTGAAAGTGGCGGCAAACAGTACCATGCCGTCGAAGGCTCCATGATCGATGTGGACCGCCTTGCCTATGAAGTAGGCAAATCGTTTGACTTTGAGCGCGTCCTATTGATGCTCGATGATGATGTCGTCATGGTCGGGACCCCAACTGTGGGTGAGGTTAAAGTCTCCGCCACGGTTGTGGAACATGTCAAAGGCCCCAAGGTAATTTCCTTCAAATATCGTCCCAAGAAGCGCATCCGCGTGAAAGGCGGTCATCGCCATCAATATACACGCTTGATGATCGATTTCATCGGCAAGGCCGGCGAAGAACGCAAAGCTGCCAAGAAGCAAGCTGCGCCGAAGGTTGAAGCGGTCGAAGCGAAGGAAGAAGCCAGGGTCGAGAAGCAGGCCCAAGCGCCGAAGGAAGCGGCTGTGAAGAAATCCGAGAAAAAGACGGAAAAAACACCCGCCGCAAAAAAGTCAACAGCCAAGAAGACTGATAAGAAGTAGAGGTAAAAATGGCACATAAAACAGGTGGCGGATCAACCCGCAACGGACGCGACAGCAATTCCCAGCGCCTGGGTGTAAAGCGCTATGCCGGGCAGTTTGTTCTTTCCGGCAATATCCTTGTTCGCCAGCGCGGCACCAAGATCAAGCCTGGTAAGAATGTTTTGGTCGGCAAAGACGATACTCTTTTTGCAATCGCGGACGGTATCGTGATGTTCGATGTGATTCACGGACGCAAGCGCGTCAATATCATCCCGGCTGAGGTGGAGTAATGAAAGCAGAAATCCATCCTACCGTTTATCAGGCACAGGTTACCTGTGCATCCTGTGGTAAGACGTGGGTAACCACATCCACCAAAAAGGAATTGCGCATCGACGTGTGCTCGAATTGTCATCCTTTCTTCACCGGTGAATCCGCTAGAATGCTGGATGTCGAAGGCCAGGTGGACCGCTTCTATAAGAAGCTTTCCGCCCGCCAGACCTATGTAGAACAACAGAAGGTCAAGGAAGAGTCTTTGACTTCACCGGATCGTTCGATTGACGATCTCGCCCTGGCTCCCCGCGCCGCCGAGTCTCTTAAGAAGGCGGGTGTTTTGACAATTGGACAGGTGCTTGCCAAACTTGGCGAAGGCGATGCTTCTTTGTTGGCGATTGCCGGGTATGGCCAGTCGGCTCTGACCAACACGAAGAAGAAACTGCGCGCGTTGGGGTTTGAACTTCCAGAAGCGCCCAAACCGGCCAAGGCCGAAAAAGCCGCTGTGACCGAACCCGAAGCAGGCGAGTAGTTTTTACTTTCAACTTACCCATAAGGACTTTGTCAGGGATAAGTTTCTCAGGTAAACTAGACAGGCAGATGCAAAAGCGTCTGCCTGTTTTGTAATCCATTTCAGTCATTGCTTTGGCAGGCCAAAGCCTTCCTTGCGCTGACAAGAGGTTTTATGCGTCATACACAAGGTTCCATTGAAGTTGTCTGCGGCTCGATGTTCAGCGGCAAGACCGACGAGTTGATCCGCAGGCTTGTACGGGCGACGATCGCAAAACAAAAGGTGCAGGTATTCAAACCCGCCATCGATGTTCGATACGCGGTTGAAAAAGTAGCCTCCCACACCGGCTCCACATTTGACGCAATTCCGATTCAAAATGCCGCCGATATTCGCGCGAAAATGGATAAAGACACAACCGTTATCGGCATCGACGAAGCGCAATTCCTCGACCCCGAAGTCGTGGCCGTCGCCCGGGAAATGGCCGCGCGCGGCGTGCGTGTGATCGTCGCGGGCCTCGATACGGATTTTCGCGGCGAGCCGTTTGGCTCCATGCCGGGCTTGATGTCTGAAGCGGAGGAAGTCTTAAAGCTCCATGCCATTTGTATGGTATGCGGTGATAACGCCTCCCGCACCCAGCGCCTTGTCAATGGCAAGCCTGCCCGTTATGATGAACCCATTGTGATCGTGGGCGCATCGGAACTGTATGAAGCGCGCTGCCGCCTGCACCACGAAGTGCCGCGATAGCGGTGTGAAGTGTCCGTTCGCTGAGATGATCCACTCGGAGAACCACAGGAAATAAAAGTATGCAAAATTACAAGGATGTGCTTGCTGAAATCTTGATCGATGCGGATTCCCTGCAAAAGCGGATCGCGGAACTTGGCATCCAGATCAGCGCGGATTATACCGGCGAGGAACTTCTGCTCATTTGCATCCTGCGCGGCGGTGTCCCTTTCATGGTGGACCTCAGCCGCAACATTACCCTTCCGCACATGATGGACTTCATGGCAGTCTCTTCGTATGGAGTGGGTAAACGCGAATCGAGCGGCTCTGCGCGCGTCACCCTCGACCTGCAAACTGACATCCGCGGTAAAAATGTGCTGCTCGTTGAAGACATCGTAGACAGCGGCCATACCATCTCCTCGGTGTTGCAAATGCTCGAAACCCGCCAGCCGAAAACCCTCAAAGTCTGCGCCCTGCTCGATAAACCCGAACGACGCGAGGCGCACGTCCCCATCCACTATTTGGGTTTTTCCATTCCAAACAAATTTGTCTTTGGCTACGGCCTCGACCTGGACGAATATTTCCGCAATTTGCCCTTCGTCGGCGTGGTCGACCTGGACAAATACAAACCGTCCACATGACGATTTGATTGGCCGGGGATACAATGAACGAAGAAACTGCCAATCCTGAAAAACCTCAATCACCCTACGCGGGACGCTGGGTGGCCCGCGTGCGAGGCCGCGTGATCGCCCAAGGTGGCACACCCGAACAAGCCCTGCGCGCCTCACTCTCCAGCCGTTATAAAGAAAAACCAGAGATTATCTTCATGCCAGTCAATTTTTTATTACCGCCATTATTGGAAAGGATAAAGAACTTCCTGCCTCTCGAACAGGAGATCTACCTCGTTGGCGGCGCTGTGCGGGACCTTTTGCTTTCCCGCCTCTCTCCCGACCTGGATTTTGCCCTGCCGTCGAACGGCATTTCCCTCGCTCGAAAAATTGCCAACTCGCTTGATGCAGATTTTTTAGCCCTCGATGACGAACGCGACACAGGCCGTGTTGTCCTCACAAATGAAGATGGCTCCCACACCTTTATCGATTTTGCCACCTATCGCGGCGCTACCCTCGAAGAGGATTTACACGCCCGTGATTTCACCATCAATGCCATTGCTCTCAACCTGAGAGACAACACGATCATTGACCCACTGGATGGTGCGAAAGATATTCGCGCCAAGGTCCTCCGCGCCTGCTCGCCCGCCTCACTGGCAGACGATCCCGTTCGCATTTTGCGGGGAGTACGTCTCGCGGCCGCGCTCAGCTTCACTATCGATAAATCCACCCGCGAATGGATGAAACAATCTGCCGATCAAATCGTGCGCATCTCTGCCGAACGCCTGCGCGACGAAGTCTTCAAAATTTTGCAAGGCCCGCGGGTTGACGCATCCCTCCGCGCCCTGGACATGCTCGGTGTGCTTCCGCATCTCATGCCTGAATTACTCAAAATGAAAGGTGTGGAACAATCCCCTCCGCATGTGTACGAAGTCTGGACGCACACCCTCTCCGTTTTGAATTATCTCGACCAGGTGATTTCTGGCTTGCGGGTGGGATACGATGCCGAAAAAACGAACGACATGTTCACCGGCCTGTTTGGCCTGCGGTTGGGACGTTTCCGCCAGCAGATTGCAAAACACTTTTCCGATTCGCTGAACATAAACCGCTCTCATCGCTCCCTGCTTTTCTTCGCCGCGTTGTATCACGATGTCAGCAAACCCGAAACGAAAACCATCGACGAATCTGGCCGCATTCGCTTTTTCGACCACGACATCCAAGGCGCGGAAGTTGCCGCCTCCCGCGCACGATCCTTCAACCTCAGCAACGACGAAGTGGAGCGTATCCATGTGATCGTTAAAAATCACATGCGGATACATTCCTTCGGCACGCGCTTGGAAGCGGATCAACAAACCCCGTCGCGGAAAGCCATCTATCGCTTCTTTCGCGACAGCGGCAAAGCAGGGATAGACCTCATCCTGCTCAGCCTGGCCGACCTGCGCGGCACCTACGCCAACGAGCTAACCATAGATACATGGACGGCTTATCTGGATGTCGCCCGCATCCTGCTGGAAAATTATTGGGAACGCCCCGAAGAAGTGGTTGCCCCGCCGCGTCTCCTGGACGGGCACGAACTGATGAAGGAATTAAATCTCGAACCTGGTCCTGCCATCGGCCAGCTGCTTGAAGCCGTCCGCGAGAACCAGGCTGCGGGAAAAATCGAAACCCGCGAGCAGGCGTTATTGTTTGTGCGGGAAAAATTGGCGAAAGGTTCTCCCGGTGATTCATGAATCTAATTTTCTTCGACCTTGAATCTCAATTCCTTTTCGATGAAGTCGGCGGGCGCGGGAACATCGATAAATTAAAAGTCGCCTGCGGCGTCACGTATTCAACAGCGAAGAACGATTTCAAGGTATATTGGGAACAGGACGTTCCTGCTCTGATCGAAGAATTAAAATCCGCAACAAAAGTGATCGGATTCAATCTGCGCGGATTTGACTACCTTGTACTTCAACCTTACTCAACTGAAACGCGCTTCGCCTCTCTCCCGACCCTTGACTTGCTCCTCGACCTGCAAAAGACTCTCGGCTTTCGCATCAGCCTTGATAATATCGCCAGCGCCACCCTCGGCACCGCCAAAACCGCGGACGGTGTTCAATCCGTCCACTGGTTTCGGAGCGGCGAACTGGAAAAAGTTGCCGAATACTGCAAAGCGGATGTGGACATCACCCGCCGCATCTACGAGTTTGGGCGCGATAATGGATATATTTTCTACAAATCGAAACTCGGCAGCAAGTTGAAGGTAAATGTCAACTGGAAGTAACAGAGGAAGGAGATTTTGTAACATGGAAAATAACATCGATCTATCGTACGAACGACATGGGAAGGGACCGCCGCTGGTCTTGATTCACGGGTTTCCGCTCGACCTGTCGATTTGGGATAAGGTTGTCCCATTACTGGAAAATGATTTTGACTTGATCGCCCCGGACTTGCGCGGGTTCGGTGAATCATCCACCATGGATGGACCCTGCACAATGTTGGATTTTGCGAACGACATTGCGGGTTTGCTTGATTTTCTCGGAGTGGAAAAGGCTGCCTTTGCCGGACATTCGATGGGTGGTTATGTGGCTCTGGCTTTTGCCAAAGAATATCCAGAGCGGGTGAGCGGGCTGGCCCTCATCTCGTCTCAGCCTGGAGCAGATAACCTTGAGCGAAAAGAGGGACGCTACAAAACCGCGCAGGATGTCGCCGACAAGGGAGTGGGTGTTGTGGCGGAGGCCATGACGCCGAAGCTTTCTGCGAATAAGGAAGTGCAGGATTTTGTCCGTGCGTTGACGATTGCCCAAAGTAAAAACGGAGTTATTGGCGCACTGAAAGCCATGGCTGAGCGCGACGATTTCATGTCGATCCTGCCCCAATTTAAATTTCCCATCCTCCTAATCCATGGTGATGCGGATGCCCTTATCCCCGTGGACCGGGCGAGAGAGGTCAAAGCCGTATTACCGGAAGCGCGGCTGGTTGAGCTGACGGGCGCCGGCCACATGCCGATGCTGGAAGTTCCAGACGAAACCGCCGAAGCATTGAAGTTATTAAAGTGAGAAAATTGCCCGTCACTCTCAAAGCGACGGGCAATTTTGTTTATGCAGAATCAGGCGAAAGGTCAGGAGGGAAGCGGCTGGGTGTTGCTGGATAGCGAGTCAGTTTTATTTAACTTCGACCTGTCCAGGGAACCGGTCCGCCTCACCATCTTTCTGATGTGCGCGACCAATACACCACTGGGCACAGGCTTGACCAGGAAGTCATCCGCTCCCGCATCCAGAACGCCTGCCACCATGCGCGGATCGTTGATGGCGGAAAGGATGAGGATGGGGACATTGCTGAACGCGCGGATGGACTTGGCCACCTGCAAGCCGTCCACCTCGGGCATCATCAGGTCGAGGAGCACCACGTTGGGATTGTAATCGCGCGCGAGTTTAATTCCGTCTTCACCTTTGTTGGTGGCAATCACATCGAAACCATGCGTCTTGAGCAGCATGCACATTAATTCGGTGATCGCAATGTCATCGTCGATTACAAGGATTTTTGTGGTCATAAGATTCCGTGTTGCTATTATCACCTAATACCATATCAATGTACTTTGCAATATGTTTACAGGTTGAAAGACTGATTTTATGAGGTCTGCTGATTGAAATCTGATTATCTGGTGATTTTCGTCATGTGGAATCCAGACCGTTTTTGGTAAAATATTTCACAATCGAAATCTTCGAGTAATTATTACAATTCCAATCTTTACAGGAGGCTGAAATGACTAAGTGGGTCTATCTCTTTAATGAGGTAAAAGAAGCAGAGAAAGTTGCCGGTGGTTCATGGGATGCGGTAAAAGCACTCGTGGGCGGAAAAGGTTCGGGCTTGCTGGATATGACACGTGCGGGAGTCCCCGTGCCGCCTTTTTTTACAGTGACGACCGAAGCATGTAATGCCTATCAAAAATTGGGAAAATTTCCTGCTGGGTTGTGGGAGCAGGAACTAAAGGCATTAAAGGCAATTGAAAATAAAACGGGCAAGAAGTTTGGAGACCCAAAGAATCCTTTATTGGTTTCGTGCCGCTCCGGTGCGAAGTTTTCGATGCCGGGCATGATGGATACGGTCTTGAATATCGGGCTTACTGATAGAACTGCCGAAGGCATGGTGGCGTTGACGGGGAATCCGCGCTTTGTGTATGACTCATACCGCCGCTTAGTGGAGATGTTCGGCTCAGTGGTTTTGGGAATTCCAGATGAGTCGTTCGAACATCCGCTGGAGAAGTACAAGCGAAAAAAGGGATATAAACTCGATACCGAAATGACCGCCGATGACTGGAAACAGATTGTAGAGGAGTTCAAGGCTGTCGTGAAGAAGGAAAAGGGCTTTGATTTCCCTCAGGATCCGCAGAAACAACTTGAATTGGCGACCGAGGCTGTCTTTAAATCATGGAACGGCAAACGCGCCATCGACTATCGAAACGCAACCGGAATATCTCACACCCTTGGGACGGCGGTCAATATTCAGACCATGGCATTTGGCAACATGGGTGAGGATTCAGCCACCGGCGTGGCGTTTACCCGAAACCCATCCACTGGCGAGAAAAAGATGCTCGGTGATTTTCTGTTCAATGCCCAGGGCGAGGATGTAGTGGCGGGCATTCGCAATACCCTTCCCATCGAGGCCTTAAGGAAGGACATGCCGAAAGCCTATGATGAATTTATGAAGATCACAGCCCGCCTCGAGAAACATTATAAGGATATTCAGGATGTCGAGTTCACCATCGAGCGGGGCAAATTGTGGATGCTGCAAACCCGCAACGGCAAACGCACCGCGAAAGCCGCGGTAAAGATCGTTGTGGATATGGCGAATGAAGGACTGATCACGAAGGAACAGGCAGTGGAGCGCATCACCCCGGAAAACGTGGATACGCTTCTGCATCCGCAATTTGATGAGGAGGCCAAGAAAACCGCCGAGAAATCCGGGGCGATGATCGGAAAAGGTGTGAACGCTTCTCCCGGCGCGGCAGTTGGGCAGATTTACTTCGACGCGGATACCGCTGAAATAATGGCGAAGGAAAACAAGCAGGACACCATCATGGTGCGTCCGTTTACCAAGCCGGACGATGTGCACGGCATGATCGCTTCCAAAGGGGTGTTGACCAGCGAAGGCGGAGCAACGTCACATGCGGCGGTGGTTGCTCGTCAGTTCGGCATCCCCTGCGTGGTGGGCGCGTCTGCGATCAAGATCGATCTCGAGAAGCGCCTCATGACAGTCGGTGAGACGGTTGTCAAAGAAGGGGAGTGGATTTCCGTGGATGGCACAACGGGGCAGGTCTTTGTTGGCAAAATTCCCATGACTACACCTTCGCTTGAAGAGCAGACTGAGTTGATGACCCTGCTCAAATGGGCGGACGAGATTTGTGCGCGCAAGGATGTGCGCGTCGCTCCCAAAGGCTGGCCTACTCGCGGTTTGCAGGTTTGGGCCAATGCGGATTATCCCAAGGATGCCCGCCGAGCCCGCTCGTATGGCGCAGTTGGCATCGGCCTGTGCCGCACCGAGCACATGTTCTTTGAACCCGAACGACTTCCCATTGTGCAGGATATGATTCTGTCTGAAACCAGCGAGGGACGTACTTCCGCTCTCAATAAGCTCCTGCCGTATCAGCGTAAGGATTTCGACGGTCTCTTTGAGGCGATGAACGGATACCCGGTCATCATCCGCTTGATAGACCCGCCCCTGCATGAGTTTATGCCTGACGAGGAAAAACTATTTGAAGAAGTCATCACGATGCGCGTCAAAGGCGAGACCGATGGCCTGAAAGCCAAAGAGGATTTACTGGCCGCAATCAAAGGTATGCACGAATCCAACCCGATGATGGGCTTGCGCGGCGTGCGTCTTTCGATTGCCATGCCGGAGATCGTCGAGATGCAGGTGCGTGCCATCTTCGAAGCCGCAGCAGATTGTACGAAGCGCGGCATCGTGGTGAAGCCTGAGGTGATGATCCCGCTCACTGGCACAGTAAAGGAATTGGAATGGATTCAGCCGCGCCTTTTGCGCATCGCCTCTGCGGTGATGGCGGAAAAAGGAATCAAATTCGAATACAAATTCGGGACCATGATCGAAATCCCGCGCGCGGCTGTGACCGCCCGGGCGGTTGCTAAAGAGGCTCAGTTTTTCTCCTTTGGCACAAACGACCTCACACAAATGACCTACGGTTATTCGCGGGATGACGCTGAGCGGAATTTCCTGATCACCTATCAGGAACAGGGCATTTTGGAAAAGAACCCATTCCAAACGATTGACCGCGACGGTGTCGGCAAACTGATGGAATGGGCGATCAAAGACGGACGCGAAACCCGCCCGAACCTTGAAGTTGGCATCTGTGGTGAGCACGGCGGCGACCCCGACTCCATCGAGTGGTGTCACATTATCGGCAACAACTACGTTTCCTGCTCGCCCTTCCGTGTGCCGATTGCCCGTCTCGCGGCGGCGCATGCGGCGTTGAAGCATCGCCCTGCAAAGAAGGTTGCAGTAAAGAAACCCGCCGCAAAGAAAGTTGTGAAGAAAGCGGTCAAGAAGGCTGTAAAGAAAAAGTAACTTCCATGGCATTGCGAGTGTTCGTTGCGGAGCAATCTCTTTGTACCTGCGAGATTACTTCGTCGCAAAAAACGCTCCTCGCAATGACATTTACACAAACCGCATGAAGACTTGATTTCCCAATAGTCTTCCGCGTTTGGTAAGCCTGTAAACCTCCGAGGTCTTTAAGACCTCGGAGGTTTTGACTTCAAGCAGACCATTCTGGATGAGTTCTTTAATTTCATTAGGATAGACATCCAAAAGCCCGCTTCCGAATCTTAATCTGAAATCTGATTCTACGACACCGGCATCTACCAGCCTGAGGTTGTTGATCATGTATTCGGAGATATCATCTTGCAGGGTTTGTTTGTGCTGGTTGACAGTGGCAGGGGAGAGAGGGAATTCGTAAGTCGTAATTTGTGATTGGTAATGGGTGAGGCGCTCGATGTAGGTTTTGATTCGCAAAGCGTTTGAATAGCGATAGCCGTTGGCATATCCGTGCGCACCTGCGCCGAAGGCGAGGTAGGGAAGAGAGCGCCAGTATTGCAGATTGTGGCGACAGGCGAAGAAAGGATAAGGGATGAAGGATGAGGGATGAATTTCTTCATCTCTCATCCTTTCAAATTCATCCTTGTGTTTTGCCCAATTGGAGATTTCATACTGCGCGTAGCCAGATTGGGATAAATAATCCATCGTCCACTCGTACATTTCAGCAGCCGAGTCTGGATCAGGAATTGGAAGCAGACCTTTTGTTGACCATCTTCCAAAAGGTGTGCCATGTTCGAGAGTCAGCGCATAGGCAGAGATGTGCTCAGGGTGAAGGTCGACCACCCGTTTGAGAGTGGTTTGCCAGGTTTGCAGAGTCTGTTCTGGCAATCCATAAATCAGGTCGAGGTTGAGGTTGTCGAAGCCAGCATTTCGGGCGGAAAAGACGGCTTCGATCACATCGAAGAAATTGTGTTCGCGTTCGAGCATGCGCAGTTCTTCTGCATTGGCTGATTGCACTCCGAAACTGATGCGGTTGACGCCCGCCTTGCGGATGCCGTCCAATTTTTGAGGGGAGATAGTGCCGGGGTTGGCTTCGATACTGATTTCGGGGTTGGGAGAAAATGCAAAGGCGGAGGTCAATGCTTTTAGGACAGAATCAAATTGCGGCGCGGAAAGAAGCGAGGGAGTCCCTCCGCCGAAAAAGACAGTGTGGATGGTAATTGGTAAATTGGTAGATTGGTTTCCGATAAATTCAATCTCCCGAATCAAAGCCTCCACGTAGGCGGGAATAGAGTCTTCCTGGCCGGCATAGGTGTTGAAGTCGCAGTAGGCGCAGCGGTGTTTGCAGAAGGGGATGTGGATGTAGATGGAGGTTTCAGGTTTCAAGTTTCAGGTTCCAAGTTGCGACGGGGGAGGCCGATGAAGAGGGCGATGGGCCCTGCAAGTAAAAGCCACATGGCTGTGCCGATGCCGAAGGCATGTGCAGTGAGACCGATGCCGAAGGGAATGAGTTTACCAAATAAACCTGAAACATTGTCGAGGGTTAATACTGCGCCGCTTTGACCGTGCATCGAGTCGAAAAGATTCGCTTTTAGGATGGCGTACCAGCCCGAATTGAAAAGGCCCATGAAGCCTATGATGACAAGTTTGAGCCATGCTTGAGAAGAAAGCAGAAAGAGCGGAAAGAGAATGAGTTCGATGACGACGCTGATGCGCAGATAATCGAGACCTTTGACGCGTTCGACGAGCGGAATGAGCAAAAAGTCGCCGAGCAGGCCAACACCTGTCCATACGGCGACGGAGAGAGCGGCTTGGGTGGGTGTAAAGCCAGCCACATCCACAAAGTAAAGCGGGAGGAAGCCATAAAGCACATCCAGCATGAGATCGGAGAATTCAAGCAAAATCAGCCAGCGGACGATGCTCCAGTTTTTGAGGGCGGCGAAGGTGGATTTGAATTGGTTGAGGATGTCTTTGAAGGATGGGATGGGTTCGTGTGTTTCACCTTTTTCGTTTGGGATGCGTTTCCATGCGTAGGCGAGGATAAGCGTCGAGATCAGTGCAAGCGCAAGGAACATGCCGCGCCAGCCGAAGCCGATATAGGCTGCGCCGCTGAGAAGGATGGGGCCAATGAAAACGCCGAGCGAACCCGCAAAGGTCCAGCGCGCCATGTTGTGTTCACGGCGTTCGGGAGCCAAATCCATGAGCGAAGCTTGTGAAATGCTGACGAAAGCGCCCGAGGACGGGTGGAATAAAATGAACGAGGAAAGAAGAAAAAGGAAGGATGTGCTGATGCCTGTGAGCGCAAGCGAAATGGTGAAAAAGATTCCGCCTGCCAGGATGACGGCGCGGCGTTTCCAGGTGTCTGCGAGAGTAAAGAGGAAAGGCTCGATGAAGTTGGCGAGGAATCCGGGCAGGGAGAGGGCAAGGCCGATTTGGATGTAATTCAGATGCAGGTCATCGCGGATAAACGGCCACGCGGCTTCACTGATTCCGTAGATCAGTTCGTCGAGGAATTCGATCAGGAGATAAACAAAGCTCATTCTTTGGATTTAACCATACTTCTGATTTCCCCCACAAGGTTTTATATATGGAAAACAATCGCCCTGTCCGTTGACTTCACCTCCCGCGCCAGCCGATCTGCCTCCTGCGGGTTATGCGCGGACTTAAGACTCTTGTGCAACGCCAACATCCTCTCCACCAACAAGACCATCTTGTCGTGCTGTGCTTTCTCGGCGGGGTCGCTGAAGTTGATGAACTGGCATGCAATCATTTTTTTGTCGTCCGAAGATGTTTCCAGCCAGTCAAGTGTGTTTGTATTTTGGGTTCAAGAAGTTCTTTAATTTTTTCGTTGGAAAACCCGATAATTCCTAATAGATAAATTTCAAACACCATAGTTAATACATATATAACTGACGGCCACTCCTCTTTTTGAAAAGTCAATTTTTGTTTGTTGTGATGGACAAGTTCATTTCTTGTGCCCACCACTTTTTTGGCAAACAACTCGTTATTATCAATAAATTTACTAACGAATTCCTTTTTGTTATCAAGAAGTTCTAAGATTTTCAATTTAAGCCGTTTGTAATTTGCATTAGTCAATGCATCATTAACCCATTCTGCCAATTCACTTGGGGCAACTTGTAACACTCTTTCCTTTTGCTCAACAAATTTATCATGAGGCAGATATTGGCCGTCAAATAAAATACTATGCAATGATTCTAAAGCTTGTGAGATACTTAAAAATTTAGTGTCAATGAACAGCCGATTGGCGTAAAACAATGACCGATAGAGGTGTATCACAGTTTCATATTTGTCAAATGATGCAAACCATGCAACAATCTGTTGTGAGGTCAAATCCCTATAGACATACAAAAACTCTTGTGGCAACTTCTGCTTCTTATTCACGATTGACTCTATGGGAGAGTAATAAATGCTAATTTCAGGATAATAAGATTTGCCCTGATCGCTTTCTTGTGAATTTTCTTGCGATAAGCCAAGTACAGAGATAGGGTAAGGTACTCTTTGTATCGCAACTTGAAGCAAATAAGTGAATCTATTTAACAGTATAAATAAATCGTCAAAACTGACATCCCCATTTTTGCTTTTTATGACAAGGTACGCGCATTGAGAAATTGTTATTTCAGTCTGAATAATAGATTGGTTAGGGCCACGACTTGAAAAACCTATTCCAGCCTCGAATGTATCACCAATATCGAAGAATTGAGACGCGGGCATTTCGTATCTAATATTTGAAATGAATTTACCAGGTGTGTTATCCCACTCAATCGCAAAGCCATAAATATCAACCCATGCATCGAGATCTGTATAGCTTCCGCGTAATTGGTGAAATTTTATTTTCTCCTTCGAATCAAAATGAACACCCTCAAAAACGAAATGCACTCGATATTTACCACCTCCTAATCCAACAAGCGGATAACTCAAAGATGTAATAATACACTTGTACAAAGTAATAGGCTTACCTTGTTGAGTAAGTCCAAGAATGATAGTTGGTTGTTCAATTTTGGCTATTCTCTCTGTGCCAAACACACCCACTATCTCAAGAAATGCTCCATCTTCTTGAGAAAAAGTTAATGTCCCAGGTAGTTGATTTTCTTCCGAGTTTGGAAGCCACCAATATCCTTTCAATTCAATTGGGTTTTGCATTGATTTCTCCTTTTGGAAGATTAAGTCCCTTCCACAATCCCAATCTCTTCCTCGCTTATCATCCCCGCTGAAGCTCCTGTGATGATATAGGTAGTCTTACGCATGACTACCCCTTTCCTTCAACGATGTTGATTTCGTCAGGGAACAACCCATACAATTGATAGACCAACCCGTCAATCGCCTTGTCCACTGACTCAACCTCGCGCTCCAGACGATCTACCCCTTGCGGGTTGTGCGCGGACGCGAGACTCTTGTGCAACGCCAGTATTCTCTCCAAAAATTGTACTTGCAAATCATCATCGTTTGTGTCACAATAAAGTTGCTCCACTTAGGGTGCCCCCCTCACCCTGAGTGGAGTATTTTATTTTCCTTCCACAATCCCAATTTCCTCTTCCGTCAACCCATACAACTCATAGACAAGATTATCAATCGCCTTATCCGTTGACTCGACTTCGCGCGTGAGACGGTCTGCCTCTTGCGGATTATGCGCGGACTGAAGACTCTTCTGCAACGCCAACATCCTCTCCACCAACGAGACCATCTTGTCGTGTTGGGCTTTCTCGGCGGGGTTGCTGAGGTTGATTGGGTGGATTGGAATTCTAGTCAAATATCTTGGTTCGTATGCATACCAACCACCCTGAAAAGGTGAACTTATTCTTTGAAAGAAAAAGGTCAATAAACGAGAATTTAACAATCCAAGCAGATAATACGCTGATATATTTTCTTTTGGAACTAATCCGCAACCACCACCTGCACCTTGTGGGAAGAAAAAACTATCAACATCCAGTGAAAAAGAATTTCTAGGTGATAGTGTTGGTGTAATGATTTTTTGGACAGAGAACATTTGCAAAGAAGATGAAAAACTGAGTCCATACCAACTTGCGCCTTTTAGTTTGCCTTTTTGTCTAGATTCCAAGTCGTGCTTAAATTTATTGAGATATTGCCAAGTTTTCGGGTAATTTTTTATTTGATCTTCAGATACTAAGCGAGTTTGGTCATTCACAGACTCGTATGGGTAGAGAAGAACTCGCGACCCTGAACCAACTCGATATCTTTTTAGCGACTCTGCTTTTAGGTAACGTACAAGATACTTTGTTTCAATTTCCACTATATCATCTGTGTCTTCTCGTCGCAATTTTGCTATATCTTTGTCAAGTTGGATTATTTCAAAAATAAAAATACTATTTGCTCCAGTTTTTACTCCTGTAATTGCTAATTCAACCATATCTGAAAGACGGGCTGGAGCCGTTTCGAGTTTCTCTAATAAAGTCGTCTCTATTGACGACGCCATTTGCCATGGTGCGCTTGAAAAGGAAAGGCTTTTTCGCGTTTCAAAAACTGCTTCTTGCAGAAATCTTTCTGGGGACTCGAAAGTCTTGTTGAATTTGGATTGAAATTCTTTTTGTGGCGAGTTGGATAAAAACAATAAACAAGTATAGGTTGTAGCACCATTAAATACTTGGGCGTTGCCAAAGTCAATCAATTGAGTCAATGCTTGTTTTTCGCTAATTAAAGTACGAAGACCAACCCCGTAATCGGATTGCATAAATTTATTAGGGAGAATGAATCCAAGCATTCCTGTTTTCTTGAGTATCTGCATTCCTTTTTCAACAAAAGCAACAAAAATATCAACTTTTCCGAAGCTTGCTGTTAAATAGTGGCTTTGGATAAAACGTACTTCATCGGGATAATAGTCAATTAGATTATGAATGCGAATATACGGCGGATTTCCCACAACCACATCAAAGCCCTGCCCTGAGTCTGTCGAATGGGCGCCCTGAGCAAACACTTCGGGGAAAGCCGCCTTCCAGTCAAAGGCATTGACGCGTGCGCGTTCTTCTTCACTGATCATCTCTCGCATTTTGCCGTCCCAGTAATCGAGTCCGATCAACGAATTGCCGCATTGAATATTCTTTCCTAAATCGGGCAAAATGCGTTCATCAAGATAACTCAACTGCCCAGGGTCTTCGATCACCTTCAAGAGCAGGGAAAGTTTGGTCACTTCCACAGCCTGCGGGTCAATGTCCACGCCGTAGATGTTGTTCAGTAAAATCTCTTTCTTCTTTTCAACGCTTAACTTCCAGCCGTCCCTGCCCCGCGCGCCTCCCGCTGATTTGAATCGTGCGGGGTTGGATTGAACCAAAACCGCGTTCTTTCCTTTCGACCATTTTTCAAAGTCATTATTCAAATACCAATTCAAATGCCAATCCAGCAAATATTGATACGCACCCAAAAGGAAAGTGCCAGAACCGCAGGCGGGGTCAACGATCCTTAATTTCGTAACTTCTTTCGGGGTCATGCCGATTCCCAATTTACCACTTACCAATTTACCAATTGTATTCTCCACAATGGTATCCACGATAAATGTCGGCGTGTAATACACCCCG
>JACZJC010000037.1 GCA_014860745.1 Anaerolineales bacterium
CCCGTGGGGGCACTACGCATGCTTTGTAAGAATTCATCATTGTAAGCTCCGCTCATACCATCGAGGTACTTGAGGCTTAAACCGGGATTTGAATTCCCGTGGGGTACCATATATGCTTTGTAAGAATTCATCATTGTAAGCTCCGCTCATACCATCGAGGTACTTGAGGTTTAAACCGGGATTCGAATTCCCGTGGGGACATACCCCTGACCCCGCATCCGCGGGGTTTTTCTTTGAAAGGAATCAATGGCTCATTCGTCCAAATCCCGCGGTTATGTCATTGCATTGACCGCAACGATCCTCTGGTCGTCCACGGGCATATTCATTAGTTACCTCGGTAAAAATTACCAGCTTCCTTCGCTGGTGCTGGCTTTCTGGCGCGACCTTTTCGTTTCTTTTGGAATGGTGGTTGGTTTGTCTCTGTTCAACCGCCCGCGTTTTCAATTGGATCCCAGCCATTGGGGTTTCATGGCCGCCTACGGATTCGTGCTGGCGGTCTTCAACTCGATTTGGACGTTTTCGGTTCAATATAATGGGGCGGCTGTTGCCACCGTCATGGCATTTTCTTCGCCCGCAATGACTGCGATCTTGAGCAAAATTATTTTCAAGGAGCAGTTTAGCACCATCAAGATCATTTCCATTTTGCTCAGTCTTGCGGGGATCGTTTTTGTCTCCGGCGCGTTCGATCCCTCGGCGTGGAATCTCAACCCGTTGGGAATTATCTTTGGGTTATCGACGGGTCTGTTTTTTGCGATCTACAATTTGCAAGGCAAACACGCCTCCGACACAAAAATCGATTCATGGACAGCCCTCCTGTACAGCTTTTCTTTTGCCACGATATTTTTGTTCTTGTTCAATATCGGCAGCGACCTGTTGATCACCAGCCAGCCTGTGTTTACCGATATGTTGTGGCTTGGAAATTCATTTTCAGGCTGGGGGTTACTATTCTTTTTAGGGGTTGTTCCAACGCTTGGCGGCTTTGGTTTGTACACCTTGAGCATCCGTTATCTTTCCCCCACCACTGCAAATCTGATCGCCACACTCGAGCCCGCCTTCACGGCGATCTGGGCTTACTTCTTATTAAGTGAAATTCTCACAGGAACACAACTCTTCGGCGGCGTACTCGTGCTGGTCGGCGTGATTCTTCTGCGCTTCAGCGATTAAGATCCCAGATAAAACGCAGGCCGTCCAACGTCAGCCAGGGGGCGATGATATCAATGACTTTTGTTTCTTTGGCGACGACTTCCGCCAGCCCGCCCGTGGCAATGACCTTCATTTCGCCTCCCAGTTCGGACCTGAACCTTGCCACCATTCCCTCGACCATGCTCACATACCCAAACAGCAGGCCCGATTGCATCGCATGGACAGTGTTGCGCCCGATTACAGAAGGCGGCACCTGGAGGTCTATGCGTGGGAGTTTTGCTGCGCGGGTGAATAACGCCTCCGCGGCAAGATTGATTCCCGCTGTGATCGCGCCGCCGAGATATTCTCCATCTTTTGTAAGAGCGTTAAAAGTGGTCGCTGTGCCAAAATCCACAACGCAGGCGGGGCCGCCGTACAGTTTCATCACCGCCACTGCATCGCAGACGCGGTCCGCGCCCACGGCTCGCGGGTCTTCGTAGCGGATCTTGATTCCCGTTTTGACGCCCGTATCCACCACCAGCGGCTCCTGTTTTAGGTATTCGCGGCAGGCCTGAATGACTCGTCCCGTCAACGGGGGAACAACGGAGGCCATTGAAATCCCTTCCACGTCATTCAGGGTCTTGCCCGCATTTTGCAGGAGGCCCAAAAACTGCAAACCGTATTCATCGGGCATGCGGTTGTGGTCTGTGGCGAGACGCCAGTGCGCGCCGAGTTTTTCGCCTTCGTAAAGGCCAAGGGTGAGGTTGGTGTTGCCGATGTCGATGGTAAGGAGCATGAGCGGGATTAATCCATGAGGCGGGCAAGAATCTCTTGAGGAACCTGGCTACGCAAGTCAGGGTAATTTTCAAGAATACGGGCAATATCAGCCAGGTCTTTTTGGCGTTTGCTCCCCCTGCGATCTGTGTCTGAAAAGGCCCAAATCTTTCCCTGCAAAACATCTTCAATAGCGGCAATCGGCAAATCCATGCCCAATACAGTCCGCGTGGTTGCGTGTTCGAGAAATGAGCTATATCGCTCATCTGTCTGAACCTGTACCCTGACATCGGAGTTTGGGATGGTGATATTCAAACTATGGGGGAAGCGTTTCAGTGTAAAGCGCTGACCAAGGAGCGATTCGACCGCTTCAATTTGATGCACAGCGACCGCCAAATCCAAATCAAGGCTGACCAATGGTTCCACATACGCGTTGACAGCCTGACCGCCGATCACACAGAATTGGATTTCGTGCTCGCGGAGGAATGCAATCAGGTTTTCAAGCAGATTGGAGTGGTCCATTGCGATTGTTTTCCAAAAATCAAGAGCTTGCATGGGGTTTCTCACAATTTCAAATCACGAAATACCTGCCGGTATTCTACCATGTGGTAAGACCATTTCCCTGCTCCTTACACTGTTCCCAGTGCAAAATACGCCGCGATCCTCGGCGGCGTGAGCTAGGAGTTATGGCGCTGCCGCGTAAAAGGGAGCCAGTCCGCGTAGGATGGTGAAGATGAACCAGAGGTTGTTGACCATCAAAACCAGGATAAAACTTGTTAAAGTCGCTTCAAACCATTTTTTATTCGCAAATTCTGATAAGGCAAGGGCGATGAAAAGGACGAGCGCGTAAACCCAATAGGCAGTGTAGAGAAAAAGCTCCGTGCCGTAGACTATGTGCAGGAGGAAGTTAAAGGCCAATACGCCGAGCAGACCAAGCATCAACGGCAGATGTGTGGCGGAGCGGATATTTTTTGCAAAAATAAAGAACGAGCCTGCCAGCAGTATCAACCATAAGGCGAGCGGGATATTTCCGAGTCCCTTGTACGAAGCATGGCGGTGGGTGCGGACGTCAAAAGTCTTCATGTCGATTGTGGGGAAGGGGGGTTTGTTCGATATTGCTTCGATCGGGGCCGGACCGACAACGCCATATAAAAACATCGTCCGGCTGACCACTTGTAATTTTTCGGCAACGAGGGCGGAAGGGGAAATGGATTCCTGGATGGCGGGGGTTTTTACAAAATTTAACTCGAAGGCAATGTCGGCGGGGACGAAGAAGAGCGTTTGTGTGTTGGGGTAGATGATGCTTGTCAGAGTGGTCAGCACAACACCACAAGCGGTGACAAGCACGGCATACTGTACCAAACGGCGGAAACCGAATCCATTTACAAGCAGGCCGATCAGCCCCTGTGCGATGTTTGTGATGGTAATGCCAAAGAGAAGCAGCCCCGCAGGCAAAAGGACGGAGAATCGTTTTTCCCCGGCTTGAATTAATAGCAGGAATAAAATCAATGCAGCCGCGCCGAAGATGTAATTTTCGGTGAGCGAGCCAAAGAGCAGATGGGTGGCGGTGGAGCCAAGCAGAATTGAAAAAATGAAGGCGTATGTTTTGGAATCCGTGGCGCGTTTAACGAAGAGCCAGGCCATGAAAACGCAAAGCCCGCCCGCGGCTGAGGCAACCAGCATCCCGCCAAGCTGCCAGGATTCGCCCATAAAACCTGCGACAAGGCGAATGAGCGGACGCAGGATGATCAAGGTCAGCGGATGCACCGAGCGGTTGACCACGTCTCCTTCCGGGCTGGCAAGGATGTTCATCCACGGGCCTGCGTCCGCTTCGAAGAGCACGCTGTTGATGCTCAATGCGGGATGGTTTAATGCGCGGGCAATAATGAGTTCGATGAGAAAGAACATTCCTCCTGCGTACAATCCAGGCAGGTTTTGTAAAATGGATTTGGAAAATTTTGTTTGCTTAACTTTTTCGTAATATCCGCTTGATTCAAATTTCTCTAAAATAGAGAGCCCCCATACCCCTGCCGCCATCGCCGTGAGGATAAACAACGCCATCCACTTCTGCGGGACGATAATGTAATCCATCAAAAACAAGGACGGGAATTGCATGCTTCCATAAATGACCGCCGTCAAAAGCAAAGGCAAAGCGAAGGCCAGGATCATGTTTGCCGGCTTGCTCAAGAATCCATTGCGGAAGGACCGTGCTGAGCGGCTCACAAGCCGATAGCCGACCATACTGCCAGGAATGATGAATGCGCCAGTAAACAGGACCATGCCAAAGGGAGTCCGAAGCGCTTCGTTCAGGAAGCCAACGGCTCCGTAGGTTAAGATTAAACTTAGCAGGAATCCAATCACATAGTGATGGAGGGAATATCGTTTCCGCACCTTAATCGCCCATTGTGAGATGGCGGGGAATGTTTCAAACAGGAGAGCGCCGATGGCAAGGGCAGGCACAACGATTAGAAAGAGGCGGTCTGTTGGCGATGAAAGATCGGGATAGTTGAAGAAGGTCACCGCCAGAAAATAACTGGCGATGAATCCGACCAACAGGCTGATGATGGCGCGGAGGAATTTCATCCGTTACTCTTTTACCGCCACAATGATTTCAGAGATCATGTCGTAGCGATGGAATTGCGGCATGATGTATATTCCATGCGCCCAATTCTTAATGCCCTGGATCAATTCAACAGCAAGCTCCACGCCGACCCTTGAGCCGTTTTCACCAGCGGACTCAATGCGTTTACGCGCTTCATCGGGGATGAATACACCGGGCACTTCATGATGCAGGAAGTTTGCATGTTTGGCGCTGACCAGCGGAAGGACTCCTGCGAGGATGGGTTTGTTTAATTTTCCGTGTTTTGATTCGTAGGCTTCGATGAGCTTCGGCCCGTCGTCGGCGCGATAGATGGGCTGGGTGAGGAAGAAGTCGGTGCCCGCTTTGATCTTGCGGTGCAGGTTTTTAACTTCCGTTTCCACATCCTGCGGACAAAGATTGAGCGCCGCGCCGACAAAAAAATTGGTGGGCTGGCCGATGCTCGTGCCTGAATGATCGATGCCCGCGTTGAATCCCTGTTTGATGAGTTTGATTAAACCCGATGGCACAAGGTCGTAGTTGTCGGTCGCTTCGGGATAATCGCCAATCGAAGTGGGATCGCCCATCACAACGAATACATTTCGCAAGCCAATCGCGTGCGCCGCAAGCAGGTCGCCTTGAACGCGTAAAAGGTTGCGTCCGCGAGTCGGGAAATGCAGAGTGGTTTCCACGCCGATCTTACGCTGCACCACATCACACACCGCCCAGGCCGACATTCTCATGCGTGCCATCGGGCTGTCTGCCACGTTGATGACATCCGCGCCGGAATCGTAAAGCAGCGACGCGCCCGCAAGCAGTTTGTGGGTCGAAAGTCCGCGCGGCGGATCCATTTCCACGCTGATGGTAAATTTCCCTTCTGCGAGCCGCTGGGCAAATTGAGTCAGCTGTTCCGCGGGCTCGGCGGAATCTTCATCCGAAACATCCGGGGTCTCCAGAACTTCAAAGGTTGAAAGAGAAGATTCCAGGGCCTTCTTCATCGCGGAAATGTGTTGAGGAGTCGTCCCGCAGCAGCCACCTACGATATTCGCGCCCGCTTCCCGGAATGAGAGTGCATAATCGCCGAAGTATTCCGCATCGGCAGGATACATGATCCTTCCGCCGACCTGCTCGGGCCATCCTGCGTTCGGCTTCACCCAGAAATTTCCATTTGGTACGGCCTGCCGCATTTGTTTCAAAATGCGCAGCAATTGCGAAGGTCCGCCGGAACAATTAACCCCGATCACATCCGCGCCCGCCTCCGCGATTCTGCGGGCCACCTTGGCAGGCGAATCACCGAGTAACGTGCGGTCGTCACGGGTGAACGTTACCGAAGCCACGACGGGCAGGGGGCAGGTCTCCTTTGCCGCTTTGATGGCCTCCTGAATTTCATAGATGTCGCTCATCGTTTCGATGACGATCAAGTCTGCGCCTGCATCAGCCAAAGCGCGGATCTGTTCCGCGAACGCCTCGCGCGCCTCCTCCAGCTTGACTCTGCCATATGGAGCGATTCTCACCCCAAGCGGCCCCACATCTCCCGCGATTAACACATCCTTATATGAGGCAGCGACCACGCGCCTAGCCAATTCCACGCCTGCGCGATTGATGTCGACGACATCATCCTGCAACCCATGTTTGCTTAATTTGTAACGGTTCGCGCTGAAGGTATTCGTGATGATCAGCTGCGCGCCCGCTTCGATGTATTCGCGATGGATCTCCGCCACAGACACGGGATTGGTCAGGTTTAGTTCATCGAAGCATTTGTCGAAGCCGATGCCCCGCGCATGGAGCATGGTGCCCATCGCCCCGTCGGCGATTAAAGTTTTTTCGGAAATTTTTTCAATTAGATTCATGGTTTCTCTTTCAATTCTTTATCAAACCCTAAAGGTTTCTTTGGCAATCAACTTGTTAGTAAAACAAGAAAACCTTTAGGGTTTTTATGGTCAAGGTTTTTTTATTACAGCCAGCACAGCATCACCGCGCGTGATTTTGTAAACAACTTCCGCATTGGGGTGCACGGTTTTATCGAAATTGAAGCGGGTTGTTATAACCATATAATCATATGGTCCCTTGTATTGATTTCTGCTCAACGAATAAACATCAAGGTCGGTTCGTGCAAAGATCGAATATAAACTTCCGGGTCCCTCCACCCAAATGATTGCGTTAGGGGGCGCTACCGTGTTCACATATTCCGCCGCTTCGCGGTAGGAAGTCAGCCAGTAATCGGTTTCGAAACGCCCCTGCACATTTTCAACTCCGCCGACAAAGGAGTTGTAATAAATGTATTCATAAGGATGCAGGGAAACAATGCCGTAAATCCCCGGCAGAAGGCTGACGGCAATCAGGGCGGCCTGCCATTTCCCATTTTTTATTTTTTCAAACAGGAAACCGGCCATCAAAAAGACCGGCGGCAGCACAAATAGCACCTGCCTGAAATTATCATATAAAACAATGCGCAGGCTGACGAACAGAATTGTGGGGATGAGAAACCACACGGCGGATAATGCCAGTAATTCACGCTTCTTGTCCGCGCCGAAAACTGCCAGCCCCCATCCGGCAATCGCCAACACCCAAACCGGTTCGGTCAACTGAATGGCTAATAGAAGGGGCAGGTAGGTAGCGGGCAGGTCATTCGCCAGATACTTTTCGCCGTTAAACAACACCTCCCACGTCCAGGGATAGGCAGACATTTCCATCAGGCTGTCATAGAAGTGCATGACCGGGTTCGGCCAAAGATAGGGCCAGGTCAGATAGACGGCGATCATGGAAATCACTGCATACATACTCAGCGCGGGAAGGGATTGTCGTCCATTGTTTCGAAATGCATACAATGTGACGATCAATCCGGCGAAGGGCCCAAGAATGCGGGTGGAGGTTGTAAACCCGAGCAGGAGGGCGGGAAAAAAAACAGCGAGCAGTATCTTGATGAGGTTGGGCTGATAACGACGCCAGATAAAAAGCAGGATAAATGTGGAAAGCAGAAAATAATAAGTTCGGAATTTTAGAAAGAGCAGGAAGTAGCGTTGGGTGTACACATCCGCTGAAACCTGCCCCAGTTTGGAAGCGATGTAGGTGATGATGTTGGTGTTCCCGTCCCCTGCGGATTGGACGAGGATGGAGATGTATGCAAGAATGTTTTCAGTGAAAATAAACAATGAGAAAACAGAAACAAGCCAGAGCGCGGAAAGAAGCGTGAGAGTCCGCTTTTGGGAGGGCTCCAAAGATCGGAGGGAAATCCCGCGGATAGTGTCGACCATCCAAAATCCTGTTGCGAGGCTGATCATGAACAAGGCAAGGAAGGGCGTATCTTTTGGGTTAATGAAGGTGTGCCCCCAAAGGATCGGCTGCGTGACGAATAAAAGGGTTGCGCCGATGGCTGGAATTTGACTCAGCCAGCGCCGGGCAAGGGAATGAAACGCAGCAATGCCCGCGAACCAGGTGAGGAAATAAATCAAGTGGCGAAGGTCGGGAAGAAGAATGGGAAGAAGTGTGCTGAGGTATTGCGAGACCAGCGCAACCAGCATGACGAAGAAGGGGCCGTAATAACCCAGGTCCTGCGGGGTGACTTCGATCATTCCCTGCTGGGGCCAGGTGGTGTACGCGCGCAAAGATAATGCCGCATATTTTTGAAGCGAGCGGTCGTCCCAACTCTCGCCGTATTGATCGAAGACAAGCAGGCCTGCGAGGAGGATGCAGACGAAAACGATACTGGATAGATATTTCTTCATGAATTCAATTGGAGGGATGCGAACCATCGGTTTGCTTTCATGAAGAATTGAGACGGTTCGTTTTTACGGACGGTGGTCCACATCAAAAACAGGATGATGATCGGCGCGATGAGCCGTCCGTAGGACCAGGGGAAGAAGTCGAAGGACGGCAGAACGAACTCGAGGAAGTAGGCAAAGCCAAACCACATCCATGAGTTGGGTGTGTCGATGCGTTTGAGCATGAGTAAAAAGGCGAGGGTGACGAAAAGTCCGTGGTGGTCCCAGACGATGGGGGAGGCAAGGGTCATGATGATGAAGAGCGAGGGGATCGCGTTCGACATCCGATTTTGGGTTGAGAAGGTTTGGGCGCGGATGTTGTTCACCATGACAATGAGAGTTGAAATCAAAAGAAGGATTTTTGCGCCAAGAGCCATAATGCGGGTTTGGGCGATCTGGATGCCAAAGAAGGGATTGACGAAACGCAGGAATGCATCAAAGGAAGTGTCGTGGAAATTTGTATCCGGGATCTGCGTCAGGATGCGGATATTGTTCAAATAATCAAAATAGGGAGTGATGCTGTTCGTAATGACGGGGATTGCTGCAATGACAAGAAAACTTATCGCAAACCAAACCAGCCAGCGCCAGTTGAATTCGAGTAGGAAGGCCAGAACAAGCACTGCGGGGGAAGTTTTGAGATGAATGGCCAGGGCAAGTGTCAGCGCGGAGAGAAGCGTGTTTTTGGGGTAGGTGATCATGCTGAGGAAGATTAAGTCCATGACCAGCAGGTTGACCTGAACGAAACCTAAAGTCTTCAGCAGGGGGGTGTTGATGAGGAGGAAGAGGACTGTAACAATAACTGCAAGCGGGTTTGAAAAATCGTAATGTTTTAAGACCGAAATCAGCAAAAAGTAAAAAGCGCCGAGGGCAAGCACGTTGACCGTCCACAGGATGGCGAGGACTCCCTGATCGCCAAGCGGGACGATGTATTGCAAAATGGCCGCCCAGAGAGGAAGATACAGATAGGTATCTGGCAGGGTCTGGTTGTTCAGCAGTGCGGTGGCTGCTTCGATGTAGTAGGCGTAATCCCCATAACGGAAACGCTCGCGCAGGATGTTGAGGTAAACGAACATCACCAGAAAGAATCCTGCGAACGTTATCACATTGCCTGCTTTTATTTTTTCGTTGACCAATAAATAAAGCAGCATGCCAAGCAAAAGCCAGGTGAGCGTTGTCGCGGCCATGGTCACAACGAGATTGGATAAAGGCCATTGCTGGATGAATAGGTTGAGACCATCCACGCCGTTGCGGAGGTAAATGGCAACAAGACTGGCAAGGACAAGCAAAGTAATTGCGACCCATGATTTAAATGCGGTTTGCAAGGAAGCTTTCATCTTGAAAACAAGTGTAACTTAATTTGTTTAAAAAGGCGGGGCATGAAGGAATGGCATCACACCTCCACCTTTTTAGTACAAATCTACTTCATTAATTGTTCAACGCGGCTTTCACCGACGCTGTAATACTTCGCCTGCGCGTGATGGACAATGATCGCAGCAGTGGATTGCTCAGGGATGAGCTGGCCCGAGGTGGCGAGACTCATACCAAGCTCGGTCTCCGCGCCAGGCAATAGCTGGAAGACTTTAAAGTGATCTTCCAATTCAGGGATGGCGGGGTAGCCCCAAGAATAGCGCTTGCCTTGATCTTCGCTCAGACCTAACTCGCGGCGGATATGTTCGTCCAGATAATTGGCTGTCGCTTCGGCAGTTTGGACGGCTAGTCCGTGTGTGAAGTAAGCTTCGGTGTAATCGTTGGCAGCCTGCATCTTTTCAAATTTTTCGGTGGCTTCGAGGCCAACGGTGACAACCTGCAAAGCAACCACATCCATTTGACCTGACTCAACAGTGGCATAGTAATCCGAAAGCGCGAGATGGTCATCATACGGCTGGCGCGGGAAATTGAAGCGTGCGATTTCTTCCCTCACCCCTACCCCCTCTCCCTGAGGGAGAGGAGAATAGATGATTAGGTCATCACCATCGGCCTGGCAGGCGAAGTAGCCATACACGGCTTGCGGCTTGAGCCAACCATCTTTCAGTGCTTCCTTGGTCATCCTGGCGAGGCGGGCGTCGAAGTCTTTCTTCATCTTTTCCCATTCTGCGCCGTGCGTGTTCTTCGCACCCCAGGAGAGGCGATACAGTTCATTGATGTTGAGGTGTTTGAGAACCATCTCCAACGGCATGTCTTTGAC
>JACZJC010000038.1 GCA_014860745.1 Anaerolineales bacterium
GAAGTTTGGGTCGATGGCGTACTCATCGCCACTATCAATGCCAAAACCAGCACTGTGGCATGGCAACATAAATATATTAGCCCGTCTTTTGCAGCTGGCACACATACCGTCCAGTTTAAACATGCAGGACCAACAGGCACAGTCATTGACCTCGATGCAGTCATGATTTTTCCATAAAAGGAAAAACCTAACTGGCTTTCAACCAATTAGAACAACAAAAGCGGTGCGCATTTCAGCGCACCGCTTTTGTTGTTCTAATTTTCAGCCTATTATTAGATATGGTTTCCAAAAACCTACCTCTCCATTTCAATACAGAAATATTATAATTACACACAAAGGAAGGCTATATGAAACGGCCATGGTTTATCAGTGTGGTGTTGATACTACTCATTTCTGGGTGCGACAATGGGATGGTCACGCCTACCCGAATAGTCACAACGATTCCCCCCACGAATACAGCTACCCCGACCACTTTTATTATGTCAACGACCTTTATGGGTGGTTTTGAGACCGCTGTTTATCAGCTTGAAAACACAGTAAATAACTGGCATGATTCACAACCAGGTGCTTCATATCCACTGCTGGTAGACAGATTAACTCGCGTGACGAGTCCTGTACGGACAGGGAATTACTCGCTTAAAGCAACAGTGAAGCCGGGTGATAATTATGGCTCAAGCGGAGAGCGCGCAGAAGTCTTTGGAATGTACGGCTCAAGCGGGACGGAAATTTTTGAGAACGAAGCAAGTGGAACTCAATTCTACGCCATCAGCGTGTATTTACCGCTGGATTTTGTGGCTCCCTCGGAGTGGGGGATTTTCCAGCAATTGCATGGAAGCGATGTATATCAAGCTCCTCCTCCCTTCGCAATAGGCGTAACCAATGATTATTATGTGCAAATGTATAGCGGCGATCTAGATGCTCTCAGTGACCCTAAAAAATCACACACAGTAAGATATCCATTGGGGGCGTTGCAACGCGGGAAATGGGTAGATTTTGTTTGGAAAATAAAATTTACAAAGACCTATACTGGCACTGTAGATGTATGGCAACGGGTTGAGGGCGAAATAATATTTACAAAAGTTCTTTCAGTTGCCAATATCCCCACACTTCAATTCAAATCGTCTGTTAGCGAAGGAGCCGTATTAGATGCTTATTGGAAAACGGGCTATTACACTTCGGTTGAAAATTTTACCCGTGTCATTTACGTTGACTGCAATACACGCGGGGATAATTTTAATGATGTTGTAGCCGTGGCATTTCCGACCTCTTCGGAAACTCCTACGGCCGCCACTGCGTTCGCATCCACCCCGACATCAACCGTTGCCCCTAATCTGATCGCGCCTGCTGTGCTCAGTGCGGGGACTTACGACGATAACAACCTTGGCTTTGCTTATTCTGGCTCCTGGCTCACCTACTCCGCAGTTGGACCATACAACAACACCTTGCACTATGCACAATCTATCGGAGATACTGCTTCCTTTTCCTTCAGAGGCACAAGTTTCAAAATTTTCTATACTGAAGCTAATGACCGCGGTAAGATTGAAGTTTGGGTCGATGACTCACTCGTTACTACCATCAATGCGAACACTAGGAGCGTGGCCTGGCAGCACAAGTACATTAGTCCGTCTTTCCCAGCAGGTATACATACCGTTTTGCTCAGGCACGCCGGGCCGACGGGCGCTTACATTGATCTTGACGCAGTCACAATTCTTCCTTAATTAAAGCAAAATCTAACTGGTTGAGAACCAGCTAACCCGGGCTGGCGTAACAGGTTCGTTGCCTTCCATCGAACAAAATCAAAAGATAGGTGATACGGACAAACAACGTGCCGGGTTGAGTGAAGCAATATGTATTAGATCATTATCGGGATGCGCAGAAACAAGCTGCAGGGTTTGGAGAAACCTGAGCCATGCTTTCCAGATTGGCACATAAAGAGCATCGGAGCCAAACACAAGGCGGGTGGGGCTGATCTTTTCCAACACAAGCTGAAGAATGGATGGCTCAAGGTTGGATGTGTCGGCCATAAGGTTGGAGTGCTTCTCAAATAAATTATTCAATATAGTAAGAGTATCAATTGATTCTGCATGTGTCAGTCCGTAACAGCCTGCATGAGCCAGAATTACTGGGGCGGTGGAAATGCTCCAGTTCACCATTGCGAGGCGGGAAATGGTTCCGTATTCTCTACACTCAATGGGTTCAAGACCTGGAGAACGGCCCCCATGCACCACCATGGGGAGATTAAGTTCTCCTACCGCCACCAGGGTTGCATTGGTCAAATCCTCCCCTTTTTTTGTAAGCGGATCAATCCCTGTCAGGTTATGATGAAGCTTGATTGCGCGGATCCCATTCCTTTGGCGGGCGAAGCGGAAAAAGTCAGCCAATTTATCAGGCTGAATGTCAATTGGCAAAGCACAGCCAGGAAATAAGCGGACTTCCTTTTCAAACATCTTCTGAGATACTTCCAACATTTCCTCAGCCTTCCCAGCCGTACGCGCCACAGGCAGAAGCAAGGCTCCAGAAAGACCCGCCAGATCGATCTGGTCTGTTAATACTTTTGGTCCTGTATGGTTATAAGTAAGTCGCGCCGCCAAAAGCAAAGCGCGTTGATTGTCGGGTATCGGTTGGGTTGGGTTGATGTCATCCAACACGGGCGGATGATATTTAAATAATCCTTTATTAAAAAGCCCTTCAATTTGTGGGTCTGGATTAAAACCAACATCTCCAGTAAGAACTTCATAAGGGTGAACATGCAAATCCAGAAAAGGATATGTCTTCCCCAGATCGCGCGCCCATTCAAGCAGCAACTGCGGGTTATCCAACTGTGACATCGGGCACTCCTTCTGATCTTGAGTAGAGTTTTAATATCTCATCGCGAGCGATCTTTCCTCTGTCATTGCGCGGGAGTGCGGATACTTGAATGTATCGCTTCGGGATCATGTAAGCAGGGATCCTGTCTTCCAAAAACTGAGACAACACTCGAACATTGACCTGCTCTTCCGCTTCGAACAAAGCCACCAGCTCGGTCAATCCTGTGCCATTCGTGTCCATGAGGAGCACAACTGTATCCCTTATCTCTGGATGCGCCATGAGATTAGTTTCGATCTCAGCCAGTTCAATGCGATATCCCATCCACTTAACTTGATGGTCTTTCCTAGAAATGAAAATATAATTCCCTTCTTCATTCTCGCGAACGAGGTCACCAGTACGATAAATCCTTTCGCCCACAGTACTGCATTCTGCGGGAGGCGGGGTGAAATTCTTTTTTGTCTTTTCAATATCGTTGAGATATCCTTTGGCGAGACAAACGCCAGAGATGCATAGCTCGCCAATTTCACCACGCCTGACGGGCAGACCATCCTCGTCAATCAGGATAACTTTGGCTCCTTTACAGGGGCGGCCAATGGGAATGGGTTGGCTAGCTTCGGGAATAGACTCTACGTGGTAACAAAGTGAAACTCCAGTCGCTTCGGTGGGACCATATCCGTTATAAAACGATTTGGCGGGAAATGTATTCATCCATTTCGCAAGGTATTGGGGAGCCAGCGGCTCTCCAGCGAAGATTATGGTTCGCAGGTCTGGCATGCGGCCTGGGTGAAGTACACCTGCACGGCACATATACATTAACAGAGAAGATACGCCCTTCCAGATCGTTATATTTTCATGTTCAATAAATTGAACCAGTTTTTCGGGAAAGAGCAGCAGACCTTCACTTGCGACACACAAAGCTGCACCTGTTGCAAGCGAACAAAAAATATCAAAAGTTGACATGTCAAAATAAAAGGGGGCAGTCCCGAGGATTCGATCTTCGGCTGTAATGTTGAAATACTGTATCGCCCAATCAATATAATTTCTGATATTAGCGTGCGTAATCATCACCCCTTTGGGCACGCCAGTGGAGCCTGATGTGTAGAGGACATAAGCAACATCATCTGAACTGAGTCCAAAAGTCAACGCGCTGGGCGCAGACATAATCTCTTCGAGGTAGAAAACTTTCTCTCGTGATGGCAGCAACTCACCGCGCGGTGTGAGGCATATCAATGCTGGCTGAATATTCAGGAGAGTCGTCCGTTTGATGATTTCCTCCAAAGTGGCGGCGTTACAGATAATCGCATCTGGCATTGCATCTTCAACGATTTGTTTCCAGCGTTCGAGAGGAGTCTTCTGATCCACTGGAATATAGGCCGCGCCCGATTTTAATATGCCAAGCGTGGAGACGATGCAATCGAGGTCTCTTTTTAAATAATAAACAACGCGCCTGCCCTGGGAAATACCGAGACCCGTTAGAAAATAACCCAACTGATCTGAAAGAAGGGCGAGCGCGCCAAAGGTAAGGCTTGTGCGTCCATCGGTGACAGCGATTTTTTTCGGGAATAATTTCGCCGAGTGATCAAGGTAGTGATGGACAAGGTGTTCGGGCATAATTTACAAACCTGCGATTCGGGCGATGATATTGGCCTGCATTTCGGATGTGCCAGAATAGATCGTGGATGCGATGCTGTCGCGCAGATCGCGCTCCACTTCGTATTCAACCATGTATCCATAGCCGCCGCGAATCTGTACTGCATCCATACATGCCTGCTTCAAACTTTCGCTAATAAATAATTTGGCTGTGGACGTTTCAAGCGCGGCGCGTTTTCGTTGTGACTTAAGATACGCCGCATTGTACAAGGCCAGCCTGCCCAGTTCTGCATTGACCTTCATCATTGCGATCTTGTGCGAAATGGCCTGAAAATCTCCGATGGGCTGACCGAACGCCTTGCGATCCTTCGCATACTGAACGCACTCTTCAAGCACGCGTTCAAGTTCTCCCAACAGACAGGCAGGGATGAGCGTGCGTTCCCATTCCATGGCTTCGCCAAAGAGGATCGCTCCCTGACCTTCTCTTCCCACTATTGAACTTTCGGGAATATAACAATCCGAGAAGGACAACTCGCCATTGGTTAATGTGCGGAGTCCCATTTTTTCCATTGGCTTCCCTGCTGAAAAACCTGCGTCGCCTTTGGAAACAAGGAAACACGAAATGCCACCCAAAGTTTTTTTTGCACGGTCGGTTACTGCAAAGACCAGCGCTCGATCTGCAACAGGCCCATTACTGATCATGGTCTTCGTGCCATTTAGAATGTAGCCGCCATCGGTTTTGGATGCAAATGTTTGCATGGCAAAAGCATCAGAACCTGACCCAGGTTCTGTAATCGCCTGAGCATAGATCAATTTTCCTGAAACCAGATCAGGCAATATTTGTGAGACCTGTTCCTTGTTCCCGAATAATTGAAGTTGGATGCCACAGATGATCTGGGTAGCCATCGAATGGACAAGACCCGAATCTTTGCAGGCATATCCCAGAGCATGAAAAGCCGCAACGGCAGTAACAAAATCGAAGCCATCGCCTCCTAACGACTCTGGAAAAGGAATGGCAAAAATCCTCATCTCGGCGCATTTCTTCCATAACTCACGTGGGAACACCCCCAACCTATCCCGCTCCACAATGCCTGGATTGAGGTCGCGGCGGGCAAAGTCGATGATGGTTTTTCTAATTTCCTTCTGTTCCTCAGTAAATGCGAAATTCATTTCGCACCTCCGTTACCGAACCAGATGGCGGTCAACAAGAGTGGTGATGGTGGAGATGGATTCAAAATTTTCTGGCAGAAGTTCATCGCCAGGGATCTGAATTGAGAATTTATCTTCAAGAAATGCCAAGAGGGTCATGACACCCATTGAGTCAATAATTCCCGATTCAATGAGCGAATCCTGATCATGTAAAGGATCCTTGAGGGTTCCATGCAGGATCTCCCCAGTAATAAAATCTCTGATGCTGTCACTCGTACTCATACGACCTCCTCTTTGGATTTCAAAATAAAAAAGAACCTGGATACACGTCTTTTAGGAAGCTCCTTGAACTTGAGCATTCGGTGCATCCAGAGTGCGGGAAGGTTGTCTTCCCAATAATATCCATACACCCGCTGAAATCCTTCCATCTTCAACGCCGCCTGGAGTGTTTTTTGGAGCGGGACCGCGAGATTTTTTCCCCGATATGTAGAGGGAATCAACATATCGAAGGCGTATGCATCTCCTAGGCTACAGACGATATCCAGCATTCGAAGATCAGGATGATAAATAGCCTTTCCATCTTTTCGCAGTGCAATACACCAAAGATCCCCCACGATAGTGGAATCCTTTGCAACAGCAAAACCACGAAAACCTTGCTTGAGATTACGCAAAGCTTTCAATCCGCGGCTCGGAACGGCAAAGATCCATTTCCCGGTTTGCAGATCATCCATCGTTATTTCAACAAACTGAAACTCAGCGTTGTTCAACTGACCAGCAAGAGGAAGATTTGCCGTCAAGAGATCCATTTCCACGGGGATGGCCCATCTATTCCAGAATACCCGTGGGCGAAAGATATTTTTGACACCATCTTCCGCCAAAGTTTCAATCACTTGATGAAATACGATCCTTATCGATGTAAGCATTGTTTAATTACTCCATCTTAATCACGATTGATTCTCTGTTGGAAATCAGGATGCTGGTATTGTTCTCTTCCAGAGAAGCGCATGCCATCATAAGAGGTTGATCAACAGCGTGCGTTTCGCAATTACTGCGATTCTTCCACCAGGATACAACTTCCTGCGGCAACGCATGCCAGTATCCCGTACGCGCTCTCATCGCGCCCAAAAATGTTCGGTAAATTTCCTTGACTTGGCCTTCGCCCGAATAGTCTGGATGCACATTTACCAGAGCCATTCCATGATATTTTTCAATAAACTCGATCTTGTCGAACCATATCTTCGGCGAGGTCTCGCGCATTACTTCGTACAATGTGCAATCTTGAGGAAGGGTATAGGGTAGTTCAATGAAACGGCCTGTTGTAAATGGCCAAATACTCATTACCCCGCCTGGCATGGGCTCATAGGGATCGGTATCGAAAAATGACAGGTCATATTCCAAGTCCAGTAATTGCATCCAATCAGGATTGCGGATCATGAGAGGAGCGCGGAATCCATGTGCCTGAAATTCATGCAGATACTGGTTAATGCGCACAGAGCGCTGGGTAAATCGATCATAGGTATCGAACATCTTGCTGTCGTGCTTTAGCCCATGCACGCCAATCTCGAATCCGCGCTCTCGCAGATCATGCACCAAACCCCAGTCAATAGGGTAGACCTCAGGAACAAAATTGAACATCGAACGAAATCCAAGAGCTTCTTCCATATCGGCTAAAACTGGTACGAGACGTTGGCCTTTGGCAGACTCGATATCATGCGTTAGGACAAAAGCGTATCTTTTTCCCTCAGGCCAAAAACGCCTGAATGCAATTTCTTCTTTTTCAGACAAAAGCAATACCTGGCGAAGTAATTCCCACTGGAATTTCACATAGTGCGATTCGATCGGCCAGCCCATGGCCGACTTGCCATTCAAGAGGAAGTTATATTTCTGACGCATCCGAATGATCATTGATCTGGGAAGATAAGGTTTTAGTAAATAATATATACTTCTGAAAAATCCTATCTTGTAACGGTTTTTACCAAACCGTGCCTCGCCCAATGTATATTCCAATACATCTTCGATATTTTTTATTTCAGCAGGAAAGCCAAGTATGGGTATCGCGTTTTGGATAGCCAAATTCCAGATCTCAGCAGGCGGATCTGGGTTACAGAGCCAAAATTTCTGGGGTGTGTTTGCCGTCCAAAGGTTAGATGCCATGTTAGTTATCCAAAATGCTTATATAGGATTTCGCCGCTGAGTCTACATACCCAGGCGGGTGATTTTCGTATGATCACATGCATCATTTCCAATAAATGACCATTAGGCGCTTGTTTTGGTTCACAAGCAAGCCTGGTATAAATCAACGGTATTTCCTGAGCACCCCAACGACTCTTAAAATCGCGCAACCCGTTGTTGTCGATCGATGTTCTCCCAAGATCCAGGCTAGTAAAACCGTTATCACAGCCCCATCGAATGGCGCTCCAGAAGATCAGGTGATTGGGGCGCAGATGCAGATCTTCTGATGTCGATGCGCCATATTTGTAAGTAAGCGTCTGGCTCCAATGCAGAAAGACCGCACCCGCCAGACATCTCCCATCCTCGTATGCAAGCAGAACAAATCCCAATCCCTGTTCGATCAATCTTTTGTGCAGCAGTTCAAAATAACGATAGGGCTGAATCGGGACACCCTGTCTGCGCCTTGTTTGTAGATGAAGGGAATAGAATGCCTGTACATCTTCCAAGCTCCTCCCTATTTTGATCTGCACACCATGAGTTTGGGCAGTTTTTATATTGCGCCGATGTGAATGGTGTATTCGCTCTGCTGCTTTTTCCAATGCGCTGCCGAGTTGGACAGTGTGGAGAACATACTCGGCTGAGGATTGAATCTCAGATTGAGCAGGCAGTGCCCAGCGTAGTTCCATTTTCGGGGTTCCAGGTTCGTGCGCCTTGAAAGTCAATTCCTCTGCGAATTTTCCTAACGCGGTAGAATCGCAAGAGAGGGGCGCACAGTGATCGCTGAAAGGAAGGGAAACCCAGCGACGGCGAGCGATTTTGCTATTGACTTCCATCATTGGCAAACCGGCACAAATATTCCCATGTGCATCGCGCAAAATAACAATAAAAGGCCGGTATCCATAGCACTCTTGCATCAACCGTGACCAGGCCGTATGATGAAAAATATTGGCTGGTTCCTGCGTTGCGGCAAAGGTTTGCCAGTCATTATTTGAATGGTCTAGAAATTCTAATTTCGATGTGCTCATATTAATCAAGTCTCGGTTTCCGTAAAAACCTGGGGGTCTCGTTGTTCTCAAAGTTTCCGCAATCGCTCCAACACTTGTGAAGGAAGCGATTGGCCACCAACTTTGGGGGAAGTCTTTTTGTAAATCCATTGAAAAACGGGGTTGTAAACCATGTCATATGCTGGTGGATAAAGTACTACTTGCCCGCCAAAGCCTAGTTTAAGAAAATCCGGGGAATGTTGAATAGACTCTGGCAGTGAGTTACCTGCCAGGATCGCTTTTGCGCCATCAACGTCGATTCCTTCAAAATCAAAATATCTGTAACCGTGAAGCTTTGACCATTTGATCGCATGCCAAAAAATAGCATCATTTGGCCTGAGTTGCGAAAATTCGCCCGACCACCCCAAAATTTTGGCAATGACTGTATTTCCGAATGGAATAGTTAACAAGGCGGAAATTGGCACATGGTTATATTCAGCTATAAAAAGGCTGATATAGCCATGTGGTTCAAAAACATCCCATAAATGCCGAAAATATTTCAAGGAATATGGCACGAATTTTTGTCGCTGACTGGTGGCGATGTGCAGGCTGTAAAAAATATTCAAATCACTCGCATTGCCTTCTCGTACCGCTATCCCTTCGCGTTCGCTGCGGTGGATATTCTGACGGGTCTGCCTCTTCATTTGGCTAAGGAGCTGATTTTCATTTGGAGCTAAATCAATGACGATGGAGGCGACAGGTGCCAACTCTAAAGAACTGGATTCAAATCCGCATTCCGATAAAAGAGATATCATGGCTGTGCCGTTGTTTGGAGGTTGAATGGCCAGCATCTGAGCATGATTTTCCCGACCGATTTGGATCGCAGTCTGGATGATAATTTCAGCACAAGCCGAATCTTCGCGCGCGAGAACCGGTCCTTTCGTTATATAAGCAACCGTGAATAAATGGGCGAATGGGCGCATCAATATTTGCGCGCCCGCCACAATACGTCCATCCTGTTCGGTAATCAGAATCCGTTCCGCTCTCCAGTCAAGTATGGCTTTAACCTGTCCCCACAGACTCGTCTGGACATGATGTCCAGAAGGAACACTGGCAACAAACTCGTTCCACTTGAGATCGTTAATCTCGTTTGATACCTGTATCTGAAATCCCATAATAAATTTGTTCCTTTGTAGGCCATATGAATTTACCAATCACATTCATGACAAAAGGGTATTTTCTCAAACAGCCTATATTTATGAATTCTCTTAATATTTAGCAAATCCTCATTCATGCATACTTCGCGAATTGATTGTTTAGCCAGGTTTCCAAACACCCTGTCGCCATCAACATCCTGGGGACAAATAGTAACATCGCCATTCCAAAATATAGTTAGTCTTTCCCAAAGTAGCGAACAGGTTTTTATTCGAGGTTTAATGTTTTGGCCTTCATTTATCGTATTATATTGAGCGAAAGAGGACGATATTCCGCCGGCCACCCTGGCGTGGTCCACGTAGCCTTGATAGGTTTTTAAATACAGATTCACTTCGTGCTGGTTCTCTGGCATCGGATAAAACATCGCTTCAATAACCGGGCCGTTCACATGGTATTCCTTGCGCAATGCTAAAAAAGTTGAAATGTTTTTTATCACTCTTTCATGATTCACCCTTTTCATAGTGGCTTCGTGAACTTCTTTGGAGCCGCCAAGAATCGAGAAAACAAAATGATCAGCAAAATTGACATTGGCGTTAAGGATGGCAATTATCTTGTTACGATTGAAGAGCATTCCGTTGGTTGTTAAATGCACTGCAAGACCCCTGGCTTTTATAAAACCAATCATCTCAACAATTTTTGGGTGGAGCATTGGTTCTCCATGTAGATATAAATGTACCCTTTTTATTTCGCTTTGTGCTGCATCATCGATTATCTTCTTGAACAAATCGAAATCCATGAACCCTCTTTTTCGCGTGCTCCTTGATGTAGAGCAACAGATACACCTGGCGTTACAATAATTTGTTGGTTCAATTTGAATGCTTGGGGGAATTCTCCTTACTTTTTCATACAACCCAATCGTTCGAGGCAGAATGTAGGTAAATTTGTCATAGAGAATTTTGAGGTCCTGCCAGGACTTGACAAATTTAATTTCGCCAAGTCCATCTTGGGCTTTGCTGATCCAGTGAGCGATTGCCTTCCGGTTTGGATGTTTCATGGTTGTATTCTTCATTCTATTTTCTCCAGCCATTCTTCTCTCCAAAAGAAGAAACAGTTACGATCACACGGTCCGAAATCTACCGTTCCCTGGCAGTTAACGCGGTCAAGAATCACGATTCTGCGTACCTTCTTGACGTGGTAGTCGCGTTCATCCAGGAATCTCCCGACCCGTTTTAATACCTGCTGTCTTGTTCCGCAATAATCCCACATCTCCTCCATAAAGGCGCAACCTTTCATGTCGTTCCAATTTCCTAACGAGGCCTTAATTTCCTCCTTTGATCTGACCCGTACCCAATCTCCGGGCTTAAGCGGCTCAAATTGAATTTCAGCGGCTTGGGAGGAGGAAGATCGTTTGCGAAACATCCTTCTCATGATATTCATCATGAAAACTAAACGACGCTTAACAATCCGTTTTACGCGATGGCGAAGCTGCCATATGCTCTCAAGAATTCCGAGAGGTTCACGAGTTTGATCGATGCGCCCAAGCTGACAATCGGGAACTTGGTTGGAATCCGGGTTGATCATTTTTGCCTCCATACCAGTTTTGATTCGAAGGGGCATTGATGTTTATCCATTATTTTCTAACTCTCGATAAAAGTGTTTCATAAGCATTGATCAGATGGACGCTTTGGTGATGCCAAGCAAGTTCTTTTTCAATTCGTTCTCTGCCGATGCAACCCATTTCTTTACGCTGTTCAGGGTTGTCCATTAGCAATGCAATTTGACGGGCAAAATCCAACTCGTCATTTGAGCGAGCGTATAACGCAGCCCCGTTTGCAGTCACCCTGTGTTCAGGCAGGTCGAAGGCAACGATTGGTTTGCCCATCGCCATATATTCCATCATTTTGATCATCGTACAGCGGTCATTGAATGAATTGGAAGGATCAGGATCAATACAAATATCAGCAGTCGAAAGATAACGAAGCATATCTGCATGAGGGATATACCCTGTAAACCAAACCTTTTCATCCAGGTTAAGTTGGGTTACCAGGTTCTTTAATTCCTGCAAAGTACTGCCGCTTCCTACGATCACACAATAAAAGTCATTCCTGTTTAACTGATAGGCCAATTGATGGAGAGCCCGCAGAAGATAATCAACACCATCCTGCCTTGCCATTACTCCAACAAAACCGATTATGGTTTTCCCCTTCTTTCTTAAAGAATCGTCGGGGTCAACCAAATAGAGTCTCTTGAGGTTAGGGCCGTTACGGACAATCGTTATCCTTTCCTCGGGAACACCATCCCGCTCCATTTCCATCGTTTTATAGGAGTTGTTTGTGGCAATTACATGATCTGCCAGGCGACAGGATATTTTTTCCATCCATATCAATATCCTGGAAACGAGTTTGTTGTCTGGTGACTTAAATCGTTCGCCGTACATTTCAGGCACAAGATCATGATGATCGAAGATGAAATATTTCCCAAACAACTTGTAAAACGCGGCAATAAAAACGGCGGTATCGGGCGGATTGGCAGCGTGGATTACGTCAAAGCCGGGATTGATCGCCACAAGTAGGGACAGTAAAAAAGTGGCTACAAGCGAATAACCGAATTCCCACAGATAGCCAATAAACCCATTACCCAGTGGTGGAGCCGGATAGGAAAAAACCCAGACTCCATCAACCTTTTCTTTCCAGACCCATTTTGTATCGGCAGGGCAAATAACAGATACCTGATAACCCGCTGCAATTAAAGCCGTGGCTTCCTGACGCACGCGTGGGTCTGGTCGAAAAGGATTGTTTTCTATAAGCATCAAAACGCGCTTACCAGCAAATGCCTTCATATTCACCTTTTTCTTGATGGTTACATTTGGCAAGGCCCAGTAAATCAATAAGGATTTGATCCTCACGCATTAGATAGGACACGGATCGAAAAGCGTCGCTTCCATTTGCGATGACAACTACTTCAACTTCCTGAACAACCGTTTCAACTGTGGGACGCATGTGTGAGGCAATATGGGGAAGTTCTCTTTCCAGAAAAGCACGGTTGGCGCCTATTATTTTCGCAGGGTCAACATACTCATCAAAAATTGCCACCTCATATCCACGGCCTAAAAGCGTCTCAACGAGAGTGACTGTTGGGCTTTCACGAACATCATCGGTACTTTGCTTGAAACTTAAACCGAGGACTCCGATTTTATGCTTTCCAGAACTTTCGATCATGTCGATAGCGCGCTCGATATGCAGTTTATTGCTTTGAATAATCGCATTTAGCACAGGTACAATCACATCGCGTTCCTTGGCGCGATATGTCAAAGCACGCACATCCTTAGGAAGACAGGACCCTCCAAATGCAAATCCTGGTTTCAAATAGTTCTTGGAGATGTTCAAATGAGTATCCTGGCAAAAGATTTCCATCACTTCCTGTCCATCAATACCATGAGCTTTGCAGAGATTGCCGATTTCGTTTGCGAAGACAATCTTAAGGGCATGATAGGCGTTGCTTACATATTTTGTTGATTCGGCAACAGGTATTTGTGTGTGGGTGATTGGCGCGGACACCTTTTCATACATCTGTTCAATGACGGCCCCGCTTTGTTGATCTATCTCGCCAATGACGATATATCCGGGGTGGTAATAATCCTTAATAGCACTGCCCTCACGAAGAAATTCTGGATTCATACAAACACCAAAATCTACACCGGCCTGTTTGTGCGAATGTTCTTCGAGAATTGGAATGAGCTTTTCGTGCACAGTGCCAGGCAGGACCGTGCTGCGTACCACAACCACGTGGTAACTATTCTTGGATTTCAACGCGTCCCCAATTTCACCGCAGACATTTTCGATGAATTCCAAATTGATCTGCCCGTTGTGATTGCTGGGCGTACCTACACAGATCAATGTAATGTCACTGTCTCGTATCGCTGCTTCGCTATCCAGTGTGGCATTTAATCTGCCGGTGGGGATTAGACTGGTAAGGAGATCATCTAATCCGGGTTCGGAAATAGGTGAGCGTCCCGATCTTAACAGATTCACTTTTTGCTCGTTCACATCTACGCCGGTCACATGATGACCATCCTGAGCTAAACAAGCCGTAGTGACACATCCAACATAACCAAGTCCAAAAACGCTGATTTTCATATTGCCTCCAGGAGTATTTCAGGGGTGGATTTTTGATTTACAACATCAAGCTTACGTTGCGCGAGAAGCGTTAACGCGGCCAGCATGGTCGCTTGTCCCCAATGTAAAAGGGGAGTCTTGTTTGTTCCTGCAGAAGTCTTTCGGAAATAGAAATAGCCGGAAGGATCCTGCATATATTCAATTGCCCATAAAGCCACCTGTTCTGCCCAGGTTGGATCACCATGGTATTCATCTGGTATGAGTGCAAAAGTTTGGACAGCTTGGGAAATTGATTGAATATCGATTGGGTAGGTTTGATTGTCATAATGTCTGGCAATCGCTCCATCGAACAAGGCCTGACGATAAAAGTCCATGCCTCGTCGTAAATGGGATTCGAATTGCATATCGCCGGTTGCCTGTTGATACATATAAAGCGCATCCAGCACAAACCCTGTGTGATAGCCGTCCACCCAGCGCCATCGAAGTCCCTCGCCGTAATACCAGGCGCCATCAGCTCGCTGATGCCCCACGGTGTAATTTACGGCTTGTTGAGCAATATGGGCGAGTTCATCCTCGCGAGTATGCTTATAGACTCGAGCCAATACTGAAGCGGCCAGCATATTCGCATTATGAATCTCCATAAGTGTCGGTGGAATATAGCTGATGCAAAGAGTGTTGTTGTCGATTTGATGCCGTGGAAGGTCATTCAGAATGAACCGACAGGCTCCACGCGCCACATCAAGATAGGCCGGGTCGGAGAGATACTCATAGGCATCCATGAATGCGTGGCTGATAAACGCAGTCCAAACAACAGTGGGCACACCTCGAGGACTGAAATACCCACGGGATTGATAATCAAAGGCCCATCCCCAGGCATGACCGCTATACCCAGAGCTGGTATTCTTCATAAGATCAGATAGGCAAAATACAGCCTTATCCAAATAGCCTTTATCGCCAGTGATTGAAAATAATCTTAAATATCCAGAAGCAAAATATCCCATCGCCTGGTTGCTATGTTTTTTTGTAATCCCCAGGATTGGGCGGATGTTGAACGGTAAGCGTCGGACAGATTGCTGCAAGCCGATTCGCAAAATAGGAACTTCAAAAGTTAGCTTCCGGGCCAGCGGAGCGCTCAATCCATCAAATGGATCATACCCAACCCAGTTCGTTTCATTGATCCAGCCGTTTAGGCGATCAATCGCATCTATAATCGCATCTGTCATTTTTGCTCCTGTTCTCTTTTATGTTTTTCAGCTCCACGAGTTTATTCGTAGTCCTGAAAATTCAGGTGTGAATAATCCAGGTTCAACATTGTCTTTAGCTTTCGTATCTGTTGAGAAAATTCATTCTCGGTTTCATGTCTTAGGTTTTTTATTTTTTCTTGAAGTACAATTTTGTTTTCAAAAGCATATCGGATACCTTCCACGATTGCTTCAGGGGTATTTTCGACATAGACAGGAACGCCTTTATAAAGAAATCTCGTTGTTTTGAGGTCGCTGATGACAGCCGGGATTTCAAATGCCATTGCCTCGTGCATACCGCTAAGTTGTGTCCCATCGCGATTGGTCAATACGAGGGCAATGCCGGCATGCGAGAAAAGGTAGTTGAAATCTTCAGTCTCCAGGAACCCTGTAAGCTTCAAGTTTGAGGGAAGATTATTCATTAGAGATTTTGGAAGTTTTTCAAAATACCAGGTCATCACAAATTGAATATCAGGCATTGAATTGATTGCTTCAAAAACCTCTGCCAGCGGTTCATCTGAATTGAAATTCCAGGGCAGAAGTACGTAGCGTTCTGAAGATAAACTCAGGCGGTCCAACAATGTGTTGACGTTGCTGCCTTGAGATTTATTTTTGGTGATCCCGGTCCTAAGCACGAACGGGATTATTCCCATGCTTTTTTCCACATGGTCAGCGACATGGTCGTTATGGACGACCATGATCCCATCATTGAGTAATTTCTTTGCGAAGATCCATTTACTCCAATATCCGTACACCATAGAGTTGTGGCAATCTGATACATATTTGGCACCGGCCAGCCATGCGTAGAATGAAACATAGTAGAGGACCAGCGTCGGCGGCAATTGTACAAATATCAAGGACGGCCTTTTTTGCAATAAATGCTTAAATGTTTCAAGGGTCTTCAAGAGATACGAAAACGCTTTGTGGAATTTCGAATATTCCTCCCATTCATAATGAAGATAAATAATTTCCAGCCCAAATTGCGGCGCAAGGACCTCCACTCGTCTTTGGAATTTTTTCCAGACAATGAATACGCCTTCTGCTTTTCCGATTTCCATGATATCTCCTGTAACAGGAAGTTATTTGTAACGACTGTCAAACTTTTAATAGCCTTGTTGACTCATAAGAAAACTTCTTCATTGAAACCTGACCAGTTAAAGTTGTACCAATTTTCAAAAGGCACAATCTTCAGGATGCCGATATTAAACTGGACTGCTTCTTTGCTTTCAATCGCATACGACTCGCTTTGACCAATTGTTGCTTGCACCTGCCCAACATCGTTGGACGTTAATATCGTCATACATTTGAGCGTATTTACAACGAATCCAGATTGTCTAAAAGTTGGGATCTCTACTCGCTTCCCTCTATATTCGGCAAACCAACCTAATGGAGGGTCTTCATTGCCTAAAACAATTTCTTCCTTTAATTCTGTTGTAGATGCGTTGGTCATCTCCCACATTCTGCCGTTTGATTGCCAGCGCCATTGGCTCTGTGAATTGCTCAACATGCCCGGCGCAAAATGGAACATCCGCTCAACAAAAAACTGTCCTTTGCCGGTTAATTCATCCAATATGATCAGGTAATTGGTTTTAAAAAGTATCACTGCGCGTTTGTGTAATACGCGGGCTGGTAAACGCATATAACTTGAATGTTGAGCCTCAATCGCCGTCAGTTCTGTATTTTGATGGCATCCCGTTATCTCTCCACAGGTATGAGGCCATAAATAAAACTTGTCGGAAACCTGACTGATGTCTTGTTGATCAACTCGAATGGTATTATGAGCCAGCGTACTGCGGAAATATGTGCGGAATGGGCCGCGATTCTCCATGTATGCCCCCGGGTCAACCAGGATCGCTCCATCATCATCCGCCAACTCTAAACTCAAGGTGTCTGCATGAGCATGGACTTTTCCCTGTTCTGATTTCCCTGCCTGTATGCATGTATATAAATTCTTTTTATTATTAACTTTTTCCGATGACGTTTTTAATACCGCCACTCCGCTTTCTGGCGCACAATGCAGAAAACTTTTCTCTTTGGTGCTCGCCCCGTTATCCCAGATATAAGTCCTTCCCATCAGCCAGGGTAAAAGAGGTGAATCGTATTTAGAGAACCGAGTTTCCTCTGAAAACAATCTGTCATGTAAGCCAAAGAGCAATGACACAACTTCGTCTGTGGATGTTTCCAGGTTAGAGTCATGACTCCGATAAGAGTCTCCATAGAGTGGCAACTTGCCATCCGGTCGAAGTAAAGTCTCAAGCGCCTGTATGGACTGTTTGAACCTCCAAACAATTTGAGGAGGTAATGTTTTTCCCGCTTTCCAGAAACAACTGATTATTTCCCCAACCAGTTTGGTTACAAAAACCTGATACCCAATGGATAGCTCGAAGTTTATTCCATCGGAATGGAACTGACGGTTAACCTGTGTTTCAAGAATTCCCAATGCCTTTGTCTGCCAGGTTGCAGCACAATCAAAAATAGGTTCTAACACCAACCCCAACAATGCAAGATCATGTGCCTGCCAAATTAAATGATTTGCGCCCAGATATTCCAGCCTTCGTTCCAGCAGATTTCCATGCAGATATATTTGTCCCAGGAGCTTTTCCACAAATTTTGTGTCGTCAATCCAGATATCAGAAAATAAAATTAGACTTGCAAATATATTTAATGCCCGCGTTCCAAAAAAATTTATATCTTTCCAAAAATCACTATGAAAGTGATCGGGAATAGTATCAAGCCAAAGGGTTAGCCATTTTTTGGCGTGCTCGGCGTAAATGGAGTCGTTGGTTAGCCAGTATGCCTTGCCTAAAACTCTTAGCCAATAAAAGGCTTCGCAGGAATTATGGTAGAGATGGTCGAATAGAATGTTATGAGGAATATGCCAATCCGGCGTGTCGCCAATCTCAAAGATTTCACCCGCGTAATGGATCTTCCCTTTTAGTAAATCATTCGCCTCTTCAATTAACAGGGAAGCTGCTTCTGGGAAACGGGCTTTGTACTCCAAAAATAAAGTGTTTCGATCTTGCTCTCCAAAGAAAAAGCATCTGTTTGCATTAAGTTCCAAAACGGTTAAAATTTTCCTTATGTCCGGCGAATGATGCCCGCTTTCATCAGGCAATTTTTTAAATGGCAATCCTGCCTTTTGAATATCTGAATGTAAGTGAGACAGCCAGATAGGGTCAAGGAAGCGTTGCCCTATCCTATGTTTTATCCAAAACAAAAGATAGCCGGGAGATCGGTGCGTCAATTTTTCCCAATATGTAAATACAGGCTTCAGCACATTGCTCTTCATCAGCAAATGCTCCTGTACAAGGTCATCGTGTTTTCAACATAGCGTTGCCAGGAAAATTTAGATACTGCAACTTCTCGAATAGATGCAGAGTCCCAACGCTGCGATAGAGCGCGTTGCAAGGCATTTGTGTATTCATTAAGGTTGTCCGATTCAACCAACAAGCCGGTGCTTCCTTCGATCACCGCCTCGGATACTCCGCCTACGTTTGTCGCTACAACTGGCAGGCCGCATGCCATGGCTTCCAATACTGCCACTGGCAATCCTTCTGATAAAGAAGATAAACAGAAGATATCTGCCTTTTGAAGATAGGTGACAACATTGTTGTGAGATGCGTGCCCCGCAAAATGAACTTTTGATTTGATATTCAAATCTCTGGTCAATTTTTCGAGCTCCTGGCGGCATGGCCCATCTCCAACCACAATTAGTTCTGTGTTATCTTGATAGTCTGACGGGAGTCTGCTAAACGCACTGAGGAGCAGTCCCAAATTCTTTACCGGGTTCATTTTCGTGATGGTAACAATGGTTTTTAATTTGTTTGAACGTAATTTTTTGCCCGGTCTGAATGTGTCAATATCTACTCCGTTATAAATTACCTTCTGATTCCTGTGCGTCAAACCCAGATTTGTTGCTGAGTTTTCAAGTGCACGGGAAACAAATGACAAGGCAGTCGCTTTTTGAATATCTCTGATGAATTTTTTCCGTCCGGGATATTGGCGCAAATAATGATTAACATCGGATCCCTGAGCCTGAACAACGCATGGAATGGAATATCTTTCCCCGAGCAAACATCCCGCTACGCCTTCGGGATTTAACCAGGGCACATGAATTACATCCGGGCAGAATTCTTCGACAATTTTTGCCAGAGACTTATAGAGTTGAAAATACATTACGCGTCCTTCAACGCCCCAAAATAATCTTTTTGGAAGACCGCGCCATTTGAGATATGTAATATTAATATCTTCATATTGCATGTTATCAGGAGCATTTTGCCAGGTCTTATGCAGCTGCTTTATTTTGGATATATTGGGGGGAATCTGAAACATGAGGGTTTCGGGCGGCATTGTGCGAAGCGGACAGACTGCTTTCACCTCTGCGCCTCCCCATAAACGCAAAGCCTGTATATTCGTAATATTCCAGGGAGCTACAACTCTGGAGAATACATTTGGAAGCAAACTGGCAAGCCATAGAATTTTCACTGATTTATTTTTCTCGTTTAGTAGCCATTCTTTTAGAAGCGTTTGTAGCGAATTGACGAATCACCTTATAGTCTTAACAAATTGTGCAAGTTCTTTACCCCAGATGGAATAGTTAAAGTTTTGCATGGCTACCGATCGTCCCATCTGACCAATTTCGTTTGCCCGATCTGGGTTTTTCAAGGCCGCCAGGATTAGTTCCGCGAATGCCTTTGGATCTCCGGGCTCGCATATAAACGCATTTTCATTATTTTTAAAATATTTGGTGACTTCACCCACATTGGTTGTTACCACTGGCCTGCTGGACAATAAGTATTCCCCTATTTTTATTGGGAACCTCGCCTTTGATACGAGATCATCAAATAATGGGATCAATAACGCCTTTGAGCTTTTGTAGAGGGTCAACAACTCATCGCGTGGAACATATCCGGCGAAAATTATATTGTCCTGTAATGCCAACCCGATTTTTTCAGATTGCATCCATGCGCCATGCGGATCGGTCTCTCTACATCCTGTGATCGTTAATTGGCAATTGGGATATTCATTGATTACGAAGTCCATTGCCTTGATGATGAATAGTATTGTTTCCGAATAAATGGGAGATCCGGCAAATAGCACTCTGGAGACGTTTTCCGAAGTTTGAGTTCCACTTTTTTCCTCTTCACTAGGATCTATCATGGTGGGGATATAAAGTATGGATATTTTTTTTGACTTTCGCCCGGATTCAGCGAGCACCCAATGATGTAAAAAATCTGAAATAACAATTGTGCCAGTTGCTCCCGCGATGGGGGAGATTTTCTTTTCCCAATAAGTGGGCTTGGATTTTAAAGACCATGGCATTTCATTTAATTCAAGCAACAAAGGTATTCTCAGCAATGTCGCTATGAGCCTGTAAATACATCCAGTCATGTTCAGTTTTTCATTTCCATATAGATAGATGCAGTAAATCTCATCCCTGTTTTTTAAAGTAATGAGGCGTTTAATCGCAACCACGAGGCCTCGTAATTCCAACCATCGTCGTTTTATGAAACTTTCCGGGCGTATGGTGACTCCGGGAGTGTATTCAAAATAAACTCCCTGATAAACGCCTTTCGCTTCAATATTTTCCACGGGGTATCTTTCCAGCGCTTTCACGCACAGAAGAGTCGCATTAATCCCGTTCTCCACCAACCCTTTGGCAAGTAAGCGTGCCCGTTGAGTAGAGGCCATCCCATTCGGGAATCCAAATGAATATGTTATGAAAACAACTTGCTTTGCAGTCGCTCTGTTGATTTTCATATCGAATTATTTTTCCTTTTTATGGAGGCATCTTCAATAATGTTGGAATAAATACTCATCATGGTTTGGGCAATGGTTTTAGGGTCATGACGTTTTCGAGCGCTTATTTTTGCGGTATTTGAAAGAGTTCTGGCGAGTGCGGGATCTTTTAGTATTGTTGCTATCATTCCGGCTAATGAATAATAGTCACCGGACGGAAAAAGGAGGCCATCTTTACCATGTACGATCATGGAAGGTACGCCGCCCACATAAGACGCGATACTTGGGACGCCAGCCAACATCGCCTCACCCAGACTGTTTGGGCTGTTTTCTATATAAGAAGGGAGTACGAACACGTTTGCATTTTTCAACTCAGAAACAATAGTTTCTGCACTTGATTTTCCCAGCCATGTGATTTCTTTTGTTAAATTTAATTCCTGAACTTTTCTTTTTATCACTCCCCAAATATCAGATCCTTGAATTTGCCCGCTTATTCTCATTTGAAGATTGGGGAAGCCAGCTTGTTTAAGTGCGCTGCATGCTTTAAGCAGGCAGTCCAGGCCTTTGTACGGAACAGGAATACTGGAGATGCAATAAACAATGGACGAATCCATGGATTTAGGAGTCCATTCGGCTGAGTAAAAAGAAGGTCGCAATACCTCATTACAATGATAGTAATGGGAGGTTGGATTGGTTATTGATAAAAAATTCTTATCGAAATCCGTTCTGCCTATAAAATATTTGCAATCTTTTATTATCTGCCGTTCACGACGGGCCGATTTTCTCATTGCCAGATATTTGTGAATCAGCCCGGCCCCTTTTATAAATTTTGGAGAAAAAACGTCAATGAGTTTTTCCTTGAGGGGAAGGCATCCAAAGTAAAACAGCTCATACACAGTCAGTATGCCTTGAATGGATATGACAACTGGGATGGATATTTCTTTGGCTATTAATCCATAGAAATTTTCACTTCCATGGACATGAATAATATCGGGTTCAAATTTCTTGACAGCAGCCAGACATCGGTTGATTCCGTTGGGAAATTCTGTTTTGTGTGACCACCGTCTGTATACTGCTTGCAGACTCCCTTTTTGAGATGGGCTTGGAATGTTATGGAATTCCGTTCCATCCTCATTGAAGGGAGAATAGTCAATTTCTGACGGTGAAGCTATTCCCAATTTAAGCTCTGAATGATCTTGAAAAGCCAGTCTCAAACTGTCCACCCAACCCTCAGAGACCATATTGGGGATGCCCAATTTATGGGTAACAGGAAGCGGTGGGGTGTAAGTTAACCAGAGTACTCGCATTTTAGCTTCCTAATACGCTTTTCTCATTGCCGTTGATGGCTTTATTAAATGCCAAGTCATAAAAACTGGCTGTAATTCCCAAAAGGAAGAAAATAATATCCATATAGAATGGATAACGGGTAAATTCAACGATGACCTCATTTGCCATCCAAAAAACCCAGACGCTTATCAATACGATTGCCCACATGTGATATGGTGCGGCGCTTTTGCTGGATAGCACACGGAATGTCCAAACAAAAGGTGTGATCACTATGATTAAAATGGCGAACAAGCCGGGATATCCAGCGGTTAGAAACATCCAAAAATATGCTGAATGGGGAGAGTCGTAATTCCCGCCCGGGGTCGAAATGAATATGTCCTTCATCCAAGCTCCGTAACCGGTAAACGGCAAGTTTTTCATTAAGGAGAAACTTTTTTCCCAGACAGTATTTCTTGTGTCAAAATTATTAAGACCAATCTGAGAATTTTGAAATCTGGCAATGTAGCCACTGAATATCTCCTGAGTGCTCAGGTAGATAATTGCCAAAACAAGGATGCTTACGATGACCAGAATACTCATAAGTTTTTTACTGAAGCCTTGCCTGATGATCATTAAGAAAATCACAACGAGTACTCCGAGCCCGAGACCCGCAATAAAGGTTCTTGAACCTGTATAAAAACCGGCTAAAAGAATTAGGCCCAATGAAAGGAACGCAAAAAAGCGCTCTTTACTCGATGATGTGATCATGCATATACCGACACAGAATAAAGCCACCATATCAAGATATTCGGCAAGAAGCTCATAGTCGCCGAACATTCCGCCATATCGAAGCACAGCGACGGAAGATGCAGATCCTCCCCACACAGACGAGGTAAACATTTTTAATTCGGTTGGAAGCCAGTCGGTCCATCCGCGGCTTTGAGCATACAAAAAGGGCAACTGCATAACTCCTACTATGATAAGTGTCCACAATATTCTCTTGATATTCCGCATATCTTTACAATAAATACAAGCGAGATATGCATAAGCAACACATCCTATAAGATATATTAGAAATACATAGTGATTTCTTTGCAAGTTTCCTGCCATTAAATACGAAAGCATAATCGAAGCGGCAAAAGTTAGAGTTGGCAGAATAAGGGGCCTGATCTTTCGTAGATATTCATGACGATTTTGCGCTGAAAATATTTGAAAATAAAATGAAATAACTAGAATCGTTGACAGCTGAGTAGCTAGCATGACAGGTATGGTTCTAATGAACATTGCCTGAAATGGCATAGATAAAATTATTAGTGGCACGAGTAATGAGGATTCTTTGTGTGATGACTGCATTCGTAACTCGTAGATCAAAATCAGAAGCAAAAACACGAATCCAAATATTGGTGTGAAAACTATAAATCCGAATTTTGAAAAAAGATAAGACAAGACCATCAATAGAGTCAGCAGCATGACGGAAATAATGAAAATATGTCCATGCATGGAATTTAACTTTTGCCTATACATGCAACCTCTTATTAATTTCAAGCCAGGATTGAGAGCTCATAAAAATATTCTGCTTTCTCGTTAATACCAAAAAGTAGTTGCATATCGTTTGGGAAGGAACCGATTGATCAGACTTTGAGCCTGCACAGGCAGGACATAGTTTCGTCCAATAATAAAAACCAATATCCACATGCTGATTCCTACCAGCACTTGAACTAATAATTTAATGGGTATTGGAAGACCTGAAAGGAATTGTCCCGTTAGAAATACGGTCGATGCGACTACACTAGAGAAGACGATTATTGAGATCAACGTTGATTTAATATCCTTCTTTGAAATACAGAGTATTTTAAAAGTGGCAATTGATAATACAAAAAATCGGAATATGTATATTACCAACACACTCCATACGATCATTTGCATTGAAGACTGTATAGCAAACATAAAGACAATAAGAGTAAACCCCAATACTAGCCATTGCAATTTAAATTCCACCCCGGGTTTTCCCAATCCGGCTAAGACGGGTCCTTGCAAGGCCATCAAAGCAAAAAATGGCATTGCCAGTGGAAGCACTTCCATAATTGGCGCTGCCTTAAGCCATTTATCTCCATATACGAATTGAATCAAGTCATACGCGACCAATGCTTCACATATTGAGAAAGGAAATAGAATAATGCCGAAAATTGTAAAAACCCCTAAAAAGGCATCCCTTACGAGCTCTACTGATTCCTGTAGTTTTGAAGAGGCTGAAAAAAGAACACTTTGAGCAGAATTTACTACAATCCCGACGGGAGTCATGGCAAGGGTCCATGCTCGACCATAGAGTCCCAGATTTGTTGTTCCATAAGCCCATCCAATTGAGGTATTGTCATAATTCGAGATGATCCAATTCGCAATATTGGCGCCTAAAATATTGACACCAAAACGGGAAATCCCTCCGGAATCACGAAAAGCCAAACTTAAGGAGTGGCGCACCATTGCGTAAACGAAGCACAAATACAAGAAACTTTGGATTAGTTGTGCGAATACAAGGCTCCATACCCCATACCCACTATAGGCTAAAGGGAGCCCTATTCCTAAATAACCCACCAGATAGGCAGTAATTTGCGCCTGTTGAATTCTCTTAAAATTTAGTTTGCGCTTGAGAAGCGCTGTGGATGTTTGACTCGCTGCCTGAAAAAACAGAGTTGTTGTGAGCACTTGAAGAACTGGGATAATTGCTGACTGATGATAGAACTTCGCAATCAGGGGAGCCATTCCAATGATTAAGCCGCCGATAATGAATGCCAAAAATAATTGAATTGTAAGAACATAATGGATATCTTTATCGTTTATTTCCCGCTTCTGTACCAGCCCGGAATTGAGCCCAGAATCAATGATCAGGTTTCCAATCGAAATAAAAATATAAGCTACAGCAACCAGGCCATAAGGTTCCGGTCCTAAAATCCTTGCCAGAACGATATTAATGATAAATCCTGCTCCATAACGCGCGATTGATCCTGCCAGATTCCAATTGAATGAAGAGGTTGCAGATTTTGCCAGCTCATTGCTGGATGATTGTTTGGGGAGTCCATCCCCATTACTAGTCCAGTAGCGCTCGCCGCCTACCTGATTAATATAAGATCTTGTAGACAAGGCCATGCGCCTACAAGCGTCATTCAAATCAGTAGACCAATCAAGAAAACGCCCCATAGTTGGAAGGTGAACCACAATACGATTCTTCCAGTGTTGGAGCTTTGATGGAAACATTTTTGGAATCTGGGAAACATAACACGCTGTGGCCGCGATGCGGGCATTAATCTCTGCTGGTGTTAGTTCAAATATGGTTGATTGCCAACTTTCGCCGTCGTTATTTAATTGAGGTTGAACAACGTCGGGCTTGATAACATAAGGGAAATCTTCAAAATAAATGAGATTTTTCGAATCACATATACTTTCGACGGCTGCGCGGACAATAACATGATCGACGTGCTTACCTATTGCCAAAGGACAAAAAACGCGAACCTCCATGTCGCCTAGGGTGCTCAATGCCCGTTTTAATTCCTCGCATAAAGCTGGCACATAATTTTCCAAATCATCAGGATGCACCGGCGCATGTACAATATTTTTTATGTACAAGGGCTTGCCATTTGAGTCACGGCGATATATTGCATCCAGGAGATCAAGATGTATATATTGTGCGCCGAGAATTGCGGATGCGTCTACATCTTCCTGACGCCGTGCTGCAAAAGGGGAGTTGTCCAAACGCCAGAGATTGTGCCTCCTCCGCATCTCTGTGGAAAGAGGCGTGTCAACTGGAACATCTGCCGTGATTACTGTTGCAATGATTACATGTTCTCCTGCTTCAGTAAGATGGCGAATAAAACCGCCGCACGACAAGACGACATCATCCAAATGAGGTGAAACAAAAAAGTACACAATCTTAGACGTAATTACTTTTTGTATTTCCATTCCATATCCTGCAACAGGAGGCTTGTTTCCATGTACTTAACTCAACGACCAACGATCATCTTGAGAGCCTCGGCATACATAGAGTGCGAATCATGAAAATATCGCCAATATGTTTTTCTGGGTAGTCTGAAAATATCGAACAATATATCTGCAAAAATTGGCACTGAGCCATCACCCCATTCAGCAGGGAAAGCATAATCCCATGTCTTCATGAATGGGCCAAAAACATATTTTGCATAATTATAAATTTCTGGAGAATAGTATGTCAAATAATGTTTTTTTTGATTTGTTGTATTTACAACAGGTAGTGGTCTTTTTTGCTCCAATCCAATTTCTTCAAGCACAGTCTGAAAATCTCTCTGAAGATTCTCGAATCTAATTACACGATCAAATCGCTTATGTGCCAGGCAACTCCAATTGTCATATGGAAGTTTATAAAACTTTTTAAGGTAATCCTGGTAATTATTGTTTTTCGAAAAAAAATATCTTTCAAGGGAGGCTCTTTTATAGTTTGCAAGCTGGGTATATTCCGCAATCTGGTCGGTCTTGTATTTTAAATAAATACTTACTACTTCATCCATAGGATTTCGAATGCACGAGAATATATAATATTTCTTGGTGTTTATTGACAATTTCTTAAATTCATGAAAAAGAGAATGCTTTTTTAATATTCGTTCGCCTTCATAGTTTTCACAAAGTTCTTTGCTGATGGCAGTTGAGCCAGTGTGTGGTAGTTCAACAAATAGGTATTTGTGTTTGTTGCTGATAATCATTAGTCAATCCTTATTAATCGAACCTGTTTTGCTGCCGAAATTTGTGTAATGATACTGTTTACAAAACGATACAATTGTTCTAGACCATCAGTACCTCACAACTTGGATTTTAGGAATTGGTTTTGGATATCAAAATAGAAAACCGCTAGTCCTAGTTTTCGCAAAGTTTTGATACTGGGTTTTTTTAACCCTTTGCCGCTAATTTCAACTCGCAAAAGATCAATCAGTTCCATATGCTGCCCACTCATTTACAGGCGGTTTTAGTCTTGCATCCAAATAATTATATTTACCAATTGAGCCAAGATTTAATTCCATTATTTTTACATAACAGGCTTTAACTGACCTATAATCTCCGAAACTACAGACTCCACCTGCTCTTCGGTCAGCTCCGGGTACATAGGCAGGGAGAGTATTTCAGTGCATGCCTTCTCTGCAATGGGGAACTGTCCGCGTTTGTCCTCACCCTTTGTGTAGAATGGCTGCAAGTGGACGGGATTCGGATAATGAATCGCAGTGCCAATACCGCGCTCCTTTAGGTAAGCCTGTAGTGCATCGCGGTTTTTGGAACGAATCACATAAAGATGATAGACATGACGATACCCTGGCGGTTCTACGGGAATAACAACTTCTGATCCTGCGAGCAGTTTGTTATATAACGCCGCCAGTTTACGCCGCGACTCGATCCATTGATCGAGGTAAGGAAGCTTGACCCTCAGAATCGCAGCCTGCAAATTATCGAGACGTCGGTTGAACGGCGACAGCTCATGAACATTTTTGGCTGTTTGCCCGCAATTGCGCAATGCACGGATAGTCTCTGCGGCTTTGGCGTCGTTCGTGGTAACCATACCGCCGTCACCGCAGGCACCAAGGTTTTTGGTGGGGTAAAAGCTGAAACCGGCAGCGTTCCCGAGCGAGCCAACACGCTGCCCTTTGTAATTGGCGCCGTGCCCCTGACATGCATCTTCGACAACTATAAGGTTATATTTTTCGGCAATCCCGAGGATTACATTCATATCCACTGGCAATCCATAAAGATGGACGGGCAGAATAGCTTTAGTGCGCGATGTGATTGCCTCTTCGATTTTTTCAACATCAAGGTTGAGGGTTTCGGGATCAATATCCACAAAGATGGGTTTCGCCCCACTAAACGAAACCGCGGCTGCGGTGGCCGTAAATGTGTGCGCAGGGACGATAACCTCATCCCCTGAGCCAATTCCAAATGCGCGCAGGCTTAGTTCAAGGGCTGAAAGTCCGTTATCCACCCCTACTGCATATTTGGTACCGCAATAAGCGGCAAACTCTTCTTCGAGTTTGGTAACATCATGGCCAAGGATGAAATCACCGCGGTCCAATACATCCTGTATGGCAGAATTAATCTCAGAACGAATATTACGGTGTTGAATGGTCAGGTCGACCCAGGGAATGTTCATGGTTCCTCACTTTTCAATTTCATGAATTTGAATTGGGCGGGCGGGGTTGCCAGCCACGATTACACCTGCGGGAACATCATGCGTAACCACGCTGCCTGCCCCCACAAGGGCTCCTTTTCCAATTGTGACTCCGCACAAGATGGTGGCATTGCTTCCAATGGACGCACCGCGTTCGATAACAGTGGGCGTGCAGACCCAATCCGCTTCTGTTTGCAGAGAACCAGACTCGGTAGTGGCGTGTGGGTACTTATCGTTAATGAACATTACGCCATGACCAATGAAGGCTTCGTCTTCGATTGTGACACCCTCGCAAATAAATGTGTGGCTGGAGATCTTGACATGCCTGCCAATGCGGGCGCCCTTCTGAATTTCAACGAAAGTACCGATCTTGCTACCATCGCCGATTTCACAGCCATAAAGATTAACGAAAGCATAGATCTTCACGTCTTTCCCAAGTTTGACGTCTGAGGCAATGCGTGCAAACTCTGCTTTTACCATGTGATTACCTCACGTGTTTGGCCATTCAACATTGAGTGTTGAGCCGCCTCCAGTATTTTGACCACCTGCCAGCCATCACGCCCACAACTGTAAGGTCCGGCTTTATTATTAATACAAAGCCCGCACTTTGCATCAATAAAACAATTATGTGTGTCATGGGCAATCATTGGCTGAGTTGCCTCAATGCTTCCAGACAATTCGTGTTTGGGAGCCTCCGTTCGTTTACCAGAAGATCGGTCAATAAAAATCTGGCATTCTTGCCGCAAGGGTTCCATGAAGCGAATGTTTGGAATGGTAATATCACCGGAACGATAACTGTATTTAAATTCGCTAAAGCTACCGTTTGTATATTCGGGTGGATCAACGCCTTTGTCATAGATTTTTATTTTCAACTCGCTTTCCATATCGTTGAAAACCGCCATTTTCTTGCTACCGACCACGGTAATACGACGCACTTTGCATGGGTCAAGCCAGCTAACATGTACATGGGCAGGAATATTGTTTGGAAACATCAAATTCAAATACGCAACATCAAAAATGCCATCAGTGACGCATGGCATACCATGGGCACTGACAGAAATTGGTTTTTCTCCCAGTAGATATAGAATAATTGAAATGTCATGCGGAGCCAGATCCCATAGCACATTTGAATCGCGTTGGAATAAGCCCAGGTTCAGCCGCGCAGCATCTATGTAATATATATCCCCAAGTTCCCCACTATCGATATAACCTTTCATTGCATGTACTGCCGAATTGAATTCGAAAGTGTGACCGACCATCAAAGTTAACCCTTTGGCATCAGCCAATTCGATGAGTTCCTCGGCATCTTTGCTCTTGAGCGTTATCGGTTTTTCAATAAGCACATGCAGGTTGTGTTCCAGGCATTCTTTGGCGATGAGGTAATGAGTCACCGGGGGGGTGGCTACAACAACAGCATCCAATTCCAAATCGAAAAACTCCCGATAATCCATGGTGACAAGGATTTGTGGGTATTTTGATTTAGCTTGTTTTAGCCGGTCTTCGCTCAGGTCTGCAATTGCCACCAAATCTGAGGTGGGAAGTTCATAAAAATTCCGTGTCAAGTTCGGTCCCCAATATCCGTATCCGATTATGCCTACTTTTAGGTTATTCATCTTTATGATCCTCCTTTTCAATATGCTCCCCTGCCTGAAATAACTACCAGCGGGGTTTTCAACAAAATCTTAATATCCATCCACAGGGATTGGTTATTAACGTATTCGATATCCATTTTCATCTGCTCATCGAAATCGCCAATACCGCGGGCTGTCACCTGTTGCAAACCGGTAATCCCCGGTTGAACTGTCAGCCGCTGAAGATGCCAGGGTTTGTACATTTCCACCTCATAGGGAATGGCCGGACGAGGGCCGATCATGCTCATATCACCTCGCAGAACGTTCCATAATTGCGGAAGTTCATCAAGACTAAGTTTGCGGAGAATCTTTCCGGGAGCGATCACCCTCACATCATTCACAAGCTTTCGCGGGCGGGTGGGGGCGTTTTGCAAAGTAAACAATTGTTCCTGGTTTTTCGATTCGCGCGGTCTTGTGGCCGCTTTTTGCACGGCTTGTATCTGATCCTCATTGTTTTCAATTAATGCTTTGATATATGCCTGGTGAATTGCGGAATCGGCATTCGGCTTCATAGTGCGAAACTTGAAACAGCGAAAGGTGGTTCGCTGCCAGGTAATTAATTTGCCCTTCATGCATCGTTTCGCCCCGACCCGTTCCTGGGAAAAAAATATTGGGCCTGGCGAATAAACGAAAATTGCAATCGATATTAGAAGCATTAAAGGGAAAAGAGCCAGCAGCAAGAATATGGAGAGGATCACATCTACTGCCCTCTTTATGGCATAGTATGTGCGCCGGTCAGAAATCGCCAGAATGGGGAGTTCAAGATTATGTTCACGCATTAGTATTACCTTCCTACATGAGTACAAACTTGCTCAGTAATACTATAGCAAAACAAATCTTTTATTTTTTATGAAATTGATTTGATAATTATTTAAATTCCCCCAAGGTATATCAACTTACTCTTCTTTGCGCGGCTCGAACCAATATCCCCTTCCCCGATGTGTATGTATGTACTTGTGGCCGTATTTGCCATCCTGCAGCCTCTTACGTAGGTAATATACATATAGCGAAGGATACGTTTGACTGCACGAAACGGGATCACCCCAAATATTCCGCGTTAATTCACGGTTTGAAACAATTTTTCCCTGTTCGCGCACCAGATACGCCAGCAGACTATACTCCCGCGGAGAAAGCTCAACGATCTCGCCACATAGTTTTACGATCTTAGTATTCAGGTCAATATTCAGAAAAGAGTCTTCATAAGACAGGATATAAGAGGCTGCGCCAACCTTGTGGTTGTTCGAACGACGCAACAGGGCACGCACACGTGCTTCAAATTCGTTTTTATTGAACGGCTTTTTTATGTAGTCGTCCGCGCCAACATTAAAGGCACGTAGAATATCATTTTCGGTGCAGCGCGCAGTTAACATAAGCACAGGCACGTCTGTCATTTCGCGCAAACGCATACAAACATCAAAACCGTTCATCTCAGGCATCATAATATCCAGGATTACTAGGTCTGGGTGTATCTCATATATATTTTTTAAACCTTCTGTTCCAGACATGGATTGATAAACAGTTATATCAATCGAACGCAGGATCATTTCAACCAATCTGCCTAGATCGGGATCGTCATCGACCAGTAACACTTTTTTTCCCATTTTGTCCCTCAACACTCCTGCAAATGATTTAAAATTGTCATAGCATAAAAAAAGAGAGAACCTACCGTCATACGCAAACAAATCCTTTTCCAATATTCGTGGTATCCAGGATTGTCGCGTTATGCATAGAAATTTCCCAAATCACAAAAAAGGCGCTTCCTCACTTACAATTGTTCCTATTTATTATCAGGATTCCATCTATTCTTGTAACCAACATTAAGATTCTTTTAACTCAGTTTTTTTTGATATTGATTTTTCTCCTAAAGGATTTAATTCCCTTGTACCTCCCAAATTTTCGAAAAGGAAGGCCAAACCTAACCCACCTATCAGCCCAATTACCGAACCCAGAGCATAGTTTAAAGCAACCCGCGGTTCGGATGGTTTCTGTGGGACAACTGCTGTCTCAATCACTGTGACCATATTTGCGCGGAGAGTTTCCCTTAAAACGGCCTGTTCATATTGATCAAGCAGCCTTATGTAGATTTGCTGTTCCATCTGGATCATTTGATCCGTCGTGCTGATTCGTTCCGGATATGCGGGTGTTTGGACGATCAATTTCCCATACTCTTTCCGCCATTTATCCAAATCAGCCTGCACCTGGGAAACTTGTTCCCCCAAGACCTCCGCTGAATTTACATCACTGCCGCTGTATAGCTGGTTGCCTTGTGAATAAAGGATCTCAGCCAGCGTATTAGCAACATTTGCGGCCAACTGAGGGATTTCATCCTCCACTGTAATTTTTATCAATTCAGTATTGGGGATTACCTCAGCAGTGATATTTGGAAGTTCCTTTAATTTCAGACGAACCATAAGTTCATCCAATACAGGTCTGCTTGTGGCAACTTCAGCATATGTATTCATCAGGCGTTCGGCATACGTGTACTCCGAATAGTTCAATTGCCCGCTTGCAGATGTAGCAATGCGCAAAATTGCCGAAGTTTGATACACAGGGGTTATTAGATTCGTCCCCACAATGACGGTTGTTATTGTTACAAAAAAAGTCAGCAGAATCACCCATTTCCGGCGCCAAAGAATTTCAAAATATTGTTTAAGTTCCATCGCATATCTCCAAAAGACTTGATCCATTCAACCTGACGAGAATTCCGGGCTCGTTTGACAATGAAATTCAATTATTTCGGCAGAAGCATTCCCGTTGAAATCTTCAATACATCAGCGGCTTTTCTTAGATTACTCAGATACATATCGTTATCATTGAACTCATCGAAATCCTCGTAGGCACCGTTCCATATCTTGATTGCAGTCGGTTCACTGCAGCCTCGTTTTCGCATCTCGCCTACGAACTCGTCGAATGACAAATGGATTCGTTCCGCAAGTTCCTGAACTCTGCTACGCATGACTTGCTCCTGAATGGCCACAGGTTAATAGAAAATAGTTGTGGGCTTTTGATACCGATAAAAGAATGGAAAAAAAAATCTATTTATAAATCGGGATAAAAAAATACCCAAACCTAAGCGACATGAACAAGTTCTGGAGCAAACAAAATAACACTAAGGTTATTAATACAGCACACTTTCCCCAGCAATAAGTACCTCGCCAACGTTTTCATGACAACAACACTCCAAATTCTCCGATAAATGCGGAAGGAAAACCTTTCAAATTTGTTAACTTAAGTATAAGTTCGATCATCTTTTTAACAAGTGACAAATGTCATATAAGCGGCAAAATCGAAACACCTGCACCTGATACACTTAAGTGAACATCGAATGTGCAAGGGGTAAACCTGACAAAATGGTTGAATAAGAGACACCAGTGATTTATGCCATGCTGGTGAAACTGTTCGGGTGAGGTAATACGATATGAGACAGATCCATTACGGGCGCAGAGGGATGCGGTCATTTTATAAACAATGGACTGGTTAACACGGTGGATTCCAATCATGGTGGTTACATCCAAACAGAGTTTCAGCTTTTATAGGTGGTTCGATAATTAATTATTTGGTCTTTTCCAAAATCATGAGACAGCGGTTATTGAAAAGGGGAACGATTCATGATAAAAAATTTATAGAGCGTTATTTCCGGTAATTTTGACAAGGCCAGATCATGCAGCCCGGAGAACCCATGCCCAGCAAACTCGATGAATTTCGCGCCTATCGTCAACGAATGAACGACCCCTTTCTTGAAGTTGACCTTCTCGGCATTAAACGATTCTTCAACCTCGGTACCAATGCGCACAAGGCATCGCGCGCAGAGCAGGGTTAATTTAGCGGGTCACGTTTAATGCGTGGCCTATTTTGATTTCCATAATCGGAGGAACCCATGAATGAACCAAGAAAGAAAATGACCCTGCCGGGTCTGTTCAAAAAAGTGGAGGACGGGCAGCCAATCACCTGGCTGACCTGTTACGATTATCCCACTGCAACCATGCAGGACCAGGCAGGTGTGGACATGATCCTCGTTGGCGACAGCCTCGGCATGACCATGCTCGGTTATGACTCGACTCTGCCTGTGACGATGGATGACATGATCCGACATTCCGCCGCGGTTCGGCGCGGCGCGCCCAACGTATGGCTTGTCGGCGATATGCCGTACATGAGTTACCAACCCAGCGTTGAAACCGCCATCCGCAATGCGGGGCGTTTTATGGCAGAGGCGGGCTGCGACTGCATCAAACTTGAAGGCGGCGCGGCGATGGCGAGCCGTATTAAAGGAATCGTCGATTCGGGTATCCCCGCGATTGGGCATCTGGGACTCACGCCTCAATCTGTTTCCGCCCTGGGCGGGTTCAAGTTACAGGGGAAATCTGCCACGCTGGCAAAGAAAATCGTAGACGATGCCAAGGCGCTCGAAGAAGCGGGTGCATTCTGCATCCTGCTCGAGCTCGTCCCCGACCGCCTCTGCGAACTCATCACCGAGCGGGCGAATAACTGCATCATCATGTCGCTCGGCTCCGGGCCGCACGCGCATGGACAATTGTTGATCTATCACGATGCCTTTGCCCTTTATCCAAAATTCAAACCGCGCATGGCAAAAGTCTTCGCGGATGCAGGCGCGGTCATCCGCGAGGGATTGAACGGCTATGTCAAGGAAGTGACCGAGAAAACCTTCCCTGCAAAGGAAAATTGGTTTGGCATGCCTGACGAGGAATATGACGAATTGCTGAACCTGCTGGAAAACCGAAAACAGGTACACAGGTAACCCCGCAATATCAATGAAAGGAACATACCATGACCGATCTACGATCCCTCCTCAAAATTCCCACTTCGCGGCTGGATGCCATCAACGGCGTCCTGCTCGACCCGAACAGCCGCGTGATGAACGACATGCTGGCCGTCATTGCCAAATACGGCACACCCGATGAGATCAACCGCAAACACCGTGAATCGCGAAAGATGGAAAATCTCTTCAAGCAGATCCAAGCCAAAGCGCCCGAATACATCAAAGACCTCAATTGGCTGATCGAACAACGCGACAGCGGCGCATTTGTCTCAGTCGCAGAGTACAGGCAGAAGGTCATGGGCGAAGCGGCGAAAAAGACAAAATTCAAGGATGAATATGCCGTCACGCTTGAAGTATCTGCCCTGCAATATTTCCCATGGGTGCGGATAATGACGGAGCAAGCCATCGCGAACAAGACCCTCGTACCCGGACGTTTCATTGCAGTCCGCAAAATGAAAGAATCAGAAGCGGACGGCGACCTGCCGGCGATCGTCGCCGCGCTGGATATCATCGGCGCATCGTTCGTGGAGACGCTGGATACAAAAGGCACCGACGGTTCCAACCCGCACCTTGGCGGACCCGCCACCATCACGGGTTATTTCGGCGGAATCGGCCAGCCCAATGAACACGCGCTGATGTGGCTGGATGAATTTTTATATTACTACACCAACTACGGCGTTCAGCATGTGTTGAATTTCAACGCCGGTACGATTCTGATGGGTTTCCTGCTCTATCGCCTCGGCGTGGATATTCAATTCAAGATTTCAGTTTTCTTCGGCTCGGACAATCCATACCATGCGCTGTGGATCATGACCATGGCGAAACTGTTCAGCCGCGACGACGGCACCAGCCCGCTGATCGGATTCAACTGGTCGAACTCGATCAACAATCAGACGATGGAATTGACTGCCGACTTCCGCAAGGCGCTTGGTTTCGAGAACGTGGTACGTTTTGAGCATCACATCACCGAAACGTGGAAGAGCATTGTCGTCCAGCCATACAACCGCCGCGACGAACTCGTGCAGATCGCCGATCATGTGGCGAACATTGCCGCCAAACATGAAGGCGGCGACCCCGAAGTGGAGCAGACTCTCGCCCACCCATCCGATATCCTCGATTATTTCCGCGAGAAAAAGGAAGTCATCGAAAGCGGCGACTGGGACAACCTGCAGCACAATTTCCTCGAGAAAGTTGCGGCCTGCAATCACTCCGCCTCGGATTTGACAAAGGCAGGCTTGAGTTTTGTGGCGGCGAAAAACCTGCATAAATAAATCAGACATCGCAAAAAAAAGACAGCGCTCTTCCCGGCGCTGTCTTTGCTTAAAGTCACCATGTATCGAACTGGGGATTATTTAACTTCGTCGAGCTTGATCAATCCCATCCGCATGGCAGAAAGCACGGCCTGTGCGCGATTGGGTTGTTTCATTTTTTCCAAAATATTCTTGGCATGGCTGCGTATGGTTTCCTCGCTTACATTCAAACGGCTGGCAATCTGTTTGTATGTATTCGGCGATGCCATCCATTCCAGGATTTCCATTTCACGCGGCGTCAACGCAACTGCAGAAGTTTGATGCGGTTTTATCCGGCCGACAATTTTTTTCATCACATCCGGGTGTAAATACGCCTCGCCATGCGTCACCGCATGGATGGCACGCACCAGTTCGCCGGGTTCGATATTTTTCAGCACATAGCCTTCGATGCCCGCCGCGACCAAATCGAACACGCGGTCGTCCACTTCGGTTCCGGTGAGCATCATGATCTTGATCTTTGGGTTGGCCTTTCGCAGCGCCAGCGCCATTTCCTGCCCGTCCATTTCAGGCATGACCAGATCAACGAGGACAATATCTGGATTTAGATTCTTCGCTGCTTCCAGACCGATTCGTCCATTTTCCGCTTCGCCCACAATCTCCAAATCTGGTTCCAGACGAAGGACCATCGCCAACCCTTTGCGGACCACGGCATGGTCGTCCACGATCAGGATGCGAATCGGGTCATTCATGGTAGTGTCCGCTGATGGGAAGATTGATCATGATGCGCGCGCCCATGTTTGGCCGGCTGACAATCTCGCAATCGCCGCCCATGGCTCGCGCGCGTTCCTGGATTCCATGCAAGCCAAAATGCTCGCGGTTGAGGCTGCGCGAAAGGGCGATGGCCGGGTCGAACCCGCGGCCTTCATCGGTGACAACCAGATAGACCTCGCTGTCTGTAACCGTCAGGCATAGACGGGCCGACTGCCCGCCTGAATGCCGCGCGGAATTGGCCAATGCCTCCTGCGCCATGCGATAAATCGTCCTGCGCAGGCCGGAGGGCAGGGAATTAAAATCGCCGTTATTGCTAAAAATAATGCTGAACGAGCGCGGACGGCAGCAACCCTCGATGTAATTCGTCAGGTCAGCCATGAATAGTTCGATGGTGAGGGCGGAGGGCCACAAGTCAAAGATGGAGCGGCGGACATCATCGTGGGCGTTGTTGGCCAGAGAACGCAGGTCGATCAATTCCTTCTTCACATTGTCGGCTTGTTGTGGAAGCATGGTGATACATGCATCGAGGCTGTAGATAATTCCGAAGAGCGATTGAGCCACTGTGTCGTGGATGTCGCGGGCTATGCGGTTCCGTTCGGTCTCGACGGCGAGGCGCCGGGCACGGTCAATGCACAGGATGGTGGTACCAAGCGCGAGCGCGGCCTGATTCGCCACCGTCATCAATGTGGATTCCCGTTCTTTGGTGAGTCCCGATTCCTCGACGAGCAAAATGCCGACGGGGTGTTCCCTTAAATAAAGCGGCACGATGAACCATTGGTTTCGATCAAGCCAGGCATTCAATTGGGAATCCTGAATGAGGATGTGTCCGTTCGTAGTGAAGCTGCTGCGGTTGAGCAGTGTTTTTATCACTTCGCCATTTCCAGATTTAAGCGGAAGCGGTTTGGTTTGGGGGAAGGAAGGGTCGGAAGGGTAGACCATCCAGCCGCCAAGTTCTTCACGGGCGGGATCCACAAGCGCAACAACGGCTTTTGAAAACCCAAGGTCGGTTGTCACCGCGCCGAGTACCCGCTCCTGCACCGAGATCAGATCCGGCGCGGCTTGCAGGAGCACTGTGAGGTCGTGAATGATCTCCAACTGGCGGTGCGCAGATTCGAGATTATTGTGTTTCTGAGCAAGTTCATCGCGCGCAGTGGAAAGTTCTTCACGAGCCCGGTTGATGGCTCGAAGCAGGCCGGAAGGATAAGCAAAGAGGATTGGAAAGAGCCAGATACCCGCCAGCTGAGTCAGCGATGTAACTCCATCCAGCGGCTGCTCCGAAAAATATGTGCCGGCTAAATAAAGCGGCGTGAATACGGCGGAGGCGGTGACTGCGCCTCGCATTTGAAAGAAAAACGCTCCCGCCAGCAATGGGCTGAGAGCATATAGATAATAAGGACTATGGGAGCCGCCGCTTGCGGCGAGAATGAAGGCAGAAAATGCCAGGTCGATTCCCATTGCGATCGGAAAATCGGCAACAAGTTGATTCAGCCGACGGTTGAAAACCGAGACAAACACATTGGCCAGAATCACAATTGTAAACACGGCCAGCGGCGGCAACGGGGGGTTTTCAGTAGTTGCGGTCAGTGTTAATGCCGCAGGAAGCAGCGATGCCCAACGGAATATAACCAGGAACGTAAAGACCCGATTCGCTTGGAAAATTGACTGTATCTTTTGAAGCATAATGGTTGTAGAATTTATTATATCCGAATTGATGGGCCGCATCCCCCGTGCGGGGGATGCCAAATCCCATTCACGCGGGATGGTGTATTCGGCCTCAATTAATTATCATTTGAGAGTTCCAAAGGAGAATATATGACAGACGTAATAAAGGAAGACCAAGTGTTGGATTGTTCTGGAATGCTTTGCCCCATGCCGGTGGTGAAAGCCTCCAAGGCAATGAAAGAACTCCAGTCCGGGCAGGTGTTGAAGATGATCGCCACCGACCCCGGCGCTCCGCCGGATATGGAAGCCTGGAGCCGCCAAACGGGCAATGAATTGCTGCGCTCCCTGACGGAAGAAGGCAAATTCATCTTCTTTCTACGCAAAAAGTAATTCCCTTCCTATTAGACTTTAATAAGAGGTTCACATGTCAAAATCCGACCCGAATGCGCCGAAGAGGCTTGCGCTTATTGCCAGCAAAGGAACACTCGACTGGGCCTATCCCCCGTTCATCCTCGCCACTGCGGCGGGCGCAATGGGCTGGGAGGTGGGCATTTTCTTTACCTTCTTTGGATTACCCCTGCTCAAACCGGTGCTGACAACGCAAGTCACGCCGATCGGTAACCCTGCCATGCCGATGAAGATGCCCTTCGGCCCCGAAGGATTCCAAGGGATCAACTGGCCGATTCCCCAAATGGTCATGACCAACGTCCCCGGCTTCAACGCGCTGGCGACCACCTTGATGAAGCAGACCTTCGAGAATAAAGGCGTCGCCTCCATCGAAGAACTGCGCCAGATGGCGATCGAATTGGATGTGCGCATGATCGGCTGCCAGATGACGATGGATGTCTTTGGTTTCAAGCGCGAGGACTTCATCAAGGAATGTGAGATCGGCGGCGCGGCCACCTTCCTCGAGTACGCCGCGGACGCGGATGTGCAGTTGTTCGTTTAATCAATCTATATCCAAATTTCGGCGGTCAAAATTGACCGCCGAAATTTGGATAATGAGGAGAGCATGATGGAAAAGCCAGTCATTAACACGGAGATGAAGGGAAGCGTGGCGGTTATAACCGTTAATGGACGAATTGATTCTGAAACGTCCCCAGCGTTGGATGTGGAACTGACCAAAGCCGCCAGCGGCAATTCAAAACTTGTGATTGACCTAAAGGGAGTGGATTATATGTCATCCGCCGGGCTGCGCGCCATAACCAAAGCCTCACAAGCCGCAGAGGAAAAAGGCGGCGCTGTTAAGCTTGCATCTGTTCCTGAAGAAATCAATTCGGTTATGTACACGGTTGGTTTAAATCAGAAAATTAGCTCGTATGCAACAGTCGATGAGGCAGTAGCGAGTTTTTAATTTCAAATATTCAGGAGAAGGCAGTATGAGCGTATGGAAGACGAATGACCCGGATACCAAGAAGATCCTTTATGTTCAGACACACGGGGAAAAAGACCCTGAACGTACAGCGACTCCGTTTTTCCTTGCCACGGCTGGGGCGGCGATGGATAACGAAGTATGCATTTACTTCACAATGAATGGTCCGCAGTGTCTTGCAAAAGGCAATGGCGACAAGATTGTCATTCCACGCAAGGGGGGTAATGGCAAAGAACTCAAGTATTTTATCGATCAGGCACAGGAGATCGGCGTGCGCCTGCTCGTCTGTCAGCCTTCGCTCGACCTGCACGGCTACACCATGGACGACATGATCGAAGGCGTCGAAATGATCGGCGGCGCGGCGTTCAACGACATGGCTTGTGACGCGGATGCGGTAATTGGATTTTAAATTCTTTAAACACAAAGGACACGAAGTACACTAAGTTTGGTTGAGTAATGGTTTTGGTTCTTTGTTTTAGATTATCAAGTGTGATGGTCTAGGCAAAGGCATTTCATCGAGCAAGCTTTAAACCTGCGTGACCTTTGTGCCCTTCGTGTATTTTTTTAGGAGGCTCAATGCCTACCACTATCGAAAACTGGAATCCCGGCAAGGCAGTAGACCGCCACCCCGAAGCGACATACGAAGAAAAGGAACGCCTTTTTCTCGAAGTCAAAAACGACACGCGCTACGAAGACTTTCTGTATGGATGTTACGAGTGTGGGATTTGTGTCTCTGCCTGTCCCTCAGCGCGCTTCTATGATTTTAGTCCGCGTGTGATCGCGCAGGCGATGGCGCGCGAGGATGTGGAACGCATTTACGACATCATCACCGAAGATATTTGGAACTGTGCACAATGCTTTTCGTGCGTGCGCTGTCCGCGCCAGAATAACCCTGGGGGGTTGGTCACGATCTTGCGCGAAGTATCCCTCAAGAACGGCTTGCAAGAATCAAAAGATGCGCTGCAAGGCTACAGCCGTGTGATTTATAAAGTCATGCTCAAAGGCAATCAGGTCTCGCCCGATATGCTTCAGCCCGATTTCTTTCCCGATTGGGGACCGTGGGTGCAGAACTTTACACAGAACATGCACGTCTGGCGCAAAGCCATCCCCATGGATTCGATCCGCGGTCTTACCGATGTCGCCTGGCGCACAGACCGCAAAACGCTCCTTGAGCTTTATACAATTTGGTTCGAGTCTGGCAACATGGATATCATCAAGGAACTGGATGAAAGTTTATATGACCTGTTGACCGACGTTATGAACGAGGAATTAGAAGAAGGATAGTGTTGCATGTTTCATGTTGAAGGTTGAAAGTTTAATGTTTAATGTTATTCGCCAACCTTCAACCTGTAACTTTTAACTTGCGACTGGAGAAAACCCAATGACCGAACTTACCACCGTTGAACAGATCCTTGAAAGAAAATCGCACCCCGTCACTCGTGATGCGTCCGTTGCACCGACCGACGATATGCATGAACGCTTGTTGGAACTTGAGGCAAAAGGCGAGATCGTTCTTCAAAGAATGAAAGGCGATTACGTCGAATTTCCCACAAAATACGGGCGCATGAAAAAGATTCCCATCGAGCACACCTGGCACCACAAATCCTGCGGTCACTGCGGACACATCCCAGGCTACGCGTCATCCATTCTCTGGCTGCATCGACAATTCAATCTTGATTATCACGATCCCACAGACCAGACCTCTTGCACAGGCTGGAACTATTATGCTTCTGGCGCATCCAATGCGGTTGGACAAGCCGCGGTCATGAGCCGCAACTTTGCCGCCGCGTATGAAACGGGATATTTCCCGATGATCCATTGCGGTACCAGCTTTGGACATTACAAGGAAATCCGCGAACAGCTTGTGCATCACAAGGATTTGCGCGATGAAGTCCGCCGCATTCTCGATAAGATGGGCAAGCCGCTTGTCATCCCCGAAGAAATCGTTCACTACAGTGAATGGGTCTATGCCATGCGTGACCGCTTCAAGGAACGCCAACTTGTGGATATGAGCGCCATCACCGCCACGGTGCATCCCGCCTGCCATTACTATAAGATCGTCGCGGAAGACGCCATCTACGACCCCGAAATCTACGGCGGACAGCGTACCGCTGTTGTGACCGCCCTGCTCGAAAAACTTGGCGTCAACGTCGCGGACTATTCCACCTGGTTCGACTGCTGCGGCTTCGGCTTTCGCCATGTATTGGTTCAACGGGATTTCACCCGCTCGTATGCGGTGCTTCGCAAGATCGAAACCATGATCAACGAAGCCAACCCCGACCTGACCGTCACTCATGACACAGGTTGTGTGACCACGCTCGACAAGAGTCAATTTGCCGCGAAGGCACATGACCGCAAAGTGGGCGTACCTGTTCTTTCGGACGCGCAAGTTGCCGCGTTGGCGATGGGAGCACATCCCTTCCGCGTTGTTCAATTCCACTGGCACTCTACGGATTGGCGTCCCTTCCTTGAAAAACTCAACATCCCTTGGCAAAAATATTGGGACGAGTTCCAGGGCGACCTCGACCAGATCCGCGCGGGGACGAAATCTGGCATCACCTGGCAGGATGCGGACACACCAATAAAACTACAATCAATATAGTCGAAAGTCAAAGGTTGCAAGTCGGTTGACGTTTGACACCTGAAACTTGACACAGGAGAACCACAAATGACATCTGGAAAAGTATTGATCATCGGCGGCGGACCCTCGGGGCTTGAATCCGCGCGCTGCGTGGCGGAACTGGGCGGGGAAGTCATTCTCATCGAAAAGCGCGAACGTCTCGGCGGCACGCCTGACCGCGAGAACTACGCCAAACTCACCCATCACTGGCGTGACGCATCTGAAGCGATGGCGGATATGGCGGCGGCTGTCACCAGTAACAAAAATGTGGAAGTGAAGTATCAGACCGAAGTGAAGGGAATCTCCGGGAGCGCTGGCAACTTCACAGTCGAGATCGAAGCGGGCGGCAAAGCCGAGTCCCTTAATGTAGGCGCGGTCATCATCGCCACGGGCTTCCAGCATTTCGATCCAGGTCGCGCCACGCAATATTACAACTACTATTCGTTTCCCGATGTCATCACATTGACCGACCTCGAAAAAATGTTGAAGGAACATAACGTCGTGCGCCCGTCGAATGGCGAAACGCCGAAGAAGATCGCGTTCATTCAATGTGTCGGTTCGCGTGACCGCCAGATTGGAAATGAATACTGCTCCAAAGTTTGCTGCGGCATTGCCAGCAAACAGGCAATCGAATTGCGTCAGCAGCTTCCCGATTCAAAAGTGATTATCTTTTATATCGACATGCGCATGTATGGTTATTGGGAAAATGAAATCTACTGGCCCGCGCAGGAAAAATATAAAGTCAATTATGTGAAGGGCGTTGTCAGTGAAGTGTTGAAGAAGGGCGATAAACTTTTAGTGCGCGGCGAAGATACCACCATGAGCCGCCCGATGGAAGTGGAAATGGATATGGTCGTGCTTTCGGTTGGCATGGAGCCAAGCGCAGGTACGCGCGCGATCTCGCAACTGCTCGGCGTCAAGCAAAATCAATATGGCTTCATCGAAGCGGGCGGCGCTGGCGGTCTTGACCCTGTTGCCACTTCGCAGGAAGGCATCTTCGTCGCGGGCGCGGCGTCTGGTCCTGCCGATCTCGATGACTCGATCGCCAAAGCAGGTCTCGCCGCCGCACGTGCGCTAGCATCCGTCCGCAAGGTGATGGCGTAATCATTTCTTATGCAGCCGCAGCGACAGAGCCACATCGTCAAACAACGAACGGGACCCGATGACCCCATTCTGCATGAGACCTTGCAGGAGGCGCTCGCGCAAGTTTCTGCACAGGATGTGATTTCCATCGCTGATGAATTATCGGAGCGACATGAACGCATCTTTCTTAACCTCAAGGCTGATCCTGCTTCGTTGAGTTCCTCCTTCGCTGACGTCGCTTCCGCGGTCACCCACTCGCGAATAAATGCGAAAGTAGTAACGAATTATTTCGCTCATGGCGACTTCAAGGTCTTTGACGATCTATTGAACGGCGAAGACCCAACTCCCGTCCGAGTTGCAAAGTTCGTCCAAAAGTTAGACGCGCTCGATACAAGACTTGCCTTGGAACTCGCATCTGGACTTTTATACAACATGTCTCCAAAAGACAATTGGCTATGGACTCGCTGGTTATGGGACCCAACCACAGGGACAGGTATTCTGCCGTTACTCGCAGGCAGCACCCATAACCTGCTAGCAGAAAATCTCGCAGATGGATACTCCAGAGTGGGCTTGGTCACTGCTATGAGTATGAAGTTCGGCGAAGGCACAGGCTTATGGACGGATGAGTTGATAATCAATGAAAAACGCGCGCGATTCGCCAACAGCGCATTTCTGGCATGTGCCTACAACGTTTATCTGTACGGCACCACCAGTTGGAGATTGAGCCGTGAGTTCAACAACCTGCTGCCTTCCCTCCCGAACATGGCAAGGAAGTTGCTTGGGTTGCCCAAAATCCCCTCACCCCCAACCCCTCTCCCAATGGGAGAGGGGCAGGGGTGAGGGAAACAAGGAGACCATAATTTATGGCTGGTCCGATCAAAGCAAAATATGTAGAAAAAGAACATGCCGTAGTAGATGGCGTGGATATTTCTGGTCATTGGAACCGCATGTTCGAACAGCGGGTCATTACCGAATACACGCCCGAACTGATCGAAAAGGTTGCGGATATTCCAGGCGGGGAGTCGTTTGCGAATTGTTATCAGTGCGCCAAGTGCGTCCCCGTCTGCCCCGTAGACGTGGTCGGGAATTATGGTCCGCGCAAACTTTATCGCTATGCCCAAACAGGCATGGACTTGACCGAAGCGCCTGAGCTCTGGCTTTGCACCACTTGCAAGAACTGCCTGCGTGTGTGCCCCAAAGAAGTGGACATGATCCAGATCATGCCCGCCGTGCGCGAGCAGGCGATCCTCGCGGGAAAATTTGTCCCGCCTGAATTGCAGCAGGCGTTCGAGAACACCGCCAAGACGGGCAATCCGCTCGGACAGCCGCAACGCAAACGTGACGCATGGATTCAGTCCGCGGGTGTGCCTGTGCCGATCATCAAAGACGTTGCCCGCCCCGTGGATGTGCTTTGGTATGTCGGTTCGTATCCGTCCTATCACCCACGCGGTATTGACGCGGCGGCTGCGGCGGCACGCATCTTCACCGCGCTCGGCATTGACTTCGCCATCCTCGGCAAGGAAGAAAAGGACGACGCCGACTCGCAGCGTTTGGCTGGCGAGAAAGGTCTCTTCGAGATGATGACCGAGTACAACATCGAAACCTTCAACAAGTACGAGTGGAAGGAATTGATGGTCACGGGTCCGCATGAGTTGAACGCTTTCAAGAACGTGTACCCGAAGTATGGCTTTGAACGCCCCGTCGTGCATTACACCACCTTCCTTGCGCGCCACCTTGACCAACTCAAGCCGCTGCTTAAACATTCTGTCAATAAAAAGATCACTTATCACGATCCCTGCTATCTCGGACGTCACAACGGCGAATACGAAGCCCCGCGCAAATTACTCGAAGCCATCCCTGGCGTGGAACTGGTCGAGATGGGACGCAACCGCGAGAACGGATATTGTTGCGGCGGCGGTGGCGGCGGCATGTGGATGGACTCGTTCACCGCCAAGCACACCACCATGCGCCTCTCTGAAAAACGCGCGATGGAAGCCGCGTCCACAGGCGCGAACGTGCTGGCAGTGGCTTGCCCCTTCGAAGTCTCGCGCTTCACCGACGCGGTCAAGTCCACGGGCAATGAGCATGTGGATGTGTTGGATATTTTGGAGTTGTTGGATAGGTCGATGAGGGGTGAGTAAAAATAATGTCGAAGGTCAAAAGTCAAAGGTCAAGTGACTTTCGACATTTGACCTTTGACCTGAAACTTAACACCTGAAACTGAAACACAGGAGAACTGAATGAATATCGTAGTAGCCATAAAACACATCCCCAGCATTGCCGATGACCTGCCCGTCAAAGGCAATAACGTGGACTTTGACTCGGTGGACTTTGTGCTCAATGAATTCGATGAGCAGTCCATTGAGCAGGCGGTGCTGGTGAAGGAAGCCGTCGGTGGGACGGTGACCGTAGTCGGGGTGGATATGATCGGGGAACTCGATAACGTTCTCCATCTTGCGCTTGCCAAAGGCGCAGATAAGGCTGTCAAGATCACAGGAGATGACCCAGCCGCGGATTCACACATGCAAGCCAAATGGCTGTCAGAAGCGATCAAAGGCATGTCACCGAATATCGTCTTCGCGGGTGTGCAGGCTTCGAATGACCTCGACGGTCAGATCGGACCGATGATCGCTGCGTATCTCGATATGCCTTATATCGGCGGTGTCAGTTCCGTTGAAGTGGCAGGCGACTCAGCCACAGTCAACAAGGAATTTGCGGGCGGGGTCGGCGCGAAATATTCGGTTAGCTTGCCGATGGTGGTCGGCGTACAGGCAGCATCCAAACCTCCGCGCTATGCGCCGGTAAGCAAAGTCCGTCAGGTGGCGCAGACTGCGACGATTGAAAAGGTCGCTCCATCTGGTGAAGCAAGCTCAGGATTAACAATGAAGAAGATGGCTCCGCCCGTAGTGACGGGTCACGCCGAGATGATCGAAGGTTCGTCGAAGGAAGTGGCGGCGAAGATTGTGGAATTATTGAAGAGCAAGGGATTGGCGTAATCATGTCGTTGCGAGGAGGGTGCTCTTCCCGACGAAGCAACCCCCAACGAAGCGGGAGATTGCTTCGCCAAAGAACGGCTCGCAACGACATATAAAAAGGAGAATTTATGAGCAACGATATATTTGTCATCACCGAACACATGGATGGAAAGTTTTCCGATGTGTCGTTTGAAATGGTTGGAAAAGCCAAAGAGTTGGCAACTGCCTTGGGCGGGCAATCAATCGCGGTGGCGTTGGGAAGCGGAGTGTCGGCAAATGGATTCGCGTCTGATTCAACGATCTATGTGGATGACGCGAATCTCGCACAGTTCAATCCCGAAGCGTATGGCAAAGTAATCGAAGCATTGGTCAAGGAAAAATCTCCGCGGCTGGTGATGTTTGGCTGGACAGCGACGGGCATGGATTTGGCGGCGTGGCTTTCAGCGAAACTTGGCGTTCCGTGCGCGGCGTATGTGAAAAACATCGGCGCGGATCTGACAATGAGCTGCCAGGCATACGGCGGCAAGATGAGCGCGGATGTTTCGTCTGCTGGCGACATGGCAATTGCGGCTGTGCTGGCGGGCTCATTCCCTGTGGAAGCGGGTCAAGGTTCAACGGCTGCGACACAGATCGCATCGCCCATTGCATTGGATGGCTTGAAAACGAAATTCGTGGAAGCCATCAAACCCGCAGGCGGCGATGTGGACATTACCGCTCAGGCAAAACTTGTATCCATTGGGCGCGGTATTGGCAGCAAAGACAATGTGGAACTTGCTGAAGAGTTGGCGCAAAAACTTGGGGCAACGGTCTCTTCGTCCCGCCCCGTGGTGGATGCAGGCTGGCTGCCGCGCACAAGGCAGGTTGGTAAGTCGGGCTTGAAGGTCAAGCCGAAGTTGTATCTCATGCTCGGTATCTCTGGCGCGCCTGAACATCTCGAAGGCATGAAGAGCGCCGAGTTGATCATCGCGGTCAACACCGATAAGAAAGCGCCGATCTTCAATGTGGCGCATTACGGTGCGACGAATGATCTGTTTGAAGTTGCGGAAGCAATGCTCGAACTTCTTTAAGTTCTTTACCACAAAGGAGCACAAAGGGTCACGAAGGAAAACCTTTAAAAACCCTTTGTGTACCTTTGTGACACTTCGTGGTTGATTCTTTTCGGGAGGGTACGTTGCTCACAACGATTGAAAAAATCAT
>JACZJC010000006.1 GCA_014860745.1 Anaerolineales bacterium
TCTTTCATCCTTCATCCTTCATCCTTCATCTTTTATCTTTCATCCTTCGCCCTGCAACCTTCAACCTTCAACTTTCAACCTGCAACCTTCAACCTGCAACCTTCAACCTGCAACCCTCCCCTTCACCCTTCACCCTTCGCCCTGCAACCTTCAACCCGCAACCTTCAACCTTTTTTCCTCCCCCAAATCTGATCTTGATTTGGGGGACATCGTACCCGCGAAGTGCCCGTAGGGTGAGCGTAGCGAGTGGTAGGTGCTGCGTAGTCCTCGTAGAGGGAAGGCGGAGGGGGCAATTCCCACCACTCTTGGTATAATTCCGCCCACTATGAAATACCATATCTGGACCGAAGGATGCCAAATGAATGTCGCCGACTCGCAACGCGTCGGCTCTTCGCTTGAGCATCTTGGCTACACCCTTACCGAAACCATTGAAGAAGCGGATGTTATCGTTTTAAATACCTGTGTCGTGCGCCAATCTGCCGAAGACAAAGCCTACGGGCGCGTCACCTCGCTTGCGCCGCTGAAAAAGAAGAATCCCAATCTCGTCATCAACCTGATGGGCTGCATGGTCGGCGTGCGCGGCGCGGAAAAATTGCGCGAGAAACTTCCCTTCGTGGATGTCTTCTCCCCACCCTCTGACCCCGGCCCATTGATCTCGCATCTCACGCAGGGTGAGGTTCAATCGCTCGAAGATTCTGAAACCACGCGCCGCTTCTTAATGATGGATGAAGAACTCATCCTGCCAATTGCTGAGCAGGGCAAACTGGTCAGTGCGCATGTGCCAATTGTTTACGGTTGTTCACATGCCTGCACATTCTGCATCATCCCCTCCAAACGCGGCGGTGAGCGTTCGCGTCCCGTTGGTGATATTGTGTCCGAAGTCCGCTCACTGGCGCGGCAGGGTGTAAAAGAAGTGACTCTGCTCGGTCAAATTGTAGATCGCTACGGCAAAGACATTCCCGACGGTCCCAATCTCGCGGCTCTCCTGCGTGTGCTGCATGAAGTCGATGGCATCGAACGTATCCGCTTCCTGACCTCGCATCCCAATTACTTTGAAGACGATCTCATTCAAGCCATCGCCGAACTTCCGCGCGTCATGCCGCACATCGAACTCCCCATCCAGGCAGGCGATGACGAAGTCCTCCTCAACATGAAGCGCGGATACACCCAACAACAATATCGCGACCTCGTGGCAAAGATCCGCGAACGAATTCCTGGATGTTCCATTGCGACGGATATCATCGTCGGATTCCCCGGCGAGACAGAGGAACAATTCATGGAAACCTACCGCGTCCTCTCCGACCTGAAACTGGATGTGGCTCATCTGGCACGTTACTCGCTGAGAGAGGGAACCGTCGCCACCCGCCGCATGGACGATAACGTCCCCGAAGAGGACAAACTCCGCCGCCTGCACATGCTCGACGACCTGCAGGAAGGCATCCTCGCAGAGATCAACAAAAAACATCTCGGCGAAAAAGTGGAAGTCCTGTTTGAGGACAAGATCAAAGGGCGCTGGCGCGGACGCACCCCCACCAACAAGATCGTCTTCGTGGAATCGGACGAAGACTTGCGCGGCAAGGTCATCCCCGTCACCGTCACCTGGACGGGACCATGGTCGATGCAGGCGCAGCTACAGAGGCAGCCTGAATTGATTTCGTTATAAATTTTTACGGGTGACCCGTCTGGGTCGCCCGTATTGTTTGGGGTTTATAATTTCCACACAACATCATGTCCTTCACCGAACTCTTCAATACCTTTGCCAACAACCTGCTCCCCATCCTGCTCATTGCAACAGCGGGCTATCTCCTCGGCAAAACCCTCACCGTGGATTCGCGCACCATCGGGCGCATCGTCTTTTATATTTTCAGCCCTCTGCTGGTCTTCAATTTGATGGTCACCAGCCAGTTGAAGTTAAAGGAAGCCATCACCACGGTTGGGTACACCACACTCTTCATCATATTGATGGGATGCCTTGCCTTCCTTTTCGGAAAAATATTTCGGCTCGGACGCCCGCAATTATTGGCTGTCATCATTACGGTCGCGTTCGGCAACACAGGCAACTACGGCCTGCCCCTCGTCAAATTCGCGTTCGGGGATGAAGCGCTGGCGGTCGCATCCATTTTTTATGTCACCACAACCATCCTCTTCAACACAGCGGGAGTGATCCTCGCATCGCTTGGACATTCCGACTTGAAATCCGCTATACTGGGAGTATTCAAATTACCCATCGTTTATGGCGTGGCGCTTGCGCTTTTGGTGAAAGCCACGGGTTTCCAAATTCCCATCCCGCTTGCCCGAACGATTGAGATCGCCGCCAGCGGAGCCGTCCCATTGATGATCGTTTTACTCGGCCTCGAGTTGACGAAGATCGAATGGTCGCACAGCTTCCGTGCCATGGGCATCGGTGTATTTACAAAACTGGCGCTTGGTCCGCTGGTTGGGCTTTTGCTGGCAGGCCTGTTCGGTTTGCAGGGACACAATTATCAGGGGAGTGTCATTGAGGCATCCATGCCTGCCGCGGTGGCGACGACCGTTGTGGCAACGGAATATCGGCTCGAGCCTTCCCTCGTCACAGCCATTGTTTTTCTCGGCACGATATTAAGTCCGCTCACACTCACGCCTTTGATCGTGTACTTGTCGAGGTAATGTAATGCCAAATCAACGCAAATTCCGCTTACCGCTTGTCTCATTGATAAGTAAACTTTCTGAATTGTTTTGTAAGTCAAAAATCAAACTTCAAGTTTACATAGTGATGCGGCACTCTGTAAGATTAATGGCGATCCTTCTGATAGCCGCGATCCTGCCGTTTAACGTGAAGCAGGCAAAGGGTCAGGAAGGAATCGTGGTGGAAGAACCGATGGTGGCTGTCAATTTCGGTCAGTCGATCACATTCCAGGCGAAAGTCAAATCCTCGATCCCGATCCAGCAGGTGTCGCTTCTTTTTCGCGGTGTCGATGAAGAAGCCACACGCGTTGAGACTCTGCAGCCCGCCGCGGACGGCACGGTCAGTTTCACCTACGATGCTTCGTTGAATGTCATCCCCCCGTTCAGCTGGATCGTGTTTTGGTTCCAGGCCACCCTCAACGATAACAAAACCTATACCAGCGATCCGATCCGTTTCCAATATAAAGACGAACGCTTTCCCTGGCGCGATGTGAGTCAGGCGAATGTAACCGTTCATTGGTATGCCGGGGATGATGCCTTCGCCTCCGCCGCCCTCGATGCATCCGCTGCGGGAATGCTTGCCATCGGCGAGTTCATCCCTGTCTCGCTCAGCAACCCGGTTGAAATTTATATCTACTCGAATACAACCGACCTGCAAAACACCCTGCTGCTCGGCGGAGAGGAATGGACGGGCGGTCATGCCGACCCCAAACTTGGTGTGGTGATGGTTGCCATTGCGCCCGGCCCCGGGCAGGGCATCGAGATGCAAACCAAGATTCCGCATGAACTTGCGCATGTCATGTTGTACCGCTCGCTTGGTGACAACTATGCCAGCCAGCCCATCTGGCTTCTGGAGGGCATCGCCTCGATGGTGGAACTTTACCCAAACCCCGATTATGCGCGCGCGCTTGAAATTGCAAGCGGGGATAATTCCCTGCTTGCGTTTGAAGACTTATGCGCCTCCTTCCCCGCCGACGCAGGATCGGCCTTTCTGGCTTATGCCCAGTCCCAGTCCTTTGTCTCCTACATCCGCGATTCGTTCGGGGCATCTGGACTGACCCGCTTGACCAATTCCTACAGCGAAGGATTCAGCTGTGAGCTCGGCGCGACGAACGCGCTCAGCACTCCGCTCAGTCAACTGGATGCGCGCTGGCGCGAAAATGTTTTAGGGCAAAATGTGGGCGGCGTCGCCGCGCGTAATCTTTTGCCGTTTCTTTTGCTGCTGGTATTGGTGTTGATGGTTCCGGTCTGGGGCGCAATCGACTTGATGCGGCAAAGGAGGAGGAATGGAAATAAACCGAAATGAAACGTTACGAGTCCACATTTGGGTAAAAGGGCGCGTGCAAGGCGTGGGCTTTCGCTCGCATGTGGAATATAACGCCCTGCAGATCGGCGTCCTCGGTTGGGTGCGCAACATCGGCTATGACACGGTGGAAACGGTGGCTGAAGGCACAAAATTTCAAATCGACGAATTCATTCAGATAGTAAAACAAGGCCCTCGCGTTTCTCATGTACACGAAGCCCGCGTCGAATACGAAGAACCGACCGGCATACTGGAAGGGTTTACCGTGAAGAGAAGCATGTAACCTTCAATATTCAACATCGATTTTTATACAAAGCCCAATCCCCTTTCCTTCAACGAAACCCACTTTCCCTGACCAATTACCAAATGGTCAAGCACATCGATATCCAATAATTTCCCCGCCTGCACAATAGCGCGGGTCACGGCCACATCGTCGGGGCTGGGAGTCGGGTCGCCGCTGGGATGGTTGTGAGTAACGATAATCGCCGAGGCATTCGTGCGAATCGCCTCCTTGAACAATTCCCCCACCCGCACCTGCGAAGAATTGACCGAACCCTTATAAACCTCCACAATTTCCAGCACGCGATTCCGCCTGTCCAAAAGAATCACCCGCAGATGCTCCTGCTCCAAAGCGGACATATCATATTGGACGAGAGCCGCCGCATCGCCCGGGCTGTTGATGACCAGCTTTTCTTCCGGGGATTCCAACGTCAACCTCCGTCCCAGCTCAATGGCGGCTTTGATCTGCGACGCCTTGGCTTCGCCCATCCCATGCTGGTCCATTAAATTCTTGAACGGCGCGCGATGCAGCCCGCGCAAGCCTCCGAACTCCTGTAACAGGCGCTGCCCCACTTCAACCGCATTTTCACCCTTCACCCCCACACGCAAAAGGATGGCGATCAACTCGGCATTCGTCAACGCCTGCGGGCCAAGCGAAGACAGGCGCTCCCGCGGCCGGTCCGATTCGTGCAGGTCTGAAATTCGATAGGTGGGTTTTGCGTTGGGTTCAGTCATACTGCCACTCTCCCTGCTGGTTTGGATGTCATATTTTACAGCCATTTTTGACTTAATGAAATGCAGGGTTTTTTTACATAGAAAGCCCTTTGGCTTTTTGCCCCGCCCTCCTCCGGGAATTCCGTGTGCAGAGTGGCTTTCTGATAGAATCCTTTCATGCCTCAAACCAAAATTTCAGACCATACCATCCCCTCCCTGCTTTTGACCGATGGTCTGTTTTGCATCTTCCTTTCCATATTCGCACATTCACTCGGAATCGACCCGAACCCGGATTGGGGAAGTTCACGGGTTGTTTTGTTTTTCATCGGCCTAATATTGGTTTCGGCGTCCTTCATTCTCTTTACACGAAAACCGACTTTCACAAAATCAGAAACGATTAAAAGTATTATGCTATTCGGCCATGTATGGGCTGTTATTTTTGTAGTCTACGCCTTCTTCATCACCTTTGGCAATTTCACTACATGGAAGGCATCCACCCGTTATTACACCCTGCTGGCAGATGCCTTCGGCAAAGGTCATCTTTATGTGGATGTGGATCCGGGCCGGGCCCTGCTCGAAGCAAAGGACCCCTACAATTCGGAGAGCCGCCCCCCTTTCGATGACGAGGTGTGGGATCTATCGCTTTACAAAGAAAAACTTTATTTGTATTGGGGTCCTGTCCCCGCCTTGCTGCTCACTCCCATACAATTTGTCTTCCGCCAACCCATCGCGGATATCTATCTGGTCTTCTTATTTTTTTGCGGCCTTTTGGTATTCAACTCTCTCATTCTTCTTAAAGTCTGGCGGCTATTCTTCGCGGAGATCCCAGCCCGAAACGTTGCCGCCTCCGTATTTCTCGTCGGGTTGATCCTGCCCATTCTCTGGTCGCTCAACATTCCCGACGTGTATGAAGCGGCCATCGGCGCGGGTCAATTTTTTCTCATCGGCGGGATCTATTTCGTCATCCTCGCTTTTGAAAAGGGAATCAAAAAGAGATATTTTTTTCTTGCCGGGTTGTTCTGGGCTTGTTCCGTCGGGTCGCGCGCCATCAATGTTCTACCGATTCTCTTCCTGGCCGGACTCACGATTTTTTGGCTTTGGAAGATTCAAACCCACTGGAAGGGATACCTTCGACTCACGTCCTCATTGCTGATGCCGCTTGCGCTCGGCGCGATTCTGATCGGCTGGTACAACTGGGCGCGCTTCGACTCTCCGCTCGAGTTTGGTCTGCGGTACCAGATCACCATCCAAAACCTGAACAGGGATTTGCCCCTGACCTTCCAGCCCGATTATGTACCGCTCAATGTCCAGGCCTACATCCTCCAGCCGTTCGAGTTCGTCGAAAAATTTCCATTCATCCAGCCTGTCGGGTTATCGGATTTACTGCGAAGTCTCAACATCCCCACGCCCAAACTTTATGCGGGCGGACGAGTGACCGGTTTTCCCTTTTACGCCCCTGTTCTATTTCTGGCGATTCTGCCTTTCCTTTCAAAAAGTAAAGCGGCAAAACCAAATCCCCCGGACTTGCAAACATTCATCCTATATCTGCTGGGCGGGTCATTCCTCATCAGCTTTACAAGCATTCTCTTCTATTTTTACGGGCAGATGCGCTTCATGGCAGACATGGTCTCGCAGGTGACCCTGCTTGCGATCTTCGGCTATTGGCTCGTGGTTCGGAATTCCAACAAGTCAAAAATCTATTTGCATCTTGCAAACCTGCTCATCATCGTTACCATGGCTGCCAGTCTCCTGCTTGCATTTTCCAGCGAAACAAGCCGCATGGAAAAATTAAATCCACAACTCATGGAAAAAATAGATTCATTTTTTACCTTTAGCGATTAACAAAAAAACTGGCGAATTTTTCGCCAGTTTTTTTGCTCGATTATGGATGCCCAGCCGATGAGAATCGCATTCAATAACAAAACGGCGGCAATGGGCGTAAAAAGTGAGCTATTCTTTTTCATCGTGAATGGATGGATAAAGGTATATGTGAAATGGCCGGAATACAAAAGAGACCGGCGGCCCGGTCTCTTTTGTTGTTTATGGCGGCGGGGGAGGCGGCGGCGCTGAGATGATTGGAACCTCGGTAGCTTGAATTGCATCCACCTGGGCGGCATCGCCAGTCCTATCTGATGGGTTCAATGGGCTGATTATAACGACATAGTTATATGTATCTGGCGGCGGGCTGCTGGGTGCATTATCCACATCAATGAGAATGCCCGTTTGAGGCGCAGGTCCGTTGTCTTCCGGCGGGCCGGAATCATAATCAGGGTCGTATAGTTCGTTTTCGGAAGGCGGAGTTTCGGTGTTCCCAGCAACCGGGATAGCCTGGTTATCATCCTCTGTACCCGCTATATCGCCAATATTCGAGTTCGTATCAGGTATTCCATTGCCCCAATTGAACACTTCGTAATACTCGTGTCCATCATCATAGATGGAAATGCCTATGATGATCCAATCCAGGGCAACCTCGCCGCCATTATTTCCGTTGTTATATTCATAAAAAACAAGGTCGTAATTCGCATCCGGCACAGGCGCAACTACAATACTCAAACTGATAACAACAAAAGCACCATCAGAGATTGAAGCAACATTGGTAGTATTACCGGGAGTACCATCCGGTATAGTGCCTATCTCACTAGGGGGAGGATCTATTTGAGT
>JACZJC010000039.1 GCA_014860745.1 Anaerolineales bacterium
AACCCCGCCCACCTGGCGCTGGCAAAGTTGGAGGAAGAGGGGAAAATAAAATCCATCATCACCCAAAATATAGACATGCTGCATCAGAAGGCGGGGTCGAAATCTGTAATTGAAATGCACGGCACCATGCAAACTTTAACCTGTTCCCAGTGTTATCATCAGGTGCAGGCGGAGACCTGCCTTGCCTCATTTGTGGATACGGGAGAACTGCCGCATTGTCCAAAGTGCGGCCAGCTCCTTAAACCGGATGTGATTCTGTTTGGAGAGCAGCTGCCACAAATGGCATGGCAAAAGGCCCTGCGGGAATCGCGTCAATGCGACCTGATGCTGGTGGCGGGTTCCTCCCTGGAGGTTTTGCCGGTGGCCGGCCTGCCCATGCAGGCGCTGGACCGCGGCGCACACCTGATCATCATCAATAACACGCCCACCTACTTGAACGTCCGTGCAGATGTGGCGATCCTTGAGGATGTGGCGATGATCATCCCGGCAATCATGGAAAGAGTGTTACATGGCTGAAATAAAAACCGAGCGACTGGACGGCTACCGCCGATTAATCGATATTGCCCGAGACCTCGCCTCGACCCTGGACCTGGACATCCTGCTCTCGCGCATCGTGCATGCCGCAGCGGAGATCAGCGGCGCGGAAGCGGCATCCATCCTCCTGTATGACGATACCTCCCGCCAGTTGTATTTTCAGGTTTCCACAAATCTGGATGAATCCACACGGCGCGGAATTGTTGTCCCTTTGGAAGGAAGTATTGCCGGCTGGATCGTAAACAACCGCAAGCCGGTACGCATTACGAACGCTCACGACGACCCGCGTTTCTTTTCCAATGTGGAGGCCGCGACTGGCTTCCCAACCGAATCCCTGCTCGGGATTCCGCTGGTCACGAAGAATAAAATCGTCGGGGTGCTGGAAGCGCTGAACAAGCACAAGGGCAAATTCACAGATGCGGACGAATCCATGCTGCTGGTGCTGGGCGCGCAGGCGGCTGTTGCCATTGAAAATGCCCGTTTATTCCAGCAGTCCGATCTAATCTCCGAATTTGTCCACGAACTGCGTACGCCGCTTTCATCGCTTAGCACCGCCACCTATTTGCTGTTACGACCGGAAATGTCCCAAGAGCAGCGCGACCAGATCATCAACAACATCCATAATGAGACCATGCGCCTTAATGCGCTCGCTTCCTCTTTCCTCGACCTGGCAAGGCTCGAATCCGGCCGCGTGCAATTCCGAAAAACCGTCTTCAGCATCGCGGACCTGATGTACGAGTGCAAAGACGTCATGTCGTCCAAGGCCATCGAAGACAACATTCAACTCCGCGTGGAATCACCTGAAAATCTGCCCCTGCTCGAAGCGGACCGCGATAAGATCAAACAGGTTTTGTTGAACTTATTGAGCAATGCCATTAAATATAACCGCCCCAATGGGACCATCATGCTGCGCGCGGAATCACAGGATACCGAGCTCGCGATCTACATTCAGGATACAGGCGTCGGCATCCCCGACGAATCGCTCCCCCATTTATTCGAAAAATTCTACCGTGTGCGCGAACATGAATCGCGTGCTTCCGGCACGGGGCTTGGACTCTCCATCTGCAAGCAGATCATCTACGGACACGGCGGACGCATCGAAGTGAAAAGCAAGATCGGCGTAGGGACGGTGTTCATGATCTTCCTGCCAAAAGGCGGCAGCCTGACCCAGCCTCGAAATGAAGAATCAAAAGAAACGGTAAAGAAACCTGGTAAAAAAGGGTGATTTGACTTTTTCGCCCGAAAATTGTACACTTGGCAAAATCATATTGAAGTTGTTCCTGGAGGAAGAAGATGGCACAGTTCCAATTCGTTATGAGGTCGGGCCCAACCCCGGGCGTTACATTCCCTTTGGATGGGGATCAACTCACCATCGGGCGCGATTCGTCCAACGGCGTTGCGATCAATGACGCTGAAGTTTCACGCAAACATTCACGTCTTTCATTCCAGGGCGGCAAATTTGTCATCGAAGACCTCGGCTCCACCAACGGTACTTTTGTCAACGGGCAGCGCCTCGCGGGACCCGTCGTTCTGAAAGCGGGCGATGTGGTTTCCCTCGGCGAACAAATCGTCCTGATGTACGATGCCATCAACATGGATCCCGGCGCCACCATGGCCGCCCCCCGCAGGTCTGCCCGCGTGGAGCCGCCTCCGATGCAGCAACCCGCGCCTGTCTATGCTTCTAACCCCGCACCTGCGTATGCACCACCTCCAACCGCCGCCAAAAGGACCAACATGACCCCGATCTTCATCGGTGGCGGCGTGTTCCTCTTCATCTGCCTTTGTGCCAGTTTCTTCTGGTGGGTGGATGCGACCTTCCGCTGGTGTGTCTTCTTCCCATTCCTGTCTGGTTGCTAATCCTTGTCTGATATTACACCCCGCGAGCCGTCTCGCGGGGTGTTTTTTTATCCGATCTGCGCTCACCCCGTTAATGTTGTAAAATCGCTCTTCTTTGATAAAATGAATTCAACTCAATTCCCACCCTTCATGATCGAATAACCAGCATGGACTAAACAAGATGACACAAACACAGACCCCAACATCCCCCTCCTGGGGCACAAACACAAAACTCGTCGTCGCCCTCACCATTGTCGTTATCATTGGCGCCTTGCTCGTTAAATTCCAGTTCATCATCGGACCCCTGCTGATCGCCCTCGTGCTGGCTTACTTATTCCATCCTGTTGCCGATTTCTTCCAGCGGAAATTGCACTTCTCGTGGAATGCCTCCGTTGCTGTCATCTACGTTTTTATTATCATCCTTTTCCTCAGCCTTCTCACGCTCGGTGGTGTGGGCCTGGTTCAGCAGATCCAGAGCCTGGTCATCATCCTGCAGGATGCGCTCCGGACCCTCCCGCAACTCATCGAAAATATTTCCGGGCAGGTGTATCAATTCGGCCCCTTCAAACTGGATTTCAGCGCTCTGGACTTGAACGACCTCAGCAGCCAGGTACTCGGCATGGTGCAGCCGTTATTAAGCCGCACTGGCACATTGGTAGGAACATTGGCCGGCAGTGCTGCCAATTTCCTTGGCTGGACGTTATTCGTCATCCTCGTCTCCTACTTTGTGCTTGCCGAAAGCGGCGGCCTGCGTGACCGTATTATCACCGTCGACGTTCCCGGATACTCACAGGATCTAGCCCGCCTCAGCCGCGAACTCGGGCGCATCTGGAACGCGTTTCTTCGCGGTCAAATCATCATCTTCTTCCTTACCGTCCTCGTCTACTCCATCGTGCTGAGCATCCTCGGAGTACATTACGCCATCAGCCTTGCCTTCCTGGCGGGGCTCGCGCGATTCGTTCCCTATGTCGGTCCAGCCGTAAACTGGGTTGTCCTTGTTCTTGTTTCTTATTTTCAAGTTTATAAATTATTCGGGCTTTCGCCTTTTTATTACTCCCTGGTTGTCCTCATTATCGCACTCATCATCGATCAGATCTTTGATAACATCGTTTCACCACGCATCCTGTCCGATGCGTTAAAAGTCCATCCCGCAGCTGTTCTGGTAGCCGCCATCGTAGCGGCAAACCTGCTCGGCATTTTAGGTGTGGTCGTTGCCGCCCCCATCCTTGCCACCGCCGCTTTATTATGGAAATACACCATGCGGAAAATGCTGGATGTGAATCCCTGGCCCGAGCAGGAACAGCACCAACCACCCCGTCCCATCGGGTCGCGTTTTCTCGTTCCGCTGCGGCGCTTCTTGCGGACCCTCAGCCTGAAACGAAAAAACGGAAAATGAATCCACCCGAATCATTGTTTAATAGACCAAACCCACCAAGGAGAATATCATGAGTAACAATAAAAACGAACCCCGCACCGGCACCCTCGCAGAGACCGAAAATTTCCTCGCCTGGAAAGCCGAGGAACCCGATGGCGAAGTCACGTATCACATTGAGATGAACAACGTCACCGTCCACTTCTTTGAGGAGGAATGGACAGAGTTTTTGCAATTGGTCCGGGAAATAAAATAATCGTCTGCGCCAATCGTGGAATCCGACCTGCTGATCGGATTCCATTTCCCGGCTGGTTATAAATATTGAGTCCATCAACTCACTGGCCGATATTTATATCGTCAACCTTTCCGTATCCCTGTTTAAAGCCCCGCTGAACTCATTCCAGAAATTGGTATAAAGCATCGAGAATGACAAAAACCATTTCATCAAAGATGTGGCAATTTTTTATCAGCATTCTCGTCGGGATTTCCGCGTCCCACGCACTCGTTTCAAATTTTCTAAAAGATGACAACTCATCAGCCATAGACCAGTTCTTTCTTCATGCCGTACCAGCAATTTCGGCAGCCATTTGCATCTATTCCGCCCTCCCATTTCTTACAAAAATATTCCATCAAACCTCCACTTCAACAAAAGCAATCCTGTTTTTCCTGGCCTTGCTTGCGGATTTGTTTATCCTCGCGCCAGATTTCAAGACCGGGGGCTTGCCATTCATCTCCGCCTTTGTCGCGTTACTGGCGCTCTTTTTTGCGGCGACCATCCCCGCATCCCCTTTCCTTCAAAAATTCATTGGCACAAAAGACATTCCCTATCTGTATTTGGGCTGGGCAGTTTCAACCACGATCATATTTTTTACCGCAGGGTTTTTGGACAATTTTTACAACAAGTTTGTAGAATTCGCCTGCATCATCACGGTTTTACAGGTTACAGCCGGTTCAACAGGCTACTTTCTCGTCAAGCGGCTTGGGAATTTTGCAAGGCAACAAACTGTCGATTTTGTCATATTTCTTTTATTGTTCCTTGTCCTTTTTTGTTTTACCGGAATCATGTTTCAATTCGGCAAACAAACCCCGGCTCTCTTCAACCCCGCATATTTTCTGGTGGAGAAAAGTTTGCTCCCCGTTTTCGGGGTGGCCAGCCTGCTTTCTCTACCCTGGCAAGCCTGGGTATTGACCCGGCTCGAATCCACCGGCATACGCGAAAAATTCAAAAGAACAAAAGCTTATGCATTTATCAATGAAAACCTGGCAGGGTTGGCGCTAGCCCTGACCTTCTTTGCGAGCTACCTTCTGATCGCAACCGCCCTAAACCATTCCCGCTTCGATGTGGATGATATTTTTTTCGACGCAGACATTTTCAACTGGCGGCTCCGCCTCACCACAGACAACTGGCAGGATTATTATCTGAGGTCTGTCCATCCGTTTGTGTTATTGCTCCTCAAACCGCCTATTGACCTTGCCGCCATGTTCCTGCACGGCGACAAATTGTTCGGCGCGTATATCGTGGTTGCATTGGGCGGGGGATTGTGCGTCTTCCTTGCATGGAAATTCATAAAGGTCGTTACGGGAAAGCCTTTGTATGCGGCATTGACCGCATCCATCCTCGGATTGTCTGCCTCCCACCTGGTCTTTGGGTCACTGATCGAAACTTATATTTTTCTGGCCGCGGGCTTGTTGTTGTTCTTCCTGCTCCTCCTTGAAAAGAGTCCCGTTTCGACATTGGTCTTGGCAAGTCTGCCGGTGGTCGGCATAACGTATTCGAATTTTGCCCAAAATACACTGGCTTTCTTTACAACAAAACCAAGTCTGAAGGCGGTCTTTCGTTTTGTTGCGTCCACGCTGGTGCTGCTTGTTTTGCTTGGCTTATTGAACAATCTCCTCTTTCCGGGCGCGCATCCGCTCTTCTTCATCCCTTCCTCATTGCTTGCCGAGGAGCAGAACATTTTTCCGCTCAACCTGCTGCGGATGCAGGCGCTGACAAGGGCATTTCTGTTTCATAATGTGGTCGCGCCGACCCCCATCCTATTCACCGGTGACATCCCCTTTACCCAATTCCGATTCTTCAAGCCGGAGATCAACGAACTCAGCCGATATGATACGCCGCTTCAATCGTTCACTGCCTGGTTCTGGCTGGGACTGATCCTCCTGGCTGTTGCGGCTTTCCTGGGCAATTACAAAAGATATAACTCCAACCGCTTGTCGCTGGCTTTGCTGGGCTGCATGGCATTAAATGCCGGGCTTCATCTTCGCTATGGGAAGGAATTATTCCTTTATTCCCCCAACTGGACCTATGCTCTCATCCTGCTGCTGGCGCTGGCCTGGCAGGGATTCGCGAAGCATAGGTGGTTTCAGGTAACTTTATTAATTTTCCTGGTTTTCCTCATGCTGAATAACAGCTTGTTGATGGAGATGATCTTCAACGAATTGGAGCCCTATCTCCATTAACGCATCCTATTTAGGGAGGAACACCAGAAATTTCCCGAACTTCTTCTCTTTGTATTCAATCTCAGAGGCCGGGGGCTCCTCTTTCAGCGTGAGAATGTAGATCGCATCCCGGTCACCAGCACAGTCGTTAAGTCGGAAGCGGTACTTCATCAACGCGCGCGGTGTGCGGGCGGGGTCGGCGGGGTCGAGCGGGTCAAGCCATTCGAGCTGGTCAAGATATTCCGATGGATGATATTTTTGGGTCAGCAGGACATAAATATAAAGGGAATATCTTTGCTCCGTAAAGCAGATTTGAGCGGCATCTTTTTCGGATGCAAACGTAATCGCCGGGATGATGCCTTCATTAAAGATCGCGCTTGCCCGTTTTCGATATTCTTCGCCATGATAGGCCTGGTTAAAAAAGAGAAACGCAACGGAGAGTACCAACACCGTAGCCGGCAGGACAAATGAATAGCGTTGATCCAGCTTCAGGAGAAGGAGCGCTATGCAAAGCAGGATTGGCGTGAAAATCAAATTGATGCGTGTCAAATTTACCGGATGCAGGATCCCAATCACCAATGAAGCGGCAACCCAGGAAAACAAAAACCAGCGTTCGATCCAATTTTCGCGAAGTTTGATGAAAGGGAGGGTCAATAGAAAACCCGCCGCCGCAAGAGGCAGCGTGTATTTATAAAAATATCCAAAGGGGGCAACGAAGTTCCAGGGGAAGGCATCCTCCTGACTCCAGAGTGTCTTAACCATAATGGCCGCATTTTGATTGATCGCTGCCAACGGGTTTTCACCGAACACAGCCGTCATGGTTTCATAACGGGCTTCGACAGGCAACCGCGGAATGGTGAGCAACCCCAGATGCAAAGTATCCATTTGCAGGGTATTGACTGCAACGAACAAAGCAATTGGAATGGCGATCAGAAAAAAAACCAGAAAGCCTGCAATCGCCTGCGAAACCGACAACTGCTTTGAATAGAAAAGGACCGGGGTAACCAACAGCAGAAAAACCGGCACACCGACATAAGCCGTCCCATAGGCATACAGGCACAAGGCAAACAATGCCAACGCAGCGATAAACCATCCATTCTTTGGGCCCGACATCACCAGCGCCGTGAAGCCTGCCAGAAAGAAAAACGGCATGATGTTCGACTCGACCGCCCAGCGATTGTTGACAATATGCCATGGCGAGATCGCCAGGAAGAACATGGCAAGGAAGGCGTACTTCCGTCCGAACAGACGGTCACCAATCATAAAGACCAATGGAAGGGAAAGAATACCGGATAACAGCATAGGCAGGCGGACCGATACTTCATTGATACCGCGCAACGCCACAAACGGGATCAACAGATAGGCATACAATGCGTTCTGCCCGCTTCCCCATGAAATCAAATGGACGGGATAGGACATCCCGGAACGATCCATGCCGAACTTGTAAATGTAATAAGCCTCCACCCCTATGGAGGCTTCATCTGGATTCAAACCGGCCGGGAGCGAACCAAACTCCCACACCCGGGCAAAGATACCGAGTGTCAGAATGATGATAAATAATGCAACGGTTTTCCACATGGACGGAAGTTGAAGGAAATTATCGATGCGGGTTTTCATGGTTTGTCTTGTCGATTGGATGTTGGATGAAAATATACCACATGCTGAAATCCGACAACCTCCACGTCACCAGCCGTCGCTTGCCAGAATAAAGCCTGTGGTAAACTCCAAACATTCCATCGCGGCATTCCGAAAAGGCTATTGAATTTTATGCGCTCACCGACCAAATACTCCGTCCTCGCATGGCTGTTGGGGATACCGTTCAGCTATTTGACTCTCGGGTTTTTGAATAATTTTTATTCCTCCCTTTTTGAAATTCTCCTGCTTGCCATCCTGGTTCATTCCTTCACCAGCCTGTTCATTCATTATCTCATCGGACGAGCAAGGTTGGATTTTCGATCCAACCCTGTCGAAGCATGGATCGCAATCGCTTTGTTCACTGGGATAGCGGTCTTCCTGGGGGTATTGGTCAATATGGCCAGCCGTTTTCCCACCCAATTCGATATGACATTTTACTCGGTGGAACAAAAAGCATTGATCTATTTTTTCGCCGGGCTGGCCGTATCATTTCCCGCCTCGCACTGGACCTTAGCCTGGATTCGGCAAAAGAATATTCGATCCACCCGTCTCTTTTCATTCGTGGATGGTCACCTGGGCGGTTTATTGCTTGCCGCCCTTTTCTTCCTCGTTTATTTCCACCTTTCATCCATTTTCAACCAGCCAATCTTTAGATTCGATGACATTTTTTTCGACACCGACAGCGAGCTTTGGCGCTGGCGGTTCGCCACGGAATATTACCAGGATTATTATGAACGTACCGTGCATCCCTACGTGCTGATCATCGTCCGCCCATTGGTTTGGGTGATCTCCCTGTTCCTGAAAGGCAATACGCTTTACGCCACGTTCGCCCTTCTCGCGCTGACCGGCGCGCTCTGCGTTTATCTCGTCTGGTATTTTGTGAAGGAGACAACGAGGGGATGGTTATATGCCCTCCTGATCGCATCCCTGTTTGGCGCATCGACATCCCAACTCATGTTCGGGTCCTTAATCGAAACCTACGGTTTTTTGGGGGCGGCGGCATTGATCTTCATCGTCCTCCTGCTAAAGGACAAACCATTGTACGCGCTGGTGATTACAGGGCTGGCCGCGTTTGGCATTACTGTTTCGAACATTGCCCAAACCTTCATTGCACATCTTGTCGTCAAACGCGATATTAAACAACTGATCAAATACGGCTTGATCGTCGGTGCGCTGGTCGTCCCGCTCAACCTCTTGAGCGGCTATATTTACCCGGATACCCATCCGTATTTTTGGGACCTGTCCCCGCTGCAGTATGAGGAAAAAAACGTTTTCCCGATAAACATCCAACGCGCTAATTATCTGGCGCGGGTGGTGTTCCTTCACAGTGTGGTGGCCCCTGAGCCTCTTCTTTTGAAAGAGGATATTCCCTTCCTCAAAGTATGGATGTTCCGCGCATCCATGAAAAAAGCCCCAATGCAAATCGCCAGCTATGAGACCTGGTTCGATTCGTCCGTCGCTTTCCTCTGGGTTGTGCTTATCCTTCTGGGAGCCGCGCTTTTCCTGAAAAACTTTTCAAAACAGGATCAGCGATTTTCCTTCGTTTTCATCCTCACCATCCTTTTCTATTTTGTACTGCACCTGCGCTACGGCAGGGATGTATTCCTTTATTCCTCCAACTGGACATATGCCATCATCCTCACCCTGGCACTTGCCTGGAGGGAGCTTTCAGAAAAAAGATGGTTCCAGATTTCCCTGCTGGCGTTTATCGTGCTTTTGCTGGCCAATAACTCGCGGTTGATCCTGATCATGCACACCGCGTCGTACCTGCCTTTAAGATAATCCATGGAAAAGACCAAACGCCTGATCCCCGCATGGCTGTTGGGCATTCCGCTCAGCTATTTGATGCTCGCTTTCCTGAGCAACTTTTATGCATCACCCATCGAAACCGGCATTTTAACTCTTTTAATCCATACCTTTGCCGCCCTGTTCATGGATTTACTGGTAGGCAGGGTAAAGCGGGATTTTCAATCCAAGCTTGTGGAAACCGGGATAGCCGCCACCCTTTTCATGGCGCTCACTGCCTTCGCGTGGATTCTCTTTCAGATGGCCGGGCAGTTTCCCCGTCTGTTCGACGCGGGTTTTTATCAGCTTGAAACGGGGAAGTTGATCTACTTCATCGTCTCCGTTATTTTTTCCCTGCCGCTGGCTGTGTGGATGAAATCCCTTGCCGGGAAAAACAATTTTCAGCAAACAAAATTTTACATATTTTTGGATGAACATCTTGCCGGGCTGACACTCGCCGCGTTTTTCTTTTGGGTCTATTTGATGATCGCCACCATATTCAACCAACCCGACTTCAACGCGGATGATATTTTTTTCGACGCAGACAGCAGGCTTTGGCGCTGGCGGTTCGCAACGGAGCAGGTCCGTGATTATTACTGGCGGCCGGTGCATCCGTTCGTGCTGCTTATCATCCGCCCGTTGGTTTCGGTGATAGCGTTCTTCCTTAAAGGCGACAGTTTGTATGCCGCCTTCACGCTCGTGGCTTTGACCGGCGCGCTGTGTGTTTATCTCGTCTGGTATTTTGTAAAGAAATCCGTCGGCAATAATTTATACGCGCTGCTCATCGCCGCGTTGTTCGGGGCCTCCACCGCGCAGCTCGTATTCAGTTCATTGATCGAGACGTATATTTTTCTCGGTGCTGTGGCATTGATCTTCCTCGTGCTTCTGCTTGAAAATAAGCCGCTTCCCGCGCTGTTGGCCGCGGGCCTGGCCGCCTTTGGCATCACCATCTCGAACTTCGGGCAAACGGTTCTCGCGCACATTCTCATCAAACGCGACATCAAAGAGTGGATTCGATACGGGTTGATTGTGGCCGCGCTTGTGATTCCATTAACCCTCCTGAATAATTTTATCTATCCCGATTCACAGCCTTATTTTTTCGACCTCTCCTCCTACGACCGCGAGGGGCACAATTCCTTTCCGCCTACGCTTCAACGCGCAAATTATCTGGGACGGGTCATGTTCCTGCACAGTTTTGTTGCGCCTGAGCCGCTGACCTTTAAGGAGGAGATTCCCTTTCTGAAAGTCTGGATGTTCCGGGCCTCCATTAAAAAAGAACCGATGCGCATCGGCCAGTATGAAACCTGGTTTGGCACATCGACGGCTTTCCTCTGGCTGGGGTTTATGGTGTTGGGCGGGATTTTATTTCTGAAAAACCTGCGAAGACAGGATAACCGCTTCTTCCTGACCCTCGGCCTGATCCTGCTCTTCAACTTTACGCTTCACCTGCAATACGGCAAGGATGTATTTCTCTACGCCGTCAACTGGACCTATGCCATTGTCATTTTTCTTGCGCTGGCATGGAAGGAACTTGCCGAAAAAAGATGGTTTCAAATTTCGCTGCTTGTGTTCATCGGTTTGCTGCTCGTCAATAATTCACAGTTGATCGAAACGATGCTGAATGCATCGGGATTGTATATTAAATAACGCAGGGTGCGCCCGCATCCTTTAGATTGCTTTAAAGGAGATACCTGACCCAAAGCCATTTACTGCTCTCACCTTTGTATCTTTGCATTAAATCTTATTCACGTTTTACATGGGGCAGCCTGAGTTTAATAAAAAATTGTGACCGTTAATCGGTCACAATTTTTTTATATGTTGAATTTATTTCTTACCTTTTAACTCGTCACGCAGGATCAGGCTCATGAAAATACTGACGAGGCTGATGACGATGCTGCCAAGCAGGGCCTGCCAGAAACCGTCCACAGTAAAACTGATCCCAAAGGACTGGCCGATGTTGCTGGTAAGCATCAGCAGGACGGTGTTGATCACGAAAGTGAAGAGCCCCAGGGTGAGAATGATGAGCGGGCAGGTGAGGAATTTTAACAGGGGGCGCACCAAGGCGTTGAGCAAACCGAAGATGAGCGCCAGCCAGAGAATGCCCGTCCATTCACCGATGTAATCGATGCCCGGCACCACCAGCACTGCCACATACAAGGCAACGGCGTTGATGGCCCAGCGAATCAGAAATTTTGTCATTCGTACTCCTTTTTAATGTTTATGTCATTGCAATGCAATGTGCGTCCGCAATGACATACATTAATACGAAAAAACTTCTAGGAAGTTGCCTGCATCCAAATCAATGTGCGGAGCGGTTTGAAGCCTGCGGCGAGGATGGCGTCGTCGAATGGGCTGGTGGGAAAGTCCAGGGCAATGTTTGGATACAGATGATAGACCTCGCGGCGCGCGTGGATGAGTAATGCGGTCAACGCATCAGGGTCGGACCGTTCGCCTGCCGCTGCAAAGAGGCTTTCCCCACGCCCGGTGGGAATCCACGAAAGGGTGGCTTGTAATTGGTACTTCCGTACAGCCGCCCATTGACGGATGTTCATATCCACGAAAAGCAGGTAGAGCCAGTTCCACAGACCCGGCCGAAGGGAGTTGAAATTCCAGTCGCGGTGCCAGCCTAACAGGTCGGGGTAGAGGCGCGAAAGCCAGTTGAGTTGAGTCGGCCAGAAGGTTGGATGTCGGCTTGTTATGGCAATGTCAGTTTCCAATCTCTGGGCATGAAGGTCAGAGGAGGCCTGCCATGAGGTGCGGCGGGCGCGTTCGATAAAACCGAGCCTGGTGTAAAGTTCGATGGCTGCAGGGTTATCGTGGCGGACGTGAAGCCAGACATTGCTTACTTTTTTTTCACGGGCGTGCTGCATGGCGCGTTCGGTGAGAGCACGGGCGATTCCCTTGCGGCGATGGTCAGGATGTACTGCGACGTTGGCGATGAGATAGATACGTTGTTTTTGATATCGAAACGGGACGAGGCTGGTGTTGGCGATGATGCACCCGTTCTCCTCCCAAATGTATCCAGTCAACGGCAGGGAAGTGGTTTCGGCGGCACGGTTGGCCCATTTAATGAAAGAGTTATCACTGCCCGCGCGGCGCATATCCTGCACATAGCGTTTGCCTTCGCTGTCCATGGTGTCGGAGAAGCATAGTTCAATGAGGTCTGCCACGGCGGGCAGGTCCCGCAATATGCTGAGCGGGCGCAGGTGGGGGCGCTGGGCTCCCTGCGCGGGTATGGTGATGGAGGACATGAGGATATTATAGTCTCGTTGGGAAGATTTTTTGAAGGAGCGGGGCGTATATTCTTTTCATACTGCAGACTGGGCATCTATCCACTGTACTGCAAGAACCATTCTCGGGCGCTTGCAGCAAGAAATCCTCATTAAAAAGGATAACCCTGAAATGACTGCAAATGATGTAATTGAGTTTCTTAAACTCCTCAACGATAGCGGTATCGACGCATGTGTAGATGGCGGGTGGGGAGTTGATGCCTTGTTAGGTAGGCAAACCCGTCCTCACGCCGATCTAGATATTGCAGTCCAGCACAAAGACGTACCCCAAATTCGAGCCTTGCTTGAAGCGAGAGGCTATAAGGATGTGATTCGGGATGATACCCGAGATTGTAATTTTGTTTTAGGAGATGATAGGGGGCATCTAATTGATGTTCATTCTTATACCTTCGATGCTGAAGGAAGTATTGTGTTTGGCGTTGAATACCCGTACGATTCACTTACAGGAACGGGCTCGATCAACGGGTTGCCAATAAAATGCATCACTCCGGAATGGATGGTGAAATTCCATTCCGGGTACAAACTTGACGATAATGATTACCATGACGTTAAATTGCTATGCCAAAAATTCGGGTTTGAATTACCTTTGGAATATGCAGAATTTGAATTGAAGGAAAACAAACATTCTTCAAACAGGCAAAGTGAATAATCCATGCGCGGCACAACCTGCGTCGGAAGGAAGGGATGCTTAAGGTGCGGCATTCACAAGGATTCACTACCTGGCCTACGGATGGAGGGCAGGCAGGCTTCGTTTTTTTCCAATCCTGAATCATTCTTGCAGGAGGTCCGGAGAGGGTCGAAGTCAACGGAGAAAAATCCTGAACATAAAAATCCACATTCTGACGATGGTGAGTGAGCAATTTACCCCTGGCTCCATCGACATCACCTTGCGTTAATTCTCCCGGCTTCATACTACCATCATCAAGAACATGATGAAAAATTGCTCGCCTGGAAGAACGGGAACGGAAACCCTTAGCCTGCCCCAAAATCTAACACATCTCTTACGCCCTATTGATAATTCGTCCATGCGGCTTTTGTTATAATGCCCCCATTGGCTGACGATGGACCACAATCATTGGACCATCGTCCCAACGGAGGTACCACCCTATGATGAGATTTGACAGATTTACCGAGAGAGCACAGGAAGCCGCCCAGCGCGCGGCTGAAATTATCCAACGCTATGGCCACAACCAGATTGACACCGAGCACATCCTGCTGGCGTTGATCGAACAGCCCGGCGGCGTGATTCCCCAAATCCTCGAAAAATTAAGCGTCAGTGCCGAAGCGTTAACGGAGCGGCTCGATGCGACTCTGCGTGCCAGCCCGAAGGCAAATATCTTCGGCGGCGGCGCAGGACAGATATTTATTACGCCTCGCGTCAAGCGGATCATTGATCTGGCAAACGAAGAGGCGAATCGTCTGAAAGATGAATACATTTCCACAGAGCACATCTTTTTGGCCATTCTCACCGAGCGCAACACACCCGCCGCCCGCATTTTAGAGTCTGCCGGGCTGTCGCGTGACCGCGTCTACGACGCCATTCAAGACCTGCGCGGCGGACAACGAGTCACCGACCCGCAAGCCGAAACCAAATACCGCACGCTTGAAAAATATTCGCGCGACTTAACTCAACTCGCACGCGAAGGCAAGCTCGATCCGGTCATCGGCCGCGACAAGGAAATTTTACGGCTCATCCAAATCCTGTCCCGCCGCACCAAGAACAACCCGGTATTGATCGGTGAAGCAGGCGTGGGCAAAACTGCCATTGCCGAAGGTCTCGCGCAAAAGATTGCCACCAACGACATTCCTGAAATTCTTTCCGGAAAACGGGTGGTTGCCCTGGATCTGGGCGCGATGATCGCAGGTTCCCGCTTCCGCGGCGAATTCGAAGAACGTCTCAAAGCCGTCATGGACGAAGTGCAGCGCGCGAAGGGCGATGTCATTTTGATGATCGACGAGTTGCATACAGTCATCGGAGCAGGAGCAGCCCAGGGCGCGATGGATGCGAGTAACATGCTCAAGCCCGCGCTGGCCCGCGGCGAGCTCCAATGCATTGGCGCGACCACGCTGGACGAATTCCATAAACATATCGAAAAAGATGCCGCGCTCGAACGCCGCTTCGCCCCCATTTATGTGGACGAGCCAAGCGTGGAAGATACGATCAAGATGCTGCACGGATTGCGTGACCGCTATGAAGCACATCACAAAGTCCACTTTGCGGACGATGCCCTTGAAGCCGCCGCCCGGCTTGCAGACCGCTACGTGACCGACCGTCACCTGCCCGATAAAGCCATCGACCTGATGGACGAAGCCGCGGCAAAATTGCGCGTAGCGCTTTATTCCATGCCGCCCGATCTTAAGGCAATGAAAACCGATATCGATAAAATGCATGCGGAAGAGGAACAGGCCGGCCTAGAACGCGATTACGAACGCGCCGCGCAAAAGAAAGCCGAACGCCTGCGCCTCGAACAGGAATATAACGCCAAGCGCGATAAATGGGAATCGGAGCATCAGCTCGACGAGGTGGTGGATGTGGATGATATTGCATCCGTTGTCCACCAGTGGACGGGCATCCCATTGACGCAGATGATGGAAACCGAATCGGAAAAACTGCTGCACATGGAAGCGCGTTTGCACGAACGCATTATTGGGCAGGAGGAAGCTATTCACGCCATCTCCGATGCCATCCGCCGCGCACGCTCCGGTTTGAAAGATCCCGCAAGACCGATTGGTTCATTCATTTTTATTGGGCCTTCGGGTGTTGGGAAGACCGAACTTGCAAAAGCCCTCGCATGGTTCATGTTCGATGATGAAGAGGCGCTGGTCCGCATTGACATGTCGGAGTATCGTGAACAGCACACGGTCAGCCGCCTGTTCGGTGCGCCGCCCGGATACGTGGGGTACGAGGAAGGCGGTCAACTCACTGAAGCGGTTCGACGCAGACCCTATCGGGTTCTGCTTTTCGATGAAATCGAAAAGGCTCATCCCGAGGTCTGGAATGCGCTGCTCCAAATACTGGATGACGGACGCATGACAGACGGCCAGGGCAATGTGGTTGATTTCCGCAATACGGTTCTCATCATGACCTCGAACCTGGGCACGGAATACGTAAAGAAGAGCGGCACATTGGGCTTCCTCCCGCATAAATCAGGCGACGAAGATCGGGAAGCACACAACAAGATCGAGAAGGCTCTCAAAGATGCATTCCGCCCCGAGTTCCTGAACCGCATTGACGAGATCATCATGTTCTCGCCGCTTTCACTCGAGCAAATGGAAGAGATCGTGGTGCTGCAAATGAAGGAAGTGCAGGACCGCCTTAACGAGCACAATATTACCGTGCAGATGACCGACTCCGCCCGCGCCTGGCTGGCAAAGGAGGGCTACGATCCTGCCTTTGGAGCGCGTCCGTTACGGCGGGCAATCCAAAAATATGTCGAGAGTCCGCTTTCGGTGGAACTGCTCGGCGGAAAGTTCAAGGATGGAGCCGTGGTGATCGTGGATGTGAACGAGAAGGAAAACAAGATCATATTCCATACCGAAGCCCCATCCCATTCCAAAAAGACAAAAGAGAAGGTGGAAGCCTGATGAACCCAGCGCGGGGCTGCAGCCCCGCGCTGTTCTTTTAACCCGAATGTCCTAATCCGTTTTTCAGTATCAAGGGGTATTATCCATTATCTATTTTAGCCTGAGGAAAAATGACAGAAAACAAAACCAGTACAACCGTAATTGTGGCGGGCATCGTCGCCTTATCCCTGTGTGTCTGTGTTCTTGCGGGCGGGATCGCCGCCTACGGTTATTCCACATTGAAACAGGCTGTGCCAGTCACAGAAAACCTTGACGTATTCCCAAACAACGATACGCCCGTAGAGGAACCCGAAATTGTACGGCCTCCCGCAGACTCGGTCTCATCGGAGACATTGGAAACGCTGGAAACCACCAATGTCCCATCCAACAATCCCAGGGACCTTGCCTGCCGCCTGGATGGCAAATGTGACATTCCCGAAGTGATGGCAACCTCTGCCGCACCGCGCACCGTGGGAGACAGTGATACCTTCTGGGTGCATAACCTCGATACCAATGTCAATGCAGAAGTGCAGGCCACCCTGCAATACGCAACTCCGCACGTCTATTTTTGGGTGCAAGATGGCGTCTCCTTCGATAAGGCGGAAATGAAGGCGCTGGTGGATGAATTCGAGAACAAGATCTACCCCACCAACCGCGAGTTCTTCGGCAGCGAATGGTCGCCCGGCATCGATGGCGACGAGCACATCTACATTCTCTATTCCCGCGGACTCGGCTCCTCGATTGCCGGGTATTTCTCATCGTCCGATTCTGTGCACCCGCTGGTACAGGAGTATTCCAACGCCCACGAGATGTTCCTTTTCAACGCGGATAACACCTATCTCGGCGACAACTTCACCTACGGCGTTCTGGCGCACGAATTCCAGCACATGATCCATTGGAATTCGGATGGCAATGAAACTTCCTGGCTGAATGAAGGTTCCTCCGAGCTGGCCGCCTTCCTCAATGGGTTCGATCCCGGCGGCTTTGACTGGTTGTATATCAATGACCCGGACCTGCAATTGAACGACTGGCCCAACGATCAGGGTGCAACCTCGCCCCACTACGGCGCCGGTTTCCTTTTCATGAATTACTTTTTGAACCGCTTTGGTGAAGACGCGACCAAGCTGCTGGTAAAAGACCCGGCCAATGGATTGGATAGTGTGGAGGATGTGCTGCGTGAGATCAATGCCACCGACCCGCTTACGGGAAATCCCATCACTACTGATGATTTTTTTATGGATTGGGCAGTGACTAATTTTGTGCTGGACAAATCCATCGGCGACGGCCGTTACGTCTACGATAATTATCCCGCTGCGCATCGTGCTTCCGCTACAGAGACGATCTACTCCTGCCCGCAGGCGGCATTGAAGCGTGACGTGCATCAATACGGCGTGGATTACATCGCCATCGAATGCGCAGGCGACTACACACTTTCGTTCACAGGGTCCACCATCACAAGGTTGCTGCCAGCCAGCCCTTATTCCGGTCAATATGCGTTCTGGTCGAACAAGGGCGATGAATCGAATATGACGTTGACCCGCGAGTTCGACTTCACCAATATAAGCGCCCCCATCGAGTTATCCTTCCGCACCTGGTATGACATCGAAACCGATTGGGATTATGTCTATGTTGAAGTTTCAGAAAACGGCGAAAACTGGCAAATCCTCACCACCCCATCCGGCACTGGCACAGACCCTTCTGGCAATTCCTACGGCTGGGGATACACCGGCATCACGAATGACTGGATCGAGGAGAAGGTGAATCTTTCGGAGTATGCGGGTAAAAAGATCTTCCTCCGTTTCGAATACATCACCGATGCAGCGGTCAATGGGGAAGGCTTTCTGGTGGACGATGTCAAAGTGGACGCGGCAGGTTACAGGTCCGATTTTGAGGCGGACAATGGAGGCTGGCAGGCCGAGGGATTCGTACGAGTCCAAAACGTTCTTCCCCAGACCTTTGGCCTGGCACTCATCAAGACGGGTGATTCCAGCGTGACCATGATCCCGCTCAACGCGGACCAGACCGCCGAGATCCCGCTGTCGCTGAAGTCCGGCGAAAAGGCATACCTGGTTGTTTCGGGCACAACCCGCTTCACCCGCGAACTTGGTGCATACCAAATCGAAATTCGATAGCGCCATGAATTACAGCCCGCAGACAAGGTTGTCTGCGGGTTATTTGTTCGGCAACGGCAATCCATATTTCAAAATTGATAATTACAATATACATATCCTGCCTTATAATTTTGACAGCATCCTATGACGATCCTAAGACAACCTACCGGTGAACGAAAGACGATTGCCGTGCTTGGGGCTCAACTGACCCGCACCTGGGGGGCTGAGTTCATGGCCGGTGTGCTGGATTCTGCCAAAGCACAAAATGCGAACGTGGTTTATTTCGTAGGCGGGAAGCCGGCCGCCATTGCCGCGCCAACGCATTCGGGGCGCTCCTATGGCTTATATGACCTGATCAAACCCGAAAAATTTGATGGGATTCTGCTTTCCGCAGATATGGGGCACGGGCCTTCCGCCGAGGAACTTAAGAATTTTTGCCTTTCATTCGCCCCCACGCCAATCGTTTCCTTTGCAGTGCCTGCGGAGGGGATCACTTCCTTCATGGCGGATAACGATAGCGGGATGCGCGCGGTCATCCGCCACCTGATCGAGATGCATGGCTATAAACGCATCGCCTTTATTCGTGGAATTCCCGGGCAGTTGGAGGCGAACCAGCGCTTCAATGCCTACAAAGAGGAATTAAAAGCCCACAACATCCGTTTTGAAGAAAGCCTTGTGTTGGAGGGAGATTACACCCCGGAGAGCGGACGCACTGCGGCGCGCATCCTGCTGGATGAACGCGGTATTCAGGTGCAGGCCATCGCCGCATCCAATGACCGCATGGCCTTCGGTGTGCTGGAAGTTCTGCAGCAGCGCGGCATTCGCGTGCCGGATACAATTGCAGTGACTGGATTCGATGATGTCAGCGATGCCCAGTCCATTGGCGCGCCATTAACCACAGTCCGCCAGTCGTTTTATGAAGCGGGTCAGCGGGCATTCGAGGCATTGCTCAAACGTATGAACGGCGAGCAGTTGGAGGCGGTCAATATCCTGCCCTCGCAATTAATCGTGCGCTGGTCATGCGGTTGTTTACCGGAGAGCATTCAACGAGCTGTGGTGCTTCCAAAAGAAGTGGCTCATACCGGCCGGTTGGAAAACAAGCGGGAAGCCGCCATCCGTGCCTTGTTTAGCGCAGCGGGCATCCCGGAAAACGATCCGTCGAAAGAACAGTATATTGATGTCTTTGGCCGCACCTGGAACGTGTTCCTCGCCAGCCTGCGCGTAGCGGACAGAAGCGACGCCTTCCTGAAAATGACCCAGGCCATGGTGGAAGTTCTGCAAAAGAACGGATATGAATTCACCGTCTGGCACAACGTTTTATCCACATTCAGAAGGTATGCATTGGGCGGCATTACCAGCAATACCACCATGCTGCAGGCTGAAAACCTGTTTCAGCAGGCGCGCATATTGATGGGCGAACTATCGCAAAGAGCACAGGCCTACCGCCGTATGCAGTTCGAACAAAAAGAGGAAATCCTCAGCAACTTCAGCTTTTCGATGGCTCCTGCCATGACTCTGGAAGGGATTGGCGAAGCGATCGCAAAGCATTTCCCAGCGCTGGGGCTGCACCGCTGGTATGTGATGTTCTATAGCGATGTCAGCGCGCCCGGCCTGGTCTCCTCACCCCCGCCGGAAAGTTACCGCCTGATTCTACAGTACGAGGATGGTAAATTCCAGATACCGCAGGAAAAGACCTCGCTCGGTACCGGGCGGTTGGCGCCGCGCGGAAAAACCCCAACAGATCATCGATATGATGCGGTGGTCATGCCGCTCTCCCTCGCCAGCAACCGCTTCGGGTTTATGTGGGTGGAAATGGGTCCGGACGACTGGGACATTTATGTCCGCTTGAAAAACCTGCTCTCCAGCGCGCTTTTGCGAACCATGCTCGTGCAGCAACGCGAACAGGCACAAAGGGAAGTGGAACGTCTATTGGGTGACGCGCGTGAACGGGCCGTGGAACTTGCCCGGGCGCGGGATGTGGCGGAAAAAGCCGCAGCCCAAAACGCAAAACTATTCGAGTCCGAGCAGGAGCGGCGTCGGGCTGCCGAAGCGCTGGCACGTTCATCCCGACAGTTATCTTCATTGACAACCATCGAAAAATTACCACAGCAGATCCTTGAACAATTGAAGCAGGTTCTGCCATATGACCGCAGCATTCTTTTCATGGAGGATGTCAATGGTCTGCCGCACATCCGCGCACACCACGGGATGCCGGAAAACGCGAATCTTCAGGAATTCCAATTAAAGATCAGGGGTTTGGATTTCTATAAAACGGTTGCGCGGAAGGGCGAGACCCTGCTTGTCAGCGATACCGACAAAACCGAAGGATGGAGTCAACCCGCCTGGCTGCCGCGCGATCGTTCCTGGCTGGGTGTGCCGCTCTATTCAAAAGATAATGTGGTCGGCCTGCTGGTTTTGGGCCGTTCCAAACAATCCTTCAACGAAGATGACAGCCTGCTGGCCACAACCTTTGCCATGCAGGCAACCGTCGCACTCGAGAATGCGCGCTTGTACGACGAAGTAACAGGCATCAACCAGGTGATGGAACGCATGGTTGCACAGCGTGTAGAGGAATTAAACATCGCTTATAACACGCTCGCAAAACACGATAAAAATAAATCATCGTTCATTCAAGTGGCAGCCCACGAGCTCCGCACACCGCTAACCGTGATCAAGGGTTATCTTGGCATGTTGAAGGGAGACTCATTGATACAGGGCAATCCCGCACTTCTTCAGGCCATCGAAGGCGTTTTACAAGGCACGAACCGCCTGCACCAGATCGTGAACAGCATGTTGGATGTGGCCCGCCTCGACAGCCAAGTCATTAATCCGCATGTGGAACCGGTCAGCCTTGATTTGATCCTGAAACTCATCCACAAGGATTATGTAAAAGATCTCGCGCTTCGCAACCTGACCTTTCATATGGATGAGACCATCAAGGATATTCCACCACTGTTGGCAGATCCTGAACTGCTCAAAAAGGCGCTCGACCATGTCATCGTGAATGCGATCAAATTCACACCGGATGGCGGCTCGATCACCGTCTCGGCCAGGGTGGTGGACGATCCACGCCGCATCGGCCCAACGTCTATTCAGGGGGGAAAAATGGCCGAGGTGAGCGTGAAGGATACCGGCATTGGCATCGACCCGGAGCATCACAAGATCATCTTTGAAAAGTTATATCAATTGGGAAAGGTGGAATTACATTCCTCCAGCCGCACGAATTACAAAGGCGGTGGGGCTGGGCTTGGGCTGGCCATCTCCGCCGGCATCCTCAAGGCCTTGCAAGGCAGTATTTGGGTGGAAAGCGCAGGCCACAATGAGGAGAAATTCCCCGGCAGCACCTTTTTCATCCGCCTGCCGCTTGCATAGGCATAATGAGCGGGGCAATCACCTTACCCCATTCCCATTGTAATTTGATATTTCATTCTCCGAAAATATTTCATTGATCCAATCACGCAGCGGGGAAAGGATGCCGATATGCATCAACATCAGGGCCGAGAGCGAGATCATCACGAAGAATATAGCAAAATCCCCGAACAGTTTCCAACCGTTTGCGTCGGCGGTAAAGACGTAGCGATACACGATCACAAACAACTGCAGCACGCTGATGATGAGCAGGGGTATGGCGAAGGGCCGCAGGTCATGTCCTTCCACCAGCAGGTGCAGGCAGATCAACACGAATAATCCGCCCAGCAGCATCACCAAATATGCCCAGAAGTGAAGACCATCATAGGCCTGCATGTACAGTTTTTGGATGACCTTTATATAAAGAAAGCCTACAGCGGCGAGGCAGGTCCATGCATACAACTTGATGACCATCGGATAGACAAGATTCCCAAATCCGCGGATACTGACCAGACCAATCCCCCAACCGAAAAAGAATGCAAGCCCCAGCACAACCACTTTTACAAGGATGCCACCCAAACTGCTGGCAAGGCCGTCATCGAACACATCGACCACCAGTTTCGCAGCCCCAAGCATGGACACGGTCAGCGCCCCCAAGCTGACGAGCATGGTGACGACACTCAGCATTCCCCGCGTATCCACACCGTTCCTGCGCGGCGGTTGTGTTTTTCGTTCTACAAAGGGCGGAACATGGGGCAGCGGTTTTCTTGATTCCGTCATAATCTCAACTCCCAGCCTGCATAATACTATTGTTACTTCATTTTTTCACGGAAATCGTAAATGCCATCATGGACTGCCCAACGCGCATGACAGGTTGGGCAAAGCAGATGATCGTTCTTCTCCTGCAAATTTCCGCCGCCACATTCGGGGCATTTGAACAAGCCAGTCACATTCATGGAAACCTCCCCGGTTTGAGATTCAACATTTACTCTTGCCTTCATAAATACACTGGGTGTGAACTGCCAAAGCGCACCTAGTGGCTGGAAGAGACCATCCATTGCGGCGAGCAGCCCGGCTGGGACAATACGCTTCAACCAGCCGATGCGGAAATGCGAAACAGCCAGCGTCTTTTCAATCGAAAAGCCAAGTTCGCCAAGCCAGCTGCGGATGGCCTTTGGGTGAAAGTCAAAATTCAATTTGACGAATTCCACAGGCTCCAACGTAAACGGATTCCAATCCTGTCTGCTGAGCCAGTACCTAAAAATGGATTTGAGATTTACTTTGTTCGCAAACTCAAGAATAAAGACGGCGCGCGGCTGCAAAACGTTCCGCACCTGGCTTAAGGCTTTCGGCGCATCGGCCATGTGGTGCAGGGCGCGGATCATCGTGGCAGAATCAAACGAACGGTCCAAGAATGGGAGGCAGTAAATATCCGCGGCGACGTATATGTATCTGTCGGAGCGTCCCAGTTTTTGCTGGGCCTGAGCCAGTTGTGTAGTCGAATAATCTAAAAGGACAACGCGCTCGAAACCTTCGTAGCGCGGAGTGTTGCGCCCGGCTCCTGCGCCAAGTTCGAGCATGAGTTTTCCACTTGTGGGGAGCATCTTTTTCAGGGCGATGGCTTCAGCGCGGTCTTCGTAGTCGCGTCCACCCTGCTCCCAAAATGCTTGCTGATAGTCTGAACCTTCGTAATTGCATACGGGGGGAGTGTTGTTCATAGGCTGAATAGTTTAGTGGTTTTTCAGTTTTTGGTCAAACAATCAAATAGCCGAACAGCCTACGGCTGTCCGACTATTAAAATGCGAACTTGACGAAATCGCCTTGTTATCGGCCGATGGCGCGGTAGGTAAAGCCCATTTCTTTCATTAGACCCGGGTCGTAAATATTTCGGCCATCGTAAATGACAGGGGACTTGAGGAGGCTTTTTATCTTCTCAAGATCCAACTGCTTGAACTCATTCCATTCCGTCACCACAATGAGGGCGTCGCAATCCTTCGCCATTTTATATGGTTCATCGAAGAAATCCACAGCAGGCAAAAGCGGACGAGCGACTTCCATAGCCACCGGGTCATAACCGCGGACTTTCGCGCCCGCCTTGACCAGTTCTTCGGCAATATCGATTGAAGGCGCATCGCGCATGTCGTCAGTGTTCGGCTTGAAGGCCAGCCCGAGCAGGCCGACGGTCTTGCCTCTTAAACTTCCGCCAAGCATTTTTTGGAGGTTTACGACGGCGTTTTTGCGGCGGTCATAATTGACTTCCATGACATCGTTCAAAATACGCGGATTGAGTCCTTTTTCTTTTGCCATGAACGCCAGCGCTTCCACATCCTTGGGGAAGCATGATCCGCCCCAGCCGAGGCCTGCATCCAAAAAGTGACGTCCGATGCGCGCATCGTAGCCCATGCCAGCGGCCACTTCCTTCACATCCGCGCCGACAAGTTCGCACAGGTCAGCCAGTTCGTTCATGAAGGAAATCTTTGTAGCAAGGAAAGCGTTGCTGGCATACTTGATCATTTCCGCCGTACGTAAATCTGTAATGACAATAGGCGCGCGCAGCGGTAAATGCAGGTGCGCCACTTTGTTGGCGGCATCCTTGTCCAATGAACCGATCACCGTGCGGTGTGGATTCATAAAGTCGACTATGGCGGAACCCTCGCGCAAAAATTCGGGGCAGGATACTACCGAGAAGCCGATCGGCTTGGGCTGCGCGCCCTTCACAATGTCCGCCACCCAGTCTCCCGTCCCGATTGGAACCGTGGATTTGTTGATGATGACCAACGGCGCAGTCATATTTTCCGCAATGGATTTAGCGGCCGCGGCCACATACTGCAAATCCGCGGCGCCGTCCGAATCGGACGGGGTTCCCACCGCGATGAAGGCGTACTCCGCATTTTTCAAGGCATCCTTGTAGGAGGTGGTAAATGAGATGCGCCCCGCATTCACATTGCGTTTGACTAGTTCATCCAGTCCCGGTTCGTAAATCGGCATGATGCCTTTTTTGAGATTCTCCACCCGTTGCTCGTTCACATCCAGCGCGGTGACCCGGTTGCCGAGGTCGGCAAAGCACGCGGCGGTAACCAGGCCGACGTATCCTACGCCGACGACACAAATTTGTTTCATAAGTTTTCCTTTTTATTGAAAAGATTTTTGAAATAAACCACCTTATTACATCCTGCTCATCCAGCTATCAACAGATTCAACGAGATCAAGCAGGTCCATGGGTTTGGTGATGTAATCATCGCATCCCGAATCTATGGCCCGCTGGCGGTCGCCTGGCAGGACGTGCGCAGTCAGCGCGATCAACGGAATGGAGCCGGTCCGCGCGTCGCTTTTGATCAGCCGCGTGGCAGTCCAGCCGTCCATTTCAGGCAAGGCAAGGTCCATGATGATCAGATCGGGCATCTGCTTGCTGGCTGCGTCCACCCCATCGCGTCCATTCACCGCAAGAAAAGTGTCGTACCCGTTCTTTTCAAGGATGAATCGGACAAGCTCATAGGTATCCATATTATCTTCGACAACGAGGATACGGCCTTTGCTCATGGGCTTAAATATACTACGTCTCATAAATGCGGGCAATGTGTAGATGCCGCCCGAATGGGTATGTAATGCCCGAAGGGTATAATCACAGGATGCGATTGCTTTTCGTAACCGACATCCGCTCCCCCATTTCTCAAAACTGGATCCGTTATTTCGCCGAACGCGGCGACGAAGTCTACATCGCCACCACATTTCAATCTGCAGAGATGGATTTCCCCGTTAAGCGGCTGGAGTTTACGCCCGTGGCTTTTAGCGCCGCCAAAAAGCGGACATCCCGCCCCGGCTCCGCCTCTTCCCGGACCCTGGGCCTGCGTACGCTCTTCAGACAGTGGGTCGGCCCCCTCACCATTCCCCGCTCCGCCGCTCTGCGAAAATTACGCGCCTTTATTCAGGAAGTTCAACCAGATATTATCCACGCGATGCGTATTCCCTTCGAGGGTATGTTAACAGCTTACGCCTTGAACAGCCTCGTTACTCGTCCCTCATTTCTTGTCTCCATCTGGGGCAATGACTTTACCCTGCACGCGCCGTCCACGCCGCTGATGGGATGGTACACGCGGAGGACGATGAGCATGGTCGATGCTTTGCACGCGGATGCGGAACGTGATGTGCGCCTGGCGCGGAAGTGGGGCTTCAGCGGGGAAAAAGCCACTTTGGTGGTACCCGGCAACGGCGGAGTCCGAAGCGATGTTTTTTATCCGCCTAAAGAATCGACGAAGAATCCCATCATCATCAACCCGCGCGGGATTCGCCCCTACGTCCGCAATGATGTTTTTTTTAAGTCCATTCCGCTTGTGCTGGCAAAACGAAGCGACGCGCGTTTTATTTGCACGTCCATGCAGGGCGAGGCGCAGGTGATGGGGTGGATTCGGGAATTAAGAATAGAACATGCGGTGGAACTGCTTCCGTTGATTCCGCACCATGAAATGGGAGCGGTCTTTCGCGGCGCGCAAATTGTGGTGTCTCCGAGCATCCACGACGGCACCCCGAATTCACTGATCGAAGGGATGGCCTGCGGATGCTTCCCGATTGCGGGCGATTTGGATTCCATCCGCGAGTGGATTACGCATACGCAGAATGGACTGCTCGTCAACCCGAACGATCCTCAATCCATTGCGGATGCGATCCTGCTTGGACTGGAAAGAGAAGACCTGCGGCGCGAGGCTGCAGGCCTGAATGCAAAAATCATCTCCACGAAAGCGGATTACCAGGAGAATATGGAGAGGGTGGTGGAGTTTTATAAATCCGTAATTCGTGGATGAGATACTCTACCACCTGAATGAAATTTACATTTCCCGCGGACTTCGCAATGAATCCAGCCGATGGCGCAATTCGATGCGGCGTGAATTCGCCGAATGACGAACGTCGTTGAGGAAGTTTTGCCCGCGGTCACGGATTTGGTTGCGGAGGTTTTCACCGGACTCGGGGGCGAGCAGTAAAGCCATGATGCCGCCAACCAACCCGCCGACAAAAATCCCCATCAAAAAGCCAAACATTCTACGCATGTGAAATTCTCCTTCACGGAAATTTGATCGTTTCTGAGACGAAGTTCTGACAAATTTATTATAGGCGAAAAAACAAATTTGTGGAATAATGTACCTATCGCACGTATCCAAACGAACGTGACGGCGTTAATCTTGTAAACCGAAATCGCGTGCACATCAGGGACGCCAGCACGCAAAGCGGACTCTACCTTTATCGGAGGGTACCATGTCAACTGTAACACCAGTCTCAACCAACACGTCACAACGCAAGAAGGTGACCACGCTTACGTTCCGCCAGAAAAAGGAACGCGGCGAGGTGATCACCATGCTCACCGCCTACGACTATCCCACCGCCATGGCAATAGACAAGGCAGGTATTGATTCCATTCTCGTGGGTGATTCACTCGCAATGGTGGTACTCGGCTATGAAAACACCCTGCCCGTCACCATGGAAGAGATGCTTCACCACGCGCGCGCCGTGGCACGCGGAGCAAAGTCCGCGATGCTGATCGGCGATATGCCTTTTATGTCGTATCAAGTCTCTGTGGAGGATGCCGTGCGAAATGCGGGGCGTTTTTTACAGCAAGGCGGCATGGACGCGGTCAAACTCGAAGGCGGGCGCGAACGGGCGGACGCTGTCCGCGCGATTGTGGGAACGGGCATCCCCGTCATGGGCCATCTCGGACTCACGCCGCAATCTGTACATCAGCTTGGCGGGTTCCGTGCCCAGGGAAAAACGGCAACTGCGGCGAAACGCCTGCTGGAAGACGCGAAAATTCTCGAAGAAGCAGGCGCGTTCAGCCTCGTGCTTGAATCAGTGCCTGCGCGGCTGGCGGAATTTATCTCCAAACAAATTTCAATCCCCACGATTGGCATTGGCGCGGGCGGGGGCTGCGACGGTCAGGTTTTGGTCACGCATGACCTGCTTGGTCTGTTCGACCGTTTCACACCCAGGTTCGTCAAGCAGTATGCGAACTTCCATGCCGAGATGAACAAGGCTTTCGCCGATTACATCGATGACGTGGAGAGCAAACGCTTCCCCGCTGTTGAACATACCGTTGAGATGAGCGACGAAGAATGGGATGCGTTTCAAAAGGAAATAAAATGAAACAGGATATTTTATTGGTTGGCACAGGCGCATTAGCTACCTTATTCGCGGCTCGATTAAGCGAAGCGGGTCATTCCGTCCACATGCTTGGGACGTGGAAGAACGGGTTGAAGGCATTGCAAGAAAACGGCGCACGCATCGTCGATGCAAACGGAAACGAACGCGCTTACAAAGTCCATGCCACGGATGACCTGCGCGAAGTAAGCGGCGCAAAGCACGCGCTGGTTCTTGTCAAATCCTGGCAGACGGAACGCGCAGCGAATCAGTTGAAGGAATTACTGGTCAGCGACGGACTCGCGATCACATTGCAAAACGGGATGGGGAACAAGGAAACGCTCATCCGGGACCTGGGAACTGGCCGGGTTTCATTGGGCATTACAACCACTGGGGCAACGTTACTAGGGCCGGGACTCGTAAAAATGGGCGGGGAAGGAGTCATCTCATTGGAACAGAATCAGGCGCTCGGTCCGCTTGAGGCGGCGTTACGTTCATCCAACTTCAATGTGCAAGTTGTAGACGACGCCCAGTCGCTCATCTGGGGCAAGCTGGTTATCAACGCGGCCATCAATCCATTGACAGCCCTGCTGCAAGTGCCGAACGGAGAATTATTGTCGCGGCCCAAAGCCCGCAAAATGATGGGTGCGCTCGCGCGCGAAACCGCGGAAGTGGCGATGGCGGAGCGGGTGCATTTGCCATTCAGCAACCCGGTGGATGCGGCCGAGGATGTGGCGCGCAAAACGGCCTCAAATCTTTCATCCATGTTCCAGGATATGCGGCGCGGCGCCCCGACGGAGATCGACGCCATCTGCGGCGCAGTAGCCCGGCGCGGCGAGAAGCATGGCATTAAAACTCCGTACAACAAAGCCTGCTGGACGATGGTGCGAGCTTCGGTGAGTCGCGCTCTGGCGTGATTTTTTCGGATGCGTTATCGAAGGACTTCACAGAACCTTTTCTGGAATTTTTCAAGGGGATTTCTGTGAAGTCCTTGTACAAAAAGGGTGACATTTATCCGCAATACTCCGTGACATCGTTTCTGCCCTTCCAAAAAACCACATGGTAAGATAAAGAAAACTTTATCGTTGGAGGCAAATCCATGCGTAAATTGAGTCTTATATTATTGCTGGGGATGATGTTCGCATTCCCGTCCCTGGCATCCGCTCAAACCGATACGACCATTTCCAAAATGACCGTACAGCTTTGGCCGGAATACGACCAACCCAGCATGCTGGTCATTGCGGATTTTCAGCTGAGTGATGCAACGCCCCTGCCAGTGGATTTGACCTTTCGAATCCCGCTGGAAGCAAACCTGATCGCGGTGGCATCCCTCAATGGGGATGGTAGTTTCCTGAATGCCCTATTCGATGGACCAAAACAGGATGGCGAATGGCAGTCCTTTACCGTCACGATCAGCCAGACTTCCGTATACCGCTTCGAATATTATCAGCCGCTCACCTTCAACGGAAACCAGCGCCTCTTTTCCTATTTGTGGGACGGGGCATATGCCGTGGATGCGTTCAACCTGCTTGTGCTGGAGCCAAAGGATGTAACCGCTTTTTCGATGGCTCCGGAATACAAGTCCATTGCGCAGGAAAATGGAAGCAATTATTACGACAGCGGAGCGGTAAAACTTGCTGCCGGTGAACAGTTCGCCCTGAATGTCGAATATGAAAAGACAACCAATGTTCTCGCTGCCCCGCCCCAGGGAGTGCAGCCATCCGCGCCAGTAGATGAAAATACCCCGGGTCGTGTTTCGCTCAACAACTCCCTGCCATATATCATTGGCGGGCTGGGGTTCGTGATGATCGTTGGCGGGATTGCCTATTACTGGCAGGCGGGCAGAAAGCCCGGCGGCAAATCCCGGCACAGGTCTCGTGCCAGCTTGGAAAGTGATGAAAGCGGCGAGGAGGCTTATTGTCCGCAATGCGGCACGCGCGCGAAGCCCGGTGACCGTTTCTGCCGTACCTGCGGCGCACGCTTGAGGCATCAGGAAGAGTGACGTATGAGAAACCCTAAAGTGTCTTTCACTTCTTTAGGGACTTGTAAGTGAAACCGAATGAACGAAACCTCTTTGATTGTCATCTACTTTTTTTACGGCCTGGCATTTTTCAGCATGGGCTTGCTGGTGGCAATGGAGGGGGGCCGTTCCACCGATGCGCGGCTGCGGATGGCTTTGCGTCCGCTGGCAGGCTTTGGGCTTGTCCATGCTGCCCATGAATGGCTGGAAATGTTCAGGATAATGGGGCATTTGACCGAGATGGATTCTGCCCTGTTTCCCGCGGTCTCATTATCGATCCTCGCATTTTCATTCCTCTCGCTGGCCGCGTTTGGTTCCTATCTTGTGCTGGGCACCGAATCCACCTGGCGGGTGAGTCTCATCATCCCGCTGGCGCTCGAAGCCGTTTGGGTTTACGGGCTGCTGACCTTCAAAGGCCGCTATCCGCTCGACGATATTTACGCGATTGCCGATGTGTGGACACGCTATTCCATTGCCATTCCCGCCGGCCTGCTCGCAGCGGCCGGGCTTGTGGTGCAGCAGCGTGCCTTCCGCCGTGCGGGGCTGGTCAGTTTTGGGCGGGATAGTTTATGGGCCTCGGTTTCCTTCGGATGGTACAGCCTTGTGGGGCAGATCTTCACCGCGCCAAGCCGCCTGCCCCCGTCCACTTTTTTGAACTCCGAATTTTTCTTCGATACCTTCGGTTTTCCAATTCAACTCCTGCGGGCGGTTACCGCCATTTTCGCATCCATATTTGTCATTCGGTTCCTGCGAGCCTTTCAAGTGGAAAGCGACCACAAGATCGCGGAATTGCAGGAGGCGCGCCTGCACGAATCACGCGAACGTGAAAACCTGCGCGCCGAATTATTTCGAAAGGTTGTTGCCGCACAGGAAGCGGAACGCCAGCGCATTGCCCGCGACCTGCATGATGAAACCGGCCAATCCCTCACCGCCATTGGCATGGGTCTGCGCGGGCTTGCGGATGAAAATAAAAAAAGGCGGGCACCGACAGACACCTTGAGACAGTTACAAAGCCTCACATCAGACGCCCTAAGGGAATTACAGCGCATCATATCGGACCTGCGGCCTGCCCACCTCGACGATCTGGGTTTATCCGCCACGTTGAGGTGGTACACAAGCCGCTTGCAGGAGATCACGCATCTCACCATCAAAGTGGATGTGAACGGCGAGGAACACGCCCTTGATGAAACCGTGAAGATCGCCATCTTCCGCATCATCCAGGAGGCGTTGAACAACATTATTAAACATTCACGCGCCAGCAGTGTGCGGGTAAGCCTGGAATACAAGGAAAAATCCGCGCTTATTCTGGTGCGCGATAACGGCATCGGCTTCGACATGGACACCGTCCAGAACCGCATCGGGCGCGTATCGCTTGGGCTGGCAGGCATGGCGGAACGCGCCGCCCTTCTGGGCGGGACGGTGGAAGTACACTCACGGCCAAATTACGGCACGGAAGTGGAAGCGGTAATCCCGTATGCAGTGCTCCGAAAAGAGGCAGAATGACAATACGCTTGCTGTTGGTGGATGACCATGCGGTTGTCCGTTCGGGATTGAAGATGCTCCTCAGCGGGCAGAAAGATATGGAGATTGTAGGCGAGGCCGCTTCTGCGGCGGAAGCCCTCTCAGAGACCGAGCGTGTGCAACCCACCGTCGTTTTGATGGATATCGGCCTGCCCGATCAAACGGGCATCGAAGCCACCCGTGCCATCAAAATTAAATTTCCCGATGTGAAGATCGTGGCATTGACCATCCACGAGGACGAGGAATATTTCTTTCAAATGCTGAATGCGGGCGCATCGGGCTATGTACCCAAGCGTGCCGCGCCCGAGGAATTGATCACGGCCATTAAAGCGGCCGCGATCGGTGAAGTGTATCTGTACCCGTCCCTGGCAAAATTTTTAGTGCGTGATTTTCTCAGCACAGAACAACCTGCCGGGGAAAAGGTCAATTTGGATGGGTTGACGGAACGTGAACACGAAGTCCTCACTCATCTCGCCGAAGGCGCCAGCAATGTGGAGATCGCCTCATCGCTGGTCATCAGCCCGAAGACGGTGGAACGCCACCGCGAGAATATCATGCGGAAGTTGAATCTACATTCACGCTCAGATCTGGTGCGGTATGCCATACGAAAGGGGATAATCAAAGCGTAAAACGTATCGCAAAACGCGCAATCTGTGATGCTTGATTTGTAAGGTGTAATTTGGGGAACTCCTGTCGTGTTTGACAGGAGTTTTTCTTTTGGGGAGTACACCCCATCCGTGCGAGAAATGCATGGGGTGTATCCCGCAGGCCGGGGCGTGGAAAGATGCGGGTGTCCTTCATTCAGGATGGGGAGCGAGCCGAATTTACTTTCCTTTAAGGAAGTCGTATCCTTTAGGCAGGATAAAGAAAGGAGACTGACATGAACGGTTCTGAAATCATCTTAACGCTCTTCCTGGCCCGTCTCGTTATTCCGTTCGGATTGCTCCTGCTCGTCGGCGAATGGGTTCGCCGCCGGGATGTTAATTACTGGCTGAAATCGTGAGGATACCATGGAAACATTGACTTCAATACTTGTCCTTCTGACAGGCATTTTAATCCGCCTGATTGTGCCCCTGGGGTTGACCGCGCTGGTGGTCTTTCTGCTTCGCAAGTTGGATGCGCGCTGGCAGGCGGAAGCCGAGATGGAAAAGAACTTGCTTATAAAAGACGAAATACCCTGCTGGCTGGAACAGGGTCTTTCGGTGGATCGGGTTCTGCAAATGTCTACCGAGAGCGGGAAACCCTGCTGGCAGGTCAAGCGCCAACCCAATGGTTATTTGCGAGAGGAATGCCTGAATTGTGAGGTGTTCCTTTCTGCTCCGCTCCCGCAGCCAAAACACACGGAAGCCCACGCATAATAAGGAGAATGGATATGAATTCGCGTTTTGAAAAAGTTTTGATTGCCTTGATGTTCGCCCTGTTGTTCGCGGGCGTAACGCTCGTCGCCGTTTCTGCGCAGGATGAAAACCCACCGCCCACGCCGAAAGGAAGCGATACCTGCGCCGAGTGCCATGAAGATTCGCAAATGAGCTGGCAGAACGGCCCGCATGGAAATGCCAAAGACGACCCGATCTTTGTAAAAGCGTGGACGGACCAGGGCAAGCCCGCCGCCTGCCTGGCCTGCCATGTGACCGGGTTCGATGAGGCGACCGGCTCCTGGAAGGAAGACGGCGTGACCTGCGCCGCCTGCCACATCGATGAAGGCGGGGATCACCCAAAGACACACATGAGTGTGGACCCGACCTCCAATACCTGCGGCACATGCCATACCGATACGCGCTTTGTGGCGCAGGAATCCTGGGAGGGCAGCGCACATTTTCAGAAGGGCATGGATTGCGCTTCCTGCCATGATCCGCACAATGCCTCCCTGAAGATCACGCTAAACTTGAAAGACCCCAGCACCAAGGACGCCTCCCGTTTGTGCATCAGCTGCCACGAGGAAGCCAGCATGAACTTCCCCTATTCCTCGCACAGCAAGCAGGGCGTCACCTGTATCGATTGCCACCTTGAACATTTGGAGAATCCCAACAGGGAGACCCATTCCATTGCTGATCATTCCTTCAAGGCCAGTATTAAGACCTGCACAACCTGCCACGCCGAACAAATGCACACGGATGGCGAGGCGGTTTCAACAAAGGAAGTCGCGGACGCCTCCACCACGAACCCCGTCAACCAACCTACCCCTGAAAGGGAAATGTCCTCCATCGTGCCTGAGCCGACCCCGGTTTCACCGCTTGGATACGCCGGACTTGCCGCCCTGATCGGCCTCGCCGCGGGTATGGTGCTGGCTCCCTGGCTGGAGCGCTGGTATCGACTTGTTTTGAAGAAATCCGAGGAGGTTCATCATGACGGAAAATAATTTCAGCCGCCGCGATTTCATCAAACTCTCTGCGGTTGGGCTTGCGGTAGCAGCCGGCACACGTGTCATTCAGGAAGCGAAAGCCTCTGATGGCGTAAAAGGCGAGCGTCAATGGGCCATGGTCATCGATCAGGCCAAATGCACTGGCTGCGGGCAATGCAACCTGACCTGCCACGCCAACAACGACATCAACCCCGAACTCGATTGGAACAAGGTGCTAAATGCGGGCGAAGTCAACGGTGAAAAAGTGTACCTGCCGCGGCCCTGCATGCAATGCGAACGTGCGCCCTGCGTGGAAGTCTGCCCGGTGGGCGCCTCGTACTACCGCGACGACGGCATTGTTATGATGGATTATGACAAGTGCATCGGCTGCCGCTATTGCATGGTTGCATGCCCATATGATGCGCGCGCCTTCAACTGGAAAGCCTTTACCGGCGAGAACCCTGCTGTTCCCGAATGGGGCGAACCCGGAGTGGAACGGCGCCCGCGAGGCGTGCCCGAGAAATGTTCCTTCTGCTACAACCGCATCGACCGTGGTTTATCTGTGGGTCTTCTCCCCGGCGTGGATGCAGGAGCGACACCCGCCTGTGTGGTCACCTGCCCAACGGGAGCGCGTATGTTTGGCGATCTCAACGATCCAAATTCCAATGTCAGTCAGGTTCTGAGGAATCACCCATCCTATCGCCTGCGCGAACATTTGGGGACCTCACCACGCGTATATTATCTGCCCGTAGGCGAAGAAGGGATTGTGGAGGGCTAACATGAAAACCATCCTAAAAACCATCCGTGAGAACATCGCAACTCCCTGGGGCATGTGGCTCGCCTTCTTGGGAACTCTTTTGACAATCGCGCTGGTGGCCGGTCTTTCCGTCTTCTGGTTCGGCCTTTCCATCACCAACCTCACCGACCTGGTTCCCTGGGGCTTGTGGATCACCATCGACCTCTCTGCCATTGCACTGAGCGCGGGCGCTTTCAGCCTGTGTGCGGGTGTATACCTCTTCGGCCTTAAACGCTATGAACCGATCGCGCGCACGGCTACCTTCGTCGGCCTGATCGGTTACACAATGGCCATGCTGGCCCTTCTTCTCGATATCGGCCGCCCCGACCGCTTTTGGAAGGCGCTTGTATTCTGGAACACACATTCCCTTTTATGGGAAGTGACCATGTGCGTAATGCTCTACCTCACCGTGCTGGTCTTTGAAGCCATGCCCATCTTTGCATCCTTCGAGTGGGTACGCGGCAAATACCCGCGTCTAGCCGAAAAAATGGAACGCGTTCATCACTACGCGCCTGTGCTGGCCATCGTCGGTCTCGGGCTTTCCAGCCTGCATCAATCCTCGCTCGGCGCGGTCTATGGCGTCATCAAAGCGCGGCCCATCTGGTACAAACCTGAAATGGCTGTCCTGTTCATGTTCTCCGCCATCATTGGCGGCATAGCGCTCACCTTGTTTGCATCCATGCTTTCAGCAAGGTTGACCCCCAAAGCCAAAGTCAATGACATTCTTGTCGAGCGCGCTGCACAATTCCTCGGCTATCTGATGATCGGTTACCTATACATCCGCTTCTGGGATTGGCTGGCCCAAACCTACACCTACGAACCGGGGCGCACCGAAGCGTTTGAAATCCTCACAAAAGGAACACTCTCCTTCAACTTCTGGTTCGGTGAGATGATCTTTGGCGCGCTTCTTCCGACTTTCATCCTGCTCTACCGACCCACGCGTTTATCTCCCTTCTGGCGGATGCTCGGCCTGGCGATGATCGTGGGCGGTGTGGTGGCCTTCCGCTTCGATACGAATATCGTCGGCTTCCTCGCAGTCATCTCCTATCTGCCAGGCGAAGCAATGATTTCCTACACGTCCTACACCCCATCTCTTGTGGAATGGGCAGCCGGGCTGGGAATCATTGCCTACGGTTTCCTGGCCTTTTCGCTCGGCGTGAAATATCTGCGGGTGGTGGATCACCGCCTCACCAGCGAAGCGCATGAGACCGTGCATGTAACCAGCAACGAAACAGTGAATGCCTAACCGTGCTGCGCCGCACCTGATATACACATTGAATCCTAATAAAAAGCGGGCCGTCCTGGTTGACGGCCCGCTTTTTATTCATGTGTTACTTTGATCTCATATCTGTCTGCCTCTATTTTTCCGGCACGCCATTATCAATCCACTTAATCACGTTATTCAGTTCTTCATTCGTGAAATTGACGAAATGGTCGCCCAACTGAACTTGAATCAAAAGACTATCCGTTGAATTGCCGGAGAGGATGATCGCGCCGTTTTCACCGCCTTTGAGAATCGCTTCATACGTGGAGAGATCGAGTCCTTCCGGTGCAGATTCACCTTCAGTGTGGCAGCCGGTGCATTTGATCGTAAACAATGCTCCGATGTAATTCTCATAGGTTGGGTCACCGGCTAGTGTGGGCACTTCAGGAGCGGGTTCCGGGGGAGGCAATTGGTTTTTGATAATTTCACGCAGGGTGGGCGCGTCAAAACCCGCAAAGGTGAATACGCTCCCATGGCAGGCGCTGTTGGAACAAAATGATGTATTGCTCGTGCCGCCGGGATCCTTCGTATCGTGACAGTTCGAGCAAGATGGGCCAATGGCCTGGTTGTGCATGCTGATCCAGTTCGGGTTGAGATGCGTCTCTGGTTCCGGACCGTTGCTGATCTCGATATTTGTAATGAAATCATCGGCAGCCGCTACAACCGGGATGGCATGACAAATATTGCACTCAAGACGCACAGCCTCATCTTTCTCATTCAAATGCTTGCCGTCATGGCAGCGGAAACAGCCCGGCGAGTTGATATGGCCCAGGTTGTTTGGGTATGTGGTCCAGTCTATCTTCTGGTCGTGGAACACGGTGCGGTCGTAGATGGCTTGAATCTCAGCAACCGCTTTTTTAACCTTTTCCCCATTCTGGCTGTAATAATCGAACAGGTTGTTTTTATAATCCTCTTCGATACCGGCAATCGCCTGCATGGCCTCTTTGCGCGACGCATATTCCGCCGTGAGCACATTCACCGCTTTTGCATGGATAAGCGGAATGGACGGATCGATCAGGCCGTTCGCCATGGATGCATCCACTGAGTTTACGGGGATGTCAAAGGTATGCGTTACGCGGTTATGGCAGGTGATGCAGTCCATTTGTTTGAGCTGGCTTTCGTCCAGCGTGGATGGGTCGAAGCCTGACTCGATGTCGGTATATTCGGTGTATGTGCCGTCTTCGTTGTATACACGCACATAGGGAATATCCTGGCTTAATTCATCAGTTGAGTAATAAAGGACCTTGCTGGCAATATGCCAGTGAATCCCGCGCGCATTGCCGCTGCGGGCATCCCCGCCGCCGGTCTTCATGATGAGATAAATGCTCGAAGAAGTGTTTTCAAGATCATCGGCATAATGAAAAATTCGCCTCAGGCTGTCATCGGAGAAGGTTTCTGGACGATGGCATTTTTCACAGGTTTGCAGCGAAGGGCGCAATGCTTTTGCACGGATGGGGTATTCGTAGAGGTTGAAAATCTCGTAATAGGCCTCCTTGATGCCCTGGGTCTTGCGCATGGCCTGGTCGGTAAAGGAAGCGCGGCCGATGTGGCATTCCTCACAGGTGACGTTCGAGTGCGGGGACTCGTGGAAGGCGGTGCTCTGCGGCGGCATGGTATGGCAGACCGTGCCGCAGAATTGGTTTGAATTGGTGTATTCCCAGGTGTGAATGCCGCCAAATCCAATGGCAGCCGCCAGGACGATCAATGTAATGTAGGGCAGTAATAGAACCCAGCGGGGAGAATCAGGCGCAGGGAAAAGGAACTTGTTTAACTTTTCACGAAATTTCATTACGGCCTCCAGGGTTGCATTGTTGAAATCAATTAAAAAATAACCGGATGCATCCTTTCGATTTGGACGAATCCGGCTTTGAGGGTTACGGGGTGTTGCCTGTATCTTGCGGCGGCACGGATTGAGTGGCGGGGGGTACCGTGGTAAGAGCGGTTTCTTCAGCGTTGATAAAGCCATAGATTCCGCCGAGCATGGCAACGGTCAGGAGGGCGGCGATGGGGTAATAGATCATCTGGCGCTTGCGAATGGTCGCCGCATCAGGCCTGCGGTCTGCGATCCCGGCTTTGATATCCGCCAGCTCGAGTGGATGTTCGTGCAGCATTTCATCTTCAGTGATCCGGCCATTGAACATGGCTTTATTGAAGCGTTTGATGTGCACGCCGTACATATGCCAGACGATGATGGCCAGCACAGCCAATACCGCCTCACCGCCATGAGCAGCCTTGGCGGCAGGGACAAATTCTCCGGGCAGGTATTGGGTGGCAGTGATCGGGTTCCACATGAGGAAGCCGGTCAGGCCCATCACAATTGCACCCCAAACAAAAGCCCAGTATTCCATTTTTTCTTCGAAGGTATAGCGCCCCATTTGGGGATAGGACTTTGCGAAGCCGAGGTTGTATAACAGGGCTTGAATCCCGTCTTTGGCATCTTGCAGGGAGGGCAGCATGGACATTTTGTCCCGCAGGACGAAGACGCTGTACCCCATCACAAGGATGTGCCAGGCGGTTCCGAACATCATGACAATGGCAGCGGTGTGGTGGATGGTACGCAGGGTTTCGATACCGCCAAGCCCGCGTATGATCGCCAGGGAAATATTTGAATCGGCGAATTTTTGCGGAACACCTGTCAGACCGAGGGTCACAAAGGAGAGCATCATGATCCAGTGCTCAATGCGCCGGGCCAGCGGGAAACGGAGATAGGCTTGCGTTACCTTGTTCATGCGTGCTTAGTTCCTTTCGCGCGGTTGACGATGCGCCGGTAAATATCTGTGAGGACGAAGAAGATCATGCCGCCTAGCACCGTGGGGATGAATATCTTATAAAAGAGGTTGACGTAATATACGATGGGATAATGTTCGGGGCTGGGTTCGTAGTGGCTCATCCACGCAGCGGGAAAATTGGCGGTGGCGTCGGGATGGCAGCGCTGGCATTTGATGAGCAGGTTTTCCTGCATGGCAATGCCGGCTTCGGGGTTGTTCACTTTAGCAATATCGTGAACGCCATGGCAGTCGGTGCAGACCGGTTTGTTGGTGGGCTGGCCGGGGAATTGTTCTTCAAAGAGTTTGACCGTGGCGCCGTGGAAGTCCGATACGTAGGAGTTGACCACGTTGGTGGAGATTCCGTATTTATCCATGATGGCTGCGTCGGTGTGGCATTTGGCGCACAGGAAGGGCGTGCTGTTGCGAAAGGTGATCGTGGTTGGGTCTTGAATATTGTGCACGCCGTGACAGTCGATACAGGTGGGGACGTCGGTATTATTTTCCTGCGTCAGCGCGTTGCCGTGCACGCTGGTTTTGTAGGTATCATAGATTTCGGTATGGCATTGGGCACAGGTGGTGGGGATATGCAGGCGCGCGGAGGGTGTGAGTTGGCCGCTGGTTTTGCCTGTCAGGCGGGTTTGGGTATGCGGATTGTGACAGTCCATGCAGACGGCGGCATTCTTATTACCTTCGTCGAATGCGCGTTGGTGTACGCTGTTATGGACATTTGTGTATTGTTCTTCGTGGCATTCTTTGCAAGTTTCCAGAAAGGTCAAGGTGAAGTCGCGTGTGTTTTTTACTTTTACATCGGGATGGGGATAATCGCTGATGTCGGTATGGCAGTCGACACAGGCGATTCCTTCCTCGCCGTGAACGGACATCCCAAATTCGGTCGGGTTGATGGTGACGGGCAGGGATTCGCTGCCCAGAGTTTTATCGATCCCCTCCTCCTGATGGCAGGCCAGACAAAAATCGTTGGAGGGTTTATCCTCCTGAATTGAGGGTGAAGCCTGAACCGGTGAAGCAAGAGCGGCGAGGGCGAAGATTAAAAGCCCCAGTCCGAGGAGCAGGCTCACGGTCCAGATGTGAGGCGGGCGGGATATTGTTCTGTGGTGCATCACATTCTCCTTCTTATTAAAATTCAGATAATTCCTATATTATATTCCGAAATAATGTCATGGGGCAATTGCCCCAATTCTACGTGGGGTCGGTATGATGACCCAGTGCTGAATATCACTGATTTGGTGTGATTAAAAAAAGACAAAAAAGATGGCGGACAGAAATGTCCGCCATCTTTTTATTTACGGGGTATTGCTTACGGGCGAGTGTATCCGCTCACATTGCCGCCCAGGTCTTCGATCGAGTCGATCAGGATCTGGATGACGTATTTCGGATTGTGGACGAATGCGCCAGTGTCCTTCAGTACGTATTGATAGTTGAAGGCAGCCTTGACTGAACGGGGAGTCCAGGTGGCGTAGCCCTTGCCATCCGCGCCAAAGAAGTATGGGTAGGCAGCAGGGTCATAGGAAACCACGCCGCCATTTGCGGTGGTGTAGGCCTGGAGTTCGGCATAGAGGGCTTCTGCGAGTGTATCCACTTCGCCCTTGATGCCTTCGGTCACGTCGCCGTCGCCGTCATAGTCCACATCGCTTTCGCGAATTGCTGTCGGGTCGGTGGTGTCGTGGCAGGTTTCGCAGGATTCAACCTTGGGTTCGAGCGCATGGACATCGTGGCAGTCTGCGCATTTGTTCAACTTGCCTGCTTCGTCTGCGTGCATGTTCTGACCCACATACTCCTTGCCCTCGTATTGATAGGCGCCGAGCACGTCGCCGCCAAAGATGGTGGCTCCAGCAGCAAAGTAGTGGATGTTCTTGAAGCGGACACCCGGGTCCACTGCATCAAGGTCTTTGCCGCGCAGGGCATTGTTCATGCTGGTGGTGGATTCGCGGCCCTGGTGGCATTGCAAACAAAGATTGGAGTCGTCGGCAACAAACTTGCCGTCGGCATCCTTACCGCCAAAGCTGACGGTCTTACCGCTGGGGAAGATAACAGAAGCGGTAACATAGCGTTCGGGCCAGGCTTCTTCGTTATGGCAGGTGGAGCACAGCAAACCATTGCTGGCAGGCATGGGGCTCAAGCCGGTGATCGCAGTGGAACCGCTGCCGGTTACCACGGTGGTGCCGCCATCCTGGATGTAGGTAGGCAGGCCCGTGGCGGTGTGGCATTTCACACAGCCGAACGGAACGATGCCATTGCCTTCTTCTTCACCATCCCAATGACGGAATGCTTCAGTGTTTCCTGCAAAGTGACCGGCATCCTCGCGGGCGAGTTTGCTGGTGTCACCGCCAAGATCGGCAACAGAGTCGACAAGCAATTGAACGATGTACTTGTTGCCGTGGGCAAACGCACCGGGATCCTTGAGGGAGACCTGGTAGTTGTAGGCGGCTTTGAGCAGGCGGGGAGTCCATGCAGAATAGGCATTCGGGAAGACCGCTTCGCCTTCATCCACTGCGCCGTTAGTGTTGGTGTCCACGAAGAAATAGGGATAGGCCGCGGAGTCGTACACGAGCGCTGCACCGGCCTTATCGGCAGCATACTTCTGGATCTCGGCATACAGAACTGTCTGCAGGCCTTCGATCTCATAGAACATACCTTCCTCTACATCGCCATCGCCGTCGTAGTCGTTGGCGGAGGAGATCATGCGAATGTCCTTGAGGTCTTCGACCGCGGCAACATCTTCATGGCAGAAAGCACATTGTTCCACTTTGACTTCGAGGGTATGAGGATCGTGACAACCCGTGCAGGAATCATATCCTTCAACATGGGTGTTCTTGGCATCGTAGGTCATGCCTTCGTATTGATACCCGCCCTGAGTCAAGCCGCCGTAAAGCGTGGCAGCTGCGGCGTAATAGTGAACATTGCGGAAACCAAAGAAGACATCATTCCCCTGGTCATCTTTGATGGGAGCGACAACGGCATCCACATCGGTTGCGCCAAACTTTTCGATCTGCGCATCGACGGAGACCTTGGACTCGCGTCCCTGGTGACATTCCATACAACGGACGTCATCACCAGCTGTGATGGTAACGCCGGAGGGGAAGGTTACAGTTGTCTTGGAAATGGTGCCGACATTATGGCACGCAGCGCACTGCACGCCCTGGGCATCGGCGGCGGCGACAGCGGCATCCACTTTACCGGCCTCAGAGCCGTCCACACCGAGGAAGTCCTGGTAACCGGCGGTGCTGTGGCACTTGGCGCAGAAGGTGGGTACTTCGGCGGGATCTTCACCATCCCAATGGCGGAAAGGTTCGCTGGCTACGTCAGCGTGGCCGGAACCTTGCCATTCAGCCAGATAAGGGGTATCGGGAACAGGAGCAACAGGGGCTTCTGTCACTGCTGTGGCTGGCTCGGTCGTCTGATTGCCGCCGCAGGCCGCTAAAACCGCGCCAACAACAATCAACAAACCGATCAAAATAAGCATTTTCTTGAAATTCATTTTTGCATTCTCCTTTTTATTAATGTGGAAACAAAGCCGATTTATCTCTGATCTTAAAAACCTCCTTTTCAGGGGATTTCACTCTTTCGCTTTTACGAGCAATTACCTCAGAATTCTAAACATTTGCAAGATTAATAACAAGTTAATATGCGCTATAAGGTACGTGACAAAAGTCACGATAATTTTGGTAAAACCAGGCGGATTTCATGGTTTCTGCACTGATAATTCATATAAATCCAATTCTTTCAAGATTGGATACTGAGAATTATTAAGGTTTATTTTTTCAGTGTGTTGGGAATGAATTAATCATCAGGAGAGCCATCGGCTCCAAGATCGGGCAGGGCTGATTCGATTTCCTCAGGGCTTTGGCCTGCTTCCAGACGGTCCACTACTTCGTCAAATTCCGGGGGCAGGTCTTCGCCGGTTTCGCTGCCCAGCTTCCGCATCATCTGCCCGAGCGCTTTTGGGTCTTCGTCGAGACCGTCCAAACCGGGGAAGCCATTTGCCATGGATTCGAGGCGGCTCTCTTCCGATTTTGCAATGCGGACTTTGGTCATGCGGCGGCGGACGTTGTCACTGCCGCAGCGCGTGCAATGCACGGGCTTATTCCCGTATTCACTGAAGGTCATGAACACATCAAAGCGGGATTCGCAGGCGTTGCAGACAAAGTCGTAGGTGGGCATAAGCTTATTTTAACCGAATCAGGCCGGGGGTGGGAAGAGGCGGAGAGTCTCTTTGGTAAAATACATCAATGTCCAAACCCTTCGAACTACGTAAACCCGACCCGCTGTTGATCGTCATTTCAGGCCCATCCGGCGTGGGCAAGGATTCCATTGTGCAGCGCATGATCGAGCGCGGCTTTCCCTTTCATTTCGTCGTCACGGCCACCACGCGCGAAAAACGCGAGAACGAAATCCATGGCAGCGATTATTGGTTCGTTTCAAAGGATGAGTTCGCGCGCATGATCGAGCAGAATGAATTGATCGAATATGCAATTGTGTATGGCGATTACAAGGGCATTCCAAAGGCGCAGGTGCGCGAGGCGCTGGAAAGCGGCAAGGATGTCATCATGCGGCTGGATGTGCAGGGCGCGGAAACCGTCCGCAAACTTGCCCCCGAGGCCTTGCTGATCTTCATCACCTGTGAAAGCGAAGGGGAACTGGAACGCCGTTTACGCGAACGCAAAACCGAGACGGCCGATTCGTTGTCCCTGCGCATTGCCACGGCCCGCAAGGAATTTCAACGCCTGGAGGCTTTTGATTACGTGATCGTCAACCAGGATTTTCATTTGGATGATACGGTGGACAAGGTTCGCGCAATCATCGCTGCGGAACATTTACGCGTGCATCATCGCAAGGTGACCTTATGATCGAACCTTCGCCTCTTTCCCCGCTGGAGCCTGCCCCTCCATCCCAAACAGTTCGCGTCGCCCTGCCATCCCTTGCCCCTTCGGTGACCTATGCCATCATCGGCATTACGGTGGCTGTTTATCTGTTGCAAAAATTAAGCGTCCTGCTTTTCGGTTACGCCATTTATGAAATCGACTGGCTGGAATATTTTTTTGCGCGGTTCAATTCCGCCATCCGCGCGGGGGAGTTGTGGCGATTCATCACGCCGGTCTTTCTGCATGGTTCCATCCCGCACATCTTCTTCAATATGTATGCCCTCTTATCCATCGGCACGTTTATGGAAAGGCAGTTTGGGCACGGCAGATTTGCCCTGTTGTATTTCCTGAGCGGGTTCGCGGGGAATGTGTTTTCCTTCCGTTTCACCGGGGAGAACGGATTTTCAGTGGGCGCATCCACGGCGGTGTTTGGATTGATCGGCGCGGAGGTGATCTTCTTCTACCAGAACCGCGAACTTTTCGGCGCCTATGCAAAACAATCCATTGGCAATGTTGTCTTCATCATCGCCATCAACCTGTTCATCGGCCTTTCGCCCGGCATCGACAACTGGGGACATGTCGGCGGCCTGCTGGGCGGCATGATCTTCGCCTGGTTCGCCGGTGTGCGCTGGATGGTGACCGGCATTCCGCCCGGACTGAAATTGGTCGATCAGCGCGAAGTGCGCGAGGTGATCACCGGCGGCGCCCTGGTTGTGCTCATCTTTAGTACCCTGGCAGCTTGGGGATTTTTCTCTAAATAGCAAAACGCCCGTCCATTCGAATGGACGGGCGTTTTGCTATGAATTTAAAGATTACAAATGGCGGGAACTGCGCGGGTCGAAGGCATCGCGCAAACCGTCGCCCACCAGGTTAATGCTCAAGATCGTGAACACGATGAACAAGCTGGGGAAAACCCACATCCACCACGAGCCCCGTTGAATGAACTGCTGAGCCTGGGTTAACATATTGCCCCATGAAGCCGTTGGGGGCTGCACACCAAGACCAAGGAATGATACATACGCTTCGGAAAGGATCGCGCCTGCCAGGCCGAGCGTTGAGGCGACGATGATTGCGCCCATGGTATTTGGAATGAGATGCCGGAAAAAAATCTGAGTGTTGTTCGCGCCCAACGCCTTTGAGGCAGAAATGTAATCCATTTCCTTCAAAGACAGGACATTGGCGCGCACAATTCTCGCAAGGACCATCCACGAAGTCAACCCGATGACCAGGATTACAATCGCAACGCTTCCGCTGAACGTCCTGCCAAATATTTCAATCGATTGCACATCCTTTCCAAAATATTTTCCAAGCACGATCAACAAGAAGAGCGATGGAATGGACAGCATAGCTTCGGTGAACCGCATCAGGATCGAGTCCACCCACCCGCCGTAAAATGCAGCGACGCCGCCAATGACCGTCCCAGCGCTAACAGAAAGAATCACAGCCAATATCCCAACAAGCAGGGAAATTTGTCCACCATGAATAATACGCGCAAAGAGATCGCGTCCTGTACTATCCGTCCCCATCCAATGTTCTGCAGAAGGCGGACTTAGACGTCCAGCCGGGTCAACCACATTTGCCTTCTCCTCGGTAACAAGAACAGATCCAATCACAATAAAGATGAGAAGCAGGATAAAACCGATCATGCCAAGCATCGCCATGCGGTGTTTTCGGAATCGTCTCCAAATCAATTCCCGAGGTGTCAGAGCAACACTTGTTGTTTCTCGCTCGAGAATTGGAACATCGGATGTAGTAGCTGTTTGTGTGACCATATGTATTTACTCCACCGGAAAATTATCAACTAAGCCGAATGCGGGGATCTACAAATGTATAGACGATATCCGTAATAATTGTGAATATTACAACAGCGGTAGAGATGATGAGCAAAATACCAAGTACTACCGGGAAGTCGCCGCGCTGTGCATATTCCCAGAAAAGGCGGCCCATCCCCGGCCAGGCGTATACCTGTTCAGTCACAAGCGCACCTCCGAGCAAAAAGGGAATATCCAACCCGATGATCGTAACAAGAGGCAAAGCAGCGTTGCGCAGGGCATGTTTGAACAGTACCGCCCGGCTGGTCAAACCTTTTGCGCGGGCAGTGCGGACATAATCCAAACCCAGCACTTCGAGCATACTTGCACGAATATAGCGCGCATATCCGGCGGTAAGAATGATAACAAGGGCGGAAACCGGCAGGATCAGATGTTGAATAAGTTCGACAGGATCCTTTTTATCCCAAATATCTGCGCCGGTCGGTAGATAAGGCAATCCCCATGCCTTGAACTGAACCGAAAAGATCAGCATCAAACCTAAGGCGATAAAAAAGATGGGCATTGAAAACCCGATAAACGACAAAGTAGTAATAACATTGTCCACAACTGAATATTGCTTGACAGCTGAGAGAATACCCAACACAAGTGCAAGGGAAACAGTAATGATCTCCGCAGTTACCATGAGAATAAGCGTATTCGGAAGGCGCTGGGAAATCATCAACGAGACAGGCTGTTTTGAAAAGAAGGAGTTACCAAGTTCACCCTGAAGTGCGAGACCGAGCCATTTGAAATACTGGACTGGCAAAGGGTCATTCAAACCAAGTCGTTCGCGCAATGCTTCCCGATCTTCTGTGGTCATACGTGCGCTGGTCGCATACTGTGCCATGGGGTCCGCTGACAGGCGCGTGAGGATAAAGCATAATACCGTAATAATCAGAAGAGTAAAAATCGCTTGAATCATTCGCCGAAAAAGATAGGACCACATGGAAACCTCCGTGTTGGGCTTTTCATACCAATATGGAATTCCTCTGTCTGGATTGGTATAAAATGCACGATGCGGGATATTGAACGAGGGGCAGAATTAATTCTGCCCCTCGTTTTTCAACTATGGAACGATTTTACTATTTTACATCCCAGGCTTCAGAGTTCCAGTTCAGGTTACTGAAGAAGCCGAAGGGGGCGGGGACAAAACGGTCGGTGTGACCGTATACATTGGCGCGGGCATACATCATGACAACGTAGTAATTATCATAGATGTACTTCTGCAATTCATCAATCGCGGTCTTGCGGGCAGCAGGATCGGCAGTTGCATTCGCGGCAGCCAGCAGATCATCCAAAGCGGGATCACAGATGAGATAATTGTTAGCGCCAGAGGGGGAAGCCGCATTCGGCACGTTCGCACAAGAATAGCTATCCAACACACCAGTCATCGGATCAGGATAGAAACCAGTAGTGTATCCAGCCATGTTGTAGTTGCCAGTCGGCATTACACCACTATCCGCATAGCTTCCGAAGAAGGTGCCTGCAGGTGTGTGGATCGGTTTGAATTCAACGCCGATCTTGGCAAGGTCAGACTGCACGATAGTGGCAATGTCGATGCGAATCTGTGAAGTGGTGGTCTCGAAGTTGAAGGAGAGTTTCACGGTCTCGCCATTGCACTCGCCTGCGCGAATGCCATCAGCGCCGAGGGTGTAGCCGGCTGTGTCAAGCAAAGCGGCTGCTTCATCGGGATTATAGGCATCCGGGGTCAGGGAGCTGTTTGTCCAGGAAGAGTTCGGCCATTGGGTGGAAGGAACAGTGGTCTTGCCTTCGAGGAGTGTATCTACAATGGCCTGGCGATTAATACCAAGGGTAATGGCCTTGCGGACGTTAACATCCTTGAATGGGCAGAAGCCGTCTTGATCAGCGGCACCCTTGCCATCAACGCCGGTAGTTGTGCCGAGATTGAAGAAATAATGTTCGAAATCAGCGCCAGGAACCACAATCAGGTGAACATCAGGTTCGAGCGCGCCAACAGTGGAGATTTCAGCTTCGCTGAAGTTCGGGAACCAGTCCACATCGCCGGTCTGCAGGGCAGCCAAAGCAGTGGCAGGATCGGGAATGAAGCGGATCTGAACCTGGTCAAGTTTTGGCCGTCCACCATGGAAATTCGGGTTGGGAAGCAAAGTCATGTAATCGCCCGGAATCCATTCGGTAATGACCCAGGGGCCGGAACCAACGGTGGGCTGGTGAATGAAATCATTGCTTTCCAGAGCAGACTGTCCTTCAAGAATGTGCATGGGCAGAATTGCACCGGAGTTATTGGGGCCTTGTGTGAAGAGGGTCTGCCAGCCGGGATACAGTTCGCTGAAAGTAATGACAACTGTAGTTTCATCGGGGGTATCAATACTGGCGATCTTCTCATAACCACTGCGGCTCAACACAGCATTACCAGGATCCATAACGGCTTCCCAGGTGAACTTAACATCCGAAGAGGTAAGGGGTTCGCCATCCGACCAGAAAAGGCATTCGCGCAGTTTCCAAGTGATGGTCAAGCCATCGGCGGAAACGCCACCATTTTCGGCAGAGGGAACTTCTGCGGCCAGTTCAGCCACAAAGTTACCATCAGCATCCCACTCGCCCAAACCAGCCAAGGTCAACTGAGTGATCCAGATCGCATAAGACATCTGACTGAAGTAAGGAACAATGCTATCGGGTTCCTGATCCCAGGCGCCAGTAACTGTCTTGCCGCCATCAGGGAATGCAATCGGCTCGGTGCCAGCAGGCTCACAAGCTGCCGCTTCAGATGCCGAAGGGGCTTCCGTCACCGAAGGGGCTTCCGTTGCAGGTGCCTCTGTGGGAGTGCCTCCACATGCCGCAAGGACAACACTCGCGAGTACCAGCAACGAAAGTAGAACAGAAAGTTTTCGTTTCACGTTTCTCCTCCTTAGAGAAATTGTTTAAATGGAGATTAGAGGGGGAAAGTACTCTCTCCTCATGCCTCCCGACGGTTTAAATTATACAGCAATAATCAAATCTACCATATAGGAGTGGAGGATCCAATGCCCTAGCACCCTACTTCAGGAGGGTTTTTTATTGCCAGTTTGCCGGCCCAACCCAATGTACCCGATCCCTCTAATCCAATTCGCAGGGAAGGCATTCCGCTTCCTTCCCCGCTGACAACTGATACCATCACATTGGAAATCCCCTCCCCCCAACCGGACAAAGCCCACAAAGCACGAAATTCAACATCCACTCACAATCCCAAAATAAAAAAACGACCTGGTTGCCAGGTCGTTTTAAAGGCTGAAGAATCTCTCACGAACTCGCATGCACCAATCGCGGATCAAGCGCATCGCGCAAACCATCGCCTACCAGATTGAAGGCGAGCACGGTGAGCATGATCGCAAAACCCGGATAGAACACAAGATGCGGGGCAGTGAACACCTGGTTGCGTTCCGCGCCCAGCATGGAACCCCATTCCGGTGTGGGGGGCTGCGCGCCGAGGCCAATAAAGGAAAGCGCGGCTGCATCCAAAATCGCGGAAGCGATGCCGAGAGTCCCTTGCACAATGAGCGGGGTCAAAGCGTTTGGCAGGATACATTTGAAAAGAATATCGTAGGTATTTCCGCCAAGCGAGCGTGTGGCAGAAACAAAATCCATTTCGCGGACGGTCAGCACAGACGCCCGCATGACCCGCGCATAAGCCGGGATGGAGACGATCCCAATTGCAAGCAGGGCATTGATAAGCCCCGGACCAAGAACCGTGACGATGGCGATGGCCAGCAAAAGCGAAGGAAATGCCAGGAGCACATCCATCACACGCATAATGACATTATCCAGCCAGCCGCCAAAGTAGCCTGCCATCGCGCCCAGTACGGTCCCGATAATGATGGCAAAAGTGACCGTGGAAAAACCCACCATCAGGCTTAAACGCGAACCATAGATCAAGCGGCTGTACTGATCGCGCAAATTTCCGTCCACTCCTGCAATATGCTGAGGCTGGTCTTCAGGGCAGCCTAGCAGGTGGATGCATGGCGCGGAACGCGCCTTTATTTTTTGCGGCGGGTCGGCATCCAGCATCGAAATTGTCGGGTCGTACGGGGCAAGCATCGGGGCGGCAAGAGCGATGAAGATCAACGTGCCAAGGATGACAAGTCCCACCATGGCAGAGCGGCGGCGGAATAATCTGCGCCAGGTAATCTGCCATAAATTAACCGAACGAAGGGTTAAACCCTCTGTGTCAAGTTTGGCGATGGTGTCGGTGGTTTCGGTTGTCATTTCAAAGTTCCTAACTAATGCGGATGCGCGGGTCGAGGTAGGCGTACGAAATATCCACCAGCAGGTTGATCGCTACATAGAAAATCGCGATCACCAGAGTAAATGCCTGCACGATCACATAATCACGAGCTGTAATTGCCTCATATAACGTGCGGCCAAGGCCGGAGAGTCCGAAAATAGTTTCGGTCAATACCGCGCCGCCCAGCAAACCTCCCAATGATAGGCCGATAACCGTGACAAGCGGAAGGAGGGAATTTCGGAATGCGTGCTTTAAAACCACTGCGGTCTTCCCCAATCCCTTTGCACGAGCTGTACGAATATAATCCTGCCCCAATACGTCCAGCATGGCGGAACGGGTCATGCGCGCGATCAACGCCATGGGAATCGTACCAAGCGCAACTGCTGGAAGAATAAGATGTTTTATAGCATCCTTGAGTAAATCCCAGTTTGCGGTAAGAATCGCGTTTAGGATGTTCAACCGGCTGAGGAATACAAGCAGGGACGACCACAAACCGCTTTCAGGAAGCACCCATCCCCAAACCTCATAGAATGGATCATTCGACATACCCGCACTGATGCGGCCGGATGGGGGCAGCCAAAACGGCGTATCTTTTAATAGAAGGGAAAATACATAAGCCAGCATCAAACCCAGCCAGAAGACCGGCATGGAGACACCCGTATTCGCCCACATCATCGTAAGTACATCGATCCATGAATTATGTTTTACAGCGGAGATCACTCCCAAAGGAATGCCGACCACGATGCTAATGAGCAATGCCGCGAAACTCAGCTCAACTGTGGTAGGCAGGCGCTCCACCAGCAGACGGGTAACGGGCAGGCTTAGACGTATCGAATTGCCGAAATCACCCCGAAAGACTTCACCGATGTAAATAAAAAGTTGAGTATAAATGGGCCGATCCAGGCCTTTTTCATGGATGAAACGTTCGCAAACTGCTGCGGTTGCCTTTTCACCAAGGATGGACCGGCATGGATCACCGGGAATAACACGAGCAATAATAAAAGTAACAATGAGAATTCCAAACAAGACCGGAATGGAAGCGAACACCCTGCGCAAAAAGTATTGAATCATGTGTAATTTGACCTCCTTCGCGAATATGGGATGGCGGGTTACCCCGCCATCCCATATTTATTACCGACATATCGTGGAGGATGATTATCCGCCGGGTTTCTTCATCAAGCCCCAGAGGTAATCATAGTAGAAGAAGGTACCTGTGTTGCCTTTGTGGGTCGGGGATGCAATATTGAGACCCATGTTGAAGGTCGCAACCACATCGGCTGCATCGAAGGCAGACCCGTCAGAGAAGGTGACACCCTGGCGCAAGGCGCAGGTCCAAACGGTCAGGTCATCGTTCGGCGTGCAGGATTCAGCAAGAGCAGGAACGGTATCCGTGCCGTTGACTACGTAGGAGTAGAGAGCTTCTGTAACCTGTTCGCAAGCGCGGAGGGATTCACCATCGGACTCATCCGCACAGAACATACTGATCGGTTCGGCGTTCTGCATCCAGACGAAGACATCACGGCCACCGGGATCGGAGACGGCAAAGTATTCATTGGTGAGCGGGCTGGCTTGCTGGTTGGTCACGTCAGCGCGATAGGCTGTGGCGGAACCACCATGGGCAACAGGGATCATCGGAACGAATTCGCGAATGGCGTTGTTTGCTTCCACGTAAATGGATTCTGCATCCGCGGGGATGCCGATCTGAGCGCCCTGGACAAGCAGATCAGTATAGGTGTCAGATTGATTTCCGAACTGCGGGTTGGCAGCACCGAAGTGATAGTCCAGGAAGTTGGTGATATGAGGATAATCCGCACCCCAACCGAGCAGGTACAAACCATCCAAAGAGCCGGTGCCGGAGGCATCGATGAAAGCACCGGATTCCATGACAACGATCTCAGCATCGATGTTCAGATTTTCCTTCAATTGAGCCTGAATATCTTGGGCAACAGTGCTGACATTCGGGAGGTAACCGCGTACCACGTCACGATAGTACAACTTGGTCTTGAAACCATCAGGGAAGCCGGCTTCAGCCAGCTTGGCTTTCGCGGCTGTAGCGTCAAATTCATACCAGGCATCGCCCACACAACCGTTGGGGATGGCACAGGGAGTGAAGTGGGAGGCAACTTCCGAGCCGGCAGGATAGAAGTTATCCACAATGCGCTGGCGGTCGATGCCCATGGCAATGGCCTGGCGGACGCCCTGATTATCAAACGGAGCGAAGGTGTTGGTCATGCCGACATAGAACACATTCAAAGCCGGGCGTTCAACGAGGGAGAGGTTTGAATCGCCGCGGACAGTATCGAAATCCTCAGGTCCAACATTGTCCATGCCGTCAATCGTGCCGGACTGCAGTTCAAGCAGGCGGGCAGCAGATTCTGAAGACCAGCGGAAGACTATCGTCTCAGCTTCGGGTGCATCGCCCCAATGGGTAGGATTGGCGGTAAAGGTAATGCTCTCACCGCGATTCCATTCGCTGACTACATAAGCGCCGGTACCAATTGGCTTCTCGAGAAGATCAGTGGTGGAAGCCGATTCAAGCCACTCAGATGGATAGATCGAGAATGGGCTGAAGGCAATCTTCGAGAGGAAGGCTGGATCCGGACGGCACAGCGTGAAGGTAACGGTATTGGCATCCGTCGCAACTACAGATTGGACAGCGCCAATATAATCACCGTTACACTCCTCGGCGGGCACAGAGAGTGAAGTGCCGTCAAAGGTGGCAATTGAAACATCGGGGATCGGCGCCTCAGTGGCAGCTACCTCAGTAGCAACAGGGGCTTCGGTGGCAGCAGGGGCATCAGTGGCAGCAGGGGCTTCAGTAGCAGCACCGCCGCAGGCCGCAAGCAATACGCTTGCAAGCACTACCAACGAAAGTAGAACAGAAAGGTTTTTTTTCACGTTTCTCCTCCATAGAGAAATAAGGGGGTGGATTTTTCATTCGGAAAACAAGGATTGGTAATTGATGCGGAGCACCTCCTTCCAAAATGAGCACCAAAATTATACCCGTATTACAATTTTAATATGTGACCAATTCCATTTAACCCTACTGTAGTGGGGTCTCGAGGCCATAAACCTCCTATTTTTTCACCACATTTCGGGCATTTTCCATCCGCTGTAATGTTATATTCGCGGATGACATAGCCCCGCCTCTTTATCAGCCGATAATTGCAAGCCGGGCAAAGAGTATCTTCATACTCCCCGACATAGCCCGGCAAATTCCCCGCATACACGTACCTCAGCCCGGCCTCACGCCCGATCTCCGCCGCGCGGATCAACGTCATCGCGTCGGTATTGTCCGGCTCGGTCATCTTGTAGTCCTTATGAAAAGCCGTCACATGCCAGGGAATATCCACAGATTGTTCCACGAGGAAACGCGCCGCCTCCCACAACTCTTCATTCGAATCGTTGAAGCCGGGGATCACCAAAGTCACCACCTCCACCCATAGACCCGCCTCCCGCGCCCGCTTGATTCCATCCAGGGTATGCTGCAGCGTGCCGCCCAGCTTGCGGTAATTTTTATCGTTCATGCACTTCAAATCGACTTTATATGCGTCCAGATACGGCGCAATATATTTGATGACTTCCGTCGTATTGTTTCCATTTGAAACATAGGCACACATCAGGCCATTGGCTTTGGCCTCCTTGAAAATTTCAACTGCCCATTCGCTGGTAATCAACGGCTCGTTATAAGAAGACACCACCACCGAAGCATCCATGCTCCGGGCATATTCCACTATCCTTTGCGGAGTCATTTTGCGGATGAATTGAGCGGAAACTTCCGAAGCGGGGTCGCGCATGGCCTGCGAGGTGACCCAGTTTTGGCAGTACGGACAGTGGTAATCACAGCCCAACATGCCAAAGGTCAATGCATTGGCGCCCGGCAGCACATGCGAAAAAGGTTTCTTCTCGATGGGGTCGTTTTGCAGGGCAGCCACATAGCCGTGAGGCACGAACAATTTTCCACCCCTATTAAATCTCACCTGACAAATCCCCCGCTTCCCTTCGCGAATGAGGCAGCGATGCCCGCATGCGAAGCAGCGCAGCGAGCCGCCATCAAGCGTTTCGTATAACTCGCCCTCGATCGTCAAACTGTCCAGGATATTTGCCAGTGAACTCATTATAATAAGCCAATGTTAACTGTTGTCATTCAAGCAGGCGGGCAATCCTCGCGCATGGGCGAGGATAAGGCGCTCAAACCGTTTTTGGGGCGGCCGCTCATTCACCGCGTCATGGAGAGACTAGCACAAATCGCGGATGAAATGATTGTAACGACGAATCGTCCCGCCGACTATGCTTTCCTTAATCAACGCCTCGTTGCGGACCTGAAGCCTGGGCGCGGCGCACTCGGCGGACTCTACACTGCGGTCGCTTCGGCTTCGCATCCCTTCGTGGCAGTGGCCGCCTGCGATATGCCCTTCGCGAGTCAAATGTTCTTTGAAAGCGCACGCAGGCTCATGGTCGAGGAGGAGGCGGATGTGGTCATCGCCAAAACGGACGAAGGCTATGAACCGCTCCACGCCTTGTATCGCCGCGAGACCTGTCTTCCTGCCATTGAAGCCGCAATCGACGCAGACCAATGGAAGGTTATCGCCTGGTTTCCGCAAGTTAAAGTGAGAGTATTATCGCCTGATGAAGTCAAAGCCTTCGATCCCTCGGGTTTATGTTTTTGGAATCTCAATACTCCCGAAGAATTTGCAGAAGCGGAAAAGATGTTGAACATTCAGGGTTGAACATTCAACGGACGATCAGCACCGGGCAGGGCGCATGCGCCACCACTTTTTGGCTGGTGCTTCCCAGCAGCAGGCCAGCCAGCCTGCCCAGGCCGCGCGAACCCATCACAATAAGATCGCACTGGCTGGTATTTGCAACTTCAAGGATCGCCTCGGCAGGGTTGCCCTCCAAAATCCCGCTATGGATATTACACGGCACTTCACCCACTTCCGTGATGGCGGTTTCGAGAATTTTCTCGGCGTCGCCCTTGCGGCTTGTGATGGCGATCTGCATATTCGGTTCACCAAGGTAGATGGGGATGGGCTCGTACGCGACCACAACGTGTATTTCACTGGGCTTTATACTGCGCGCCAGTTCGGCGGCTTGCTTCGCGGCGCGAAGCGCGTGATCGGAACCATCCACTGCCAATAGAATTTTGTCGAACATATTACCTCCTTTTCTGTGGGGTACAATCTCAGTATACAATTCCAATATTTGAAATTCATTAAAGGAGTCTTGCATGTCTCTTGATCTAGATTTGATCCGTCGGCAATTTCCTTCCTTGAACCGCCCCGCTATCTTCTTCGACAATCCGGGTGGAACGCAGATCACAAAACAAAGCCTCGATCGCATAAATAAATATTTGGTGGAGAACAACGCCAACCATGAGGGCATGTTCGAGACCAGCCGCAAATCGGATGAGACATTGCACGAGGCGCACGCTGCCATGGCGGATTTCCTTAACGCCTCGCGCCCCGAGGAAATCATTTTTGGAAATAACATGACCACGCTCTCCCTGCATTTCTCGCGCACCCTGGCGCGGAATTTGAATGCCGGTGATGAGATCGTTGTAACCCGCCTTGACCACGACGCGAACATTTCCCCGTGGCTGCTCGTAGCCGAGGATAAAGGCTGTAAGATCACGTGGGTCGATTTTGATGTGGAGGACGGCACGCTCAAACTGGATGAGTTCGCCAAAGCCATGGAACGCAAGCCGAAGATCGCGGCTTTTGGTTACGCCTCGAACGCGCTGGGGACGATCAACCCGGTCCGCAAGCTGACGAGGCTGGCGAAGGAGGCCGGGGCCCTGGTGTATATCGACGCGGTGCAATACGCGCCGCATGGTCCCATCGATGTGCAGGATCTGGGTTGTGATTTTTTAGTTTGCAGTAGTTATAAATTCTTCGGTCCGCATGCGGGCGCGCTGTATGGAAAATATGACTTATTAAATGAATTAAAAGCATACAAAGTCCGCCCTGCGACGAATGAACTGCCAGGCAAATTTGAAACAGGCACGCAGAACCACGAAGGTATTGCTGGGGTGCTGGGCACGTTGGAATATTTCGAGTGGATCGGAAATCAGTTCGGGCAGAGTCAGGCCGGGGTGTGGAAAGAGGCGGGCTTCACAGGCCGCAAACTCGTCTTCAAGCAGGCCATGTCCGCTTTGAAGGCGTATGAGTTCGAGTTATCCCGCGCGTTGATTCAAGCGATTCAATCCGTGCCAGGCACACGCATTTACGGCCTCACGGATATGAAGCGCCTGGATGAAAGAGTGTCAACGGTGTCGTTTACGTTGGAAGGCAAACATCCCAATGATGTGGCAAAGAAATTGGGCGATGCAGGCATTTATGTTTGGGATGGGCATTATTATGCATTGGCCGTTGTTGAAAGATTAGGGTTGTTGGATTCGGGCGGCATGGTGCGCGTGGGCGCGGCTCATTACAACACACTGGATGAAGTCGCGAGGTTTGGGGAAGCATTGAAGAAGATCGCTCAATAATTTCGAGGTGAATTATGAACAATCAGGATGCAGTATTCAACCTGCAATCTGTTTTCGAGTACGTCGAGAAAAACCGTGAAAATTTCATAGACCGACTCTGCAATTATTTGCGAATGCCGAGCATCAGCGCGCATGGTGAAGGAATCGCAGAGACTGGGCAATTCCTTTCCGAATGGCTGAAAGGGCTTGGGCTGGAAACAGAGCTCATCCCTACCGCAGGCTGGCCCGTGGTATGCGGACGAAGGAAGGATGCGCCCGGAAAACCTACTGTCATTTTGTACGGCCATTATGACGTCCAACCACCCGACCCATTGGAAGCATGGATCTCGCCGCCCTTTGAACCGACGATCCGCAACGGACGTTTGTATGCGCGCGGCGTGGGCGACAATAAGGGACAACATTCCGCGCAGTTATTTGCCATCGAATCGCTTCTTGCTTGTTCAGGAAAACTTCCTTGCAACATCATCGTCCTGCTGGAAGGCGAAGAGGAAGTTGGCAGCCCGAACATGCCTGAGTTCGCCCGCACGCATAAAGACAAACTAGCCGCAGACCTCGTCATCATTTCCGATGGCCCCGTGGACGTGAGCGGCCGTTCCACACTTGAATTTGGTGTGCGCGGCGTTGTATCTTTTGAACTGCGAGCGCGCGGCGCGAATAAAGATCTGCATTCAGGCAATTGGGGTGGTGTGGCTCCCAACCCGCTATGGACGCTGGTGCATTTGCTTGCCAGCATGAAGAATGATAAAGGCGAGATCACCATCGATGGGATCTACGACAACGTCCAGAAGCCAACCGAGCTTGAACATGAAGCGCTTGCCAACCTTCCAATCGATATTGAAGCGGTCAAACGTAACCTTGGGTTGATTCATTTCGATCAGCCAATCGAACGCCCTTACTTTGACCGCCTCGCCTTGTGGCCGACTCTCACCATCAATGGCTTGCACGGGGGCTACGGCGGACAAGGCTCCAAGACCGTGCTGCCACATGAAGCCGTTGCCAAGTGTGACATTCGGCTTGTTGAAGCGCAATCTGTGGAAGAGATCTTCGCAAAGGTGGAAGCGCATGTAAAACGCGTTGCACCCGATGTGGAGTTCATTCGCCAGGGCGGCATGGATCCATCCAAGACGCCGCTTGACTCGCCGTTCACAAAACCGATCTTCGAAGCCATCGTCGAAGCGCAAGGCGAAGAACCGCAAATCGTCCCTGCCATGGGCGGCAGTTTGCCAAATTATGTTTTCACCAAAACATTGGGGCTGCACACCTTCCTCGTCCCGTATGCCAATGCGGATGAAGCCAACCATGCGCCAAACGAAAATTTGGAAGTGGAAAGATTCATCATGGGCATCAAGACGGGTGCGGCCATGCTGGTGCATGTAGGGAAATTCAAAAAAGATTGACCATCCAACAAAACGTCCCGCCGATGAATTCATCGGCGGGACGTTTTTATTTTCAATGAGTATCGGCTATCCAAACACGACAAAATCCAGCGGTTCAAGAGATAGATTTCTTTGCGGTGAGATCGAGCTTTGTCCATGCAGGATATGTTTCTTCTGAACTGCATATTGCTCGATGATACGAGACGAAACTGTCTGTGGCTCTTCCGAAAAATTCGCAAAGATGATGGCGCGTTTGCCGGCGTGAATGCGGGTGAAGGCAAGGATATGCTCATTCTCTGTTGAAATGACTTCCATCTCGCCTCCTGCGAACGCTTCATTCTGTTTTCGGATTTCGATCAACTTTTTCAACCCGTGAAAGACTCTTCCTTCAACCGTGTTGACATCGTTCCGTTTTTTGTATCTCTCCCAATCCGCGCGCGGACGATGCACCCAGCGGCTGTCTCGTTCGTGAGCGGGATCGTCTCGGTAGGTGTAATCGTTGAGCGTGGCGATTTCATCGCCAAGATAAATCAGGGGAATACCGCCAATGGTTAAGATGACGCCATGAATTAAGAGAATGCGGCGGATGGCAAGTTCCACTTCTTTTTCGCCTTCTTCATGCAGGGCCTTTTCAAGACCCGCCAGCGAAGCGCAGGTGCCGCTGATGCGGCAATCGCCGGTTTGCGGATTTTCCTGAAAGGGAAGTCCGCGCGCGAAACTGCCTTCGAAACGTCCACGATAAAACTCGTTGAGAAAGTGGCGGTGATCGCTGCCGTTCACGCCAAGCTGGGCGGCATCCTCGTCTGAGAACGTCCAGCCGATGTCATCGTGCACGCGGACGTAATTGACCCAGGACGTTTCAGGATGGATCTTGAACCGGGCTGAGAGCGAATGGGAAAGCAAACGTGTTTTGCGCGTGGCAAGCGAATTCCATAGCAGCGCCATCAGCAGGGGGTTGTAGGAAAGCTGGCACTCGTCTGGCGAAATATATTTCACAACATCATCGGGATGCACGATGGCTTCCGATTTGAATATCAACGCAGGCGAGGCAATGCGGGCAACGGCATTGAAGGCTTTTATCAATGTATGAGCTTGCGGGAGATTCTCACAGGGGGTGCCGAGTTGTTTCCATATAAACGCAACCGCGTCGAGACGCAGAACCTCCACGCCTTGATTGGCGAGGAAGAGCATTTCCCCGGCCATGCGGTTGAAAACAGCAGGGTTGGAGTAGTTCAAGTCCCATTGATAGGGGTGGAAGGTTGTCCATACCCAGGCCCTCACCCCGCGCTCCGCGCTCCCCTCTCCCAGAGGGAGAGGGGAAAACGCGCTGGGATGTTCTTCAGGAAATATTTCCCTGAGGTTCTGCTCATAGAGGTCGGGCATCTCGCGGCTGGGAAAGATGCGGTAGTAGTCCATGAATTCTTCGTCGCCAGCTTTGGCATATTCGGCCCAGGTGTGTTCATCCGAAGTGTGATTGAAAACCAGGTCGAGGACAAGGCTGATGTCTGCCTTTCGCAATTCGCGCGCAAACGCGGCGAGTTGTTCCATCGTGCCGAGCGGCGGGTGCACTTCGCGATAACTGCTGACGGCATAGCCGCCGTCGTTTTTATCGTTTGGCATTTTGAAGAGCGGCATGAGATGAAGGTAGGTGAGGCCGAGTTCCTTGAAATATGGAATTTTGGATTTCACATTTTCGAGATCGTCCGCAAACAGGTCTACATAGCAAACCCCGCCCAGCATTTGATTCGATTGAAACCAGAGCGGATTTTTTTCGCGCGCTTCATCCAGTTCGCGCAGATCCAGCGGGCGATCAAACCACGAGGACGCGACGCTGACGAGCAGGTCTTCTAGATGAAAGAAGAAATCGTAACGGTCTCTGTAGATTTCAAGATACAAATTAAAGAGCGCGGGAAAGTTTTTATGCAGACGCGCGGTGAATTGTTCCCAGCCCTGCGGGTCTTTGGAGATGGTTTCCCCAAGCGTTTTTTCCAGACGCGGTAAAATACGCTTCAGCGATTTGCGCGCTTCACGTTCCAAAAAATCATCCTGCATCATGATCGCTGCAATGCCTGCTCCGCCAGCGCAATGGCGCCCAACATACCGGAGCGGTTTCCAAGTCCGGGCGAAACGATATATGATTTTATATTTTCAAGGATGACCGGTGACTGGATGTAGCCGTTGATCCGTTCCTTCGTCCGCTGCTGTATCTTCGGCAGGAGATGCGGCAATGAGCCTACCCCGCCGCCGACGATGATCCGCTGCGGTGAAAGCATGAAGGAGTAGCTTGCCAATGCCTGCGCGATGTAATCGGCTTCGAGTTCCCAGGCAATGTGATCATTCGATAGCGTGCTGCCGCGCTGCCCCCAGCGTTTTTCGATGGCAACACCGGAGGCGAGCCCTTCAAAACAATCGCCGTGAAATGGACAGACTCCTTCGAACGGGTCAGCTTCAAAATCATGCTTTACGGCAATGTGTCCCATTTCGGGGTGGATCAAGCCGTGCAGAAGTTTCCCTTCCACATAGGCGCCGCCGCCTACACCCGTGCCGACTGTCAGATATATGAATGTGTCCAATCCCCGCGCCTTGCCCCAGCGCCACTCCCCCAACGCCGCGCCGTTGACATCGGTATCGAAGGCAATTGGGATATCAAATGAGTTTCGCAACATCCCAACTACATCTGCATTCGTCCAGCCGGGCTTTGGCGTCGGGAGAATCCGCCCATAGGTGGGCGAAACAGGGTTCGGGTCGAGCGGGCCGAAACATGCAAATCCAATGGCGGAGAGTCTGCCGAGGGCGGCTTCCTGCTGCTTGAAAAAATCCACAGCCTGAGCCATCGTCTCCTGCGGGGTGGTGGTTGAGAAACGAGCCTCCGCGCGGATGTTATCGGGGTCTACGCCGACGGCACAGACAAATTTCGTGCCGCCGCCTTCAATCCCGCCAAAGAGATGGTTGTTGTTTTTCATTTCAGCGCTTGCAGCCATAAATAGGAATAAGGTTGCAGAGAGAGCGTTTCGCTCAGTATGTGGGTGCGGTTCGCGAACAGATCCAAATAGGATTTTCGATATTCTGGCGGGAGGTTCACAACCTCAGTGGAGGAACTCAGGTTGTTGAAAATCAACATGGTGTCATCCGTATACTGGCGGATGTAAACCGCAACCGCGGGGTTGCCGGTTTCGACCCATTCCATGCTGCTGCTTCCAAACGCGGCGTGTTTTTTACGGAGGGCGATCATCTTTTTGATTGAATGGAACAACGAGTCGGGATCGTTGAATTGGCCTGCCACATTGACATGCTCATGGCTCAATACACCTTTGACGAGTTCCGAAAAGGGTTTGCCGGTGGAGAAGCCCGCATTCGGCGAATCATCCCATTGCATCGGGGTACGAAGGCCGTTGCGGTCGGGCAAGTCGATGTTATCACCCATGCCGATCTCATCGCCATAATAAATGATCGGCGAACCCGGCAGGGTGAACAACAGCGAATTGGCAAGTTCGATCTTGCGGCGGTCGTTATCGAGCAGGGGCGCGAGGCGGCGGCGAATGCCGAGGTTGATCTTCATGCGCGGTTCGGGGGCGTATTGTTCCCACATCCATTGACGCTCCCCGGGCGTGACCATTTCCAACGTGAGTTCGTCGTGATTGCGGAGAAAGGTGCACCACTGGCAGTTCTCCGGGATGGGCGGCGTGCGACGCATGATCGCAGCCATGTCTTCGTAGCGTCCCTTTTTGAGCGCCATGTAGATGCGCGGCATGATCGGGAAGTGAAAACCCATGTGGAATTCATCGCCGTCCCCGAAATATGGACGCACATCTTCAGGATATTGATTTGCTTCGCAAAGCAGAATGCGGCCAGGGTAACGCTCGTCCATGAAGGAACGTAATTTCTTCAAATAGGCATGTGTCTCGGGCAGGTTTTCACAGTTGGTGTTTTCGCGCTCAAACAGGTAGGGAACTGCGTCCGCTCGAAAGCCGTCGATCCCCAGGTCCAGCCAGAAGCGGGCTACGTTGAGCATTTCCTCCTGGACTTTGGGATTGTCGAAATTCAAATCCGGCTGGCTGGCATAAAAACGATGCCAGTAATATTGGCCTGTTTTTTCGTCCCATGTCCAGTTCGAAGGTTCGGTATCCACAAAGATGATGCGCGCGTCTTTGTATTTTTGGTCTGTGTCGCTCCAGACGTAATAATCACGATAAGGCGAATTGCGATCCGAGCGCGATGCCTGGAACCAGGGGTGTTCGTCGGATGTGTGATTCAGCACCAGGTCCATGACGATGCGGATGTTTCGTTCGTGCGCGGCGGAGATTAATTCCTTGAGATCATCCAGTTTGCCAAATTCTGCAGATACGTTGCAGTAATCCGCAATATCATACCCATCGTCGCGCAGGGGGGATGGATAGATGGGCATGATCCAGATGCAATCCACGCCGAGAGCTTGCAGGTAATCGAGTTTCGAGGTCACGCCGCGCAGGTCGCCATGACCGTCGCCGTTGCTGTCCTTGAAGGCGCGGACGGAGATTTGATAAAAAACAGCATCCTTGTACCAGAGTTCCTTGTTCATGTTTATATCGTCACCGCGTTTTGTTTTATGACCTTGCTGAACCAATGTGCGCTTTGTTTGGGAATACGTTCGAGGGTTTCGTAATTCACGCGCACCAGACCAAAGCGCGGGCCATAGCCGCGTTCCCACTCGAAGTTATCGAAGATGCTCCAGACAAAATATCCCTGCACGTTCACGCCATCCTGCATGGCCTCGTGCAGGCTTTGGATGTGCGATTTGATGTAGTGAATGCGCCCCCAATCCGCGACGAATTCGTTTTCATCCGGCACATCGGGCATGGCGCATCCGTTTTCAGTTACGTAGATTTTGGGATTGCCATAATTTTCCTTGATGTTCATCAATTCATTTTTCAATCCCGCAGGGTGGATGCCCCACTTCATGTCAGTCTGCCCCCAGCCCGCGGAACTGAACGGCGTAATGCGCGCCTTATTCAACCCGGCGAACACATCATACGAGACGATATCCGTATTGTAATAATTCAAACCCATATAATCCATCGGCTGGTGGATGAGTTCAACGTCTCCCGCCTTAACGTTGGGCTGGTGCGGCCCAATGAAATCGAACAACCTTTGGGGGTATTCCCCCTTAAAGACCGGGTCGAGGAACAGGGCATGGGTTTCGTCATGCATGCGCTGGGCCGCATCGATATCCGCCTGGCTGTTGCTGGCCGGGACGAGCCCGTTAAGATTCAGGATGAGGCCGATCTCTCCCTTGTAGCCGCCTTCGCGAAATAATCGAACGGTTTTGCCGTGCGCAAGCAATAAATGATGCGCGGCCTGATATGCCTGCGAATAATCACAAATGCCGGGGGCATGGACTCCAGTGGCATAGCCGAGAAATGCCGCCACCCAGGGCTCGTTGTGAGTGCACCAAATTCGGACGCGATCCCCCAATCGGTCAAAGACGAAGCGGGCATATTCCGCAAAGCGGTCTGCGGTATCGCGGTTTGGCCATCCGCCTTTATCCTGTAAATATTGCGGCAGGTCCCAATGATACAAGGTCGTTTTTGGCTGAACGCCGGCTTTCAGTAATTCATCCACGAGGCGGTCGTAGAAATCAAGTCCCTTTTTATTGGCCTTACCCTCTCCTGTGGGGACCACACGCGGCCATGAAACGGTAAAGCTATAAAAAGGAAATCCCAAATCCTTCATGAGCGCCACATCGTTCGGCATTCGATGGTAATGATCGCAGGCTCGATCCCCATTCTCACCGGTTTGGATATGGTAAGGTGTATGAGTGAAGCGGTCCCAGATGCTTTCACCGCGCCCGTCTTCATTCCATGCGCCTTCGATTTGATATGCCGATGCGGCCACGCCCCAGATAAAATCCTTCGGGAATTTCAGCGTTGTCATAAATAAAAAATGGACTGGGTTGCCCAGTCCATTTATCTCCTTAACCTTTGACTGAGCCCGCAAGCAACCCGCGTACGAAGAAGCGTTGCAGGGCGAAGAATACTGCAAGCGGCAGCAGCATGCTCACGAAAGCACCGGACGTTAATAGGTGCCAGTCCTGTCCCTTTTCACCGACAATGGAAGCCAGCGCATACGTGACCACGCGGTTTTTATCTCCCAAAAAGACAAGGGCAATCAGGTAATCGTTCCAAACCCACAGGAACTGGAATATGGCAAAGGAGGCCAATGCGGGGATGGAAAGCGGCAGGATCAGTTTTGTGAAGATCGTAAAATTGGAAGCCCCGTCCATGAAGGCCGCTTCGAGCAGGTCGCGCGGCAGGGTGCTCATATAGTTGAATAATAAATAGGTGGCCAGCGGCAGACCAAAGCCGGTGTGAGCCAGCCAAATTCCCAGAAACGTCCCATTCAGATTCAACTTGGTGTAATCCTGGAGGATCGGCACAAGCGAAATCTGTAAAGGCACAACTAGAATCGCGACCACCATGGTGAACATCAATCCGCGCCCCGGAAAGTTCAGCCAGGAAAACCCAAACGCGGCAAAGGCAGCGATCAGGATGGGAATGATGGTCGATGGGACCGCGACCGCAATCGAATTGAGAAATGCGCTTCCCAGGTTATTCCCCTTGCGGATGATCTCATTCCCGGCGGCGTCGGTGAAGCGGATCTCTTTTCCGGTCAATACGTCCACGTAGTTATCGAGAGTCAAGGGTTTGGAGAAAAAGCCCACCCATTGCTCTTCGGTCACAATGATCGTGCGGGTCCGTTTGTTACCGTACCAGGTTAACATGCGGCCATCCGGCAATGTGACGCCCTGGCGCAATTCCTCGAATGTGGCGGTAACGCCTTCGAATTGCATCGGCTCGTCGACGTTCACAGCGGGATCCACCTTGAACTCCCCGGTTTGCAAATTTTCCTTGTGCGGGAGGACTGTCCACCAGCCGGAAGTAAAAATATCCTGGCTGTTTCGCAGCGAGGTAACGAACACACCCAGGGTCGGCAGGATCCAGAGTAAACAGATCAGGATGAGTGTTCCGTTGATCACAAGGCTCGAGCGCAATTTTTGGTTTTTATAACTGGCAGCCATTAGAACGCCCTCCGTTCCTTATTGAATTCGCGCAGGTTGTTGACAATGACGGGGATTACCGCAATCAGCAATACGATCGCAATAGCCGATGCGCGTCCTGTGTTCCCGTAAGTAAAACGCTGCAGGTAAAACTCGTTTGCAATCACATTCGTTCCGTTATTGCCGCCGGTCATTACCCGCACAATATCGAATAATTTCAGGCTGAAAATGACAATGGTGGTGGTGACCGTGATCAGGGTGCCTTTGATGTAGGGGATAGTGATGCTGAAGAATGCCTGAACTTCAGTGGCGCCGTCAATACGGGCAGCTTCCAGCAACTCCAACGGGATGCCTTTGATGGCGGAAGAAATAACCACCAATGCAAAACCCGTTTGCAGCCAGATCATGATGACGATCAAGAACAGGTTATTCCAGGGAGGCAGACTTAACCAGGGCTGGGATTGCCCGCCAAGCGCAAGCACCATCGCATTAAGCAACCCAATCTCCTCGATGCCCACCCCCTCTCCTTTGTAGGTGTAAACGAATTTCCAGATGACCCCCGCCCCGACGAAGGAAATCGCCATGGGCATGAAAATGATGGATTTGTAAACCGCCTCAAACCGACTTCGGTCTGCCAGCACTGCAACCAACAGGCCGAGTCCCACACTGAAAAAGGTGCCCACAATCATCCATAACAGATTGTTGCGGAACGTCTCAAGCATGATGCGGTCGGTGAATGCAAAAATATAATTATCGAAGCCGACCCACTTCACGCCGATCTCATCCTTGAAACTTAAGACCAGGGTTCGCAACACCGGAACAGCCAGATACCAGCCCATGATAACCACTGCGGGACCGATATAAACAAAGGGCTGTAAACGCCGCGCCCACGGGCCGGGTAGTTGTTCCACGAACCAGTTGGAAACGACATAGAGTAATGCCACGCCGGCGACCCCCCAAATAATGGCAACCACGACGATCACGATCTGCGGGGCGCTGCTATCGCGCAGGAAAATAAAAACCTGCCATAAAACAAGGAATGTGATTACCGGGACAAAAAATGAAATGAGGATCCGCCCAATCGTTACAACCAGCCCGGCGAAAATGCCCGTCGTACCAGAACTCTTATTTTGTGAGTTTTGCATGGTCACACCTCCAGGGATCCAACCAAATCCACTCCGGGGTTTCAAAGGAGCAGGAAAACGAAAGTCTTCCTGCTCCTTTTTATTTTACTTGGTATTACGTAAGTTCACCGAATACTATTTCGGCCAGGAAGCATCGATCTGATCGAGGGCGGCGTCTTCTTCAACGGAGCCGCTGACGTAGTCGGTCATATACTTCCAGAAGGTGCCAGCGCCGACAGCACCGGGCATCAGGTCAGATGCATCGAAGCGGAAGGAGGTGGCGTTCAGGATGATCTCGGCCACACCGCGAGTAACGGGGTCTTGGTACCAATCCAGGCTGGAGTCATTATGCGGGGAGATCGCGCCGCCGGCTTCGATCCAACCCTTGACAGAGTCACCAGTGGAAAAATACTGGATAGTCGCGCGGACTTCGGGGCGGTCATTGAACATGGCATAGATATCACCAGCGCCGAGGACGGGCTTACCATAGGCAGGATCGATCGGGGGCAGATAGAAGAAGTCGTAATCCGTGCCAGCTACCTTGCCTTCAGGGAAGAAGGATGTGATGAAGTTGCCCTGGCGGTGGAGCCAGCACTTCGGAGGCGCATCAAACATCGGGGCGGGGGCATCGCCGAAGAAAGTTGTGGGGATAGACTTGCGTCCGCCGTACACATAATCATCGTTGAACCAAATGGCGGTCACGTACTCGAGCGCCTTCTTGACTTCGGGTGAATTGAACTTCAACTCGCCAGCGACCCACTTGTCATAGTTTTCGAGCGAGGTGGTGCGGAGCATGACATCTTCGATCCAGTCGGTCATCGCCCAGCCGGTGGCAGCGCCAGACTCAATACCGATACACCAGGCGGAGTCGCCGTCAGCGGCGATCTCTTCAGTCAAAGCCATCAAATCATCCCAGGTTTCGGGGACGGTGTAGCCGGCGGCATCGAACTCAGCCTTCGGGTAGAAGACGAGGGATTTGCCATTGGCGCGCGCCCAAATACCAGCGGTGATCGGGCCATCGGGACCTTCCATGGTGCCCATTTCAAGCCAGGCCTGACTGTAATTCTCACTCAGCCAGTCGGGGTTGATCACAGTACTCAGATCAATGGCCTGACCTTTCTTGACGGCAGTCGCCAAAAGACCGGGCTGCGGGAAGTCTACGATATCAGGCGCATCGCCGCCATCGAGACGAATGGTGATGGATGCTTCGAATTCTTTTGAGCCTTCGTATTGAATATCAATGCCGGTGGCAGCTTCAAATGCCTTGACAGAGTCGTCAAATTTGACGGCATCCGCATCGGTGAAGGGGCCAGCCATGGTTACGACGGTTCCGCTATACATACCTGCATAGGCATCCGTGAGTTCCTGTCCCTGGGGAAGGACCTCACCAGCAGCAGGGGCTTCGGTTGCCACAGGAGCTTCAGTCATCGCCGGGGCTTCTGTAGCAGGCGCTTCGGTCGGAGCTGGGGTACCACATGCAACCAGCAACATGGCCGTAACAACAAGCAGGGCAATAATTTGCCAAATAGCTTTTTTCATTCTTCTCTCCTTGAGAATTAATTAAACTAAATAGATGGATTTTGTTTGGCAGGGGGAATGGGTTGTCAATTTCGGGAAGGCACCTCCTGTAAAAAAGAAGATTACACGGATTGACTTGGGTTGAAAGGTCTTTTCATGAAAGCACTTTCATAATCAGTATAGCATATCTCCTGCGAAAGTCAATAAGTTTATTAATACAAAAATGGGGATTCAAGGCATACAGGCGCTAGGTTGTAAGGCGCTCGATCAACTTTAGCGGCAGGTTGATGTGCTGAAGCGGACGGCTGGATTCGCCAATGCGTGAGAGCAAAATTTCAGCCGCCAGCCTGCCCGATTCATCCAGGTACTGACAGATGGTCGTCAGGTCCACGTGCTCTGCCACATCGATATCGTCAAAACCAACAATGGCAAGGTCATCGGGAATCTTGATATTTAATTGGCGCGCTACTTTCATCACACTCAACGCCTGAATATCAGAAGCAGCGAAAATGGCTGTGGGCGGAGTTGGCAAACTGAGCAATTCGAACGCAGCCTGCCGCGATTCCTTCTTTGTATACGGGCAGGAACGGATATAGGTCTTGGATAGCGATAAGCCTGCTTCGTGAATCACCTGGCTATATCCTGTCAGGCGTGATTTGACCGGGTGGATCGCAAATTTTTCCGGCGGCTCGATATCGCCCAGAAACGCCAGCGTTTTATGCCCCTTGTTGATGAGATACTCGGCAACCAGCCGCCCGCCGCGTTGATCGTCGATTACGATGCTGTTCAACTGCGAGTGTGAATATTCGATCAGGACAGTCTCCATACCGTTGTTGGACAGGCGCTCCGCGTCCTGATCCCCCAGTGATAAGGACATGATGATCAGGCCGTCGATGTTCTTCATTAATGGTATGGAGGAAATATATCCCTGCAAGTGATCCATCGAATCCACCGGATAGATCACTAATTCATAATTCGCCTTTGAAAGTGCGGAAGCAACCCCCCGCAGCCTTTGCACAAAAGATGGCGCTGTGAAGAAGGGAGTCAATACGCCGATACGGTCCGTGTTTTGAAGCGCCCGCGCCCGCGCCTCCGCCTTCGGGACGAATCCGAGCCGGTCTATGGCATCCATTACCCGACGGTGTGTTTCCGAATTGACCATGTCGGGAGAATTCAGGACGCGCGAAATTGTCGAAATACTTACGCCGGATAATTTGGCTACATCATAAATGGTTGGGGATTTTTTTCGGGATGACATGGGCATTCTCTGAAAGCACTTTCAGTTTAGCATACTCGATTGAATTGCGTCAACCAAAAAACGAAACTGCCTAAATCATCAACCCGATTGAAAAATCAATTCACAAATCCATGCAGGCTCATTGACTCCGCAATTGTTTCCTTGATCAATAAATATAAAAAGGAGGCTGACCTGCTCATAAACTTCTAGTAAAATTCTACATAAATCTACATTGACCATTCAGCCCTTAAAAGTAAAATTTTCACTACAGAGGTGAGGGCGTGCAAAACGCCCTTGCATTATTTAACAACCCAGCCAAAGGTAACCATGTTCCTAAAACGCTTCCAGCTCGGCCTGATTCATGTCGCAGTCGCAATGACCCTCGTGCCGATCAACAGCACCCTCAACCGCGTGATGATCTTCGACCTCGGCATCTCCAAGACCCTTGTCTCGATCCTCGCGGTGCTTCCGTATTTAATCTCCCCCATTCAAGTGGCCATCGGCTCATTCTCCGACCGTCATCCCATCCTCGGCTATCGCCGCACCCCATACATCCTCGCGGGGCTTCTCCTGTGCGTGGTCGGTGTGGTTGCATCTCCCAGCATTGCCTACCTCATCCATGATAACTTCGCCCTCGGCATCGTCGCAGGCTTGCTATCCTTCGGCGCGTGGGGCATGGGCTATAACCTTTCAGCCGTTTGCTATCTTTCCCTCGCCTCCGAACTTTCCGGCGAAAAGGAACGCGGAAAAACCATTGCCACCATGTTCATTATGATGATCATCGGATTGATTGTGACAGGGATCGGATTAAGCCGCATGTTGACAACGTACTCGCCGGAAACTCTTACGACAGCCTTCAACATCGTCGGCGCCTCCGCCCTGACCCTGGGCCTGCTCGGCCTCATCAAGCTTGAGCCGCGCTCTGGCCTTTCCGCCTCGAATGCCCAAATCGAATCCTACACCGTGAAGCAGATGATATCGGCCATCACATCGAACCCGGTTGCAAAAATCTTCTTCGTTTATCTGCTGTTACTGCTCGCCGCCATCCTCGGGCAGGATGTGCTGCTCGAACCCTTCGGCGCCCAGGCTTTTGGTATGACGGTTGAAGAGACTTCCCGCATCGTATCCATCAGCGGCGTATTCACGTTGATCGCGTTTGTGGTCGCAGGCGCGGTGGAGCGGCGCATCCCAAAGAAGTTTGTCGCCCAAGTCGGCAATCTCGGCGCGCTGGCCGGTTTCCTGTTGATTCTCCTAAGCGGTTTGATCGGGAGCTTGAATACTTTTTACGTCGGCATCATGCTGCTCGGGTTTGGCACGGGCATTTCCACCATTGCCAACCTTTCTTTGATGTTCGACCTGACCGTGGCCGGGAAAGTCGGTTTGTATATCGGCGCGTGGGGTTTCTCGAACGGCCTGTCACGGTTGCTGGGTCTGCTCCTCGCCGGGGTCGTGGCGGATGTGGCCACGCATGTGACAGGTCACGCATTGAGCGGGTATCTTATCGTCTTCGGCATTGAAGCGATGATGCTGTTCATCGCCGCACTCATGCTCACCCGCATCGACGTTACTGCATTCAAAAATAAGGTTAATGAACCATCCTTTTCCGAGAAAGTAGCTTTGGCTTCGGAATAATATGACGGACGAATGGCTTTCCCTCAGTGACGCCGCGAAGATTTTGGGAGTACATCCCAGCACGGTCCGGCTTTGGTCGGATAAGGGTGTGCTGCCCGTGCACAAAACGCAGGGCGGGCATCGCCGCTATAAGCGCAGTGAAATTTCCCTTTGGGCAGAATCAAGCCAAAGGTCCCGCGAGATCGAGCCGGAGAAGATGATGCAGGAAGTCATCCGAAATGTCCGCATGCAGATCTCGGAAGGAAGCCTGCAGGCCGAGTCCTGGTATCAAAAATTGGACGGGGAGGCGCGCGGGCAATATCGCATGGGCGCGAGGTCTTTGTTTCACGGGCTGATGAATTATGTGGCTGCCGAAGATGATGAGGCCGCATCCGAAGCCTATGCCATCGGATACGAATATGCTTCACGGGCAAGACGCTACAACCTGAGCTATGTCGACGCGGCAAAGGCTTTCCTGTTCTTCCGCGATTCGCTGATCGAATCAGTCATCAAGGTTTATGGCGACGCAAAAGTGCCCGCCCCGCAGGCCTCACAAATGTATTCGAAGATGCACAAGTTTACAGACCGGATTTTGATCAGTTTGTTGCAGACTTTTGAATCGCTTGGAAATGCCAATCGTTGAGGTTGGCATTTTATTTTTCAGAAAATAATGCGGGACGAAAAATCACCGCCCTGCCGCAAAAATCTTAAGGAGTTTCCATGGTAGCCTTCACGCACTACATTCCCATACTGACCACCCTTATCTCGTTTTCGTTCACTGTTGCTTTGTACAAGCATTGGATGCGCAAGCCGGAAGCGAAATACCTGATGTGGTGGACCGTCGGCGCTTTCTTCTTCGGCATCGGCACGTTGACTGAATCCATCAATGTGTTGATCGGCTGGAGCGTATTCAACATGAAAGCCTGGTACATTTCGGGCGCGCTGCTCGGAGCATTCCCGCTCGCGCAGGGAACGGTATATCTGCTTCTCAAAAAGAGAACCGCCGACCTGCTGGCCTGGTTTTTCATTATTTATATTTCAGTCGCGTCGATTGCCATCATCCTCTCGCCAGTGGATATGTCAATTGTGGATCCAAGCCGATTGACCGGCAAGGTGATGACGTGGACCTGGGCACGTATGTTTTCCATTTTGCCAAACACCTATGCGCTGATCTTCCTGGTGGGCGGTGCGGCCTGGTCGGCAATTCAATATGCCCGCAAGCTGAATAACGGAAGCCGTGTGCTTGGGAACTGGCTGATTGCCATCGGCGGATTGCTGCCCGGCATCGGCGGTGCTTTCACGCGTTTTGGCTTCGTGGAGATGTTGTTCGTAACCGAGATCATCGGCATTTCGCTGATCTGGGCCGGGTATCGCGTCATGATGCAAACTCAAACCGCATCCATTCACACATCACAAGCCGCCGCAGATTGATGCTGTGATTCCAAACGAAAATCATCCCACAAGTTCGGCGGGGTGTTTTTTTGTTAATCGAATTAACAATCCCGGCATCCCATGACAATGTCATGACTTTACCTTGCGTCATGACATTAAATTGGTTTATACTTGCGCGCATGGCAATCCCAGAAAAAATCGGCCGTTATACTGTGAAATCCGAATTGGGTCGTGGCGGCATGGCTACGGTCTACCGCGCATTCGACCCAAGTTTTGACCGCGAAGTTGCGATCAAGGTCCTGCCGCGTGAAATGCTGCATGACCCTCAATTCCGTTCCCGCTTTGAACGCGAGATCAAGATGGTGGCTGCTTTGGAACATCCGGCCATTGTGCCGGTCTACGATGTGGGGGATGAGGATGGACAGCCTTATTTTGTCATGCGCTATATGACGGGCGGCTCCCTTTCCGACTGGATCGAAAAAGGCAAGTTCTCGGTTCAGGATACGGCGCGCATCATCGAAAAGATCGCGCAGGGACTGGCCTACTCGCACCGCAAGGGAATTATCCACCGCGACCTCAAACCCGATAACATCCTGTTTGACGACAATGGCGATCCGTTTATCTCAGACTTTGGCGTGGCCAAATTGACGGAAGCAAGCGGCGGGTTGACCGGAAGCGGTGTCATTGGCACGCCCGCCTATATGAGTCCCGAACAGGCCCAGGGAAATGAGATCGACGGCAGAAGCGACGTCTATGGACTGGGAGTGATCATTTATCAAATGTTGAGCGGCCAGCAGCCGTACAGCGCGGATACCCCCATGGGGGTGGTTGTAAAGCACATTACCGAACCCGTTCCGGAAATCCTGAACCTCATTCCCAACCTGCCGCATGAAATGGATGAGGTCATCAAAACCGCGCTGGCAAAAGATAAGACCAAGCGTTATGCCACCACCATAGACCTGGCAAAGGCATTAAACATGGTCGCATTTGGCAATGAAGGGAATATTACCTTCAGCTCAAATACCGGCCTTGGCAAAAAAGGTTTATTCAACACCACCAACACCCCCTCTTCCCGCGGGAAAACAGGGCTGGTCATCGTTGGGATCGTGTTTGTGGTTGCTGTCATTGGCTTCTTCCTGCTGCGCAACCAATTGCTCGTCCCTGATGACACCAACCCAACAAGTTTGCCTTCCACTGCTTTGCCGACGCTAATCACCGCTCCAACCTCGGGATCTACGACAAATGCGTTCTCACCTGCCTGCTCCGCGAATGCAGCTTTCCCCACGCCGGAGGCAAAGTTAACCAACGGTATCTGTGTTAAAAAGTTGCCCTACGCCTCCATCACCATTCCGGAAGGCGCTTCGTATGAAGTGCAGAACCCCGAAGGCTCCTGCAAAGTGGAAGTGGTCAACAGCGGCAAGCAGGTCTTATCCTGCAGCGGACCGAATTTCCTGCTCCTTAAGTTAAAAGTCTGCACACCGCCCATCGTCTCCAGAGTGGACGCCGGCAAATGCTCAACGGACAATACCTTCGATTCGGCCAACCAGTGCTGTATGGATGTGCCGCCGCAGGATGCGGGTTGTATCGTGCAGGAATTCCAGTTACGAGGTTGTCAATAAATCATCGGGCGTAAACACGCCCGATTTTCTTTTCAACATCCGGGGTGATAAAATAACCAAATGGGAACACTCTACCTCGTCGCAACACCGATTGGCAACCTGGAGGATATCAGTCCCCGCGGCGTACGCATCCTGCGCGAGGTCCTTCTGATCGCCGCCGAAGATACCCGCCACACCGGCACACTGCTCAAACACTTCGACATCAAAACCCCCCTCACCAGTTACTGGGAACACAACAAACTTAATAAGCTTGATTTCATTCTCGAAAAACTTTCGCAGGGTGACGTGGCCCTCGTCTCCGATGCAGGGACTCCTGCGATTAATGACCCGGGCTATGAACTCGTCCAGGCGGCTCTCGCCTCCCGCTTCGACGTTGTACCTGTTCCAGGTCCCTCGGCACCCATCGCCGCCTTGACAGTCTCCGGCTTACCCACGGATTCATTTTTATATCTTGGCTACCTTCCCAGCAAATCAAGCGAACGCCGCAAATCCCTCTTGCAAATTTCCGACCTGCCCTACACATTGATCTTCCTCGAATCCCCCCATCGCATCGTGGACTCGCTTGAAGACATCCTTTCCACTTTAGGTGACCGACGCATCTGCCTTGCCCGCGAAATGACCAAGCTTTACGAAGAATACTGGCGCGGACAAATCAGCGGCGCAATCGAGCATTTCAAATCCAAAGCCCCGCGCGGAGAGTTTACGCTGGTGGTGGAAGGAAAGAGGAAAGAAGAAAGAAGTGTTTGGACGGAAGATGAATTATTGAAAGCCATCAAGAAGGAATTGAAAGCAGGTAAATCCGCAAAAGAAATTTCTGCTGAATTGGCAGAACAAAGCGGTTGGAACAAAAAAGAAGTGTACGCAAAAACCATCCAGGAAAAATAAGGAGACTCACATGCCCGAAAAGATCGTAACCAAAACTGAAGAAAAGAAAGAAGAAAAGAAGGAAGAGAAACCTACCCCAAAGGACAATCTCGTCGAAAGCAAACATTCCGCGCGGATTGGCGGCAAGACCATCAAGTACACCGTCACCACAGGGACGATCGTACTGAAAGAGGAAGTCAACGACAAGGAAAAGGATGCGGAAGTTGAAAAGCCGCGCGCGCAAATCTTTTTCACCGCCTACGCCAAAGACGGCGTGAAGGATAAAACCAAACGCCCCATTACTTTTTCCTTCAACGGCGGGCCTGGTTCCTCCTCGGTGTGGCTGCACATGGGCGTGCTCGGTCCGCGCCGCGTGGTGCTCACCGATGACGGCGAAATGCCAAAACCTCCCTTCCAACTGACCGACAACCAATTCTCCATTTTCGATGAAACCGACCTCGTCTTCATCGACCCGATGAGCACCGGCTTCAGCCGCCCCGTCGAGGGCGAGAAATCGAAGGAATGGCATACCTTCACCAAAGATATTCAATCCGTCGGCGATTTCATCCGCCTGTATACCACGCGTTACAACCGCTGGCTCTCGCCCAAATTTCTTGCGGGAGAATCCTACGGGACCACGCGCGCGGCGGGTCTCTCCGGCTATTTGCAGGACCGCCACGGGATGACCCTCAACGGACTCATGCTCATCTCCGCCGTGCTCGATTTCACCACCATCGATTTCAACCTCAACAACGACCTGCCTTATATCCTCTTCCTGCCTGCCTACACAGCCACAGCCTGGTATCACGGCAAGTTGGGCTTCAAAGCGCCTTTGAAAACCATCCTCAAGGAAGCCGAGGAATTTGCAAAAGGGGAATACGCCGCTGCATTGCTCAAAGGCGCATCGCTCACGCCCGAAGAACGCGAGAACATCGTCGAAAAACTTTCACGTTATACCGGCATTTCGCAAGAGTTCATCCGCCGCAGCAACCTGCGGATTCAAGACCGCCACTTCTTCAAGGAACTCCTGCGCGAGCGTGGAAAAACCGTCGGCCGACTGGACAGCCGTTTCACCGGCATCGACCGCATCGGCGTCACCGAGTCCCCGGAGTTCGACCCGCTATTCGCGCAGGTCAACGGCCCGTACACGGCGGCGTTCAATGAGTACATCCGCAGTGAACTCAAGTTCGAGACCGACCTGCCCTATGAAATCCTCAGCGAAAAAGTTTGGATGAACTGGTCGTACAGCTACTTCCAGAATCAATATGTCAACGTCGCCGAAACCCTGCGCGCCGCCATGACCTTCAATAAATATCTCAAGGTCTTCGTCGCCAACGGATACTACGATCTTGGCACGCCTTACTTCGCCACCGAATACACATTCGACCATCTCGGCCTGGACGAATCCCTGCGCAAGAACATCAGCATGGGCTATTACGACGCCGGCCACATGATGTACGTCCATTTGCCTTCGCTCAAAGCCATGAAAAAAGACCTTGCCAAATTTATCAGGGATGCGAGTTAACCAAAGAGTCCATCGCACCCACTCCAGGATTTTATGAACCTTAACGACCTCGACCACTTCAAAAAAACCGACACCCAAAACATGCTGGCACAGATTGACGGGCTTCCCGATCAATTACAAACTGCATGGGAATTGGGACAGGCTCAAACCCTGCCTGATTTTAGCGGCATCCAAAACATCGTCATCGCCGGGATGGGAGACTCCGCGCTCGCCGCCGAACTGACAACTGCTTCTGTTCTCTCGAGCATTCGCCTCCCCGTGACAGTGCACCGCAACTACGGCCTGCCCGCATTTGCCAACGGCAAAGGAACCCTGGTCGTCTGTGTTTCCCATTCCGGCAGCACTGAAGAGACCCTGGATGCCTTCGAAACCGCGCTTAAAACCAAATGCCGCCTGCTTGTCATTTCAACAGGCGGCGAATTGACCAAACGCGCTTCCGAAAATGATATCCCCGTCTGGAAGTACGATCACAAGGGCAGGGCCAATGCCAGCATCGCCTTCCCGTTTGGATTCCTGCTCTCGTTGTTTTCGCGTTTGGGATTCATTCCCGACCCCGCCGCGGACGTGGCCGAGGCTGTTGCAATGATGAAGCGTTCGCAACAGCACATCGTGGCGGATGTGGTCGCTGCGAAGAATCCCGCCAAGCGTTATGCAGGTCAACTGGTGGGACGCTGGGTTACCTTCGTCGGCACGGAAACCATCGCCCCCGTTGCGCGGCGATGGAAAATGCAGATCAACCAGCTCGCCAAGGCAGGCGCAAACTTTGAAATCATCCCCGAAGCCAATCACAATACATTGCTTGCCACGCTTAATCCGAACCCGACCCTCAATGCCCACACTATGACCCTCTTTATGCGTTCACCGGCCGACCATCCCCGCAACCGCCTCCGCTCCGACATAATGCGCCAAACCTTCATGCTCGAAGGCCTGAACACGGACGTGATCGACGCGCGCGGGGAATTGGTCATCGCTCACCTGTGGACGCTGATCCTCTTCGGCGATTACATGGCCTATTACCTCGCCATGGCTTATGGAGCAGACCCATCGGAAGAGCAAGCAGTGATAAATTTCAAGGGGTCGATGCCAAAATAAACCGGCGCTTAGCTGCTTTATAGTTAAAAAAATCGGGACGTAACGTCCCGATTTTAAATTAAGCTTGTGCCTGTGCTTCTTTTTGAGGTTTTTGGCCGGCCCATTGCAATCCAATACCGATCGCAACAAAATATGCCACGTAGGCGATTATCTCGCTCAAACTCGGGCTTGGGTTATAGCCAAACAGGGCTGCGAGCAATTGTCCCAAAGTAGATTCCTTGCTGATGATCGAAGTAAGGTCCCAGACGTGCTCGATGATGGCCGGAATCCAGCCGACTTCAGTAAATTCATGCACGCCATGCGCGAACAAGCCAGCCGCAAACAGAACCAGTAAAACGCCGGTAATTTGAAAGAAACGGCGCAGGTCGAGGCGGACCGTGCTGGCGAAGATCGTCCAGCCAAGCAGGATAGCCGTACCCAACCCAAGGAAGGCGCCGATCATAGTTTGCAGGGAATTTGAAATAAAGACCGATGCGGTCAGAAAGAGCGCCAGTTCGATCCCCTCGCGCATCACAGCAACGAAGGCAACAAAAAATATGGCGCGCTGGCCAAGCTTGGAAGCGTGGTGGACCTCCGCTTCAAGGCTGGCTTTTAGAAAACGTGCCTGGCGGCTCATCCAAAAGATCATCCATGTGAGTAACCCCGCTGCAATCAACATGGTAAATCCCTCAAAGATTGCTTCACCAGGATCCTTCATTTCAAGGCCAAGGGAAGTCAGCAGTACGGCAGCCAGGATGCTGAGAACGCCAGCGCTCAACGTCCCAAACCAGATCACCGGAACAAGGTCGGTGCGCTTCATTTGGCGGACAGCGCCGAGCAAAATTCCGACGATCAGGGCGGCTTCGATTCCTTCGCGCAGGGAAAGCAGATAACTTGGCAGCATTCGTATTCACTCCATAATATGTATTATTAATTGACCCTTGCTCCATCCACTCACTTGACAGCAAGATGCTCCAGGAGCAGGGAAAAGGTTAGCTGAATTGGCAGTGTTATAAATTAGATAATTCGGACAATCTAGGTAAAGGGATTAAATTGATTTTATAGCTGCTTGGAATCAACTATCAACCAGGTTGATAATTTTTTCCGTTTCGCTTCTTTGGTTCGTAATCTCCCCCAAATTTTCCGTGGAGTTGCGTTCTGCAAACTGCTCAAAATAGACCGCCATGCGGGGAATGTTTTTCCGCCACGAAAGGCGGGGAGGGTCGGCGTAGTCTAAGGCATATCAAGTCAAACCGATGAAGGCCAGAGAAAATGAGTCAAACACACCCTGAAAATAAAACTGAATTTTCGATTCACCCCGCCACGATGATTGGTCTAGTCTCGTTGAGAGTTGCCAACCTTGAGAATCAACTCGCATTCTATCAGCAGGTGCTTGGATTCAAACTCCACTGGCGCGAGGGAAACAAGGCCGGCCTCGGCGCGGGCGGCGCGGATTTGCTCGTCCTTACTGAAGAACCCAACCTGAAAAAATATCGGGGCGTAACAGGTCTTTATCACTTTGCCGTATTATTTCCCAACCGCCATGAGCTTGCCATTGCCATCGCACGGTTGTCCTCTTTGAAATATCGTAACCATCCCACCGACCATATCATGACCAAAACCACCTACCTTGATGACCCCGAAGGCAACGGCATCGAGCTGTATTGTGAATCCCCCGAAGATGGTTCATGGACACTGAAAGACGGCAAATACGAAACCCGCCGCAAAGACGGCACCTGGAGCGACGGACGCGAGCCGCTGGATGTGGAAGCGTTGTTCAAACACATAAAGGAAGATGACCGCCTTGACCTTCCCGTCCCATCTGAAACCCGCGTGGGACACATGCACTTGCACACGCGTAACCTCCAGGAAGCTGTGGATTTCTATCACAATATCCTTGGCTTTGATGTGATGGGCGTTGTACCTGATTTTCAGATGGCCTTCGTTTCCGCAGGCGGATATCACCACCATATTGGGCTGAACACATGGCAGGGAGCAGGCGCGCCTCCCCCTCCTGTGGATGCCGTCGGACTTCACCACTTCACTGTGGATTTCCCCGACCAACAAAGCCTGGACGAGGTAATTGCCCGGGTCGATGCAGCAGGCATCCCGTCGAATCGAACCGAGGCGGGTCTGCTTCTGCATGATCCTTCCCAAAACGGCGTCGTCTTAAGAATAAAAAGCTGACATTCGCATCATTCAAACATTCGCCAATTCGCGTTAATCTTTTGAGTTTTCCCTATGCTATAATGAAATCGCACGGAACATCTTCCATGCCACGGGGATGACAGGCTTCGACGGGAGAGGCTGGTTCCGGAATGCGAGCCGAGCGCGCACCGACCTCGTAAAATCAGTGCAAACTTTAAGTGCCAACCGCACTTCATACGCTGCTATGCCCCTCGCCGCCTAGGTGAGAGCGTAACAGTTCAGTCTCTTCGGAGGCTGCGTCCGCCGGCACCGTCCTTTACCGGGTGACGGACCGGGCGAAACAAAGGTAGAGTGCTGCGCATGATTCTGCTAAATGCGCTTAAGATCAGCTGATGGTCACAGAGTTACCTGCCCGCCGAGATCTCTGTGATGACTAAATTCGGCAGGCTACGCTCGTAGAGTTCCGAGGGTCGAATCTTTCGGACGCGGGTTCAATTCCCGCCATCTCCACACCTGTTCGACCAGCAGTTATACTGCTGGTCGAATTCCATTAACGGAGACAACATGAAAAAACAAGGTTTATTGATCGGATTTCTCGTCCTGACCGTTGCCTGCAATATGACAACTCCCATACCCGCATCCGAATCCGCTCCTATGGCAACGCTTCCTTCCACACCCGTGCCTGCTCCAACCACCCCAACCGATTCGCCGCTGCCAACTCCTCACCCGCGTTACTTCAGCGACGAATTTGAATCACATTCACTCTTCTGGCAATTCTTCCAAACCGGCGGGATTGATTCTCCTCTCAGCATGATCGAAAACGGTGTCCTCCGCATCAACATTTCATCCCGCGATACCTGGTTTCTTGGAATTCACAATGCACACACCTACTCTAATGTTGTTGTTCAAGCAAAAATTTCAGCAGGTTCAGCCGGCTCCATGGGGCTCGTCTGCCGCTACACCGAATCGGATGGCTGGTTCGAATTCAACATCGCCAGCGACGGCTCTTACAGCGTGTTGCTTGGTCGATGGCTTGCCCCCGGCATTGCAAAATATATTCCCATCGCCGCCGATGGAAGCAAATTACTCGCTGCAGGAAATATCAACCACGAGATCGGTCTCTCCTGCGAGGAGAATACCCTAAACCTGTATGTCGGCGAAACCCTGCTCCGCAGGTTGGATGTCACCAATTACGGGCTTACCAGAGGAAACATCGGCGTCACCGCAGCCTCTTTCGAGGAAGCGCCGATGACGGCGTTCTTTGAATGGGTACGAGTCAGCGGGGAGTGAGGCCACTTGTATTAAGGCAGTGGATTTGCTATACTAATTCAAATCATAAAAGAGAGGATATTGTCAAATGAAAAAAGGTTTCACCCAAATGTCGTTCTTCATCTCCATATTGGTCATTGTCAGTTTAGCTTGTTCCTTCCAGCTTGGGGGAAGTGAACCCGCCGCAACAACCGCCCCAGCAGCCACCGAAGCCCCAGCCAATGCTGCCCTCCCCACTGAAAAACCCACGGACGTTCCCCAACCGACCGCCGTTCCTCCAACAGTCGGCCCCGAGGAATTCTTTACCGAAGAATTCGATGACAGCGCAGACATGGAAAATTGGGTTGCCTTTTCCTTCGGCCCCGGTGCCGATGATAACGCCAATCTTCGCATCGAGCAGGAAGGCGAAGGCGTGACCTTCGATCTTGGGGCCCTGGATCTCTACGAATACTACATGTACACCCCGTTCACCTATAGAGACGTCAAACTGACCATGGTGGCCGAAAATCGCGGAGTCAACAATAACAACGTGAGCCTGGTCTGCAGGCTCGATGCGGATAATTCGGAATGGTATGAATTCAGTTTTGAGAGCGGCGGAGTGTGGTATCTGTATGCCTACAAGGACGGCTACACGATTCTCGATAACGGCGGCTCCAACGACCTGAAGCAGGGAAAAGCTGTCAATGAATACGGCATGACCTGCGAAGGGAACGTCATCACCATGTCCATCAACGGCAAGGAACTAAAATCATTCACAGACAGGACATATAACTTCGGCGAAGGACAAGTCGGTTTCAACATTTCCTCCCTGAATGTTTTGCCTGTGATCGTGAACGTGCAGTCCTTTGATATTGCCACACCATAAACAGTTCAACCCAAGAAAAAGAGCCGTCCCGGCATTGGGACGGTTCTTTTTGATTAAAAACCTACATGCCGTTAACAGAATTCTTGCAAAATTCGTTTAACATAGAACTATTGAATACATTCAGTAAGGAGTTTTAATCATGGGCAAAATCATAGGAATTGACCTCGGTACAACAAATAGTGTGGTTTCCGTCATGGAAGGCGGTACCCCCACCGTTATTACCACCGCGGAAGGCGGGCGTCTTTGCCCGTCTGTTGTCGCCTTCAACAAGAACGGCGAACGCATGGTGGGGCAAACCGCCAAACGCCAGGCAGTTGTGAATGCAGACAATACCATCTATTCCATTAAACGTTTCATTGGACGACATTTCAATGAAACAAGCACGGAACGCGGCATGGTTCCCTATCAGGTGATGGAAGGACCGACCAACGACGTGCGAGTGAAAGTCCCTGTGACGGGCAAGGAATATTCCCCGCAGGAAATCAGCGCAATGATACTGGGCAAGCTAAAGGCAGATGCCGAAGCGTACCTGGGTGAAGCAGTTACGCAGGCGGTTATCACTGTCCCTGCATATTTTAATGACAGCCAGCGTCAGGCCACGAAGGATGCAGGCCGCATCGCTGGGCTGGAAGTCCTGCGTATTATCAACGAACCGACAGCCTCCGCCTTGGCGTACGGGCTCGATAAAAAGAAAAATGAAACCATCCTCGTCTTTGACCTGGGCGGCGGTACCTTCGATGTATCTGTCCTTGAAGTGGGCGAAGGCGTGATCGAAGTCAAATCCACGCATGGTGATACTCACCTTGGCGGCGACGACTGGGATCAGAAGATCACCAACTGGGCAGCGGATGAATTCAAGAAAGACCAGGGCATTGACCTGCGAACTGACAAACAGGCCTTACAGCGTTTGCGCGAAGCCGCTGAAAAAGCAAAGATCGAACTCTCCACAGTGATGGAGACGGAGATCAACCTGCCTTACATCACAGCTGATGCAAGCGGACCAAAACACCTGCAATTGAAACTAAGCCGCGCAAAATTCGAGCAAATGACTGAAGACCTGTTACTCCGCTGCCGCACCCCATTTGAAGCCGCGCTTAAAGATGCCGGCATGGATTCGAGCAAACTGGATGAAGTTGTTTTGGTCGGTGGTTCGAGCCGCATGCCGATGGTTCAGGATCTGGTCCGCAAGTTGACGAATGGCAAGGAACCAAACAAAGGCGTGAATCCCGATGAAGTCGTTGCCATTGGCGCTGCCATTCAAGGCGGCGTGCTTGGCGGCGAAGTGAAAGATATTTTGCTGCTCGATGTGACCCCGCTTTCCCTCGGTGTTGAAACCATGGGCAGTGTGATGACCGTGATGATCGAACGCAATACCACCATCCCTGTCCGCAAGACGGAAGTGTATTCCACCGCCGCAGATAACCAGACGGCAGTAGACATTCACGTTTTGCAAGGCGAACGCCCGATGGCTAATGACAACATGAGCCTCGGAAGATTCCGCCTCGATGGAATTCCACCCGCCCCGCGCGGAATCCCGCAGGTTGAAGTGACCTTCGACATCGACGCGAACGGCATCCTGCATGTGACCGCCAAGGATAAAGCCACCGGCAAGGAACAAAAGGTAGCCATCACCGCTTCCACGAACCTGAACAAGAACGACATCGAACGCATGGTGCAGGAAGCCCGCCAGAACGAAGCCGCCGACAAAAAGCGCCGCGAAGTGATCGAAGTCAAAAACAACGCCGATAACCTCGCATATCAAATCGAAAAAGCGCTGCGCGATCTCGGAGACAAAGTCCCATCTGCGGAACGCGGTTCCATTGAAGGCAAGGTCAGCGAGCTGAAGCAAGCCGCGCAAGGCGAAGATGTGGAAAGAATCAAGAAACTCACCGAAGAGTTGCAGAACACCTTCCACGCACTCAGCCAGCAAATGTATGCGCAAGGCCAGCAGCAGCCCCAGCCGGAAGGCGGACCGTCCAACGGGCCAAAAGACGATGACGTGATCGACGGTGAAGTGAAAGAATAATAAATATTGAATGAGACCCTAAAGGTTTAAAAATCCTTTAGGGTCTTTTTGTTATATAATCCTTCCATGCAAAGAATAAAAAAAATAAACAAATACTGGTCGATTCCCATCGCCATACTTCTCGCTGTTGGGATCTACTTCCTTCCCCCCGTGCAGGACCGTCTATCAACCCGCATCGATCTGCTGCGCACAAGGGTCATTTATTTTTTCAATCCGCCCAACGAAGCGGTCTTCCAACCCAGCGGCGAATCCGCCCTCACCATTGAAACCGTCATAGCAACGACACGCGCTGAATATTTATTGACCCTGACCCCTGAAACACCATTAGCGACTCCCACTCCCGCGGCGGGTCCCACGCTGACGCCGACGGTCACATCCACGCCCCTGCCTGCTTCGGTTATCCTGCCGGGCGTCACCTACGTCGACCAGCACAACCGCTGGAATTATTGCGGCCCCGCCAATTTAACGATGGCACTTAACTTCTGGGGCTGGAAAGGCGACCGTGACGATGTAGCAAAGGTTGTCAAACCCGGCTCAGGTGACCCGAAAAAGAATTTCATTGAACAGGGCCTGGCCGATAAAAACGTCATGCCATACGAACTCGTGGACTTTGTCAACGAGAATACGGAATATCGCGCACTCTCCCGTTACGGCGGAGACATTGAACTTATTAAACGTCTGATCGCGGCAGGGTTTCCTGTAGTTGTGGAAAAAGGATATTACGAGCGTGATTACAACGGAAAGATCGACTGGCTCGGTCACTACCTGTTTACCACCGGCTATGACGATGCCCGCGGCGGCTTCATCGTGCAGGATGCCTACCTGAAACCGGGCAAAAACCTGCTAAGCAAATATGAAGATTATCAGGACGGCTGGCGTTCCTTCAATTATCTTTTCATGGTCGTGTATCCGGCCGGCCAGGAAGCCAAAGTATTAGGGTTGCTCGGTCCCTGGGCGGATGAACGCTGGGCGGCCCAGCACGCGCTCGAACTGGCAGAAAACGAAATCGCAACCCTGCAAGGCAACAACCTCTTTTTTGCCTGGTTCAACAAAGGCACCAGCCATGTGGCCCTGCAACAATATGTGGACGGCGCCACCGCCTACGACCAGGCCTTTATACTGTATGCAGGCTGGCAGACGGACAAGGGAAATCGTCCCTTCCGCATGATGTGGTATCAAACCGGGCCGTATTTTGCCTACTATTATTCCACCCGCTATCAGGACGTGATCAATCTGGCAGATACAACATTGAACGAAACGATCTCCACGCCCACGCTGGAAGAGTCCCTGCTGTGGCGCGGACGCGCCTACTACATGGCCGGCAACACCCAAGCTGCAGTGAGTGATTACCGCGCGGCATTGAAAGTCCATGTCAACTGGTTCCCGGCTGTGCAGGCGCTGCAGGATTTGGGATTGCAGCCGTAGCCATGAAACTACTCCACTTTGCAGACGCTCATATTGACATGGCCAACTACGGCAGGCATGACCCTGAAACCGGGCTGCCTTTGCGTGTATTGGACTTCCTCAAGTCACTCGATACCATCGTCGATACCGCCATCGAGCGTAACGTGGATATGGTCATCTTTGCCGGGGATGCCTACAAAGACCGTTCCCCGGCTCCCACGTTTCAACGCGAGTGGGGCAGGCGCATCATGCGCTTGTCTCAGGCGAAGATTCCAACGCTGCTCCTCGTTGGCAATCACGATATTTCCCCGGCGGCGGGACGCGCCCATGCCATTCAGGAATTCAAAACATTGCAAGTGCCGTACGTCAAAGTGTTGGACGCTCCCACACTTCTGAAATCTGAAGACTTATGGGGTTTGCCTTTGCAAGTCATTGCCATGCCGTGGATCGCACGCTCGGGCTTGATGGCAACACTTGAATTGAGCGCAGAAAAGCCAGAAGATGTGTATTCGAATATCGAATCGCGAATATCGGACATTATGGAAGATATGCTTGGACAGGTTGATGACAACCTCCCAGTGATCCTTACCGCCCACGCTTCCATCGAAGGTGCGAAGTTCGGCGGGGAGAGACTTGTGATGCTGGGCAATGATCTTGTGCTTTCCGGCAGCCTGGTGAAGAATCAAAGATTCAGTTATGTGGCCATGGGGCACATCCACAAGCCGCAGGATGTGAACGAGGGAAACCAACCGCCCGTTGTTTACCCCGGCTCGATTGAACGAGTCGATTTTGGAGAAGCGAAGGAAGATCGATTCTTTGTCATTGCCGATGTTGAAAAAGGCAAAGACACAGAAGTGGAATGGATCGAACTCACAGGGGTGAGAAAGTTCATAGACCGCCGAACAGTTCTCAGGTCAGGCGAGAACGTGACGGAGGCGTTGAAGGAGGCTCTGCCAAAACCGAAGGAAATGGCCGGGGCGATTTTGCGGCTGGTGGTGGAATATCCAAGAGAGTGGGATTCTTTGATCGATGAATCCGCTTTGCGAAAATATGCCGAGGGGACGTTTGAATTCCATCTGGTGAAGAGGCCGCAAAGCGAAGCGCGGGTGCGAATCCCCGAGGGACAGGCGGTGAGCAGTTTGAGTCCGCTGGATCTGCTGGCGCAATATTTCGACGCGGCAAAGGTGAAGGATGCGGACGAATTGCAGAAACTCGCGCAGGAGATCATTTCCAGCGATGAAAATGCAGACGATTTTTCTTGATGATTTGTCCTCGTAATGTCATTCTTCGCTACGCTCCGGGAATCTTGGCCAGGCGAGAAAATTCCGCTCGAAACTGCTTAAAGTTGATGTTAGGAATGAGGCGGGATTTAAGAGCATCGTCACTTAGTTCAAAATATCACGGGTGATATAATCCGAAAAAATTTCCAAAGGATAAAAGAGGTAAGCATGGCATACACTAATGTTAAAGTCCCCGCAGGCGGGGCGAAGATCTCAATTCAAAATGGGAAGTTGAATGTTCCCGATAATCCGATCATCCCATTTGTGGAAGGCGACGGCACGGGACGCGATATCTGGCGCGCTTCGGTGCGCGTGTTCGATGCGGCGGTGGAGAAAGCCTATGGCGGGAAGCGCAAGATCCACTGGATGGAAGTATACGCAGGCGAGAAGCCGTTCAAGATGTTCCAGAGCTGGCTGCCCGATGAGACTACCGAAGCATTCCGTGAATTTTTGGTAGGCATCAAAGGTCCGCTCACCACGCCCATCGGCGGCGGCATTCGTTCGTTGAATGTTGCGCTTCGCAAACTGTTGGACTTGTACGTTTGCCAGCGGCCTGTGCGTTGGTATCAGGGTGTGCCTTCCCCCGTGAAGCATCCTGAATATGTAGACATGGTCATCTTCCGCGAAAACACGGAGGATATTTATACGGGTATCGAATTCCAATATGGCACGGAAGATAATAAGAAATTCATGGGCATGTTCAAGGAAGCTTTCCCGAAGGAATATGCCAAGATGCGTTTCCCTGATACGGCGGGCATCGGCATCAAGCCTGTTTCCATGGAAGGTACCGAACGACTCGTGCGCGCTGCGATCCAATGGTCGTTGGATAACAAACGCAAGAGCGTGAACTTTGTTCATAAAGGCAATATCATGAAGTTCACCGAAGGCGCATTCAAAGATTGGGGTTACACCCTCGCCAAACGTGAATTCCGCAATCAGATCGTCACCGAGCGCGAAACCTGGATTTTGGGCAACAAGGAAGCAAAACCTGAATTATCTGTGGAAGATAACGCCAAGGCAATCGACCCCGGCTTCGATATGATGTCTCCTGCCCAGCAGAACGACATCAAGGGCGAAGTGGAAGAAGCCTTGAAGTTGTGGGATACCCACGGCGACGGCAAGTGGAAGAAAATGCTGCTCATCAAAGACTCGATTGCTGATGTGAGCTTGCAGTTTACATTAATCCGCCCGCGCGATTACGATGTCATCGCCACGTTGAATCTCAACGGCGATTATCTTTCCGATGCGTTGGCTGCTCAGGTCGGCGGGATTGGTATTGCCCCGGGCGCGAATATCAACTACGAGACGGGACATGCCATCTTTGAAGCGACTCACGGCACTGCGCCGAAATACGCCGACCTGGACAAGGTCAACCCCGGTTCGGTCATTCTCTCGGGTGAGATGATGCTGCGTTATATGGGTTGGGGCGAAGCTGCTGATTTGATCGTCAAAGGCATGGAAGGCGCTGTGGCTGCCAAGACCGTCACCTACGATTTTGCCCGTCTGATGGATGGCGCGAAAGAGATCAAGTGCTCCGAGTTCGGGGATGCGATCATCCATTGGATGGATAAGAAGACTGCACCTGCAGCGAAGATCGAAGGTCAAAAGTCGAAAGTCGCAAAGAAGGCTGTGGTGAAGAAAGCTGCTGCAAAGATACCCGTGAAGAAGACGGTTGTGAAAAAGAAAGTTTCAAAAAAGGCGGCGGCGAAGAAGAAGACGGTTACCAAAAAAGCTGCCAAGAAAAAAGGCAAAAAATAGAACGAGTCAGCGAACGCAGAGCCGCATCCGCGAGGGTGCGGCTTTTTTTATTTCTGAAATGAGCAAGAATCGGGTAGGAGTGGAGGCGAAATCTTCTTTAAAAACGGCGCGCTTTTTATTTGCGGAGTCTCACATAAAGCCTTTTATTTTTCCTGCCTTTGTTATCCGTCCGATAGATCGTGAAATGACCGACATCCGCTGTATTGTCCACATGCGTCCCACCGCAGGCTTGGGCGTCGAACCCTTCGATCTCCACGACCCGCACCTGTCCGTCAATAACAGGCGGCTTCACATCCAACGTGCGGAGCAGGTCTTCACGTCTGTGGAACTCATCTTCTGCAATGTAGTACGATCTTAATCTGTGCCCGGAACGAAGCACCGTATTGACCTTATCCTCCAGTTCGGGGATCATGGCAGCGGAAAAATCCTCCAGATTGAAATCAATGCGTGAATGATCCTCCCCGATCTGCACACCGGTGATCCAACCGCCATAATCGCGGAGCGTGATGGAATTCAATACGTGTAGAACCGTGTGATAACTCGCCAAAGTGATACGCCGCTCCCTGTTGATCCTTAATCCAACAACCTGATGGAGCAGCCCCTCCCCCAATATGGATTCGCACACATGCCAGATCACCTGGTTCTTATCCACATGTGCTGACTTGACCTTGATCTCCTCCCCGCCTGGCAGGATGATGTATCCATCATCAGCGGGCTGACCGCCTCCACCGGGATAGTAACAGGTTTTGTCGAAGGCGATCTCGTTTACCCGAATTGCAATGACCATTGCTTCGCTTTCAAAGCAATAGTCATCCTGTAGATAAAGCCGTGTCGTCGGAGCGGATTGCATCCTAAACAACCGTTTCAGCCACCATCTTTCCATACCCGAGCAAAGCCTTTACCATTGCCTGGGTACGTCCTTCGGCATACACACGCAGGACGGGCTCCGTCCCCGATGGGCGAATGAGCAGCCATGAATCGTCCGCCATGATGTACTTCACACCGTCGCGCTGGCTGATTTCCACCACTTTTTGCCCGCCGATTTCCGCCGGTGCTTTTTTGGTGAGGAACTCCGTCATTTCTGCCTTGGCAACGGGACGGCTGAGGCGCAGATCCACGCGCTCGTATAAGGCAGGCCCGACATCCGCAAGAAGCTCATCCACCATTTCAGTAAGCGACTTTTTCGATTCAGCCACCATCTCCACCAGCAGCAAACCCATGATCGGGCCGTCGCCCTCGGGGATGTGTCCCATGAATGAAATGCCGCCCGATTCTTCCCCGCCGATCAAAACGTCTTCTTTCATCATGTAATCCGCTATGTGATTAAAACCAACAGGGGTTTCATACAATTTCAAACCAAATCGTTTTGCAAGGCGGTCGATCATGCGTGTGGTGGAAACGGTCCGCACCACGGCGCCACTCATGCCGCGTTTCTCAACAAGGTATTTGAGCGAAAGTGCCATGATCTTGTGCGGGTCCACGAACTGGCCTCGCTCATCCATGGCCCCAATGCGGTCTGCATCGCCGTCGGTCACCACGCCGAAATTGCCCACTCCGGAACTGACCGCGCTCGCAAGCGGACCGAGATATTTGGCGATCGGTTCAGGATGCACCCCGCCGAAGCCGGGATTCATCTCGCCGCGAATTTCCACAATCTCACAGCCCGTCCCCTGCAAAAAGGATTTGATCACGCCGCGTCCCGATCCATACATGGCATCCACCACAAAGCGCTGCGGGTTATCCGCGATAATATCGGTATTGATCAAAGTCCGCAGATGGTCGAAATAAGCGGGCAGTGGATTGAACTTTTGGATCAAGCCCGCTTCACGAGCCTTGTTGAAGTCCATCAGGTTGGGGCCGCGCGCCTGCTCTTCATTGTCGTTGATGTACACTTCCACACGGCGGCATTGTTCCGGCAAGGCCGAACCGCCGAAAGCGCCCTTCAACTTCACGCCGTTATAGCGTGGCGCATTATGCGAGGCGGTGATCATCACCCCCGCGATGGCATTGTTCTTTTTCACCGCATACGAGATGGCGGGCGTGGGCGAATCGGATTGAGCCAGCAGCACGGTAAAACCATTTGCGGCAAGCACACGCGCCACCTCCCCTGCAAAACGGTCGGAGAGAAAGCGCGTATCGTACCCCACCACGATCTTTTGCGAGTCCACATTTGGCGACTTATCCCAATGCTCGGAAGCCACTGCATCCGCGATGGCCTGGGAGACCATGCGTAAATTATCGAATGTAAAACTATCTGAAATGACTGCCCGCCAGCCATCCGTGCCGAAATGAATGGGCATAATTTTTCCTTTTTGAAGATTTACTGAACAGCTATGGAGATGGTGTCACGCCAAAGGTCGGAGTGGAGGATGCCTCAAAGTTTGGCGCAGGAGTAGCATACGCCACAACCGATTCCAACAACCAGCCTTCCACCCGCTTGCCGTTGATCGTGGCGAACACATGCACCCAGGTCACACCGTTCACTTCGCGGAAATCGGAATAGGTCTCCACGATCGTGCCGTTGAGCAGGGTCATGATGTATTTCCCGTTAGGGGTTTGTCTTAAATTAGCACCGCCGCCCTCGTTCGCGGCCACTTTTCCATACGTGGGAGTGACGGGAATGGTCAGGGTGATGGTTGGGGTTTCGGTGGCAGGCAAAGTTATTGCCAGAGTGAGAGGCACGGGCGTGGGTGTTTCACCCGTAACCGTCACGGTGAGAGGATTGTCTGAGGTTGTCGGTGTGCGGGGAGCGGAAGTGCTTGAAGGGCGTGGACTGCTTGTTGTCGTGGGAGGCAGGCTCAAGGTCGAAGAAGGAAGCGGGGATGGTTGAGTCGCAAGCGAGGGTGTGGCGACAGTCGCCGCTTCTGTCGACGGGAAGCCTGATCCCATCAAAGCAAACAGAATCCCGGCGAAGAGCAGAAGTGTGATTCCGCTGAGAATGATCCCACCCATCGACGGGCGGAGTCTGAGCACGAACAGTGTGAGCAGACCCAGCACGCTTGCCAGCGTAAAATGTGCCAGGAAGACAAGCAAGCCTTGCGGCCAGACACCCAACAAACCGGAACCGAGGCCGAATCCGCCCGCACTGATGGGCAGGTAAAAGACATACGCGATAAGAACGCTGGGCAGGAAGGGTTTGTTTTCCGAGCGGGCGAAGGAAGCCACCAAAGTGACCGCGCCGATGGCAAGCACAACCAGCGATGGGAACCACAAGCGCGAGTGGACAAATACGTTGGTCAAGGTCATTGGCATGAAGAGGCGCGCCGCAAACCCGGTCAACAGGCCGCCGATAAAAACAAGCGCGGCACTGATGAGCAGCGCCATGAGGGTCTCGAAAAGAAATCGCAGGGAGCCGGTGAGAATGGCAAGCAGGAATCCCACCCAGGGAGTCATTAATGGCGCGACCAGAATGCCGAGCAATAAAACGGTTTGTGAATCAAGCAAAAAGCCGAGCCCGAGGATCGCGCCGCAGACAAGGGAAAAAACAAATAACTCGAAGGACGGATAGGCGCGGCGTGAAAGGTCTGAGATCAGGGATGCCTGTCCCTCTGCATCGGTGGGAATGGAAGAGCGGCGCGTGGCACGGCGGCGGCGGTTGCGAACTTCCTCACGCGGCGGTCGCGGCGGTTCCGTTGGAATGATCGGGTCTTCGGAGAGGGACATGCTTCAATTATACAGGATACATCGGCAGGAAGATGTATCCAAAATGAATCGAATTTGGAAGTACCTTCGCCTTCATGAGGGCAAAAATTCCCTGTAAAATATGATAGAGTCACCCAAAGGAAAAACACCATGCTTAATGAACCGCGCACCTACCGCCATTCCCCTTTTCAGCTTGTGCTGCTTTTTTTGATCTTTGGCGTTCTGGCGGTCGGGCTGTTCGTCACGTGGGACGGGGATTACACGCTCATGCTGCCGATCGCGGCCATCTTTGGGCTGGTCTTTGTTTTCTCCCTTTATTCCCTGACAATCAAAACCACGATTTCGGATGATGAAATTTCCACCCAGAGTATTTTGGGAACGAAGTCGCTCAAATGGACTGAAATCAACCGTGTTTCAGGCAGGGGGCATGCCATAAAACTTCACAACATGGATGGCGATGTGACTGTTGCGCCGAGTCCGCAATTGGCGGGCTACGCGGAGGTGGTGGAATGGATCGGCGGCAAACGCCCCGACCTGTTCAGCCCGCAGGAGTACAGCGAGATGACCAAAAACTGGTACGGATATATATTGCTGGCCGTAGTCGCGTTGTTCATTATGGGAATCGGTTTTTTCTTTGCGACCCAATCGAGCGAGGGATTTGTTCCCCTGATCTTTTTTTTGATCATCGCGGCGTTCATTGCATATGTCACCTTTTCCCTGCCAAAATCCCTGAACCTCGAAGGCAACACGCTTTTCATCCGCTACTTTTTCAATGAAAAGTCCCTGCGGGCGAACGAGATTACTGCCGTGAGCCTGAACTACACGCAGACTCGAAACGGCAAGAACTATTTCGTGCGGATCGATTTGAAGGATAAAAAATACATCCGCATCTCGGGGGTCGGCCCGAACCTGCCGATAGTGTTCCTCGTCCTACGGAATTGGCACAGGAAACACGCAATGATTGGTCAGACAATCCGATAAAATTAACACACGTCTTTAATTTATACTTCACCGCCATCCTGCTATAATAGCCCTGCACGTAACACCAAATTATGCCGATGCCACGGGCAGGCGCGGCACGTGAAACGTGACACTTCTTTTACAGGCGGTACCTCATCATGCTCAACTATTTCTTCTTCTAACTTTCCCTGCAACGTGTTCCGCGCAGACTGCCGCGGCGCAACCATCCTTCTTTCCTGCCAATTTTCCAAAACGTGTCACTTGATACCTGACACCTGACCCTTGAAACTTAACATATGACTCAACACCGAATTACAGACGACCTCGACGTTCTGCTGGATGTTCTGCCAACCAACATCCGCCATGCCGTGGAAAAGGCCAACAACAGTGATAAATTGATCGAGATCGTCATTGACCTTGGCCGCCTGCCCGCTGCGCGTTTTGTGGAAGGCGAGATCACCCTCTCCGAAAAAGAGATCACCCGCACAGAGATCGACCATATCACCGAGCGCATCGGCGACTTCGACGCCGATAACCGCGCCGGCATGGAGCGTACGCTCCACCGCATCTCCGCCATTCGCAACCGCCGCGGAGCCATTGTCGGTTTAACCTGCCGTGTCGGCCGCGCCGTCTACGGCACTGTGGACATTATTCAAGACATCATCGAATCAGGCAAGTCCGTGCTGATTCTAGGCCGCCCTGGCGTTGGCAAGACCACCCTCCTGCGCGAAGCGGCGCGGATCCTCGCTGAAAACAAACGCGTTGTCATCGTCGACACCTCCAACGAAATAGGCGGCGACGGCGATGTGCCGCACCCGGCTGTTGGCAAGGCGCGCCGAATGCAAGTCCGCGAGCCGATGCTCCAGCATGAAGTGATGATCGAAGCGGTTGAGAATCACAACCCCGAAGTCATCGTCATCGACGAGATCGGGCGCGAGTTGGAAACCCTCGCCGCGCGCACCATCGCCGAACGCGGCGTGCAGCTCATCGGCACCGCGCATGGCCAGACTCTTGACAATCTCCTACTCAACCCAACGCTGAGCGACCTCGTCGGCGGCATCGAAGCGGTCACACTATCAGACGAGGAAGCCCGTCGGCGCGGCACCCAGAAAACAGTTTTGGAAAGACGCGCGCCGCCCACCTTCGACGTCCTCATCGAAATCCAGCATCGCGAACGGTTTGCCGTTCATCTCGATATCATGTCCGCTGTGGATGCCCTCCTGCGCGACGTGCCCATGCCGCCCGAGATTCGCACCCGCGATGAAGCTGGGCAGATTCAGATCGAGAAAGTTGCACCCGCCAAGCCCAGCACCAAAGTGGACTCAAAAACGCCTCGCCGCACGCGGACGCCTGCTCCTGTTTCCGAAGAACATGCGCCACGCTCTGAGTCGATCAACCCGCCAGCGATTGTCACCCCAAACATCGGCGCGAAATTACAGCCTGTGCGAGTCTTTGCATACGGCGTGGCCCGCAATCGATTGATGCAAGCCGCCAAGAGACTCGGCGTGCCCGCCGTGGTGGTGACCGATGTGGAAGAAGCCAATGTGCTGGTCACTCTGCGGACGTATTACCGCAACCGCGAGCAGACCGTCATCGAAGCCGAGCAGCGCGGCATGCCCATTTATGTCCTGCGCGCGAACACAGTGGCACAAGTGGAGCAATTCCTCGGCGACTTGTATAACCTTTCCGAGCAGCAGCACCCGCGGGATGCCATGGACAATGTGCGTCATGAAACCCAGCAAGCCATTGCCGCCGTATTAAACGGCGAACGCTGGGTGGACCTTCCCCCAGGCTCCTCTCTCGTGCGAAGGCTGCAGCACGAAATGGCACGCAATGCCGAACTGGTCAGCCACTCGTATGGCAAGGAGCCACGCAGGCATGTGAGAATTTTTAGGGAGTAAAAAAGCGATTAGCGGTTAGCAATTGGCATTTGGCTGAAAGCTGACCGCTAAAAACTAATGGCTAACCATGTTCATCACACTCGAAGGCCCCGAAGGCTCCGGCAAGACATCGCACATCCCGCATCTCGTGGAATACCTGCGCGAGAAGGGATATGTTGTATTCCCCACCCGCGAACCGGGCGGGACATCCATCAGCGAACAGATCCGTGACATTCTACATGACTTGAAAAACGCGGAAATGCACGCGCGAACGGAAACGCTGCTCTACCAGGCCGCGCGCTCCCAGATCGTGGAGCAGGTCATCAAACCACGTCTTGCGAAGGGTGAAATTGTCATCTCTGATCGATATTATGACTCGACCATCGCCTACCAAGGCTATGGGCATCAGCAGAATCTGGAAGAAGTCCGTGCTTTGGTGAAATATGCAACGGCAGGGTTGACCCCCGACCTGACAATTTTGCTCGACCTCGATGTGGAAGTCGGCCTAAAACGAAAGAAGCAAAATGAATCCGAATGGAATCGCATGGACGATCACGAAGTGAATTTTTATAGGAGAGTCCGCGCGGGGTACTTGGAGATGGTGAAGCAGGAACCAAAGAGATGGATTGTGGTCAACTCAGAGCAAAAATGGGATGATGTGCAGGAAGAGTTGAAGAGGGTAATAGTTGGAAAGTTGAAGGTTGAAGGTTGAAGGTTTCTCATGCCCCCTATCAATCTCCACCTCTTCTCTACTCCCGGTAAAAATGACATTAGCGATATCATTGAAGCCTGCCGTCCATATTTGGAAGATAAAGATGACCCTACCGTGGCCTATATGCCGTTGGCATCTCTATATGCGGAACGATGGCTGGAACTGAACGAAGAAGCATTCAAAGGTCTGGCGCGCTTAAGGATGGTCAACACCGAGTTAATGCACCAGAAAGAGATCGAGGATATTCTGCGGGACGCGTCCCTTGTTTATATTCCCGGTGGAAATACGTTTCTACTCAATCACCGTTTGCACATCAGCGGGGTAGCGCTTTACTTGAAAAAGAAAGTGCAAGCCGGGCTGCCTTTGGTTGGCTTCAGCGCAGGCGCCATCGTGTGCGGACCGAATATCCTTACCTCAAAGGATATGAATACGATTGGCACATCTTCCTTTGAAGGTCTGAACATCACACCATTCAACTTCTCACCTCATTACCCATTGGATTCACACGGCCAGTCTATAAAAGATGAATGGCTATCTGACTATCACTTCTTCCACGATAACCCTGTTATCATGCTGACAGATGGAGCTTACGTCAAAGTAGATGGGAAGAAGACGATCCTCTTCCGTGGCGAGGCATATATCTTGCGCAAAGACCAGGAAAAGGAAAAACTTGAAGAAGGTGAGTTGATCCCTTTATAGGAAAAGATGATGACCGATCAATGGATGCCCAAAGACAAAAACGAATTAACATCCGCCATCGAGCGGGAGTGGAAATTGTTGTTGGCTTTGGCTGAGAAACTGACAGACGAGCAAATGACCACGCCCGATTCGGGCGGATGGTCGCCGAAGGATAACCTTGCGCATCTTGCCGAGTGGATCAACATCCTGATGGGCTATCATATGGACAAACTCCCTGCACACGAAGTGATGGGTATCCCGGAAGCAGCAGTAAAGGATTGGGATATGGAAGTCATCAACCCCGTGCTCTTCGAGCGCAATAAAAACCGTCCGCGCGGCGAAGTGCTCGATGGCCTGAATCAGGTTTATGGGAGTCTGATCGCGAAACTCGAATCGACAAACTTTGAAGACCTGCTCAAACCGCGTCACGCCCACGACCCGGAAAATCGTCCTCTTTTATTATGGGTGCTTGGCGATACTACCGAACATTTCCTTGAACACCGTGAAACCATCGAAAGAGCCATCCAAGAGAATTGACATGACTGCAGACTCAGAAAAAGATATAAAATATCTAAAAGCCATCGGCCGTGTGGTTGCGCAGGCCTTGAAAAAAATGATGAAGGAAGCCAGGCCCGGGATTACCACAGCCGAGCTGGATGACATCGGCAAAGAGTTCCTTGAAAAGGAAGGCGCAACTTCTGCGCCGCGAGCCATGTATAAATTTCCCGGCGCGACCTGCATCAGTATTTCTCCCGTCATCGCGCACGGCATCCCCAACGACCACGTTTTGCGCGAAGGCGAATTGATCAACATCGACGTCTCCGCCGAAATGGACGGCTACTTCGCGGATACGGGCGCATCCATGGTCGTATCGAAACACATTCCCGAAATCGAAAAAATACTGGCTGCGACGAAGTCCGCATTGCACAAGGCAGTCCATGCCGCAAAAGCGGGACAGCCGATCAACGTCATCGGCAAGGCCATTCAACAGGAAGCGAAGAAGAACGGCTTCGATGTGATTTACGACTTGACTGGTCACGGCATTGGACATAAACTGCACGAAGAGCCTGCCTCGATATTCAATTTTTACAAACCCGACGACCGCCGCATTCTTAACGAAGGCCTGGTCCTGGCCATCGAGCCTTTCCTCACCACCGGCAAAGGGCGCGTCGTCGAAAAGAAGGATGGCTGGTCATTGCAAACAGTGGACAAGACCATCGCCGCCCAATTCGAGCACACCATCATCGTCACCAAGAACGAGCCGATCATTTTGACTTTGTAAAATAGATTTCAGAAAGAACTAAAACGCAGGATGATTTTCTTCATCCTGCGTTTTAGTTCTCAGGCACTATATCTTTTCATTCGTCTTCCAATATGCAACGTTCATTCCTCTTTCAACCACCTCTTCACCGCAGCGCGTGGATGCTCGTACTTTTCCATTGATTCCAGCAATTCCGCGGGTTGCATTTCACTGAATACGGCATTGCGGTGCTCGGCAAAGACGAAGCCTTCCGCAACGGCATGGTCCATGGCGGCAAGCAGGGGCTCGTAATATTTTTTCACGTTCAACAAGCCGACAGGTTTTTCATGCGCGCCGGTCTGCGCCCAGGTGATGGTCTCGAACAACTCGTCCCAGGTGCCGAAGCCGCCGGGCAGGGCGATATACCCATCTGCAAGTTCGTGCATGCGGGCTTTGCGTCCATGCATGTCGGGAGCCACGTCCATGCGGGTGAGGCCGGTGTGCGCGAGGGCAGGAGTATTCATGGAAGGGATGATGACGCCGATCACCTCGCCGCCCGCCGACAAGGTTCCATTCGCCACTTCGCCCATCAGCCCGGTCTTGCCGCCGCCGAAAATAAGGCGGATGCCTCTTTCCGCGAGGGTCATGCCCATTTTGTATGCGGCAGCTTTATAGTCCGCATGAACCGAGTCCGACGATCCGCAAAAAACACATATTGATTTCATGGTCTACTCATCTTTTCTTTTTAGAATGACCTTCGGCAACTGTACCACACGAATTACACAGGTTAGAGTTATGTAAGTGTACCCTTTGAGCGCTTGACTCACACCCTGCGCAGGGATGAAAATAGCAGCATGGACTACAAAGACTATTATAAGATCCTTGGCGTGGACCGCAAAGCCAGCGCGGACGATATCCGCTCGGCCTATCGCAAGCTTGCCATGAAATATCACCCGGACAAAAATCCCGGCGATAAAAAATCCGAGGATAAGTTCAAGGATATCAACGAGGCTTACCAGGTCTTGAGCGACGAGCAAAAACGCGCGCGCTACGACCAGCTGGGCAGCGCCTATTCCAACTTCCGCACGAGCGGCGGCCGGCCGGGTGATTTTCAATGGGATGATTGGTTCCAACAGCAGAGTGCAGGGCAGCGCGGCAATGTGGATGACATGTTCGGCGGCGGCAGTTTCTCCGAATTCTTCCGCACCATCTTCGGCGAGGCGGTCCGTTCTTCGGCACGCGGACAAGCCGCACAGGAAAGCGGTTACCAGCATGAATTGACGATCAGTTTTCAGGAGGCGTATGATGGCACGATGCGCCAGCTGCAAACGAACGGGCGCAAACTTCAGGTGCGCATCCCTGCCGGGGTGAAGACGGGTTCCAAAGTGCGGGTGGCAGGCGCGGGACCGGAAGGAACCGATCTCTATCTGGTCATCCAGGTGGAAGAGGAGAATCGCTTCGAACGCGATGGAAGCGACTTAACCACGACAGCACCCATCAGTATTTTTACCTTGATCCTCGGCGGCGAAGCGGATGTGGATACGCCTGCCGGAAAAGTTAAATTAAACATTCCCGCAGGCACGCAACCAGACCAGGTCTTCCGGCTGGCCGGGCGCGGGATGCCGCACTTGAAAAAACCGGAAACAAAAGGCGACCTATACGTGAAGTTGAAAGTACAAGTTCCTAAATATCTGTCGTCCAAACAAAGGGAACTGATCGAAGAAGCGTCCCGAATCAAGTTTTAAAGTTTTACAGGAGTAAGCATGAAAATAAAACGAAGCATCCTTGCTTTCACGGTTTTAATATTGGCGATGCTGGCATGCCAGAATCCCATCCCCGCCGGGCAGGAACCTGCGGTACCTGTTCAACCGATCCCGACCCTTTCAGCCCCGGCGGATACGAACGTGGTAAATCCATCATCGCAGCAGGAAAGTTTGGTTGCTCTGTATGATAATGTGAGCGCAGGCACGGTGGCGATCCTCACGGATCAGGGTTCAGGCTCGGGGTTTGTGTATGACGGCGGCGGCCACATCGTTACGAACTTCCATGTAATTGACGGAGCCGATGTGATTGAAGTCCGCTTTACTTCCGGTTACATGGCCTACGGAACGGTGATCGGGACGGATACCGATTCGGACATTGCCATTGTAAAAGTGGATGCGCCCGCCGGGGAACTCCATCCGCTGCCGCTCGGCGATTCAGACCTGCTGAAAGTTGGTCAGACCGTAATTGCCATTGGCAACCCCTTTGGGCTGGATACAACCATGACCGTGGGTATCATTTCTGCGCTGGGCCGCACCCTGGACTCGGCTCACGAAACCCCGGATGGAAGTTTATTCACAGCCGGTGACATCATCCAGACGGATGCAGCCATCAATCCCGGCAATTCCGGCGGCCCGCTCTTCAACATCAACGGCGAAGTGGTCGGGGTCAATCGCGCGATCCGCACCACGAATTTCACCGACACCGGCGAACCGATAAACTCCGGCATCGGCTTCGCGATTTCGATCAACATGGTCAAACGTGTTGCGCCTGCGCTGATCGCAACCGGCAATTATGACTATCCATTCCTCGGCATCTCCTCGATGGACTCGCTCAGCCTGGAAATGGTGGAAGTGCTTGGTTTGAAATCCTTCACAGGCGCGTATGTCACGAGCGTGGTCTCCGGCGGGCCGGCCGACAAGGCAGGCATTGTGGCAGGCAGCAAATCCACATCCATTCCAGGCCTGCTCTCCGGCGGCGACTTGATCGTGGCCATCGACGGGAACGAAACCCGCACCTTCGATGAAATGCTGGCCTATCTCATCACCCACAAATCGCCCGGTGATACGGTCATCCTGACCGTGCTGCGCGGCGATGAAAAAGTGGATGTGACCATTACGCTCGATAAGAGACCGTAAATAAAATAATTCACGTTGTAGGGACGACCCTTCAATGATTATCAAGGTGTCTTGCTTCCGCTGGGCGGGTCGCCCTTACGGTGTATGTGAGTGAGTAAATAAAGTCCTCCGAGTAAAAAACTCGGAGGACTTTGCATTTAACCAAAACGCTCTTCACGCCAGACATCGGCACGGTTGTGATAACCGGCCTGTTCCCAGAATCCACGCTTGTCATGGGACATGAATTCGAGAGACCTCAGCCATTTGGCACCCTTCCACAAATAGGGTGTTTCCAGGTCTTCGCGGCCGGGGATGAACCCCACCATGCCGCGCAGTGGATAACCATGATCCGGGGAGATCGGCTCGCCGTTGAAATGCGTCGCCAGAAGAAAATTATCCTGCATGACCACTGACAGCGGCAGATTAACCGTAAAGCCATATTCCGCGTGCTGCATGACGTAGGTGGCGCTCGGCTTGATCTTGATCAATCCGTTTTCCACCAGGGTCTTCACAGAAACGCCCTCCCAGGTGGTGTCGAACTTGCTCCAGCGGGTGACGCAGTGCAGATCCATTTTTATGCTTGTGCGCGGAAGCTGGTTGAACTCGCTCCAATTCCAGCGCTTTTCCTCTTCCACTTCGCCCCATATACGGAGATCCCACGTGGCGGCATCGAACATGGGAACGGGCCCATAATGTAAAACGGGAAATTTCTGGGTCAACGACTGGCCGGGCGGAAGCCGCCCTTCCGAGCGGACGCGATCCTCTTCCTTGCGGCGGTCCAAACCTTCAAACTGGAACATGGGTCACCTCACGAAAATAAAATGAATAAATTCAGCACTGAATAGACACGGAGTATCCCCTAAATGTTACCCGGAAATTATTATTAATTTCTTAAGCAAATCCGTTCGGTACTATTTTAGCATCCAATATAATTGGGAGTGAAATATGGGTCAAATTGGCTCTGTCGGGGCGGGGGATTGCTCTTATAATTGGAAAAAGTTTCAACAGGTGTGAGGAGTACCATGAGCAAGCCAACATTCCGACAAAGATTTCAGTACTGGTTCGATAATTTCATGTCGCGCGGCACAGGCGCGATGCTGGCGGGGTTATTTGTCCTTTCCGCATTGATCATCCTGGCCGCCGCCGCATTGGTAAAACTAACCAACACCGCGCCCAACAACGAAAGTTTTCTTGAAGTTGCGTGGATGAGCCTGCTTCGAACCCTCGATTCCGGCACCATGGGCGGGGATACGGGCAGTCCCTTCTTCCTGGTCATGATGTTGATCGTCACTTTCGGAGGCGTGTTCGTCGTCAGTGCCCTGATCGGCATCATCAACAACGGCCTCGAAGATAAAATGGAGCAGCTTCGCAAGGGGCGCTCTGTTGTCCTTGAAAACGACCACACCCTCATCCTCGGCTGGAACCCGCAAATCTTCACCGTCATCTCGGAGTTGATCCTCGCCAACGAAAGCCGCAAAAGCGGCGCAGTCATTGTCGTATTGGCCGAGCAGGATAAGGTCGAGATGGAAGATGCGATCAACGAACGCATCCCCGAAACGAAGAACACCCGCGTCATCTGCCGTTCCGGCAGCCCCATCGATTTAAGCGATCTTGAAATTGCCAGCCCGCACACAGCCCGCTCCATTATCATCCTTTCCGAGGGTGCAGACCCGGATACGCATGTCATCAAATCCGTGCTGGCGATCACTAATAATCCCAACCGGCGTGAAGAACCGTACCACATCGTAACCCAGATCCATGATCCCAAGAACATGGATGTGGTGAAAATGCTTGGCGCAAAAGACAACGTGCAGGCCATCCTCACTACCGACCTGATCGCCCGCGTGGTGGCACAAACATCGCGCCAGAGCGGCCTTTCCATTGTCTACACCGAGTTGATGAATTTTGGCGGTGATGAAATCTATTTCAAACAGGAGCCCAACCTTTCGGGCAGGACATTCGGCGAAGCCTTGCTTGCTTTTGAAACATCCACTTTGATGGGTCTTCGCAAGGCCGACGGCACGATCACTCTAAATCCGCCGATGGACACGCGCATCCAATCCGGAGACCAGATATTCGCGATCGCTGAAGACGACGACAAAATTCAACTTTCAAACCTGCCCCGCATCCCGCTGGATGAAAGCCTGATCCTGCAAAATGGAAAAGCATCCAAGCCCAAACCAGAGCGCGGACTCATCCTTGGCTGGAACCGTTCCGGGGCCACCATCATCCGCGAGCTGGATAATTATGTGGCTAAAGGCTCGCAGTTGACCATCGTCTCGCATATCTACGACCTTGAAAAACAGATGCGTCAGGGAAACAAAAAGATCGTCAACCAGAAATTGACCGTGCTCGAAGGCGACATCCGCGACCGCGCCCTGCTCGAAAAATTACAGGTCACGGAATATGATCATGTTATCGTCCTCGCATACAGCCACCTCGAAGCACAGGAAGCGGATGCCATCACCCTTGTTACGCTGCTGCATTTGCGCGACATCGCTGAAAAAGATGAAACCCCATTCTCCATCATCAGCGAAATGCTCGACCTGCGCAACCGCGAGCTGGCCGAAGCCGCCAAAGTGGACGACTTCATCGTCAGCGAGCATCTCATCAGCCTCATGCTTGCACAACTCTCCGAAAACGCCGACCTGCTGGGTGTCTTCAACGACATCTTCGACCCCGAAGGCGCTGAGGTTTACCTCAAACCCATCGGGGATTACGTGTCCACCGGTCAGCCCATCAACTTCTACACCGTCACCGAGGCGGCCCGCCGCCGCGGCGAAACCGCCATTGGTTATCGTTTGATGAGTGAAAGCCACAATGCCGAAAAAGCCTACGGCGTGCACACCAACCCAAAGAAATCCGAAAAAGTAACTTTTACCTCGCAAGATAAGTTGATCTTGATTTCGGAAGGGTAATTCATAGCGTGTCATTGTGAGCCGCCAAATTGCGGCGGCTCACAATGACATCACTTTTTTAATCCCACAACTTCAATTTCATTTTTCATCAAAGCTTCACGCAGCAGCTTTGCATTCTCCACCGCATGCGGATGATCGCCATGCAGGCACAAGGTATCCACGCGCACATTCTTTTCCCCAAACCAAATCCCATCTTTGATCAATCGAACCGCATTCGCCGCCACCCCTCCCGGCGACTCGATCAACGCACCCGCTTGACTGCGCGGCATCAAGGTTCCATCGGGGCGGTACGCCCTGTCCGGGAATCCCTCGTTTGCGGTTTTGATTCCAGCCTCGACTCCCGCCTCACACAACCCCAAGCCTGCCAGCCCAACCAGAATTAAATCCACGCTGACTCTTTTTACCGCCCGCACAATGGCATCTGCCAGCATGCGATCCTTCGCCGCCTGATTGTATAACGCACCATGCGGCTTGACGTGGATGAGATCGACGCCTTCCTCTTTTGCGATTTTAGCCAATACATCGATTTGTTGAAAAACAATCACCTCAGCGTCTTCAGGGGAAACTTTCATTTCCAGCCTGCCAAAGTTTTTCTTATCATTCCAGCCCGGATGCGCGCCGACATTCACGCCATGTAATTTGGCGAGTTTCACCGTGGCTTGCATTACTTCCTCGTTCCCAGCATGGAATCCGCAGGCGATATTCGCAGATGTAATATACGGCATGATGGTTTCGTCATTGCCAGTTTCTTCACCGAGATCACAATTCAAGTCTATCTTCATCTCAAACCTGCCAGCTTTTTCTGTGCTTCTTCCACGGTCGTTTCCTTGAAACGGATTTTACTCACCCCCGCTTCACATTGTGCCAGCACCGGCAGATCCGCATGGGTGACGTTTGCAATTTTTGGGTAGCCGCCTGTGGTGGGCGAATCGGCCATCATCACAATTGGCTGCCCATTGGCTGGGACTTGCACGCTGCCCATCGTCATGCCTTCGGAAATCAAATCCATGCTACCGGAATGGGGAATGGGTTTTCCCTCCAGCCGATAACCCATCCGGTCAAAGGATCGGCTCAAGATGTATTTATTTTCATAAAAGATTTTTAGGCCTTCATTGGTAAATCTATTCTCCTGCGGGCCAGGAATGACTTCGATGACTGGCAATTGGCTGTACTTCATGTACTTTCCAACAGGAAAATCCCTTGCCGCAAGTTTGCTCAATTCACTCGCCGGCTTTCCCGCCTCCAATATATCCCCGCCGCGAAGGGCAGAGCCAATTCCGCCGCGCAAGTATGTGGATTTTGAACCCAAGATTGAAGGGGTTTCAAATCCGCCAGCGATGGCAAGATATGCCCAATTGCCGCCGCTTGTTTTTTTCACTTGTACATGCCAGCCTGCACGAACGTAGAACGTAGTCCAGAGCGGAAATTTCCACACATAATTTTCCACTTCGAAACCCGCGCCAGTGACGGCAAGAGTCGTATCGCGTAATGCGCGAAGTGCAATTTCGCCCAAGCCGATTTCAATGACAACTGCATCGGTTGAATTGCCGAGCAGGGAATTTGCAGCGCGGTGTGCGAACCAATCCATTGGGCCGGAGACAGGGACACCGTAGCTTTGCCAGCCGCGCCTGCCAGAGTCTTGAAACGTGGCCAGGCCGGAGACATCCAAAACTTCAAGCATGGTCATCCTCAACAGGGATGAACTTAACGAGATCGCCCGGCGAAAACAAAAACGGAATATCACGAGTTGGGTCGAATAATTTAAGGGGTGTCCAGCCGATGAGATGCCATCCGCCCGGTGAGTCGAGAGGGTAAATCCCGGTCTGAGAATCAGCAATGGCGACCGAGCCTGCTTTTACATACGTGCGCGGCGTTTCCAAACGCGGCATGATGAGCCTTTCGTCGAGCATGCCCATGTAAGGAAAGCCCGGCGTGAAGCCCATCATGTACACGGTGTATTCGCGTCCGCTATGGATGCGGATCACATCAGCGGGGGAAATGTTTTTCGAGACCGCGACAGTTTCCAGGTCCGGACCTGAAGCGCCGCCGTATCGTACCGGCACCTCGAGCCTGCGCGGCGACCGATGGAATGATTCATCCAGTTGAGTCATTTTATCCCGCACCCAATGTGTGACTTGATCGAACGTCAGAGTTAAAGGATCGTAGTGAATTAATAAAGTTGAATATGCGGGGACAGTTTCAAGTATGCCGGGGATTGCATCGTTCTGGAAAAGCGCATCGAGCGTATGCACCCGTTGATTGAGCGCGAGGTTGATTTCTTCGCCCAGTTCGATGAGCAAGGCAGAATCGCCGAGCGGCTTGAGCATGATTACGCGAGTTCGAAAATCGAGATTGATTCGATGTGGTAGGTTTGCGGAAACAGGTCGAAGGGAGTTACTTGCACCAAGCGATACCCTCCGTTTATGATGCGTGCCGCATCGCGCGCAAGGGTGGATGGGTCGCAGGAGACGTACGCGAGAATTTGCGGCTTGATTCTGAGGATGGCATCGAGCCCGTGTTTTTCGAGCCCTGCGCGCGGCGGGTCGACGATCATGTGAGACGGCGGTTTGATTTGGTCTGCCAGGGCAGGCAGGATTTCCCCGGCTGTGCCTTCATATAAATCCACATTATCGAATTCGTCGAGGTTGAAGCCGAAATCTTCACAAGCGGACGAGGATGATTCGACCCCAATGACCTTTGCATATCTCGGCGCGAAGAATTTACTGAACAAACCAGCGCCACAATAAACGTCGAGCAGGGTTGCAGAGCGGGAAACAGGCAGGCTGACAAGGAGGTGCTCCACCATTTTCTCCGCCATTTTTGTATTGACTTGGAAAAATGAATTTGCGGAAATGCGGAATTCCTTCTCAAGAAGTTTTATATATAAATGGTCCTGTCCCGCAATGACGACGGGATGGTCTTCATAGATATGAACCACGGAAACATCAGCTTCGACTTCCAGCTCGGGAGTTTCCTCCGTTTCGGATTCAAGCACGAGCATTAATTCCTCGTTTTGTCCGGCTCGCAGGGAAACTCGTTCCAGATTCATTTTCGATTCAAATTTCAATTCGTGCCAGAAATTATTGATGCCCTCGTCCGGCAAATGGCATTCGTCGATGGGGAAAATTGAATTGCCTTTTGAGTTTATAAAACCAAGTTTCCCATCATCAGTGAGGTGGAATTGCATATGGTTGCGATAATTCCATTCGAGCGGGGAGGCGATCATTGGTTTAATGGGCGGGTTTTCGATTTTTCCGATCCTCTGCAATTGGTCGCGCAAAATCTCTGTTTTTGCAAGCAGTTGTTTTTCGTAGGGAAGGTTTTGGTAATGACATCCGCCGCATTGGGTGAAGTGCTTGCATTTGGGTTCAATTCGATCTGGCGATGCTTTTAATATTCCAATGAATTCACCGCGCGCGAAATTTTGTTTTTCCCGGGTTATGTGCACACGCACCACTTCCCCCGGCAACCCAAACGGAATAAAGACAGCGCGGCCGTCGGGGAGGCGGCCCATGGCGTCGCCGCCATACGTCAGTTTTTCGAGGGTGATATCAAAGGTGGGGGTTTCGGCCATGGTGATGAAATTATAACTGCAACAAAAAGAGGAAAGACCATCAAAAGTCTTTCCTCTTTTTCCTGGTTTGTCTGGTCTATGCTATTTCAAAAAGAACGAAAGCACCACAAGGATAACGATGAAAAAGCCCGCCAGTCCGCCAATGCGTTTCAAATCCCGTTTGATCATACTGTAATCGGGGTTGAACTCTACCTGCGTGGCAGGAATGTTCGAGACCGGTGTGGGGCGTTTGTTTTTCTTAGCCATTTTTTCTCCTTCAATTTTGTAATCGCGCAAAGACAACAATGCGCTGATCGTTGACAAGATAGGGGTAACATGAGATGAGCGTTACCGTGGGTGAGCCCGTGGACGCCATCACTTCCACGGCGGTTGGCTCCACTAAAACGGTGCGGTCTACGACGTAGACGAATTGCCGCTGCTGGGTGTAGATGATGACCGGGTCACCGGGAACGAGCCTGTCGAGGTAGCGGAAGATTTCACCATAGACATCGTTATGCGCGGAAAGCACCACATTTCCATCGTGACCTGGATCCGGGGAACCAACATATTGGCCGACTCCCTTCTTGAGTTGTTCCCATCCATCGCCCTGGACGATAGGCGCATCCACGCTGAGCGCAGGGATCTGAATGCGGACAGCCTGGTCTGGCGCAGCGGTTGGAACAGGAATGTTGGCCAGCGATTGAACCATCGGTAACAGATGAGATGGTATTTCCGCTTCATTGGGGCGTGTATTGCCTTGCGCATCAGGCGGGGTATGACCCGAGGGCAATACCACCGCCATCACAAGAGGCGTCGGGGTGACGGTCTCCGGGTTGAGCGCAGAAACGACTTCGTTATTAAGAGTACGAAGCAGGCCAAGCCCATTGAGCAGGACAACGATCAGGCCGATCACGGCGAGCACTTCCACGCCGAGCAGGACGCGGTCCATGATTCTACGGCGGGGGGGCACGGGCAAAGACTCAGGCGTGGATTCTGCTGCTTCCGCGGTCTCAATTACGGGCGCGGACTGAGGCGCGTTGAAGTCAAAATCCGGCGCGACAGAAACGACGCGTCCTGTGCGGCGGTAGTGGTCCAGCCGTTCCTTGCGCGCGCCGCGCCGCTTTTCCACCAGCAGGCGGCGAAGCTCTTCAACGGATAAATCTTCGGGCGCTTTTTTGCGGGCCATGGCGAAGCGATTATACAAGGGATTGTCATTTTTTGGGACACTCGGTATAATGTCAGTCCTTCGGACGGGTAGCTCAGTTGGTTAGAGCACTGCGTTGACATCGCAGAGGTCGTAGGTTCGAGCCCTATTCCGTCCACTGGATATAAAAACGCTTCGACCGGGACGAGTAATTGGTCCAGTTTTCTGACAGAGAATCATGGCGAAAAGTTGAGAGCCATGACCGGAAACTCCCAATGAAAACCACCCGCGAGCATTGAGCAGAACAGTGATCAGTAGATAGTGATCAGTCAGTAAGTGAAACGGGTTGCTCCGTTATAGGCCCAAGAGTGGTAGGCCGAAATTAATTTCGACTTACAATTCGGGTGGAACCGCGTGAATTGAATTCTCGCCCCGTTATTGGGTGAGAATTTTTTGTTTAACTCACCATAGACCTCACCCCTAGCCCCTTTCCTAAAAGGAGAGGGGAATAAAAGAAAGGAAGCGAAAATGTCACAACAAGAGAAATATCAAGATACATATTTGTATAAGATTCGTCACTCGGCGGCGCATGTCATGGCGCAGGCTGTGATGGAGATGTTCCCAGATGGGAAACCCACGATCGGCCCCCCTGTTGAAAACGGATTTTATTACGACTTTGATCTGCCGCGCAATCTTACGCCCGAAGATCTTGAACTGATCGAAAAGCGCATGAGACAGATTGTGCAAGGCAAACACGAGTTCAAGAAAACGGTCCTCTCTGCGGAGGAGGCGAAGAAGATCTTTGCCGATCAGCCGTATAAACTGGAATTAATCGAAGGCCTCGAAAAAGGCGGCACGGATGAATACGGCAACCCGCTGGACGGGAAACCTGAGATCTCGATCTATCAGCAGGATACGTTCACAGACTTGTGCCGCGGTCCGCATGTGGCGAACACGAAAGAGATCAAACAGGATGCCTTCAAGTTGATGTCTGTGGCGGGCGCATATTGGCGCGGCGATGAGAACAACAAGCAGTTGCAGCGTCTCTATGGCACAGCCTGGGAGAGCAAGGATCAACTCAAAGAATATCTGCATCAGCTCGAAGAAGCGAAGAAGCGCGATCATCGCAAGCTGGGCAAGGAGTTGGAGATCTTCATCTTCGACGAAGAGGTCGGTCCCGGCCTGCCATTATGGCTGCCGAACGGCGGAGTGATGATAGAGGAATTGGAAAAACTTGCCAAGGAAATGGAGGAAAAGGCAGGTTATTCCCGCGTGCGCACGCCGATCCTCACAAAGGAGGACCTCTTCCTGCGTTCTGGTCATCTTCCATATTATGCCGAAAGCATGTATGCGCCGATGGAACTCGAAGGTGTGAAGTACTACGTCAAGCCGATGAACTGCCCGATGCACCACAAAATCTTTGGCTCGAAGGGACGTTCTTATCGCGACCTGCCCGTCCGCCTTGCAGAATATGGGACGTGCTATCGCTACGAGAAATCGGGCGAGTTGTTTGGTTTGATGCGCGTACGCTCGATGCAGATGAACGATGCCCATATCTATTGCAGTGAAGACCAATTCGAGCAGGAGTTCATGGGCGTAGTAGCGTTGTATCGCAAGTACTTTGAGCTGTTCGGAATCGAGAAGTATGTGATGCGGCTGTCTTTGCACAGCAAGGCCGGGCTTGGCAAGAAATACGTGGACAATGAACGCCTGTGGCTCAAAACGGAAGAGATGGTTCGCCATGCAATGATCAATGGCGATGTCCCATTCGTGGAAGTTGCCGACGAAGCTGCATTCTACGGTCCAAAGATCGATGTGCAAGTTTGGTCAGCCATCGGGCGCGAATTTTCGCTGATGACAAACCAGGTGGACTTTGCCGTGCCGGAGCGCTTCGACCTGAAATTTACGAACAAGGAAGGCGTGGATGAGGTTCCACTTTGTATTCACCGCGCGCCGCTTTCCACGCACGAGCGCATGATTGGCTTCCTGCTTGAGCATTACGCAGGCAACTTCCCCGTTTGGCTTTCGCCTGAACAGGTGCGCGTCATCTCGATCACGGATGCGCAGAACGAATATGCCGAAAAGATCGCGAATCAATTACGCGAGAACGGTATCCGCGCGCACTCAGATCTGAGCGCCTCGCGCATGAATGCGAAGATCCGTCAGGCACAGTTGATGAAAGTGCCGTACATGATCGTTCTCGGTGACAACGAAATGCAGGCAGAGCAAGTATCACTGCGTGTGAGAGATGGCAGCCAGCAGAATAATATTTCGCTGGGTGAGTTCATTGCTCGCGCGAAGGATAGAATTGAAAGACGGGCAAGTGAGTTGTAATATTGACGATAGACCGTAGACGATATAAAAAACTGGAGAACTTTGGTTCTCCAGTTTTTTGTTCACTCATGTAACTGACGCAGAATAAAAAGCGATGTCCCTTGAATGACAAGCGCCGTCAGGCTTGCAATTCCAAAGGAAACCGCAAGAGAAGTATTTTCGATCAGCAAGCCAAGCACAAGATAAAAACCTGCAAATCCAAACAACCCGAAGACCAGTCCACGCAGAACATGAATGGCGCCATCCGGTCCCTGCTGACGTTGGGCAAAGACGGCGAGGATACCTGCGAAGAGCGGAAAGGTGGTCAGCAGCCCCGTCAGTTTTGGTCCGATGACGGGCGCAATGCCTGTAACGAACAAAATGAAACTTGTGCCCACCAAAATCCGCGCGGGGATATCCCACTGGTTGAGCGTGGATGCAGCCACCTGTTTCGACTCCTGTTTGGGCATCAGCCAGACACCGAGCGAAATCGTTAATAAAACCAAAACAAAAAGTGGAAGCAGGGATAGAACCAAACCTTTCAGCATCATCGTGATCAATGCAAAAGTGGATAAACTCCCCAACGTCGACAAACGCCAGTCATATTTTTGAGCCAGCCACGCATGGACGAGACAAAACGCGATCAATGAAAACCCGCCGCTTAACGTGCCGCGGATGGCATTTGCCGCAAAGGGAATATCATGGCTGATGGCAAGGAAAAAGATGACCGGGCCCGATGTTAACGGCAGGCCAACGATCCATCCGCTGACAGCAGGTCCCCAACGCCGCCCCGCCAAACTGGCCGTGCCAATGATGATGGGAGCTAAAATTAATTTGAGGGTAAGAATATTCATGGCACAAAACAGAGTTTATTTTGTCATCGTGTAAATGGTCAGCAGAATGGAAAAATCCGCGGCCATATGACCAAAGACGGCGGCGAGCAGCCCGCGATTGGAGCGAACCATTTGCCGCCAAAGCCAGCCCGCAGAAGTAATGATGATAACAGCAAACAATATGGACAATGGATGTACTTTGCCCCACAAAACCAGCGCATGATAACCGCTGTAAACAGGGTCAATGATATGGACATTTTTCACATCGCTCCCAAGAACTCCCCGCCAATAATATTCTTCGAGCCATGGGTTGACCAACGAAAAATAAGCAATGAACGACGGCCACGAGGAGGAAGTCAACCCGATGGATTCAAGCTGCGCGGGCAGGTCGTCCGCAATGCCAAACATATTCCAAAGAAAGTACAGCCCGATTCCACTGGTGCTGCAAAAAAGTACGCTATATAAAATCCGTTTGGAGGATTTACTTTTGAAAAGAATATTAATAGGGATGGCCGGGCGTACAACCGCGAGCGCAAGCAGAATTGCCGCGTGAAAACCGAGCAATGCAGCCCATGCGCTTCTGAATAAAAATAATCCCGCCCACACGGCGAGATAAAGAAGGATGGGAGTGAACCATTTTTTATTGTTCATGGAAGGGATCCATGTGACTGTCACCTCATTAACTTATTTCCGTGATGATCGTCCGTTTTGCGCCTGCGGAAATTAATGCACTCGCCACAGACTCCGCCCGGGCTTGCTCCACCAACGCGATCATGTTGCCGCCCCGTCCACCGCCGCTGAGTTTTGCGCCGAACGCGCCAGCCTCGCGCGCAGTGATGACAAGTTTATCCAACTCCGGCGATGAGACGGTCAGCTTTTGCAATAAAGCATGATTGCGATCCATCAATTCGCCGAGCAGTTCGGGCTGTCCGTTTTCGATGGAACGGCGCGCAATCAGTGAAATTTGCGCAATCTCGTTGAAGATATTTTCAAAATAATGGGTATCCTTCAGCCACAAACGGCGGACATCGCCAACAGATTCCTTTGTCAACGCGGGAATGCCGGTGTCGCCAATGACGATAGTGAATGGCTTACCTGTTTTGAAAGTCTCAATTGGCTGGCCTTTTATGAAGTACACAGGCACGTTGTAGGTGATGACAGTGTTGTCTATTCCCGAAGGCGTGCCATGATGCAGTTTTTCGATCTCGTAGGCAATAATATTAATTTCATCGTCTGAGAGGGAATGAAAGAAGAAAGATGAAAGAGAGCGGATCAAAGCCACCGAAACCGCCGCGCCAGAACCCAGACCCGATGCAACGGGAATGGTGGATGAAATATTAATTTCGAGACCAGGTGTTTGGGAAAAGCCAAAGAGTTGAATCAGCTTGAGAATAACCGAAGCAATTGGATGGTCGGAGGGAAGCGAGGTCAGTTCGGCGTGCAAGTCGATGATGGGAGCGTTAATCCAAACCCCCGGGCGGGATGAATCCAACACTTCCACATCCGCATGGACTTGCGTGACGGGAACGGCCAGCGCGGGGCGGCCGTAGACCACCGCATGTTCGCCGAAAAGAATGATTTTGCCGGGCGCGGATGCTTTCACGAGAAGTAGAAGATCATCAGTACGGTTGTTCCCCAAAGGATCATTGCAATTTGAAACGGCCGGTCTGACAGCAGTATTTCCTCAGGCGCGCCGCCCGCGTGTTCCACCTGGATCAAATACATGTAACGGAAGATGGTGTAAACCACGAACGGAATGGTGAGCATCATGCTGTGGTTTTCGGGCACGTTCGGCGCGGAAAATGTGTACAGCGAATACGCCACAATAGTTGTGGCCGAAACGATCATGATGTATTGGTCGAGCAATGGCAGGGTGTACCCGTCCAGCACCTTGCGGTGCGAGCCTGCGCCATGCGCCAGCAGTGCGATCTCGGCGCGGCGTTTGCCAAAACCGAGGAAGAGCGAGAGCAGGGTCATGACAACATAAAGCCAGGGTGAGAATCTTTCCACCGCAATCAAGGTAACGCCCGCGTGAACACGCAGCACAAAACCCGCCGCAATGACAAGCACATCCACAATGGGAATATGTTTCAGCCATTTTGAATATGCCACATTGAGCAGGAAGTAGAAGACCACCACCGCCTCAAAGCCGGGAGCCAGAAAATAAGAAATCCCGACTGTAATTGCAACCAGAGCAATCCCCGCGATCCACGCTGCGCGGATGGGAAGTTTGCCCGACGCGATTGGGCGGTTCTTCTTTTCCGGATGCTGGCGGTCTGCCTCCACATCGGCAATGTCATTGAAGATGTACACGCTGGAGGAAATCAGGCAGAACAAGGCAAAGCCTGCCAGCGTCCGCAAAAACGCATCCACATTGAAGAGTTGTTTGTCAAAGACAAGCGCGGCGAAAATGAAAACATTTTTCGTCCATTGGCGCGGTCGCATAGTTTTTATCAGGGCGGTTAACATGCGTTTATTTTACCTGATACAATATTTTCATGCCTAAAATTCGTTTGGATGTTTTGCTCGTGGAGCGCGGGCTAGCCGACTCGCGGGCGAAAGCGCAGGCGTTAATCATGGCGGGACAGGTGCGAATCAACGATCAGGTCGCGCTCAAGCCTGCCACTTCGGTTCAAGCAGATGCCACGCTGACGGTTGACTCCGGCCCACGCTTCGTCTCTCGCGGCGGAGAAAAACTGGAGGGCGCGCTGGAGGCTTTCGCCATTGACGTGACTGGCTTCACATGCGCGGACGTCGGATCGTCCACAGGCGGATTTACCGATTGTCTGCTGCAACGCGGCGCGGTAAAAGTCTACGCCATTGACGTGGGCAAGGGCATTCTGCATTGGAAACTGCGGAATGACAAACGTGTTGTAGTGATGGAAGAAATGAATGCGCGCTTTGTCGAGTCATTGCCTGAGAAAGTTGATTTTGTCACGGTGGATGCTTCATTTATTTCTTTAAAAGTTTTGCTCCCAACCATAAAAAAATGGGTTTCAGAACAGACCCAGTTGATCTGTTTGATCAAACCTCAATTTGAAGCGGGTAAAAAGGATGTCTCTCGCGGGGATGGTGTCATTCGCAACCCTGAAATCCACCGGCAGGTTTTGCTGGATGTGTTGAGCTATGCGAAAAGCGAAGGCTTCGGTTTGCGCGGATTGGTCAGATCGTCATTGCTGGGGCCGAAGGGAAATGCTGAGTTTTTCGTTTGGCTTGATTTTGACACCCCTGGGCTCACCGCCGAAGAATTGGTTATGGGTGTAATAAAGACAGAGACTTGACACAACCTTAATACGCATCCCTTGCATTTTTCAATGAAATTAATCTGCGACCAGCGGGCTTATGAATGTATAATAAGTTCATGTGGCAGCTGGTAATTGAAGCATTAAATACTCCCCAAAGACGGCTTACCCTTCCAGCGGGAATTACACGTATCGGACGCGGCTCCGCCAATGAGATTCTGATTGACGACAGCGCCGCATCCCGCTTCCATGCCTGCATCGAATATAAACCTGAAACAAATACGCTTACGCTGACCGACCTTCAGAGTACAAACGGCACGTATCTAAACCGGGAACGCATCACACGCCAAACCCCGATCAAAAACAAGGATACGATCCGCATTGGGCAGGTACTCCTGCACCTGGAGAACGAGAATGAAGTCCGCCCGGCGGCGATGAACACGCAGCGCTTCACTCGCGCGCTGGTGTTGGAGTCGGTGGATAATCACTCCCTGTTGCTTTACGAAATAGCGCAAAAGCTTAACACAATTCTGGACCTTCCAACGGCCCTGGTGGAAACAGCGGAATTAATCAAACAATATATGAACGTCGAACAATGTGCCGTGATTTTGAAGCAGGATTTCGACCGTTTGATTCCCCTGCAATTCGATCCCGAGCTTGCGCGCAAGGCCGTTCAAGATAAATCTGCGGAGATTCGCGTCGACACCATTTGTGTGCCGATCATGGCCGGAGATGAACTGCTCGGGCTGATCTCCATGATGCGCACCCATACGCCCACACGGACATTTATACAACGCGACCTGCAAATTGCGGTGGCAATCAGCCATCAGGCGGCGCTTACCATTCAACGCATGCACCTGCTGGGTCTGGTGAAATCTCATGAACAGACCCATCGCATGCTGCTAAGGTTTGTAGCGCCCAACGAGGCCGGCAGGCTGCTCAATTATTATTCCAAGAACGGTCGTCTGCCCGGCTTGAAAGAGGAAAAAGTTACCATTCTTTTTTCAGACCTCGCCAATTCCATTTCCATAGCCGAGCATCACGATCTCAAGTGGTTTGCCCAGGCCCTGAGTTCGTTCTATCAAACCGCCGCTGAGATAACCTATAAAAATGGCGGCACGATCAAATATCTTTCCACGGGCATTATGGCGATTTTCTCAAATGAAACCATTTTGGATGCAGAGCAAAAGGCTGTGGATACCGGCAGGGAATTGATTCTGCGCATGAAACCCACAGGCTCTCTGGATGAATCGCGCTCCAATATCATTGGAGTAGCCATTAATACGGGAAATGCCATGGTTGGATATGTTGGCGGAGAAGAACGGGTGGAATTCAATGTAGTGGGCGATATGGTCAATGTAGCAAACCACATGCAGGAATATGCCCATCCCTTTAAGATCATTGCCGGCTCCGAAACGGTCGCAGCGCTTGGCGAAAATTACCCGCACAAACTGATTAACGTGATTTATTTACGCGGACGTGAAAGCCCGGTGGAGATACACGAAGTGCTGCCTGAATGAACTGCCCCAAATGTAAATCTGACCTGGTGAAACGATATTACAAAGGCATGATCGAAGTGGAGGCATGCCCCGGCTGCCGAGGCATGTGGCTGGATTCGCACGAGTTGGACCAACTGGAAGACACTGCTTTTGACAACGACCCGCACAAGGGTTCGCTGGCGCATTTCCAAACCAAAACGAATTATCCCTGCCCGCACTGCGGGAATGGATTGGATGAGTTCAAGTACCGCCTCTATGACCTGAAACTGGACTATTGCGCCGAACTCGATCACGGCTTCTGGCTGGATGCCGGGGAGGATGAGCGGGTGATGGAGATCATGCGCCAGCGCGCGGGGGAGATCCAAAGAAAGTTCAACGCCGAAGCGGAATGGAAGCAAATGCTAAAGAACATGCATGCTTTTCTCGCAAAGAAGAAGTAAACTACTCGTAAAACTCAGGCTGGTATGGGGATGTATGTTTTTTCGATTGTTCCAGAATCTCGTCAATCGTCAGGTCGGCGTTCTTTTTCTCTGCAGGATGGTAGTGCACATGCACCCGCCTGACGTTGGGAATCGAAAGCATGACCACATCCTCCACCTGGCTGGCGATCCGGTCGCCCTCCTGCACGGTCAAAGCACCGTAAATGCCTATCGTCAAATTGAGCACGATATGAGGTCCGAAACGATGCGCCTGAATTTCCTCCAGTTGTTTCACCCCCTCCACATCCTTCAATAGATTGGCGATGCGTTCCGCCAGGTCACGGCTTGGAATGACGCCCATCAGGTCGGTGGATGATTCGCGCAGGACGAAAATGCCCGTGCGTAAAATCAGCAAAGCTACCAGCGCGCCCGCCAGCGGGTCCACCCAGGGATATCCGCGCTGACCGAGAAAAATGCCAATGGATGCCGCGCTCGCGGAAAACAAGTCGTTGCGATGATCGTAGGCGAGGGCATCCACAACGGGGTTTTGAGTCTCACGCCCGAGGTTGCGAATGTACCAGCTGAGGAAAATTTTTATCGCAACGGTGGCCAGGGCAACCCAAAGCGCGAACGGATGCGCGCCCTGAGAAGTGGCAGGCCCATCCACAAAATCCCAAACCTTATCCAGCGCGTCCCAAAAAACAGCGACCGCCGTGGTGACAATGAACGAGCCGATTACCAGCGATGCAATACTCTCAAACTGACGATGTCCATAGGGATGTTCCCGGTCGGCGGGTTCATTTGCCATGCGCACAAACACGCTGGCGGCAATGTAATAGGCCACATCCGAAGTCGAGTTAATTCCTTCGGCCAGCAGGGCGGGGCTGTGCCCCAGAATACCAAAGGTGGTTTTGACAATCGACAGAAGGATATTGATGCCCAACCCAAGGTTGATGGCCAGCAGGCTTTTGCGGTCGCGTTCGTGCGTCATGGGGTAAATTGTAGTGTGTTTTGGTTTTTCCACAACTGCCAAATATCATATAAAAATCTCCCGCAAATGCGGGAGATTTTTGTCTGCCTTATTTTCCTTTTCGTCTCAGGAAAATTTTTGTGATCTCTTCGGCAACCGCGGGCATCAATGCCAGGCCAAGCACCAGCCCCCATTCACGCGCGTTGAGGAAATGTGTGTTGAAGATGGGTTGCAAAAATGGGACCGCGCAAACCAGCAGAAGCAGGAAAATCGAAAGGCCGACCGCGTATTGCATGTATCTATTCGAGAAGATTCCGATCTTGAAAATGGATGCGCGTTCCGAACGGACTGTGTATGCGCGGAACAATTCGGCAAGTGATAGTGTGACGAAAGCCATCGTCTCCGCAGTTTGAACGTCGACCCCGCGCCAATCGTGCGCGAGGACAAAAGATAATACGTTCACTCCCAACGGGATGACTGTTCCTGCTTCGAGATGCCAGGCCAACCCTGCCACAAAGGCACCCAGCACCGCGCCTGTTTGGGCAACGGTCTGCACGAGGATGCCTATGCCCATCGAGCGGTTGACGATGGGTTCGCTTTTTGCGCGCGGCTTCTGATCCATGATATCCGGGTCGCCTTTTTCCATGGCCAGGGCCAGGGCGGGAGCGCCGTCTGTGATCAGGTTTAGCCAGAGCAATTGAATCGCTGTCAACGGTGCCGGCAGGCCTGCCAGCGTGGCAAGGAAGATGATCATGATCTCTGCCACATTGGAGGAAAGCAGGAAGAATACGAACTTGCGGATGTTGCTGTAAATGACGCGGCCCTGTTCCACTGCAGAAACGATGCTGGCATAGTTATCGTCGGTAAGCACCATGTCTGCGGTTTCTTTGGCTACATCCGTGCCGGTGATGCCCATCGCCACGCCGATGTCTGCGCGTTTGATGGCGGGGGCGTCGTTCACACCGTCGCCGGTCATTGCCACAATTTCGTCGTTGGCCTGTAATGCGTCCACGATTCTCATTTTGTGTTCGGGGGAAACGCGGGCGAATACATCCGTCTCTTCAATGATAATCTTGAGTTCGTTGTCATCGATCTCGTCGAGTTGAGCGCCTGTCATTACCTTTTTGCCGGGACGCAGGAGGCCGATCGACTCGGCAATGGCTTTGGCCGTATTGGGGAAATCTCCAGTAATCATCACTGTGCGGATGCCCGCATGGCGCGCTTTTTCGAGCGCGGGTTTCACTTCCGTGCGCGGCGGGTCGATCATGCCGAGCAATCCGACAAAGACCAAATCCCTTTCGAGGTCGTTGGTTTTCACCTGCTCGATGTTATTCGGCACATCCCTTTCCACACGATAGGCAAAGCCCAGCACGCGCAGGGCGTCGCGGGTCATGGCGTCATTGGCGGCAAGAATGCGTTCTCTCGCCTCGACTGTCATTTCACGCGGCTCGTCATCCATGCCCTGATATTGGGTACACAGATCCAGCACAATATCAGGCGCGCCTTTGACGGCGATCACATCCCAATCCTTCTGTTTTTCATCGTGAAAAGGGGATGGGTCGGACGATTTTGGATTGCGCACATCATGGATCGTGATCATGCGCTTACGCTCGGAATCGAACGGCACTTCACTCTCGCGCGGGTAGGCTTCGTCAATTTCAAGGTGAATGGCTCCGGCCTTGGCCGCTGCCACTAAAAGAGCGCCCTCTGTCGGGTCGCCAACGATGCGGAAGGTTTGCTGGGATTCATTCTCGCCTGTCCCTTCAATAGTCGCATCGTTATTCAACAGTCCAAGCCAGAGGGTGGAGAGAATGGCAGGATATTGATTAATGTCCACTTTTTTGCCGTCCACTTGAAATTCACCGTTCGGCGAATACCCGGTTCCGGTCACATGGATGAATTGATCGTCGGCCCACACCCGCGTAACGGTCATTTCGTTTTGGGTCAAGGTTCCGGTTTTATCGGAACAGATCGTCGTGGCCGAACCAAGCGTCTCAACCGAAGACAGTTTTCGGATAAGCGCGTGGCGCTGCACCATTTCCCGCATCCCCAGCGCAAGGGAGATGGTCACAACGGCGGGCAGTCCCTCTGGCACGGCCGCAATCGCAAGGCTGATGGCAATAATGAATACTTCGGTGATTTCCGCAGCGAATTCCTTGAAATACTCCAACGGCGCGGAGAATAACCCCCCGATATCAGTGTAGTTAATGAGCGCGACGATGAACACAACCGCAACCAATATCAACGCGCCAATGCTCAACGACCTGCCGAGCTGGTCCAGCCTTCTTTGCAACGGAGTTTCTTCGGTCTCCACATTTTGGAGCATGGTGGCGATCAGCCCCAATTGAGTCCGCATACCGGTGCTGGTGACCACGCCGCGTCCGCGCCCGTAGTTGACCAAAGTTCCCATGAAGGCCGTATTTTTTCGATCCCCAAGCGGAACATTCTTCTCGAGCAGGGTGGCTGCATTTTTTTGCACCGGCAAAGACTCGCCCGTGAGCGACGCTTCCTCCACGCGCAGGTTGACAGCCTCCAACAAACGCAAGTCTGCGGGAATGAAATTGCCCGACTCCAGAAAGACAATGTCACCCGGCACAAGGTTGTAGGAAGGCACGGATGTATGGACTCCGTCGCGAACCACATGCGCATCAGGCGCGGCGAGTTTTTTCAGGGCAGCCAAAGCCTGCTCAGCACGTTGTTCCTGGATGATGCCAAGCACAGAATTTAAGACAACAATCGCCATAATGGCAGCGGCTTCCACATAGTCGCCAAGCAATGCAGAAATGACCGAAGCAACGATCAGCAGGATCACCACAAAGTTATTCAACTGGTCCCACAACATGGACAGGAAGCCCGGGCGCGGCGCTTCAACCAATTGATTCGGCCCATATACCGCCAGGCGGTGTTCAGCCTCTGCGGTTGTTAATCCTTCATTATGTACTTCCAAATGCTTGAGCACATCATTTGCAGTGAGCGCGTGCCATTCCCGCTGTGGTGATTCTTCAAAAGTCATACAAAATCTCCTGGTCCAAAAATTTCGGAAACCGTCCTGAAAAAATTAAAACGAGACCACCACGCCTCCGTGATGGTCTCGCCAAACGTCTGGAACGTCCGCGCTGCCGATGGCGGTTCGTCAATGATATGACGACAGCGCGCCCTGCTTTTTTCACCACAGGCGGCTACTCCCCAAACGCTTTGAGTGTATCCACATGCAAAAGGATTGTCAAGCAGCCGCCAGCCAAAACGGATTGGATGAGGGTACAATACACGCCATGTCCAAGCCAAAATCACCAATCATTTATTTATTCATAACCCTCATTGCCATTGCGTTCCTGACTCTTCTGAGTCCCGAGGAAAAATCATTGGGAGCCAACGTGCGGATCGTGTACCTGCATGGATCCTGGGTACTGACGGCGGAAATTGCGTTCATCTTCGCGGCTCTTGCCGGACTTTTGGGACTGATTCTGCAAAGGGATATTTTCCACACCTGGTCCGCTGCGCTCGGGCGCGCAGGAATTGTCTTCTGGGTCACCTATCTTCCGCTTTCCTTATTCGCCATGCAAAGCAACTGGAACGGACTCTTCCTTGCCGAGCCGCGTTTCCGTCTCGCCATGATCTTTGCCGTGACGGGTATTCTGCTCCAGATCGGCTTGTGGATTTTCAATATTTCCTGGCTCACTTCACTGGGGAATATTATCTACATCGTTGTCCTACGAATAATCTTTTCCACCGCTGAAAATATCATGCACCCGCCACCCTCGCCGATCTTTAACTCAGGAAATTACGTCATAATCGGATTCTTTGTCGGCTTGAATCTACTCACTTTGCTGGCTGCATATTTCCTCACCCGCTTTTTCCTTTCATTCCGATCAAATAGCTGAAGAACAACTTGCGAACTCGATTCCAGCTTATCATCTTCATGTTCCTGCGCACCATCCTGAACACCGCCCACAGGATGGTGTATCCATTTTTATCCGTCTTCGCCCGCGGCCTCGGTGTGGATATTGCCACCATGTCCCTGCTCATGACGGTCCGTTCCCTGCTCGGCACAACCAGCCCGCTGTTTGCGCCCCTCTCCGACCGCCGCGGAAGAAGATTCGGTATGCTGGTCGGTGTTTCGATTTTTACCCTTGGCGTTGGGCTCGTTGCTATTTATCCATCTTTTTGGACTCTTGCCGCAGCGCTTTTGCTGGCCATGGTCGGAAAATATATGTTCGACCCAGCCATGCAGGCTTACTTCGGAGACCGCATCCCATATGAACAGCGCGGCACGGCACTGGCCGTAACCGAGGTAGCCTGGTCGCTGGCATTTATCGCCGGCGTTCCAGCGGTGGGGTTTTTGATCGATGCGTTCGGCTGGCCGGCGCCGTTTCCAATTTTTACCGTGCTTGGGCTGATTATCTTTTTCATCGTATGGCGCATCGTCCCAAAAGAGGACCCCCACCACGAACCCACGGCCAACTCCAGCGATGGCTATCGCGCCGTGTTCACCTCCATTCCCGCCATGGCCGGAGTTTCCATTGCATTGTGGGCCAGTGCGGCGAATGAAATGGTCAATATCATCTTTGGCGTCTGGCTGGAGGATTCGTTTGGTTTGAAAATCATTGCGCTTGCGGGTGCTTCGGCGGTGATTGGCATTTCCGAATTAAGCGGGGAGGGATTGGTCGCTTTGACCACGGACAGACTGGGGAAGCCGCTCGCCCTGACCATTGGGCTGGTCGGCAATGCCCTGGCTTCGATCCTGCTCCCGATCATCGGTCAGACTCAAACCGGCGCGCTGGTGGGCCTGTTCCTGTTTTACATCACCTTTGAATATGTGATGGTCAGCCATATTCCTTTAATGACAGAGCTTGTCCCTTCGGCGCGGGCGACAATTTTGTCCATCAATGTCACCGGCCATGCGTTGGGCAGGGCTCTCGGAGCCTTTCTCGCGGCGTTCGTCTATCAACAATTTGGCTTTTTGTTCGTGGCATTGACCGCTGTGCTGTTCAATGTGGCGGGCCTTCTGGCCTTGCGAAGAATGCAAAAAGGTAAGTGATGCAAATCCTTATTGGGGTTGTGGCATTATTGATCATCGGGGTTGCTTTGTTGTGGGTTTTGGTCCCCGCCTTGTATGGTCTGCCACCGGTCTCCACGAGCAGAGAACGCATCCGCAGGGCTTTGGAGTTGGCAAATCCGCAGGCGGGGGAAACGATGTACGATCTTGGCTGCGGCCATGGGCGGGTGCTTGTAATGGCAGCAAAGGAATTCGGATTGAATGCAGTAGGGATTGAAGCGGGGCCTGTGCAGTGTGCTGTCAGTTGGATGAATGCTCTTCGAAACGGAGTCAGCTCCAAGGTCCGAATTGAAGCGCGAGATTTTTACAAGTCAAATTTACGGGGGGCGGATATTGTCTTTGCGTATCTAACATCCGATCATGGAGACCGTCTTCAGGAAAAATTAAAAAGGGAATTGCAGCCCGGTGTGCGGGTGGTAACAGTCTCCTTTGGCCTGCCGGGCTGGGACGCGGCAACTTTTGACAGGGAACAGTTGATCTACCTGTATAAGTTATAAAAAGCCCCGTCAAATGACGGGGCTTTTTATAATCGACATAGTAGCGGGTGGCGAAAATTACACGCCGGAGAGGCTGGAGTTGATATCGCTGAACACGTTGCCGATGATCGGGCCAAGAACCATCAAAGCCGCAATAACGACAATAGCTACCAAAACAAGAATCAACGCGTATTCAACAAGACCCTGGCCTCTTTCCTTGGGTGAAAATAACATGGGAAATTTCTCCTTTCTCTTCAGATTTCACAGGAAGGCCTCCCGTGATTGACCTTATTTTACATAGACTGAAAAAAAGCGCAAGTGGGTAAAGGTCGAATTCCTTAACAGTTATGTTAGCCTTACAAGATCGACAAAATAAAATATCGCGGACATGAACATGTCCGCGATATTTTTAAGGGCTGCGTTGCAGCTTTGAACTTAGAAGCTGGAGAGGCTGGAGTTGATATCGCTGAACACGTTGCCGATGATTGGGCCGAGAACCATCAAAGCCGCAATAACGACAATAGCTACCAAAACAAGAATCAGCGCGTATTCAACAAGACCCTGGCCTCTTTCCTTGGGTGAAAATAACATGGGAAATTTCTCCTTTCTCTTCGGATTTCACAGGAAGGCCTCCTGTGATTACTTTTATTTTACTTGAAATATCGGAAAGAGCAAAAGAATCAAGGGTTTTTATTTTACAATAATGTTAGTTTTTATTTACAAAAGACCAAGGTTTGGCGGTTTTCCTCGCGGGAATGGAAATCTTAGGCTGACAACCCGCAGATTCCTGAGTTTGTAAAATTTTTGTTACATTTTCCCCTGCAATAAACATTTTACGACACAAATTGTATGAAATAGTTCAGAAGATTGTAAAAATGTTTCATAAGGATTTAGCAAGGGCTGAAAAATATAAACGCCCCGCCCTCCCATTTCTGTGGTTAAATTATATGGTCTGACAATTCTAAATCTCCGGTGAAAATCATGCTCATCCATTCTGCTTCCCAGCTCCTTACCCTTGCAGGCGGACCCCAGCGCGGAAAAACGCTCGGCTCACTTGGAATTATCGAAAACGGCGCTGTTGTGATCCGCGATGAAAAGATCATTGCGGTGGGCACAACCGACGAATTAAAAAACGCCTACCCGGACGAACCTACTCTGGATGCCGGGCGCTGCGTGTTGATGCCCGGGTTCGTGGATCCGCACACCCATCTGATCTGGGCAGGCGACCGCGCCAATGAATTCGAGATGAAAATGGGCGGCATGGCCTACCTCGATATTCTTGCGGCTGGCGGCGGGATTCTCTCCACGGTCAAGGCCACACGCACGGCCAGCATGGAGACCCTCATCGCCCAGACCCGCCCGCGCTTGTTGCGAATGTTCTCACATGGCACCACAACTGCAGAAGCAAAGACAGGCTATGGCTTGCAAACCTCCACTGAACTGCGTCTGCTCAAAGCCTTGCTTGCATTGGATGACGAGAGCCCGCTCGACCTTGTCATCACCTTCCTTGGGGCGCACGCCATAGCCCCCGAATTCAAAGACAACCCACAAGGGTATACCGATGAGGTAACGAACACGATGCTTCCCGTATTGAAGGAATGGTGGGAGACGCATGCTCCGCGGCTGCCCCTGCCGTTTGTGGATGTTTTCTGCGAAACCAAAGCCTTTACCCTCGAACAATCGCGTCAGATCCTGACCCGGGCCGGGTCGCTGGGATTCCCTCTCAAGATCCACGCGGACGAATTCGACAACCTCGGCGGGGCGGCCCTTGCGGCAGATTTGGGCGCGGCCTCCGCAGACCACCTGGTTGTCACATCGGATGCGGATATTGCCGCCCTCGGAAAATCGGATACCGTTGCCGTGTCGCTGCCTTGCACGCCGTTTGGGCTGGCTGAACATCATTACACACCCGCCAGAAAATTACTCGAAGCAAATGCCATCTTCGCCCTCGCCACCGACTGTAACCCCGGCACCACCTGGAACGAGTCGATGCAATTTGCGATTGCGCTTGCCTGCCGCTATATGGGATTGACCCCGGCCCAGGCCATTGCGGCGTCCACGATCAATTCCGCGCACGCAATCCGCAGGTCCGATACGATCGGGTCTTTGGAAGTCGGTAAACAGGCGGATATGCTCATCCTCTCCGTATCAGATTACCGGCAGGTTGGGTACCGCTATGGCACGAATCTGGTAAAGCAAGTCATTAAACGCGGACAGGTCTACTCAGTGGATGTGGGGTATTATAGAACGGCTTAACCAGCCAGGAATCGAATCAATGGATTTTTTGTGGATTGTTTTTGCAATCATTTTAATTGCCAATGCAGTGGCTGCGGTCGCAATCGCATGGATGCTTTCGCGCAAACCGCCCAAATCCGGCAGTCATTCAATGACGCTCATGCTTTTGGGTCTCGGCGTCTGGTCATTCAGTTATGCGATGATCACGCTTTCTCCCACGCTTGAAACAAAACATCTTTGGCTGAAACTGGAAAATATCGGCATCCTCTCCGTGCCGGTATTGTGGTTCTTCTTCACCATGAAATTCACGCGGCTGGATAAATGGATGACCGGAAAACCGATCATGCTTTTGTTTTGGGTCATCCCTGCAGTTTCATTGCTCTTCCTCTTTTCTGAAGATTGGTTCCACCTGTATTACAAATCGACTCATACCGCCTCGGCAAGCGGGGGGCCGCTGGTCATCAGCCGCGGACCCATGTATTGGATCGCATTGACGCATGCCTACCTGCTGAACCTGGCCGGCATGGGGGTGCTGGTATGGCGTTTCATTAAATCGCGGCTGGTCTATCGGAGGCAGACCTCATATTTGATCGGGGCGGTCATCATTCCCTTTGCTATTAATATCATCTACCAATTAAAACCGGACCTGCTGCCTTTCTTCTCCATGCCTTTGGACCTGACGCCGCTCTTTTTCAACATTACTGCCATCCTGCTGGTGGCCAGTGTCTTCGGTCTGCGCCTGTTCGACCTGGTGCCAATCGCCCGCGATACGGTTTTGGAACACATCCCGGAGATGGTCTTCGTGGTGGATGCGCATGACCGCGTCATGGACGCAAATTCGATGGCGCAAAAATGGCTGGGAAAATCAATCGAGGAGATCTCCGGCCAGGACCCGGTGGAGGTCTTTCGCAAATGGCCTCAACTTCTTAACCGCTTCTTTTTTACGGAGTACTCCCGCGAAGAAATTGAAATTCCGGGCGAAACGCCGTACACTCTCGAGGTTATAGTCACCCCCATTTTCAACCGCTTCAACAACCTGGAGGGACGTGTCATCGTGGCGCGGAATATCACCGAACGCAAGGCGCTCGAAAACAAATTGAAAGCGCTGAACGAATCCCTGCAGATACAGTTGGATGAAAATGAAGGCTTGCGCCTGAAACTTCAGGAACAGGCCATTCGCGACCCATTGACCGGCGCATTCAACCGCCGCTATTTTTCCGAAGCGCTCGATCAGGAATCCGCGCGTTCGATCCGCGAGCGAACACCTTTCTCCATCCTCATCCTTGATGTGGATCATTTCAAAAAGTTCAATGACACCTACGGCCACAAGTGCGGCGATTTCGTCCTGCAATCCCTGGCTTCCTTTCTCAACGAGAACACGCGCCAGGGAGATATTGTCTGCCGTTATGGTGGCGAGGAATTTGTCATCCTTATGACGGATGCCCCATCCGAATCGGCGCGCAAACGCGCTGAGCTGTTCAGGAAACATTTCGATGAAACGAAGATCGAATATGACGGGAAACGGCTGAAATGTACCTTCTCAGCCGGCATCGCATCCTACCCGGAACATGCTCATTCCGGGGAAGCCCTGTTATCCCTTGCCGACCAGGCGCTTTATCAATCGAAGAGCGAAGGGCGCGACCGCGTTTCCGTGTATTCCCCCGAAAATTTCTACCAGACTTCAAACGATTAAATCCAATTACAGGAGACTCTCATGCAGGTTGATATCATCGGCGTCCCCATCGACCTCGGCGCGGACCGCCGCGGTGTGGATATGGGTCCCAGCGCCATCCGTTATGCACATTTACAGCAAAAGCTTGCGGAACTCGGCTATGCCGTGCAGGATGAAGGCAATGTGGAAGTGCCCATCGCAGAAATGTGCAGTATCACCAACCCAAAATTAAAATACATCGACTGCATCATTCCCATGTCGCGGCGTGTTGCGGGAGCCGTGGCAACCTCCGTGCAGGCGGGGCGCTTCCCGCTCGTGCTGGGCGGCGACCACAGCCTCTCGATTGGATCCGTCCGCGGCGCGGCCCGCAGCAAGAAGATCGGCGTTATTTGGGTCGATGCCCATGCCGACTTTAACACAGCCGAAACGACCCCCTCCGGCAACATTCATGGCATGTCGCTCGCCATCCTTGCCGGGCAGGGCGATAAAAGCCTGGTTCAATTATGGGACGAGCCCTTCCCCATCATCGACCCGCACAAGATCGCCATCATCGGCGCGCGCGACCTCGATGCGGGCGAAAAAGTAAATTTGCAAAACGCGGGCGCAATGGTCATGAGCATGGAACAGGTGGACCGCTTCGGCATGGTCACTGTGGTGGAAAAGGCCATCGAACACATCAGCCGCGATGTGGATGGAATTTTTCTTTCACTGGACCTCGACGCGCTCGACCCGCGCCATGCCCCCGGCGTGGGAACCCCTGTCCCTGCCGGCCTGACCCAGCGTGAAGCTCACCTGGCCTGCGAATTGATCGCCGAAACCGGCAAACTCATCGGCATGGACCTGGTCGAAGTCAACCCCATTCTCGATATTCAAAATCAAACTGCATCCCTCGCTGTGGAATTCGCCCTCTCCGCATTGGGTCGCCGCATTTGGAACGGACATTCATGAAACCAACATTACAAGATTTGGAACGACTCGCCCGCGGGGCGGGAACCATCCTGCGGGCTGGATACAACACCGAACACACGGTTCATTACAAAGGGACGATTGACCTTGTTACCGAAACAGACCACGCCTCTGAATCATTTCTAATCGGCGAGATCCAGGCCCAATTTCCCGGGAGCCACATCCTCGCGGAAGAAAGCGGCGAGACCGCCGGGGAAAACGAAGGCGTTTGGTTTATCGATCCGCTGGACGGTACGGTGAATTACGCCCATCACATTCCCGTCTTTTGCGTTTCCATTGGATATGCAGTCAAAGGCATCACTTCGACTGGGCTCAGTACGAGCGTCACGTTGGCCGCAGTTTACGACCCGCTGCGCGATGAGATGTTTACAGCCGAACGCGGAAAGGGCGCCTTTCTCAACGGCAAAAAAATTCAAGTATCTGATACAAATGAACTGCAAAAAAGCCTGCTTGTAACCGGCTTCCCATATGACACATGGGATACAAAACTGGACAATTTCAAATTCTTTGAGCGCCTCGCCAAAAAGACCCAGGGTGTGCGCCGCCTCGGTTCCGCCGCGCTGGATGGATGTTATGTGGCCGCCGGGCGTTTCGATGGGTTTTGGGAATTTGCCCTTCGCCCCTGGGACATTGCCGCCGCCGGGCTCATTGCCGAGGAAGCCGGTGCCCGCGTCACCGCCATTGATGGCCGCGCGGATTATTTATCCACCCCGATATCCATCCTTGCAACAGCGCCGGGCATTTATGACAAGGTATCTGAACAGCTAAAAGCTTGATAACGCGATGGGTCTGGCATGACAAGAAAAGTGTAAACCATGAAACAATGGCTTTATCTTCTTAAACCTTCACGGCTCGAAATGGTGACCGATGGGCCGACGCCGGAAGAATCTGAAACGGTGTCGCGTCATTTTGCCTATCTGACAGACTTAACCGAAAAAGGCGTGATGATCCTCGTCGGCCGCACCCAAAATAATGATGAGAACACGCTGGGGATCGCGGTCTTTGAGGCGGAGGATGAATCAGCGGCGCGAAGGATCATGGAGAACGACCCAGCTGTCCGCGGCGGAGTGATGCGGGCGGATTTATATCCATATCAAATCGCATTGATGCGTCGTTCATCTGAATAACATGAAATTGATTCTGGTCTACACATTGATCGCCGGAGTGATTTCCGCCGTCACAGCGCCCATCCCGGGCACCTCCCTTTTGTTGACGGGTTTGGAAATTTATATGATCGTGCATCTCGCAAAAGAGCATGACTATAAATTGGGGTTCAAGGAGATCGGCTATTCCGCCATCACCCTTTACGGGCTTTCGACGATTTTGAAGGATGCCGCGCTGGAGATCCTGACCTTTGTGCCGGTCATCGGCTGGGGCGCGGAAGTGATCGTGGCAATGCTCTTTGTTTTCTTTTTGGGAATGCTGGCAAATTTATATTTTGGAAAACCGTCACGGCGCAGGCGGGACTTTAAGCACGACGCCGACTAAATACCCCGCCATCGCGGCGATGGTTCCGATCGTCATCATTTCAAAGCCGCTGCGCAGCGGTTTGCCAATCGTCACGCGCGCCTTGTAGGCGCCGATGGCAAACAGCACCAGCGCCGTAACAACCCCGGACACCCACATGCTGGCGGCAATGGGTAAAAACAAAAATGGCGCGGTGGGTATCAACGAGCCGATGATCGCCGAGATGCCCACGACCCATGCGGCGCGGAAGGCAGTTTTCCGGTCTACGGGAGCAAGCTGGTGTTCCTCGGCCATCATCACCGCCACCCACACATCCTTGTTTGCAGTGATCGTCTCCACGATATGCTCGAGTAATTCGCCCTTGAATCCCTTTCTTTCGTAAATATCGCGGATCTCCTTGGTTTCGAGGTTCGGCGCTTCGAGAATGTGACGGTATTCTCGCTCGCGTTCGCTTTGATACAAATCCGCATCGGCGAGGGTGGTAGTGTAGGCCACTGCGCCCATCGAAATGGATTCTGCAAAGGCGGTGGCAAGCCCCGCCACCAAAACCACGCGGGCATCGTTCGTGGCGGCTGCGATTCCCAGTACCACACCGAGCACATTGACCAGCCCATCCTGCGCGCCCAGGATAAAATCGGATAGACCTGTGGCGCGTTTATGCGGGTCAGTTTGCGTGTGATGTAAAACTTCGTTAATGATGGCGTCGAGTGAGGCAGGTTTTGTATTCATATCATCCAATTCTGTGGAAGCCCCGCCAGCCTTGCTAAACCAATGGGGCATTGTTATCAATGTTCGATTGCTTATTATAAGACTATCCCATGAAAATCCAAATACGCCTCTTTTCCAGCCTTGCTTTCCTATTACTCTTTGCCTGCCAGATTCCCAATGGCACAGGGTTAACCCCTCGCACATCGACTCCCTCCTTCACACCCACCGTCACTGCAACATTGACGTTACCCCCCACACTGACCGTCACGCCGACGCCCGCGCCTCCCGCCCGCCGCGTGTTGATCCTGTCCATCGACGGTTTACGCCCCGACGCCATTCAACTTGCACCCATGCAAAACCTGATGACCCTGATGGAAAACGGAGCATACACCCTCTCCGCGCGGACGATCTATCCCAGCGCTACACTGCCGGCCCACACATCCATGTTAAGCGGGTTGTGCCCGTCCAAACATGGTGTGAATTGGAATGACTATATCCCCGAAAACGGATACGCAAATGTGATCGACATCTTCGATATTGCCCACGCGGCAGGTCTGCAAACCGTCATGTATGTTGGCAAGGAAAAACTGAGGCAGATCACAGAACCATCCAGCACTGATGTTTTCGAATACATCAACGACCGCGACCTGGTCATCATCGAAAAACTGACCTCCAATTTCCCCGCCGATTTTCGCCTGATGTTCATCCACTTCCCCACCACCGATTGGATGGGACATGAATACGGCTGGCTCTCGAGCGAGCAATTAAGCGTGCTGTTCCGCGCCGACCAGGCGCTTGGCAACCTGCTGGCTGAATTGGATGCGCGCGGCCTGCGCGAAGAAACGCTCATCATCGTCACAGCCGACCATGGCGGGCATGACACCACCCACGGTTCCAGCCTGCCGGAAGATATGACCATCCCTTGGATCGCGGCAGGCGCGGGAATTCAACCTCTGCAGTTGTCCACCCAGGTCCAAACCGTGGATACGGCTGCCACTGCTGCTTTTGCCCTCGGCCTGACCTTCCCCGCCGAATGGGATGGCGTGCCCGTCTACGAGGCATTTGGTTTGCCTGCCGAAAAGCAATCACAAACCTGCACGAAATAACAGCATCCCCTGCGCATGCAGGGGATGCTGCTTTTCCATCGAGTTACAGAGGATCTTCTTGTTGCAAGGGCAGAGTCCGCCCAAACCAAATAGGATAAATAATTCTTAATACTACTATGGGAAATAAAAATCAACAGCCAAAGGGGAATGGTCAGAGGTGTTCCTGACGAGAGTTTTCGGCACGAGCGGTTCAGTGCTCGGGTTGGGCAATTTATAGGACCGAACATCCAGTAACGCCTGCGAGACCCAAACATGGTCCACCTGGCTGACATCCGCAAAGAAAGTCAAACCCGCGGCTTCGAGCAGGGGTGGACACGCGATCTGGGATTCCGAATATCCCATGATCACACCCGGAGGAGGCATGAGCATATCGCCCATCAAAATTGCCGCATTCCCGGAATAAGGTTCCAACGCCTTCACAATGTTCTCGATGTTCTGGCATCCGACCTCGTCATAATTGGGGCGCACATAGGCGGCAAACACCTGCACCGATTGCCCGCCCGCCGCGGCCACCTCCGCTCGAATCAGACAATTGGCAACGTTTGAATAAGTTTCGGAACTCTTAATTTCAAGCTTGGACATTAATATCAAATCGTAGGTATAGCCGTCCTTATCCAGCAAAGACCGGTCCGCCTTGCAGTAGATGTATTGCATACCCAGATCGTCCGCAACCTGTTTCGCAATGGCGAAATCATTGGCATCCCACCCCAGCGTCTCCTGGAGGGCGAGCACATCGGCGTTATATGCCTGCAAAATGGTCGTGACCTGCGGCAGCTTATCCTTTCCTCCGTCCTGAACGCTGTAACTCATGAAACGAACAGCCCCATCATGGGTTTGCAGCGCGGCTGCCGTTGCAGTCAACACGGCTCCTCCGGGCACGGTCGCGGTGACGTACGGGGTTTTTGTTGGAATGCTTCTTGTGGGAGTATCCTCAATGATCCGCGCCCCTTCCGGAAGCTTCTTCGTTCCACAAGCCTGAATCAAGGCCATCGCAAGCACAAGGAAAAAAGTTGTTTTTGCCCACCTGCTAAACTGGCTATTCTTTTTTAGCTTATCGTTGGTCATACGAATCTCCTCATCTCAACTATTTGGTTTTCGCTCTTTGCTTTGCACCCTTTGGAAGCGCATATTATAAAAGATTACGGCCATTTGCGAGGTGATTTGGGGGATATTTTCAGGGCATTCTCATGAAGGATAAAATGGCAGAATCAGGTCAGCGATGTTGATTCGCATCCTTCCTCTCCGAAAATTGACCCCGTCTGAAACTACCTGGTTCGCCCCACACCCGGATCGGATTTAAAATTACTGCATCGCCTCCGCCACAACTATGGAGAGAACGAAGGACGGAACAGCCCATACTCCGCTCAGAACCACTGAGGCAAGGACGGATACAACAACTGCAAGGATCGTATTCCAGTTGAACTTTACAAGGAGCAGGTTTGTCAGCCGCCATGCGAAGACGGCTGAGAGGATCAACCCCAGACTCTGACAAACGCCAAAAGCGATCAAGGCCGGTCCGCCCGCGCTTTCGCTGTAACCATTGAGCACGACCAGGTCAATAAAAAAGGACAGCGTTCCCAGGGCAAGCAGCAGGACGATGGCCGATATCACAGAAATGATTGCGGGTGTTTTGCTGGGCATTGTTTTCTCCTGGCGCGAATTCCAATCGTTCTTTCCAACTGTTCTTGTTCACACATTAATAAAACTTGCCAGTCGGTCTATGAAATTAAAGATTGGCATGAAGAGATCACGGAAAACAGGGAATGCGTAAAGGATCGTGCATATGCCGATGAAGAACAGAATGGTCGGCATGAAATATAGATAGGCAAAGGCATTCACACGCGCCTTCTGCGGGTCATTGGGATCATACAGGACTTTGACTTGATTCAGATCCTTCTTGAGAAAAAATTTGGAAAACAAGTCAGAAACTGTATCGAAGATGGTTTCATTGGTATGTGTTTTTTCGGTGAAGGTGAATTTTCTCCCATCCGGGACATGGAATTCAACAACGGGGGCAGAAACCTCTCCGGATTTACCCTGGCCGGTATGATAATCCACAATTGTGCCGATGGCTTCGCTTGAACGCAGGCGGAAGGCCAGTATAAAAATCCCCCAAATAACGCTTGGAACGATGAAACACAATACCGCAAGAGAGATCAAAATCATGGTGTTCTCCTAACCAATAAAATTGAATTGATGATTACAACCCCTTAAAGTGTTTCAGGTTTCATGAACAAATTTCGTAATACTTTCATTAACCTGCCCGCTCTTCCAGTTGCGTGATTAGTCAGATAGTCTTATAGTCTGTTAGTCGGATAGCCATTTCTCTATTCCCCAGTCACTAATCACTGGTCTCGATACGCCATCGGAAATCTTCGTTCTGCTCGACCATCAACACTTACTATTTACCATTTACTCTTTTCAGGAGACTACCCCCATGCACGGAACCTGGTTTCAATATATGCGTTCGGGCGACCAAAAGCCCAAAGTGACCAAGGAACTTTTATTGCGAGTTCTCAACTATGCCAGGCCGTATTGGTGGCATATCAGCGGAATGCTCATCACGATCCTGCTCAGCGCGGCGCTGACCCTCGTCTCGCCGCTGATCTTCAGGCAGATGATCGACACTGTTCTGCCATCCAAGGATCTCAACCAGTTGACGATCCTCGCAATTGCGCTGCTGCTCGTTCCCATTCTCAACGGCGGCATCGGCGTCATTCAGCGCCGCTTGAACTCTGCCGTGGGCGAAGGTGTGATCTACGATCTACGCTCAGGGCTTTTCGCACGACTGCAACGGATGTCACTGCGCTTTTTCACCAACACCAAAACTGGCGAGCTGATGTCCCGCCTCAACAGTGATGTGGTCGGTGCGCAGAATGCCATCAGCAACACCATCGTCAACATCGTCACCAACCTGGTGGAAGCGATTGCGATCCTTGTGGTCATGCTCACGCTGCAATGGAAATTAACCGTACTGAGCGTGCTTGTCCTGCCCATCTTCATCATCGTTGCCCAGCGGCTCGGCGTCCTCCTGCGTGACATTGCCCGCGAAGGCATGGACCTCAACGCGCAGATGAACGCGCACATGAACGAAACTCTCAACATCGGCGGCGCGCTGCTCGTCAAATTATTCGGGCGTTCCAAAGAAGAGGAGGCTCGCTTCCGTCAACGGGCGGCGGGCGTGCGCGACATCGGCATCCGCCGTGCTGTCATCGGCTCAACCTTCTTCGTCATCCTTGGCCTCGTCAGCGCGGTGGGCACGGCACTGGTCTACGGTCTCGGCGGCTACTACGTCATCCAAGGCAGTTTCACCATCGGCACCATCGTCGCATTCGGTTCATATCTCGGTTCGCTCTACGGCGCACTGCAGGGACTCGCAGGCGCGCCTGTTGAATTCAGCACCAGCATGGTTTCGTTCGAACGCGTCTTCGAACTCATCGACCTGCCGCAGGACATTACTGAAAAAGAAAACGCCATCGACCTGCAAAATGTAAAAGGTGAACTTGAATTTGACAATGTCACGTTCAATTACAAAGTGGATGATTCGATCCTGCTTAGCGAAGTCAAACGCTATGGAAGTATGGATAATGTGGGCGCAGTATTATCGGGAGGGAATGGTCAATCGTCGGCAATCAAGCGCCGGGAAGAAAGAGCCGCCTCTGACTCAGCCGAAGTTGATCCAACATCCCAGGCACGCGCAGTCGCTTTGGAAGGAATCTCCTTTAAAGCTCCCACTGGGAGTCTGGTTGCCCTGGTCGGCCCATCGGGGGCGGGCAAGACCACCATCACCTATCTCATCCCGCGTTTGTACGACCCCACCTCGGGAGTCATCCGCCTGGATGGGTACGACCTGCACGATGTGACCCTCGATTCGCTTTCGTCTGTGATCGGCATGGTGACACAGGAGACCTACCTGTTCCACGATACCATCCGCACGAACCTGACGTATGCGAAGATTGACGCGACGCAGGAGGAGATCGAGTCCGCCGCGCGCGCCGCCAACATCCATAACTTCATCATGGACCTGCCCGACGGTTACGACACTATCGTCGGCGAACGCGGATACAGACTCAGCGGCGGCGAAAAACAACGCATTGCATTGGCGCGTGTCATTTTGAAGAACCCAAGAATTTTGGTTTTGGATGAAGCCACCAGCTCTTTGGACAGTGAATCTGAATCCTTGATCCAGGATGCGCTGAAACGAGTCATGGCAGGCAGGACAAACATCGTCATCGCCCATCGCCTGTCCACGATTTTGGCGGCCGATCTAATTTTGGTGATGGACCGTGGAAGGATTGTTGAAAGAGGAACGCACGACGAGTTGATTGCGACGGGCGGGTTGTACGCTCAGTTGTATGAAACGCAGTTTAGGGGAGAACGCGTTTAACCATAGATAAAATAGATGAGCATGGTTATGTTATTGGGGCGGACTGTTTCGCTATGTCCACCCTTTTTGATATCTTGACAACTTACTAACTAGTAAGTAAAATTTTGTTTATGGTAAAGATCGAAAACTCCACACGGACGATTTTGAATCTGGCTGAGTCCTTGCTGCAGGATAAAGGCTTCAATGGATTTAGTTACGCACATATCGCATCGGAGCTGGGCGTGAAGAATGCTGCCATTCACTACCACTATCCCACCAAGGAGGCGCTGGGCTGTGCTGTGGTCAAACGCTATCGCGACCGCTTTCAGTTGTGGATCAACAATTCCCGCGTGAAGAACCTATCCCCAAAAGATAAATTGGATTGGTTCTTTAGTATTTATACAGACATGCGTGCAGACAAAGGCAAGGTTTGTCTGGTTGGGTCCATGGAAGCTGAGTTCAACTCGATCCCGGAAACTTTGCGGGGTGAGGTGAAAGCCTTGCATAAAGAATTGCTCGCCTGGCTGCAAACCTTGCTGGCCGAAGGAAGAGATGCAGGCGCGTTCAAATTCAATGGTGAGCCTGCAAACAAGGCGGTGCTGATCCATTCCAGTTTGCAGGGCGGTTTGCAAATGGCGCGCGCCCTGGGAACAAAGCGGTTTCAAGATGTCGTTGAGCAAATAAAACTGGACTTGCTCGTCTAATTTTTTTGTTTACAAAACTTACCAGGTAGTAAGTATATTAATAAGGAGAATCAATGAACGCTTTAGAAATGAGCACAAAGTATCGGGCTGTCGTGAAGAAGGTCTATCAGGCATTTTTTAGCCCATCGCAATATGAAGTGAAATCTGTAGATCGTGAGATCATCGAGCGCGGGAATAATTATCGCATCCCGTTTGATGGCGGCGAGTTGACGGTCACTACCTGGGGAGACGGCGGCCCAAGGGTTTTGCTGATGCATGGCTGGGGCGGCGCCCGAGCTCAAATGACGGGGTTTGTTGAGCCGTTATTATCGGCTGGCTATCGTGTGACAGCCTATGACCAACCTGCGCATGGTGAATCAGACGGGAAGATGACCAATCTCATCGAGATCGCGCCCACCATGGATTTAGTCATGAAGCGTGAAGGAAAATTTGAAGCGATCATTGCCCACTCGTTCGGGACTTTGATCACGTCGTATGCGTTAGCCAAGTTGAATTTTCCGCCTCCTTCCAAGCTGATATATTTCGGCGCTTTCAACCGGCTTTTGGACTCCCTGCCGCGTTTTCAAGTTCTGGCAAATTTACCAGATGAGGTCATGGACGGCTTGAGCGCCGCGATCAGCGAGAATTTTGGGAAGGATGTGTTGGACGCCATTGTAAATGAGACTCTTGTGCCACAGATCCATGTTCCGGCGTTAATGTTCCACGACACGGACGACAATGTTACGCCGGTTGAAGACAGCCGCGCTATTGCCAAAACCTGGGAGAATGCAGGCTTCATCGAAACCAAAGGGCTTGGCCATCGCGGCGCCTTGCAATCCGACGCGATCATCGATCAGGTTGTAAAGTTCATAAAAGAATAGAAACTGCTCAAATAAAGAGGATCTCACGCTGTCTTCATCGCCTTGTTCAAGGTGGCCAGCGCCAGGGCGATGAACATCACAATTATCACGGCACAGGCACGCAGGACATTCCACTCAAGGGTCAGGTCGGCTTCGCCGTGATAGATGTCGGTCAATGCCAGGTGCGCGAAGATTCCCGCAAGAATGCTGAGCATCCCCAACGTCATGGTCATACGGATTTGTCTTTTATACGCAGACATGGTTTCTCCTTTCTATGTCAATAACATTATAGCAATTAATTACATCAGCAAATAAAAAAATGAGAGACCAGTCCGCTAGGGACTGGTCTCTCATTTTGCAAAACTTCTGCAGGGTTATTTCTCCGGCGTTTCAACAGGTAGTGCATCCTGAGGCGTTACGGCCGGGATTTCAGTTGAGGACTCAACTTGTGGTTCCACAGTAACCTCGCCGGGTTGACTATTCTTTTTCTGCTGTTTGAGCCTTAATTTCTGCTCTTTTTTGCGTTTCTTGTCCAGTTCTTTTTTTCTTTTCTCGAATTGATAGTTTACTTTGACCAATTTAACATCCTTTTTGTGGGTGGCGGCTCGATGGGTGAAGTTGTTGAAACATTATAGCACCCCAGCCGCCTATTCAAGCGATTCAACCTGCGTGCTGCGGGAATATCCATCTCCTTATTCGATGTGCCGCACTTCGCCGCTGACAGAAACGCTCTCCCCTGCCTTCGGCGTGAAGGCTACCGTCAAACGGGATGGGACGCCCATATCTTCTCCCTGAAAAATAGTGAATGTGGCCTTGCCCTGCCAATTAATATCACGCAAATATCCAGCAAGGGCCGCAGCCGCCGCGCCGGTAGCCGGGTCTTCATACACCCCGCCCGAAGCGAAGGCATTGCGGGAGTGGAATACACTTTCCGATTCCTGCCAAAGCAGGCTGATAGTGACCAATCCCTGCTCACTCATGAGCGCGCGGACTTCGTCGAAGGGATAGGTCATGTCTGCCAGGGTTTTTCGGTCCTTCAGGAAAAGGATCAAATGCTTTGCGCCAGCGGATGCGAATCGGGGCGGGAATGCCGGGGCAAGGCTGTCAACTTTCAGTTGGAAAGAGGCGAGGATTTTTTTCAGGAATTCCGCTGGCACATCCTCGGAATGAGGCTGCGGCGATTGAAGAGTCGCTTCAAACGCGCCTTCACTTGTTTTCTCCGCCCGCACGCTGATCTCACTCTTATTCAAAAACAGCTTGTAAGTCCCTTCGCCAAAGCGCTCGCCCAATGCGGCGCCCAACGCGATGGTGGCATGCCCGCAAAAGGGGACTTCCATTTCAGGCGCAAAATACCGCACCCGCCAGCCATCCGCCTGTTTGACAAGAAATGCTGTTTCCGAATAACCGACTTCCTTTGCAATTGCCAGCATTTCATCTTCAACTGGCATCTCATCGTAAAAGGCAACGCCTGCCGGGTTGCCGCCTTGTCCGTTTTGTGAAAAGGCTGCGAGTTTCAAAACTTCCATTTCATATCTCCAATATTTTAAAGAATAAACCGCATCCTTCCAGACGCGGCTTACTGCTCACTGATTACTGACTTCCGAATTCAATCCAACTTTCCCGTGATCATCGCCATCTTCACCTCGCCAATCGCCTTGGTGATCTTGATCTCACGCGGACAGGCTTCGGTGCAGTTGTATACCGTGTGACAGCGCGCCACGCCATCCGTTTCTGCAAGGATCTGCAGGCGTTCGCCTGCGGCCTCATCGCGGCTGTCAAAGATGAAGCGGTGAGCGGTCACGATGGCAGCGGGACCATAATACTCCCCGTTCGCCCAATACGATGGGCAGGAGGTGGTGCAGGCCGCGCACAAAATACATTTCGTGCTTTCATCGAACCGCGCGCGGTCTTCGGGGCTTTGCAGGCGTTCGCGTCCATTTTCAGGCAGCGCACTTTCATTGATGAAATACGGAAGCACCTTCTTGTAATTATCGAAGAAGGGCTCCATATCCACGATCAGATCCTTTGCGACCTTCAAACCAAGCAAAGGCTCCACGGTGATATTCGCACCCAAATCGCGGATCAAAACCTTGCAAGCCAGCATGTTGCGTCCATTGATGCGCATTGCATCCGAACCGCACACGCCATGCGCGCACGAACGGCGGAACGAAAGGGTCCCGTCCGTTTTGCCTTTGATGAACTCGAGCACATCCAACACGCGGTCGTTCTCATCGGCTTCCACTTTATAGGTCACGTAGTTGCCGCGCTGGTCTTTCTCTGGGTTGTAACGGAAAATTTTAACGGTGACTTCCATGTTAACCTCTAATACACTCGGGCTTTCGGCTGGTGTTTGGTAATGACAACGGGCTTGTAACCGATCTCGAGCTTTCCGTTCTTCTTCGTGATCAAGGTGTGTTTTAGCCAGTTCACATCGTCGCGATCGGGATAATCCTCGCGCGAATGTCCGCCGCGCGATTCTTTTCGGTTCAACGCGCTTACTGCAACCACTTCCGCAATATCGAGCAGATTGCCGAGTTCCCACGCGTTCAACAACTCTGTGTTGAAAATTCTTCCAGTATCGGTCACACCCACATTCTTGAAGCGTTCCTTCAGCTCATGCATCTTGTTCAACGCGGATTGCATATCCTTCTCGTTGCGATAAATACCGACATCCGCAAACATGACCTTCTTCATTTCATTGGCAATATCGAACGCATTTTCGCTGCCAGACCCTTTGCGCAGCGCCTCCAGCGCGGACCTCGCGCCTGATTCTGCGTCCCCGGGCAGTTTCTCAAATTCGACAGAATTCGCATACTCCGCCGCTTTGAGTCCCGCATGCTTGCCGAACACCACCAGATCGAGCAGGGAGTTCGTCCCCAAACGATTCGCGCCGTGGACAGATACGCAAGCGCACTCGCCCGCCGCAAACAAGCCGGGCAAAATAGTATCTTTGTCGTCAATTACCACTTCGCCATATTTGTTGGTGGGGATGCCGCCCATCGTGTAATGCGCCGTTGGCTGGATGGGCATCACCTGGGTAACAGGGTCCACGCCGAGGTAGACGCGGCAGAAATCCACAATGTCGGGGATCTTCTGCATGACCGTTTCACCAGTGATGGTGTAGGGAGTGCCATCGGGGTTGGTACGTCCATCTATTGCCGCAAACTTATTCACGCTCTCAGGGCGGATATCGAGATAGACATAATTCGAGCCGTTGATTCCACGGCCTTCTTTGATCTCTGTGTAGATCGCGCGTGAGACCACGTCACGAGAAGCGAGGTCTTTCACGGTCGGCGCATACTTCGGCATGAAACGCTCGTCATTGCCGTTGAGCAGAATGCCGCCTTCGCCGCGTACGCCTTCTGTGATGAGAATACCGAGCTTGTAAATGCCCGTCGGGTGGAATTGGAAGAATTCCATATCCTCCAGCGGAATGCCGTGACGCAGAAGAATAGCCGCTCCATCCCCCGTGTACGCATACGCATTGGAAGTGACATCGAAGATGCGTCCATGCCCGCCTGTGGCGAAGATCACCGCCTTGGCATGAATAGTGTGCAATTCACCAGTCGCCAATTCCACGGCCACCACACCCGCCGCCCTGCCATTGACCATGATGAAATCCAGCACCTGGTATTCATCAAAGAAATTGACCTTGTTTTTCAAGCACTGCTGGTACAAGGTTTGCAGGATCATGTGGCCGGTGCGATCTGCGGCATGGGCAGCCCTTCTCACGGGTTTGCCTGTTTCATTGTTGGTGTGCCCGCCAAACGGTCGCTGTGAGATGCGTCCGTCCGGGGTGCGGTCGAAAGGCAGTCCCATGTGTTCCAGTTCGAGGACGGCGTCAATCGCTTCGTTGCACATGAATTCGATGGCATCCTGGTCGCCTAGATAATCTGAACCTTTGACAGTATCGTACATATGCCATTCGGGCTTGTCTTCTTCATAGTTGCCCAGCGCGGCAGAAATGCCGCCCTGCGCCGCGCCCGTGTGCGAACGTGTGGGATATAACTTGCTGATGACGGCGGTCTTCGCGCTGCGTGAGGCGTACAAACCCGCCATCAAGCCTGCCCCTCCCGCGCCGACCACTACTACATCAAATTGATGAACGTTTGCCATGAGTTATTGCTCCTGAAATTCAAGGTGACAGTCACTTTAAAAGTGACTGTCACCTTCACAAAATTTACGAAGTCCAAATCAGCCACAAGCCCATGCCCATCATGGAAAGCATCATGAGGACGCTCAAGAAACGCACGGCCTTGCGCGCGCCGCTGCCGGCGATGTAATCATCCGCGATGACGGCCAGGCCATGCACGCCGTGAGCTGTAGCCACCAGCAGCAACGCGCTGGCGGTCAACTTCCAGAATGGGGAGGCCCAGGGGTTGAGGTCTTGCAAATCCGTGCTTTGTACGTGGGTGATGTTGGGCATAAAGGCCCAGCGCATCACATCTGCAAAGTTCATGTTGTTGCGCGCACCCATGATCAAGGCGCCGATCAGGCCTACGAGGATCAGACCATATATCGCCAGAGCAGAGAGGCGCGTGAAAATCCACATGACGGCTTCAAAGTTCATTAATCCGCGTTGTTTGATGGAAAGGTTTCTCGATTTTGAGGTCATCCTAGCCTCCCAATGCCGTGTTCAGAATTACGAAAGCGGAAATACCGAAGAGCGGAATGAACACCGCCCATTCGATCCAGATGGCTTCCGGCTGGTATTCGAGCAATTTCGGGAACAGATCCAGAATGGTGATGCGTAATCCGTTGATCGCATGGAACAACGCGCAAAAGAAAATAAAAATTTGGAAAGCCCAATTTTCGTAAATGCCGTTCAAGAATCCCCCGGTCCGTCCGCCGATGAACGCCGCCAGGATATGCACGGCGATGAAGATCGCCATGCCAAGTCCGCCGATGCGGTGCAGGATATAGGTCAGGTAGGCCCCCGGTCCTTTATAGCGCAACCCCGCAGAAAGGCTGACATTTCGTTTCAAGCCCATCTATGCCTCCGTATCAATTTTTAGGAAGATTTGCATGAAATCTCACCCAGATTGGTTGTAGTGCAAGTGCCTATTTTACTCTCTAACCTTTGGAATCGCAAAAGCAAGTGAAAACATGAACAATAAAGGTGACAATCATCCTAGTTATTACATATCAGGCATCCTACAAAAAAGCGGACAAAGACCCTTATAATCCAATTCACATTGCCATTTTTTACACGTCTTTCCTTTATTCATGATCCGATTCGGCAAAAATTCTTCAGGAGGCGCACATGTCTGGTTCGCATGAAATTTCCCGCCGCGATTTCATCAAAGTGACGACGGGAATCGTTGGAGGACTGATCGGCGCAGTGATCGGTCTACCGGCTGTTTATTATTTAATTGACCCCGCACTACAAGAGGGCGGAAAAGACTCATGGATTCCCATCGGTAAATTCGAAGATATGCAGATCGGCGTTCCCTATCCCTTCTCGTTCACCCGCGTTCAGGTCAATGGCTGGGAACGGACCGCCAGTTCATTCGGCGGATACGCCATCCGCAAATCGGATTCACCCGAAGACTTGCTCATCCTCAACAGTAGATGCACGCATCTTGCCTGCACTGTGAATTGGTCGGCGGAAGCGAGCGGCTTTCTCTGCCCCTGTCACGACGCTAAATTCAGCATCGAAGGCGCCGTGCTGGACGGCCCTCCCCCGCGCGCGCTGGATATCTATGAAGAGCATCGCATCACAGACGATGGCTTGATAGAAATTTTCTTCAAGGAAAGCTAAGTCATGTGGAATAACATTTACAACTGGCTCGATGAGCGCCTCGGCCTCAACGATATGTACACCAACCTGCTTGACCGTCCCGAACCGAAAACCACCTGGTGGAACACGCTCGGCTCCGCCAGTATGTTTCTTTTCATCATGCAAGGAATAACGGGCATCTTCCTCACCGTCTATTACACACCTTCGCCAGATCATGCCTACGACTCCGTCCAATACATTATGGAAGGCGTGGCCTTCGGCTGGCTGATTCGCGGCATCCATCACTGGGGCGCAACCCTGATGGTGATTTTGGTCTTCGTCCACATGCTGCGTGTGTATTACACCGCCTCCTTCAAATATCCCCGCGAATTGACCTGGCTGATCGGCATCGGTCTCTTCCTCACCACCCTCGGTATGGGCTTTACAGGCTACCTGCTCCCATGGAATCAAAAAGCCTTTTGGGCCACCACCGTCGGCACACAAATCGCAGGGACCGTCCCCTTCCTCGGCGAATTCATCCTCAAATCCCTTCGCGGCGGCCCGGAATTAAGCGCCCTCACCTTGCAGCGTTTCTTCTCCGCGCACATTTGGATCATCCCTGCCATTCTGGTAGCATTGATGGGTGTGCATCTCTACCTCATCATCAAACACGGCGAGTCGCATTTCCCCACGAAAGAAGACTAAGAGATCGTACACGGAACTGACGGACAACACGGATGAACACAGATAAATCAAAAAAGAAAACCCGTGTGCTCTTGTCTGTAAACTCCGTGTAATCCGTGTCCAAAAAGAATCATCCTCCAACCGGAGAAACCATGAACGACGAAACCAAAAAACAAATTAATCAACGCTACGAACGTCAGCTCGATAAAGGAGAACGCTTCTGGCCCGACACGATCTTCAAAGACCTCATCATGTCGCTGGCCATCTTCACCCTGCTGATCCTGCTCGCCACATTCATCGGCATCCCCGCCGAACCCAAAGCCGACCCCAGCGACACCTCCTACATCCCGCGCCCCGAATGGTATTTCCTCTTCCTTTTCAAATTCCTCGCGCTGTATGGGCAGCTCCCCATCATCGGCAAAATCGAATGGCTGGCAACGGTGCTCATTCCCGGCATTGCCATTGGTGTGCTCACCCTGTTGCCCTTCATAGAAAAAAATCCGAACCGCTATTATGGCAAACGTATTTTACCCATCTCGATCATGACCATTATGGTGACAGGCATCATACTGCTGACGTTGATGTCCGAGGTCCCCACCGTCGCAGAAGACGGCTCCAAACTGCTTGGAACATTGCAGACCCTGGTGGGGATATTTATCCCGTTGACCGCTTACATCCTATTCTTTGCCTTCAAATCAAACACCCGCCTCATGCTCTGGACGACCAGCCTGGCCGTCGTTTCGATGATCCTCATCTCAGGGACGGTTCTCGCTCTCGCTCCTGAAAAACAAGCCGAAGAGACGGAAGTCGCCACCACCCTGGTGGACCAGATCTTTGCGGGGCAGGACCTGTACTCCATCCACTGCACCGAATGTCATGGCGACGACGGTTCCGTCGCAGTCATCCAGGGCGTGGAAGGACTCGAAGGCGAAAAAATCACCCCCATCAACAGCCGTGATGTGTTGTACACCATCACAGACTCCGCAATGTACGAAGTCATCGCCTATGGACGCCCCAATGCAGGCATGCCCCCGTTTGGCAAAACATACGGCGGCGAACTCTCGCGGAGCGAAATAGACTATATCAACGTGTTCATGCGCTATATGTGGGATGACAGGTTCGAGATCCCGGCAGAAGCGTTGAAGCCTTTGTTCCCGCCGCTCGCAACCGGGGAAGTTCCATCCTATGATGTCCACATCCAGCCCATCGTTAAACGTTATTGCATCTCCTGTCACCGCGCCGGCAAGGAAAACAATAATTATCTGATGACCACTTATGAGGAAATCCTCTTCACCGGCGACAATGCCGCGAACAACATCATTGCCGGTGACGAAGGCAGCTACTTCCTGCAAGTCATTCAGGAACATGCAATTATGAATCCCGAGAAGCCCGAAGAGGAGCTCATCGGAGTCATGCCTCCCAATCGCGCCCTGAAGCCCAACATTGTGGATGTTTTCTTCCGCTGGATCATGAACGGCATGCCGCAGACAGCGGCGGAAGCGCAGGCATTATCCCCAACGCCTGTGCCGTAATCGCTTTGACTCCGACAATAAAAATGGAGCTGGTTTTACCAGCTCCATTTTTACTTCCGCTATTTTGCCATTTAATTCTGTAAGAAATTATCGCTTCATTTCCGGCGCAATGCGCAGTCTGCGAGCCAGGAGGATGACGATTACAAAAGCAAGCGCCATGACCACAAGCCCAGGCACGCCCAGGTCATCTACAAAGCCTGTTTTCGGCAAGGCTGTCGTGGTGGGAACAATCGTCAATTGGGCGGCAGCAGCCAGCGTTAATGCGGCGCCGACTGTGGCAGTGGCTGCGGCAGGCGTGCCGATCCCTAAAGCCAAAGCAGGATCCGGTGTTTCTGTAACCGTGGCCACATTGACAACCGCCGTGGGCACTGGTGTGGATGTGGTGGTGGGCAGGATGGAAGCCTGGAAAGTCGCGGTCAACGCCTCATTGATAAAGCTATTGGCCGCCTCGGCAGTCAGGGTGGCATTGGCGGCAGCGGCCTGTTGTGCGGCAGTGTTATTTCCTCGTGAACCAAAAAGGTAGACACCCACAAGGCAGGCAATCGAAATCAAAATGATCCCGCCTAAAATTCCGACGGCAACCAGAAACGTGCGGTTGTTATTTGATTCTTCGGGCAGGGGGGCTTCATCAGCATCGTCAAAATTGGAATCATCGAAAGACATATAACACTCTCCTGATTATTTTGTCATCACAATTTTTTGCAATAACACGGTTATTATCCCACAACTTCAAGGTTTACAAGAGGCGCAACAACCGTTTGATCGTTCTCGAGTTTTACTTCCGCGGCCGGCGCGCGCAAGCCGCTCGGCAGGACGCTTAATCCGGGTTTGACGGAAACGATCGAACCGATCATCCCCATGAAAGGAGGGCGGCGCATCCGCACCTGCAGGCCGGGCGCAAAGGTTTCCACTTCTCGCGGCGAGGGCGGGTTGGAGGAAATGGGAAGGGGAATGATTACTTCCGGCCTTGCGCCGCTGTAACGGTCGAATATTTCCGCATTCACGGTTACTTCGCGCTTGGCATTGGTGCTGAGAAGTTTATAGGCGGCGGAATTCATCGGCAGGGAACCGAACCCGTCCGTGACCATGATCGGGTAACGCATCTCACGCGCCTTTTGAATCAGAGATGGGAAGAGACTGGAAAGGATCAACCCGCGCACAGGCAGGTCGGCGGCAGCCTGCAAAGTTTCCGCATCTTTCACCATGCCTGCAAGGATAATCGAACCGCGCAAGCTGATATCCAATTTTCCGACTGTTAAAATGCCGTCGGGGTTTTCAGCAAGGTTAACCAGCAGTCCCGAGTCGATGCGGCCATTGCCCCAAACTCCCTGAATCAATGCGCCGGCTGTCTGGATCACCGCGCCGCGATTGGGCAGGATTTCGACAATCGTGCCGGGGATGCCGGCCCGCAGTTCCACTTTCGATTGGCCGACTTCCATTAAAACCTGGCCGCCGCCCACAGCCACCACGCGTCCTTCACGAGGTGCGCGCACGGAGCGGGGAAAAAGCCCCTTCCCCACGGCTATTTCCACACCTGCCGCAAGTTCATCATCCACCTTGCATTTCACCAGACGGTCAGCCGCATTCGTGGAAACACGCAGGAGGCGTGCAACATCCAAAAGGACGTGTTCGCGAGCCCACCTTGCTTCCGCCACAACATCCATGGGACTGACTTTTTGATTGAGGCGCACAAGCACTGTGCCAGAAACAGGCAGCAGTCGTTCACGCACAATGGAAGTAAGTCCGGAAATATGATTTACAGGCGCCAACATATCTACTCGCCTCCCAGGGTCCAGACCCATTTTTTGATCAATTCGCGGCGGCGGACGGCATCCGAAGGAAGATCCAACGGGCGTCCGCGTCCATCAAAGACAACGCCTAATGCCCCGCCGCTCACTGGGATGGTGCCGCTGCGACCGGGTCCAAAGCCGACGTCTGCTCCGCGAAGAGTTTGAATGGTCAGGTTACCCGTTTCACCGTTTGCCAGCGGCAGGGTCTCGAGAGTTCCATATTTCAAATCGACACGAGCCTCAGCGCCATTTTCATAATTCAGTTTTGCCCGCAAGACAGGAGTGCCATACGTGGCGGAGACCACCGGGGAAACAACCGTCCCCACGCTGAGGAACGCGCCTGAATCGAGCACCTGCACAGGCAGGATGTTGTTCTGTGAAGCCGCCGAACCTAAAAGGGGAAGCAGGTTATTCTGGTCGATGATGATGGTGGTCACACCCACAGGCTGGATAGTGTCGAGGAGCAGGAGCAGGCTTTGGCCGGGGTGCGAAGCGTCGCTCAATGCGCCGCCTCCCGCAAGGATCGGCTCGAAGAGCGGAGTCAGGTTTGGTTTGATGGAGGCAATGTTTTGCGGAAAATCGCGGCGCGCAGACTGCATCGCAAGATAAAGGGCCTGCCTTGCAACTGCCTGAGCGATGGCGAGGTCCTCGCGAGTGGCGGCAATGGTAGATGGGTACAGGGCTTTCTGGTAGAGGTAATCGCGCACTACGCCGGTGGAAACATCGAGAGAGGACCAGCGCAAAATATCATCGAGCGATGTGTAATTGAGAAGGCCTGGCAAATTCTCGCCCAAACCAAATTGAGGCATCACCTTCAATGTGGATTTGCCGTTGAAGCCAGCGGCAATGACTGCCGCAGACGCGCCGAGATCCACGCTCAGGATACCCTTTTTCGAGCCGTACACTTTTGCGAGAAATCGCACCATGCGCCCGGTGGCATAGGCCGTGGGAAGAATGTGCCCGCCGGACCACAGGTCCAAAAGATCTACGCCTTTGATCTGGCGTTTGCGAATGTTGATGAACATGCGCGCCAATTCGCGTTCAGCGGGGTCGAGATCTTCTGTTTCAAGGGAGGGACGCACATTCGGGCTGAAATGCAGCGAGGTGGCAAGCTCGCCGACCAGGGTTTTGACTTCAGCCTCCATTTTTTCGTTGCCCGCAAATAAAACTGCGGGACGTTTTTCTTGAGGCAGGAGGAAGCTGGCAAGGCCGATGGGTTCAAGTAACTTTTGAATTGAAAGCGATGCGCCGCCATCAGTGCCGCCAGTGATAACGACGAGATCGGGCCGCAGGCGCAGGATGCTGTCGATCTGGTGATCGGGCTTGCGCTGGTCGGTTAAACCAATGGTATCTACAATGCGGGTGTAGGTGGATTCGGTCAGCCTGCGCGCGCTTTCCAGTGAAACATCCTTTAGCAAGCCAACGACGACGGTTTTGATCACCGGCCCGGCGGATAAGGTGACCACCAGCGCATCCACGCCGGACCCGTTGGGCTGGGTCGGTGTAATCAATCCGCGCGAACCATCGAGCAGGGTTCTTCCCAAAATTTTCTGAAGATTCTCAATGGCATTGCGCGCGCCTTCCGCTACATCTTTAAAGGGCGCTTCCGCCGTGGTGGGGGCGGTGCCGGAAGCCACAAAGCGATATTCGCCTTCGATCACATCGAAATGCACGGCGCGCGTATTTGCCGCACCAACATCGATTGCAAGCAGAGAGTTACCGTCGACCAGTGAAGATGGCATGATTGCTAAAAGTTCCCGAAAAGATTGAAGAAATTAATGAGGGATGCAATGCGTTCGATCAACGCCGTCAGCGCGGCGGCATACACTCCGGCAAAGATCGCTCCCAGGGTAATGCCGATGAATATGCGTCCCACCCAGGCGGCAAGCTCAATCAAACCAAAGCGGTGCATGGAACCATCGGCTTTGGGCCGGGCGCCAAAGTGGAAATAAATGAGGGAAAAGACCGTGCCGGCCAGAATGATCGAGCCATTGCCGGCCGCCTCCACCACACTGATATTGCGCGCGGCGGCGGCGTTCAGGTCGAAGAAATTAATGGTCGCTTCCACTTGTGGGATGAGCGTGCCAATCACCGCACCTGCAAGGATTACCGCCGCACCCGCGCCGACTAAAAACGCCATGGTTAAGCGTGCCATTCCGGCCAGCCGCGGAGAAATTTTCATAAAAATGAACACCCCCCCAAGGAGAGGAATGGCCGCGAAAGCTTTTTCGTAAATCGAACCGAACGCAAGCGGATAAACCAACCGCGGAACAATCACCTGCCAGAAGGCAATGGCGGCAACGTAACCTGCGGAGACTCCTACAAAGATATAAACCGCAATGCGGAAGAGCGGGTTATCTCCGATTAGATAGCTGAAGATCAGGATGGTGAATAAAAAACTGATGACACCGGTGATCAGGTCGGGTGAGAAGATCATCCTATTTTGCCTCCCTTGCCGAAGCGCGGTCCCTCAACCCCAGAACCAAATTCCATAAGCCGCCGCCCAAAACCAGTGACATGGTCAAGAGCATGCTGAGGCTGTAGGCATCCCAGTAATCCCGGGCGGTGCCAGGCCGGCCGGCATTGTTCTGCTCGAAGACAGCTCCGCCGTACAATCCTGCCACCATGCCAGTGACTTGTCCCGAGTCGAAATAAGGTTGGATCATCGGCGCGGCCTGCGCACTCGAAATGACGATTACGGGCATACTCCCGCGGGCAGATTCTGTTTGCTCGATCCAAACCCGGGCAGCGTCGGCGTTGTCGGTGATGAGAATCAAGGCAGTAAATTGCGAAAGGGCTGTGACACCTTCGAGGGGGGCAGAATTCCATGCGGATTGAAGGGACGTGTCCATCGGGCTGCTAAAACGCGGATTTTGCGCAAAGGCGCGAATACCCATCTGCCCGCCGGGCAGGTAACCCAGATTTAGGTAGTTGATTCCGTTTTCGTAATTGTGCCCCGCCAAAGGTCCAGTAATGAAGCGCTCGGCCAAAATTGCACCGGTCTCATTCGTGGAAATAAAAGTCAAACGCGGGTGTTTCAAAAGGATCATCTGATCGAAGAAGGGCGAAGCGGAAACTTCCATTTCACCTACGCGGGAGGCTTCGTAATCGAATGCCACCAACACAGGCGCGCCTTCCGGAATGGAGCGCGAAATATCCAACGCACCGCCCAACTCACGCGGCACGCCCAAAGGCATCGAAAATAAAGGCGCAGGCAGCAACAAGGCGGAAAAGACCGCTGCAAAAATGACAAAGAACAAGAACCAGCGTAAACCACGCGAAGCTCTCAGAGCGGAAAAGGATGCGATTGGAACGGGTGCGGTTTCCGCTGCGAGAATCTGCTCGAGCAATGCGGCATGACTCTGCTGTTCTTCACTCGCTTGCAGGCGGATCGAATACGGCTTGGGTTTGCTGGTCGGCGTAAATCCCGGCATGGAAGGCAGCACTCCTTGAAGGCCTGCCAACGCACCACGGGATTCGAGAGTCTGGTCGCTTGAATAGGAAGGAGAAAGGGATGAGATTGCCGCATCCACCGGGCGCATGGCCTGAACCCACGAAGGCAGTTCGCCAGGCGCAATTGCATCGGTATTTACAATTGGAGTCGGGATGGATTCAGAGCCGGGTTCCACCGCAGTGGAAAGCCAGTCCGGCATTTCGGTGAATAGATCGTCCATACTTTCGCCGGTCTGCGCATCCGGAACAAAGGCGGGGGGCATATCGAAAGGCGTTTCCTTTTCCATCGCAGGTGCAGCCGATTCAGGCCTGGGAGCTTCCCCGGGTTTGAAAGTGCTGAGCCAGTCCGGCGTATCGAGCGAAAAATCGGAAGACCCAACTGTGGTTTGTTCTTCAGGGTGTTCAAAAAGGGAGGATTGCGGTGCTGAAGCTTTCAACCAATCCGGCAGGCCGCTGAAAGCATCGTCCTGCGTGGATTCCTCCGCCGCCAATTCCTGCGCCGGGGTGGATGGGATTTGACCCGGCTCGTCATTTTTCGAAAGCCATGCCGGCAAATCCGCATCCTTTGAAGCGTCCGCTTCTTTTTTCAACCATTTGGGAGTCGTATCTTGAACCGGCTTGGGGCTTTCCGATTGATCGTTCAGCCAGGCCGGCAATTCACCGGTGGCTGATGAATCAAACGCCTCAGACTCACCCGCACTTGATTCTGCAAAAATACCAGAGTCGGCGTCTGAAGCTTTATCTTCCAATCCGCGCAGCCAGTCCGGCGTTTCGGATGCTTCAGGTGGAAATGCGCCTGATGGTGATTCGAAAGAGGAAGCCTGTTCCTTCTTCAAATCTTCCGCGGCGGCCATCTGGCGCAGCCAATCCGGCGTGTCATCGGCCGAAGGAATGTCCAATGTTGTGGATGGTTTCGAAGGTTCTACCGGCTTGGAGTCGTCCGCATTGCGGAACCAATCGGTCAGTTCATCTTTTTCATCCGGCTGGGGTTCGGTCGGCGTTAAACCTGCCAGCCAGGAGGGCCTATCCGGATCGATCTCCGCTTCTTCTTCAGCAAAGTCACTTTTATCCCCCAATTCCACCCATCGCACTTCGGAGGACTCTGCCGGTGATTTCTTCTGTGTGGGTTTGGCACCCGTTATATTTGCGAGCCAGTCGGGCGTTTCATCCTCTTCGCCACCCAAGGCTTGAGAGCGCAAGCCGGCTAGTAGGTCATCCGTGGGGATGGGCTTGGTTTCGTCGGATTTTTGAGAAGCCTGTTGGTCTAAATTCTGCTGTTCTTCTTTTCGCGCCAGGTCACGCGCATCCCTTAGCCATTGAGGCAGGATGGGTTCAAGTTCGGCAGTGTTTTTCTTGGTGGGGACCTGCCCGGGTTTAATCGGCGCATCTGCGCCTTTGAGCGGGTCACTCGAAGGCTGCAGGCGGGACTGGCAAAATTGGCAAAATTCCTGGTTCGAGAAATTATTCTCGCCGCAAACAGGGCATTTAATAACATCTGCCATTATTGCCCCCCATACGGACGATCCATACCAAATAAAACGCGCAAGCCGGTGGTCATTGTGCCAAGCGCAACACCGATCAAAATTCCGCGCGCGCCGCCCAATGCAAGAATCTGGCTGACCCATGGACGAATCAATGTGCCGATCAAGGGAATGTCACCGAATGGCAGGGTGGCTGAACCCAGGAAGAGGATGGCAGCCGTCACCAGAAAGATGATACTCATCATATCCGCGCGGCGGCGCAGGAGGCGGATGGCCGCATAAAGCAGGGAAACGGTCAACACGCCCATCAACGCAGCCTCGGTGGGAACGATGATGCCGTTCAACACGATCTGCATGGCGTCATGCTGGGGGCGCAGGAGCATGCCGAAGATCAGCGTGGCAGCCAACCCGATGACAAGAAGCGCGCTGTAGGTGCTTCCTTTTTCCCCGCGGCGGATTTTATCCGTATGCACGGAGATCAAGTTGAAAATACCCACCAGCGTGGCAACACCCGCAAGGATGATCGCCCAGTTCAACAAAAGGGTTTGCACGCCCGCCAGCTGCGGGAAGAAATATCCGCCTAATATCAAAACACCGGTTGCAATGGCAATGATTGCATTAATAACTCGCATTAGATGACCCCGAAAAATTTTGCTGCCGCGCCGCCCAGCAAGGCAAGGATGATCAACCAGCGCAGGATATCCTGCACGGTCAGGCTTGCCACGTGCGATGCGCCCGCGCCGAGGTAGGCGCCTGCAGCAAATAATTCCTCGCCGATCAGGGCATCCTGGGTGTTGGCAAAGAGCACAGCCTGCCCGCTGAGGTTATCGCTTGCGCCAATCATGGTAACGCTTTGGCGGTCTGAGGCATCCGCGAGCAGTGCAGCTTCCGGGCCAAAATGCCCGAGCATGATGTTGGTGGATACATTCTCGTTCTGTGAAATATTCATGGCGCCGGCGGCAAAGCCGAAAGGACTTAACCCAGTGATACGGCCAGCGGTTGGAACATATAATTCATCCACACCGGCGGCCTGGTATCCAGCCTGCAAAGTATCCTGGGTCAGCAGCCCCAACACGGGGTCGCCGGAAGATGCCACAGCGGGCATATCACTGACCGAGGTCCGCTCTGCAATGATTCGCAGGGTTGCCAGCCCGGCCAGCGCCGACCCGCCGCGCGCATCCAACAGGCTGCCATGCCCCAGGGAAATGTGCAGTCGGGTGCCATCCTCCACGCTTAATCCCAACATTCGATATAGGTGGAGAAGCGCAGGGATGTCACGCAGGCGTGCAGAGGATTTTCTGTTCCCTAACATGACTGCCAATAAAAGGAAGGCGGCAAGGACAATCAGGATGAGCGCAGTCATTGGCCGGTCCCATCATGAACCAAAAAGGATGCAAATGCGCGCGCTTCCGATTCCTCTTCCAGCGTTTCAGCAAGCGCGGTTAATTGGTCGCTTTTTATAAAACCGCCGCTAAAATAAATCGCCTGCGCTCCAAGCAAAGCAAGAGGGCTTCCTGCTTCAAGGAACGAGGCGACCAGGTCGTGAAGTTGATATCGGCGCAAGGACTCAGCCCAGCGCGGCCAAAATTCGCGCGATGCTATCATAGTTAACGCGAGTATAGCATAATTTGAAGGCTGACCCGCATAGCCTGTATGGGGGAATCGTTACAATAATGCGAAGCTTCTCGTTATAGATCAGGGTGCAATGGTTGTACCGGAAAGTATCTCTGCATCCTTTGGAATGACGACGATCCCGTCGCGCACATACCAGTTCTGGTTATCAATATCCTTATTGCGCGGGAACGGGCGGATGGTGACGTTGCTGCCAATGCGGGCGTTCTTATCAAGGATCGCCCCCTCGATGTGGCAGTTCGCCCCGATGCCGATCGGGAGACCTTCACGGTCGCGCTCGTAATAATCCGAACCCATGACAATGCTGTCTTTGATCACACATCCCGCCGCAATCTGGCTGCGGATGCCAATGATCGAATGAGAGATCTCGGATCGAAGTATACGGCTCCCCTCCGCGATCAAAACATCCTGCAATTTGCTGTCTTCCACGATCGAGCCGGGCAGGAAGCGTGTATCGGTGTAGATGGGAAGTTTTGCATCGTAGAAATTAAAGGGTGTCTCCGGCGTGGTCAAGGCAAGGTTGGTCTCATAGAAGGAACGGATCGTCCCAATATCCTGCCAGTAGCCGTCGAAGTCGAAACCAAAGACGTTATGGGTTGTGATCGCCTGCGGGATAATGTCTCCGCCAAAATCATCGTGTTTGGGAAAATCCATCAACAGGTCGATCAGCACTTTCGTATTGAACATATAAATGCCCATCGAGCCAAGGAATGGTCTTTCAGGGTCATCGCGACTGATAAATTTTTTCTGGACTTCCGGGTCTTTGGGTTTTTCAACAAACGATGAAATCCGCCCTCCCTTTTCGCGCTTCAGGATGCCAAAACGCGTCACTTCATCCTTCGAAACAGGCTGCACAGCCACGGTGATATCCGCCTTGGTGTCCCAATGGAATTCCGCCATGGCTTTGTAATCCATACGATACAAATGATCGCCCGCAAGCACCAGCATATATTTCGCCCCGGTGGACTGGATTTCAAGCAATTGCTTGCGGACCGCATCTGCCGTACCCTGATACCAGTCCGCGCTTTCGATGGTCTGTTCCGCGGCCCAGATCTGCACCCAGCCCTGATGAAAGGCGTCAAAATTGTAGGTACGTGTAATGTGGCGATGCAGAGACACTGAATTAAACTGCGTCAGGACCGCGATTCTATAAATCTCTGAATTAATGCAATTGCTGATGGGAATATCAATGAGGCGGTATTTACCCGCAATCGGGACGGCCGGTTTGGAACGCATCTGGGTCAATGGATACAGGCGCGCGCCGCGCCCTCCTCCCAAGATCACCGCCAGGACATCGTTCAATGAGGGCATAATGAGCCTCCGGGAATTTTCTTCGCCGATTTTGCAAGCGAGATTTCCCTATTTTACACCCATCATCTTGCGAATGCGGTGTATCACATACACAATCGGATATGCCAGCAGGATCATGAGATCAATCACGGCAAAGAGCAGGTATAACTTCATAAGGCAGGTTCTCCGAAAAAATACGGAACGGCTCGTTCAATAGAGTTTACGTTTTTCCTCGGGTTGGGTTTCCTTTTATTAATTGTACAGTTCGGAAAATTCCGTGTCAACGCCAGGGATTCGGGGTCATATAAAATTCAAACATCCTCCGTAATTGGAGGATGTTTGCGAGGGGAACCCGTAAGGTATAATACCGCTTCGGGTACGATGTTTGCCAGTGCCGAAGGAGGGAATCGAACCCTCATTCCCGTAGGGAACACGATTTTGAGTCGTGCGCGTCTGCCTATTCCGCCACTTCGGCCCGATTGCGAACGCAAGTATACCACTCCCAAGAACAAGGTCAAGATGAAACTAGGAATTATCGGATTACCCCAATCAGGAAAGACCACCATCTTCAATGCGCTGACTCGCGGCAACACCCCCACCACCGCTTCGGCGGGACGCATCGAGGTGCATCAGGCTGTGGTGGATGTTCCCGACCCGCGCGTGGATAAACTCTCCAGCATGTTCAACCCGAAGAAAACGGTCTACACCAAGGTGACGTACGCGGATATTGCCGGACTGGAAACTGGTTCGGCCAAAAGCGGCATTTCCGGGCAGCTGCTGAATCAACTCAACCAAATGGACGGGTTGATCCTCGTAGTACGCGCCTTCGAAAATGACAGCGTGATGCACCCCAGCGGCAGCGTGAATCCACTGCGCGATGTGGATACGATGCTGACCGAGCTTCTGCTGAACGACCTGATCGCCGTGGAACGCAAATTGGAACGCCTGACCGAAGAACGGAAAAAGGGCGGCACAGACAAAACCCTGAACGCCCGGCAAACCGAGTTGTTTGAGAAGCTGCATAAAACGCTTTCAGACAACCTGCCCTTGCGCAGCATGGAATTTACGCCCGATGAACAAAAAGAACTTTCCAGTTTTGGCCTGCTCACCCGCAAACCCATTTTGAGCGTGTTTAATCTTGGCGAGGGACAGCTAGCGCCCGATGCAAAGCTGGATCATCCCTCCGTGGCGTTGATGGGGAAGCTTGAAATGGAAATTGCCCAACTCTCTCCAGAAGATGCCGCTGTTTTCATGGAAGAGTACGACATCAAAGAACTCAGCCTGAATCGGATGATCAACCTGTCTTATGAACTCTTAAAGATTCAGACCTTCTTTACAGTGGGCGAGGATGAAGTGCGCGCCTGGACGACACATCGCGGCGCAACAGCGCAGGAATCCGCAGGGGAGATCCACACCGACCTTTCGCGCGGATTCGTCCGGGCCGAGGTAGTGGCCTACGAAGACCTGATCAGTCTTGGGTCGATGAATGAAGCGAAGGCCAAAGGCAAGTTAAGGCTTGAAGGCAAGGAATACCCGGTCAAGGACGGCGACATCATGCACGTCCGATCCAGTTTATAAAATTTACTGTAGGGACACAGCGGAATTAATGCGCGACTTTGTCTGCAATCGTCCCGCTGTGTCCCTGCAACGTGAAAAGAGGAGACACCATGGCATATAAACTTTCGAAATGGGACCTTTCCCCGCTTTACCCCGGTTATGAAAGCGCGGAACTGCAAAGCGCATTTGACATGATCGAGGAGCAGGTGACTTCATTCGAGGGTGTGCGAAATAAACTCACCCCCGACATGCCCGCCGATCAATTTGTGGATATTTTGAAGGCCAGCGAAGCCACCACCCGCATCGGCAACAAGCTATATTCGTTTGCAGGGCTATCCTTTACGGCGGATACGCAGGATCAAAAAGCTCAGGCTTTGCAGGCGCGGGTGCTGCAGTTTCTTGCAGAGATCGAAAACCGCATCTTGTTCTTCAGCCTGTGGTGGAAGGAATTGGATGAAGCGAATGCAAAACGTTTGATGGAAGCCTCGGGTGACTATCGTTATTATCTCGAAGCGATGCGCTTGTACAAGCCGCACACCTTGAGTGAAGCGGAAGAAAAGATCGTCAACCTCAAGAATGTGACCGGCGTGAGTGCGCTCGGCAATTTATACGATTCGATCACGAACCGCTACGTGTTCAAGATGAAGGTGAACGGCAAAGAGAAGGAAATGACTGCGTCAGAATTGTTCTCTTTCCGCTATAGCACGGATCCGAAAGTGCGCGCCGAAAGTTACCAGTCACAGTTCAAGGTGTATGCGGAGGATGGTCCCATCCTTGGGCAGATCTACCAGACAATCCTGCGCGACTGGCACAATGAGAATGTCAACCTGCGCAAGTTCAAGAATTCGATCGCGCCGCGCAACCTGAACAACGACATCCCTGAAGAAGCCGTGGAAGCGCTCTTGAGTGTTGCGCGAAAGAACGTTGGAATCTTCCAGCGTTACTTCAGGATGAAGGCCAAATATGTTGGCATCCCTTCGGGAAAGATTCGCCGTTACGATATTTACGCGCCGGTGGCGGCCTCAAAGAAAACCTATGCATGGGATGAAGCCGTGACCATGGTCCTGGATGCGTTCAACGCTTTCGAGCCCAAGATCGCGGATCTGGCAAAACGTGTCTTTGATGAAAGCCGCATTGACAGCGAGATCCGCAAGGGCAAACGCGGCGGAGCGTTCTGCTGGTCTGTTCTGCCTGAGATGACTCCGTATGTGTTGGTTAACTATCAGGGCACGGGACGCGAAGTGGCTACCCTCGCGCATGAACTCGGTCATGCCATCCATGCCATGCTGGCGTCACATCACACCACGTTCACATTCCATTCTTCGCTGCCGTTGGCAGAAACCGCCTCAACCTTTGCGGAAATGGTGCTGATCGATAAGTTGCTCGCAGAAGAGAAGGATGAATCCGTGCGCCGCGATATTCTCTTCAAGCAAATGGATGATGCTTATGCGACCATTATGCGGCAGTCCTATTTCGCGCTGTTCGAGAAGACCGCGCATGAGCTGGTACAGAAGAACGCCTCGGTGGATGACCTGAGCAACGCCTATCTCGAAAACTTGAAGGAACAGTTCGGCGATTCACTTGACCTGAGCGATGAATTTAAATGGGAATGGGTGGGCATCCCGCATATTTACCAGGTTCCGTTCTACGTCTATGCCTATGCCTTCGGACAATTATTGGTGCTGGCTTTGTATCAGCAATTCAAGGCAGAGGGTGAATCCTTCAAGCCAAAGTATCTCAGAATCCTTTCGGCGGGCGGGTCGGAAGCGCCGGAGAAGATTTTGAGTGAAGCGGGCATCAACATCCGCGACCCGAAATTCTGGCAGGGCGGTTTCGATGTGCTGGAAAAACTGGTGAACGAGTTGGAGAAATTGCCGGTGGCTGCGTCAAAGAACGCGAAAGCCAAACTTGCGGGAAAGAAATCTGCGAAGAAAGTTGCCGTCAAAAAGAAAGTTGTGGCTAGGTCCCCGAAAGGGAAGAAGGCAGCAAAAAGCAAGGCGAAGAAAAAGTAACGAGTAACAAGGAGCGGTCAAATGATCCAGCTTATCGGCTGGGTCATTTTTTGGATTTATTTCAGCAATTTATACATAAACACCGTGGAATGGAGTTTCCCGTCCGTGCTTTTTGCATATTCCGGGATGACCCCCGCCCGCACATAGCCAAGCTTTGTATACAACGCCTCAGATGGGTCGCCTTCGCGCATATCCAAAATGAGAGTGGTTCTGCCTGCGGACCGGGCTTCTACTTCGATGGCGTTTATCAATGTCTGTGCAATTCCCTGCTTGCGAAAGGAAGTGTGCACCATGAGTTTGGCCACCTCGGCTCGGTGGCTTCCATTTGCGCGAGCTGACATGTCAAGTTGGACGGTGCCGGCAAGTTCGTCATCCGCTTTTGCAATCAACAAAATGCGGCTCGGGTCTTCGATGGCTTTGGCAACATCCTGCCAATAAGCAAGGGTTTCTTTATTGGAAAGCGGAAGTAAAAATCCCACCGACGCGCCATGTGTGACTGCATCCTGTAAAAGAGCGGAAAGTTTCGGAAGTTCGGGGAGAATGGTTTGGGATGTGAGTCGGTGGATTTTCATGAGCAGGATTTAATCACAAATAAAAGGAGTTGCGGTTTAATATAGAGACAGCCACCTTAGGGTGGCTGTCTCTATTATTGCGGTTTATATCTCGTAATCGCCTGGGTCTTCTTCCACTCCCATCATCGGCTCTTCCTTTTCCTTCTTATCGAGGAATTGCAGGCTCTGGGCGATGACTTTGGTGAAGTACTTAACGCAATTTGACTGTCTGAGAATGGGATCGCACAGGAGACAAAAAGAACATCACCCCGTTCCACATCATAATAATATTCTGCACGTAATCCTAGTGCCTCCAAAACCATGCGTCTATCCTGAATTGTTGTTCCAGATAATTTTTCTCTAATTACCTCAGCAGTTCTTTTTATTTGGTGCTCAAAATTTGGCGAAAGATCGATTTGCTCTAGCTCTTTCAACAGTCTGTCTCCTTCTTCCGCTATCATATTTCTTTCACTTTCTATCTCTCTAATTTTCTCCCGTATAACGTCCCGGACTGCATTGCCGTCATACTGGGAAAGCTCATCAACTAAACGCTGAATTCTTGTATCAGCACCCAGAAGTAAGCTTTCTATAGTATTCAGTCTCTCTTGCTTTGGCACAACCTCACTCGCCCTTTTCTCAATCATTGCTCTAATGCCGTCATCCAAGTTGTTTTCGTCTTCAAGTAAAGACGCGACCCAGCCCCATACAGCGGTATCAACTTTTCTCATCGAAACCTGTTTCTTAAGACCATTACAATGGCTTCCCTTGTGAGTCTTAGCAGAACATCGATAGAAAGATTTTTCCGCTTTCAGGGAGGGCTTTGGTTTTCTGTAGCCAAACATTACAGTGCCGCAAGTTGCGCAACGGAAGTACCCTGACATTAGATACTCTCCCTTTCTATTCCTCTTGGCAATCTCTTTATTCCGATTTTTACGCCTTTCTGCTTGCTCAAATATCTCCGTGCTTATTAGAGCGAGATGCGGGACTTTGATTAGTGTCCATTCCTCTTTAGGTCTTGGGAATCGCTTGCCATTTACGGTTTTCAACTTTCCATAATATGTGATGCCCGTATATATTGAATTTTCCAAAATAACGGAAATCGAATTAGGATGCCAGTATGGAGCTATATGATTAACCCGATAATTTGGTGGAGTAACACCCATTTGATCTAGCAGGTTAGATATGCCTCGTAATGTTAGAGTACCCTTGTTTTCATAGCCATTCACATACCAGTCAAATATATTTTTCACTACTTCAGATTGAAATGGATCGATGACGTATTCTGCATCTCTGCCTATCCCTATTCTGTTATATCCATAGGGTGGAATGCCTGTCATTACAATATGGTTGTCTTTTGCCTTAGCGTGTCTGCCGTTGGTTGTCCTTTCAATAATCTTGAGACGTTCGCCATGAGCAAGAAGAGCAAAAATACCATCGGTCAACAAACCCTCAAAATTGTTTTTAGATTTCCCCCGGTCAACGAAATGTAACTCTATTCCTGCTTTCTCCCACTGGTCACGTAACACCAGAAAATCGATAATATTCCGAGATAAACGGTCGGCAGTATACACAATGATAGCATCGACGTTGTACTGACTAATGTATGCTCTCAACTGAGAAAATCCAGGGCGTTCAAGAGTTGCGCCGCTGTAATCATCAGAAAACTCTTGAATAACGGTGAGATCATTTAGACTAGCATACCGTCGGCATTCATTAGATTGATGAGGCAGACTATAGCCCTTTTCTGCCTGCTCATCTGTACTTACTCGTTTGTAAATAATCGCATTTTTTGTCATATCTAAAACACTTTTAGGTGGAAAGTATCGAAAATGTGGAGCATAGAATTTGAAATTGAGCAGGGTTTGGCTGGGAGTAACCCTGCTCAATTTTTTTAGGATGCACGCCTTACCGAAATGCGGTCCTCCATGAGGCAATTGACCTGATTGATTAGCTTGCCGCCCAACATTGCATGGCGCTCTTGGGGGGTTAGTTCAAGTCGGTCTGCGATGTCGGAAAGGATCAAGCCAATAGGAACTTCAACGTCAAGAAGGCTTTTACCTTCAACTATCTTTTGCCATTCACATCTAAGGCCGGCTAGCGAGTGCACAATGCGGGTTCGATCAGACAGCCGATAATCTATCAAACCTTCTAAAGGGGGCTGTTGCAGAGACATTTTTTGCTCCTTTGGAGCATTTCGCTTTCCCCCAGCAGGAAAGCAAAACGCCCCGATAGAATTCCACCAGGGCGTTTTTAAAAAGGCTGATTGGTATAATCCAAACAGCCTTCCCTCCGCCGCGTCGGTGGGTTGGTTAGGGGTTGCGAAGTGTTAGTGCACTACGCAGCCCCGTTTTCAGGGTAAAACATATAGCAACTTACTACATAATTATACTACTATTTTAGTTTTCGGGGGTTTGTTTTTTGGGGCCGTGCCGTCTATCTTCCGAAGTCTCTGCATTTGAAAGATAAGTCACAAGAGATGAAGTCTTAACTTGCCAAACGATGCCAAACTTTCGGCCAGATATTAATCCGTCCCTGAGAAGCCGACGGATGTGCTCCTGGTTGTAGCCGCTTATTGCTGCTGCTTGGCTAACTGTAATCCACACACTGTCATTGGTCATGTCAAGACTCCTGCGGTGTATTATAACTTGCCCTATGATGGAATATTATTTTTTAAAGGTACAGAATTACTTGATTGATCTGGGTCAGGTGTTGCAAATTCAGGTTCGATGTCCACACAAATTTCCTCATTTATTGGACATGCTTGTAAAGGATTTGGCTCAACGATTTTTACTTCTTCCGCGCTGATAATCTCAGGAAGCGTGGCGTGATTTTCTGCGTCTTCTGCCAAGCTAATCAGAAGGCTATAGACTTTTGCGAGTATGCGCCCTCTTTCGCTACTGTGATTTGCGGGGGGCAGTGGAGAACTTGTCCTAATCATTCATTCTCCTTGCTTGTGGTGCTTTCAGAAGCCGCCAACCCGTCAGAAGTAGTCTCAGTCGGCTGGTGTACCAATTTGTCCGTTTCTGCGCCAACTGGATCGTTTTGTGCATCTTGGAGGGATTCCGCAACTGCCGCGATTACTTTCCTTTCCACCAACAACCTCGATACCCGTGACACTCTTGGAAATGCAGGACGCGATTCAGGTTCATGCTCAACGCCTTGTAAGTGATCAACCACTTTTGATAAGTAGATAGTTACCGACGTAAATTTTTCCTCTCGACTCATGCCATTTGTCTTTGGAAAGCGGGGCATGTCGGCCAGAGTGAGTTCGGGCTTTGGGTCAAATCCCGAACAGTCTCTTTTAATGGCGCAGTTCTTCACGCAAATTTCGTTCATTGCGTTTCTGCACATAGAGCTGCACCAAATGGGTGGAAGTTGAAATGATTCTTTCATAATAATTTTTCTG
>JACZJC010000040.1 GCA_014860745.1 Anaerolineales bacterium
CATCCAGAAGGGTGAGCTCGTAGCCGTTTTCGGGGGCGTCGTGTATGAATGGGACGCCTTTATTCACCTTCCTGACCGTGAGCGCAGTTTATGTATCCAGGTGGAAGATCGTCATTTCCTGGTGCCGCGCCCCATTGGTGAAGGAGATTATGTCAATCACTCGTGCAATCCGAATGCAGGTCTTTCGGGCCAGATTGGACTCGTTGCAATGCGAGACATCAAAATCGGCGAGGAAGTATGTTTCGACTATGCCATGTGCGATACCACGCCCTACGATGAATTCGATTGTGGGTGCGGCGCCGCGGCCTGCCGCAGGAAAGTGACCGGCAGCGACTGGCAAAGACCGGAACTTCAAAAACGTTATGCCGGGTTTTTCTCTCCGCATGTTCAGCGCAAGATCGACGCGCAGCGGGCAGAGAAACGCGCCTTCGAGCGCGGGATGCGCAAAGCGCCCAAGTTTACCGCTCCCGTCCCGGTTCCCGCCTACGAATAAGAACCCAAACAGCCCTGCAGGAAGTTGCAGGGCTGTTCTTTTTATTACAATCCGATTTAACCAACCATGGCATGGCGGCGTTTCGGGCGGCGGATTGATATATAATGGAAACATAAATTTATCAGTTTCATATGCCACAAGCGACCCTTGATTTTTTTATACCGGAAGATAGAAGACAGGCTTTGTTGAAGGGGGAAACGCTGCCGGCGCATTCGCACGGGGCGGTATTGTTCGCGGATCTTTCAGGTTTCACAAAAATTACCAGCGATTTATCCATCCACCTCGGTCCGAAACGCGGGGCGGAGGAATTGAACCGCCAATTGGATCCGATCTACACGGAATTGATCGGCGCCGTCCACAATTATGGCGGCAGCGTTGTCGACATCACCGGCGACGGCCTCACCTGCTGGTTCAACGAGGACAGCGGGGAACGGGCCGCCTCATGCGCCGCGGTGATGCAGGGAATTATGGAACAATTCAAGGTTATAAAAATCCCGTCCATATCTTCCTTTACGCTTGGGATCAAGATTACCATATCGGTTGGGGCTGTGCAACGATTCCTGGTCGGCGACCCGGCTATTCAATTATTGGAAGCGCTGGCCGGACGGGAACTTTTACGCGTGGTAAGAGCCCAGGAACTGATTCACAGCGGTGAGATAGCGGTGTATGAGGAAGTCTTCGGGAGGATAAAGGACAAAGTTGAAAATGTTTCCTGGAGGCAGGTTGAAGGCGGGGAACGAATCGCTGTCTTTGAAAACCTGTCTGAGCTGGCCGCACCGCGACCCTGGCCGGCCGCGCAAAATTTGGAGATCGAAGTGGCAAAGAAATGGGTCTTCCGTCCTATTTATGAACGGATTGCCGAGGGAGAGCTCGAATTCCTGACGGAATTCCGGCTGGCTGTGCCCATGTTCCTCAAATTCAGCGGCATCGACTACGATCAGGATGAAAGTGCGGAAAAGAAACTGGATCAGTTCGTTCAATGCGTGCAGGGAGTCGTTTCGAGGCATGAAGGCTACCTCTGCAACCTGACCATTGGCGACAAGGGCAGCAATTTATATATCATCTTTGGAGCGCCTCTTGCCCACGAAGACAGCATCGACCGCGCGCTTGCGGCCGCCTTGCGGATCAAAGCCGAGGTGCAGGGGCTCGGTTTTATCGACGAGATCCAGATCGGGTTGACCCATGGTCAGGTCTGGGCGGGAGCACACGGCGGAGGGAAGGCCCGCACATATAGCGCCATGGGCGCCGAAGTCAACCTGGCAGCCCGGCTGATGAGCTATGCCGGCCCCGGGCAGATTCTGGTTTCGCCGCACGTGGCGGAACAGGGATCGAATTATGAATTCACGCAACTATCCCCGATAGAATTCAAGGGCATCGAAAAACCGATGACGCCCTCCCTCTTGATGGGCAAGACGAAATCTCACACTATTAATGATTCAAAGACCGCCATATTGGGCCGCGAACGCGAACAAAAATTTCTCAGCCGGGCGTTATCGAATCTTTCAAGCACGGCGGGCTCGGCCGGTACTGTGGTGATCGAAGGGGATGCCGGCATCGGAAAATCGCGCTTGTTGTCAGATTTTTCCGAACACATCCGCCAGAGCGGATACAAGGTCCTGGCCGGGCAGGCGGACCCGGTTGAAACGACGACCCAGTATTTTGCATTCAAATCGATACTGGACGGGCTCTTCGAGATTACGGAATTGGATGACCAGAAGACCATCCAGAACAAGGTTCTCATGGCGATTCAGGACGACGAATTCCTCGCCAGCCGCGCCCCGTTATTGAGCAGCGTTCTTCCATTGCATTGGCCAGACAATGAATTAACCAGCCAGATGATGGGCGAAGCCCGCGCAACCAGCACCCGCGAAGTCCTCCTCAGAATCCTTCAAAATTCGCGGTTGAAAAATATCAACCCGGCGGCTTCCCTTGTCCTTCTTTTTGACGATGCTCATTGGCTGGATGCTGCAACATGGTCCTTGCTTGGATACATCAACCGCGAACTGACTTCCATTTTACTGGTGCTTGCCACACGCCCGATCACAAAGGACGAAGTCTCGGCGCAGATCGTGGATGAATTCCATCGCATCCTTTCCGCCCCGAACACGCATCATATCCAATTGGCCAACCTGAATGCAAACGATACGACTGAACTCGTTTCACAGAAGCTGGGTGTAAAACATGTCCCCGCGCCGGTGTTGGAATTTATCCATGCGCGGGCGCAGGGCAACCCGTTCTTTTCTGAGGAAATCGCCTATGCCCTGCGTGACTCCGGGATCATCGGAATTCAAGGGGACTCGGCCGTAACAAATCACACTGCCGGGGAGCTGGCGGAGATCGATTTTCCGGAGACAGTGCAGGGCGTGGTCACGAGGCGGGTGGATCGTCTGCCTGCGCCTCATCAATTAACCTTGAAAGTGGCCAGCGTCATTGGCAGGATCTTCATCCTGAACATTCTCGCCAATGTGCACCCGGCCAGGGTCGCCAAATCGACATTGGCAGAATATCTTCAGACGCTTACCCGCCAGGGGATCACGGACCTCGAATCGCCGGACCCGGAGATCGCCTACTTTTTCAAACACGTCATCATCCAGGAGGTGGTCTATAACCTGCTCACGTTCAGCCAGCGCAAACAGCTCCATTGCGCAATCGCAAACTGGTATGAAACAAACCACGCCGGCGATCTCACGCCTCATTACTCCCGCCTTGCCCACCATTGGCTGAAGGGCGAAAAGAACGACAAGGCCATCCACTATCTGGAGAAGGCGGCGGAACAATCTTTGAAGCTTTATTCAAATGAAGACGTAGTCCGCTTTCTTGAGATCGCCATCGAACTGGATAAGAGGGAAACAACGGATAACGCCCCTGCAAAGGTTTTTCAGCGGGCGCGCTGGGAGCGAATGCTTGGCATCGCCTTCCTTCGGCTGGGAAAATTAAAGGAATCGGAGTCGCGTTTATCCCTGTCGCTGAAACTGCTGGGTAGACCCCTGCCGAAAACAGCGGCTGGAGCGATTCTATTTTTGATAAAGGAATTGGGGGAGCAGGCTCTGCGCCGCATATCTCCAAAATCGCTGGCGAGGAAGTATTCCGCCGACCGTCTTAAAGTGGAGGAGGAACTTGCGCGCATCGAGATCGAACATATTTTTTATTACGCCCAGAATACCACCATGCTTGCATGGAGCATGCTCCGCAGGCTGAACCTTGCGGAAAAAACGCAAATGCCCGAGCTGATGATGGAAGGGTACGGCAACCTGCAAATGATCTCCGGTCTGGCCGGGCTGGACGGGGTGTATCAGGTATACAAAAAACTGGGGCAGGATATTCTTTCGAAAAACAACAACATACCCGGCAGGATTTTTTTAATGCTGCGCGAAGGAGTTGTCCGCTTTACGCGTTGTGAATGGGAGCAGGCGGACGAGAATCTTGAAGGCGGCCTTCGCCTCGCGGAGCAGATCGGGGATATTCGCTCCTATATTGAGTTGGTCGCATCCCACGCAACGAGTCTGCATCTGCAGGGACGGTTTGAAAAAAGCCTCGAACGCTGGCAGGAGCAATATCAAAAGGTCTCGCGCTCCGATTCTCCGCAAGGCCAGGCCTGGGCTTTATATGGGCAGGGACATAACCTGTTGATGTTGGGCAAAACCAGGGAGGCGATTCAACTCATTGAAGACAGCATCAACACCCCCATGAAAAATGCGGACGACAAGATTCTGAATACCTCCCGCTTTGGCGCGTTAAGCCTTGCCTATTTACGCAGCGGACAAAATGAACCTGCCCTCGAAAATGTGTTTGCGCACCAGCGCCACGCCCCCGCCAAACCGGGGCTTGCCAGCACCATGCATGAATACAGCCCTGTTTTCGACGCCATCATTGGGCTGTGGAAAATCATTCAAACGGGCCAGTCTCAACTGGAAAACGCCCAAATAAAAAAGCTGGAGCAGATTTTTCACAAAATTCCTTTCATGGTAAAGGCGCTGGGCCAGCTTCGAATAAATAAGGCAAAATGCCTCCTTTACAGCGGCATCTACAACAACCTGACCGGTGGGAAGGGAAAAGCGGAAACCGATTTTGTTAAATGCATCGAGTTGGCCGGCAAACATCGGCAGCCATATGAGTTGGGCCGCGCTTATTATGAGCTTGGTTTATTGCTCGGAGCTCGCGAGGGCAGGGATTATTTATCCCAGGCCGCTGAAATATTTGAAGGCGTGAAAACGCCTTATGAGCTGGAGCAAGTCCGCGCTGCTCTTGCGGGCCAGGACGAAGAATAAGCCCCAGGCTTTTGCCTGGGGCTTATTCTTACCACCTTGTAAATGGATTAATTCCCAACTCGCGTGATTTTCGATAAACCATCACAGCATAGAGGATGTTTACGAATACGGTCAGATAGAAAAGCACATTGAGGAAGGGCGTAACTTCGTTCAAAATGGCAATGAACACATAGGCCGCTATATTGCCGAGCAGCATGGCCATGGCGATGATGAAGGATTGTCCCTCCAGGCTGTTTCGCTCCGTGAGCATGTTGATAAACAGGATTCCCATCACAAAGGTAAGGATATAGGCCGAATAGGAGCCACCGGAATCCCCGGGCAGAAAGAGCGGAACCTGGCCGTCGATCACTAATTTATGCAGGTTCGGGAACCCAACCTCGGTAATGAAGGTGTATTGGATCAGAAAGGAAGAGATTAAACCAAAAACAATAATCGGATGAAAGTATTTTCGAATGAAAGGGTTCGAGAATTTATCGCGGCCGTATCGTAAGACCGTATAGACGATGCCTGCATCCAAAAACATGGATGCGAAATTTGCAAGCTGTAAAGGTTTCTCCGGGCAGGCATCCCAGACGATTGGGCAGGGGCTTGCCAAATTCAGGCCGAAGATCCATTCCCACGGCCAGTTCCCGAGCATGGCCACGATCGGCATTCCATAGGAATGATCCAGGATCCCGCGGCGGATGATCAGGATATAAGCCGGCAGCCAGAAAATAGCCAGAAAACCATATGTTACATACAACCAAAAATCTCTGTTTTCCATGGTGGATCACTCCTCTTTAATATTTGCGGGGCGATAAACGCCAGTTTTTTCTCATCAAATCGGGAATCTCGAAATAATTTTCGCCGCCCTCTTCGAAAAGCACCACCCGGTCTATGAACAACCAGGAGAGATAGCGGATGTATTTTTGCACTTTGGGAAATCGGTCTTTTATTTTTTCAATGGAGTCAAAAAGGGCGATCTGCAGCTTGAGAAGGACGATCGTCCAGTTATAGGGACCGGTTTCCAGGATGTCGGCAACCTTGTTGCCGGAGAGATACCGGATCGCCGTCGCGGAAAACCCGTGCAGCCAGCGGGGCATATACCCCTGGATGAATTCAACCAGGTCTTTTGCAAGAATTTTTCCTGAGTCGCTCTTGCCCTGCTGCCGGTCAATGATCGTTTCAGCGAGGATGAATGAATCAGAAACAGAATCAGGCATCAGGTCGTGGCGAACGCCGATGATATGTCCCACGACCTTCCAGCAATGTAAATAGGCGTCGGCATCTTCCGCGGAAAGCGAAATCCTGGCGCGCCGCAGGCCGCGCATCACGCCCGCCGAAAAATCCATCAACGTGCCGGCCATATCCTCCTGGTTGATCGGCTCCCCCCAGGTTGGATCCCATTCCTTTTTCCATTCCGCCTTGTGATTGATGTAATAGCGGATGGAAGCGTGAAGCAGGCGGATCTTTTGCGCGCTTCGGATTCCCCTGCCGCCTGCTCCCAATCCCCCGGCCTGCATCACATCCATGATAAATTGCGCCGTGCGGAAGATGCGCCGATGGACATGGCGGGTTAATTCCGCCGTAATGGACAGGACATGCGAGCCTTTCTTCGTGGCATATGCATACGGCAGGGAGACAAAGAACAGCATCATGATCATTTCCGGGCCATAGAGATCGAACACCCGCTCGCCGCGGACGATCTTATTCAAATCCGCCCACTCCGGCAGGGCTTGCGTCTTTTCGAAATACTCATGGACGATCTTCGGCATGGAGTCCGGCAGCGTATCGCGGTTATTGACCAGGTGCCTGATCAGTTTATTGAACTCTTCCAATCCGCCCGATTCGATCACCGCCTTCGCCACATCATCGGCCAGCGGGTCTGTTTTTCCGCGCATCTCGTCCAAAAACTCGTTCGTCCATTTTTTCGATGTCATAGAGAGGGGTCTCCTGGTTCTTATAACACCAAAAACAAAATATGTTCTGGTCTAAACGAGACTAAACCTCCGGGCAGATCTGCCTGGAGGTAAGAATCCCAGCCAATTTGGATTGTGACAAATGCTTCTTATAGGGCTAATTCGGCATATTGAGCTGACCGGGGAATGTATGAAGGAATCTTGTCATTCGTATTTTCATCCAATCTTCAAATTGGATTTGATTCTTCGCCTCCGCAGTCCTTCCGGGAAAATGATTGATGCCTGGCCCAGTTGGATCTGAGAAGACAGCACCAGCAACAACTCCATTGGTCGCCAGAATCACTCCTGCCTTAGTATCAGAAAATCTAATCCAATCATTAAGTGTGCCGTAAATTCTCCACATGGTTTCGTGTGATGTTTTTATTGTAGAATGTCTCCTAAGGAATGTTCCTTCACTAATATCAGCTACCCAACGGGCTCGTGCCCCGAAGGGGTATTGCGTTTGCGGTGCGTCCCCTAAAGGGGACTTTGGCGCTGGGGCGTGTCTCGACAAGCTCGACAACCAGGGCGGGAACGGCGAAGCCGTCCAGCCAGAAAAATGATAAGGCGTAGGAAACTGCTTGAGATTTGCGCACGCCGTCCCTGCGGGCGGCAGTCCCCAGCGCGTGTCCTCGGCGCTCTTCCGAGGGTCAGGCCGTTCGCCCTCGCGAAGCATCCTGTAAGGGCGCGAAGCGTAGCGAAGACGGGGTGCACGCTTTGTTGGGCATTTCACGGAACGCAAGACTCCATAGTGAATATAAAACGACTTTCTCGAACTGACAAAATTATTGCACACGACTCGCAAAGTTGGACAAGCATGTTCATATTTTTTCTTGCAGATGCTTTTGCATAATATAAAATCCTAACTCAGCCCGATAGTTTACTGTTCGATAGCCAAGTTTCTCGTATAACATTTTTACTCTTTCATTCGATTGATGAACACCTAACTCTATCGATTCCATGTGAAACCTGTATTCAGTCTCCAACATGGTAAGCACTTCGGTACCAATACCCTTTCTCTGAAAATCTCCCCGTAGCACTATACCGTGAAGGTGTAAAATTCTATCTCGTTCTTCAATCCAGTAAAAGCCAGCCAAACCATCATTTTGGTAGACTCCGTAAACTTTACCAACTGTCTTGAACAACTGCTTACCCTGTTCCAAATTCATTTGCATAAGTTCCATGGTTCGTTCGAGATAATCAGCAGCTTCGTCTAACATAAGTTGAAAGAATTCGTCATATTGCTCAGAAGTGGCTGGTTTGTATGTCAACATTAGATTTGTTCCTTGATGCTCAAGTTTTTACGTGAAATGCGGCAGTATTTGAATGCCCAACGGTTTGCGTAAGTCCCGCATGCTCTCTGCGGGATACTGGCGCTGGGGCGGGCGTGGA
>JACZJC010000041.1 GCA_014860745.1 Anaerolineales bacterium
GTTTCAGTTCCATTGTGGGGGGTCACCCTCTCAGGTCCCCTACCCGTCGTAGCCTTGGTGAGCCGTTACCTCACCAACTAGCTGATGGGACGCAGGTCCCTCCCAAAGCGAATTGCTCCTTTAGTTATCAGTTTCTAAACCTGATAACCACATGCGGTATTAGCAGTCCTTTCGAACTGTTATCCCACACTTTGGGGTAGGTCACCAACGCGTTACTCACCCGTTCGCCACTAGGATACTCTCGTATTGCTACAAAAGCACCTCGTTCGACTTGCATGTATTAGGCACGCCGCCAGCGTTCATCCTGAGCCAGGATCAAACTCTCCGCAAAAATTCACTCTTGCGAGTGTAGTTTATACTTTACGGAATTTACTGGTTCAACAAAAAATGTTGTTTCCTATCACTTTTCAGTTGTTAAGGTGCTTGCCATTTGAGCGAGCGGTATTCTACTCGCTACCATAACCGCCGTCAAGGTTTTATACAGACTAAAATACCGATGCTTTTTCTATTGCATCGGCTCATCAGGCTGCAAAACCATTTGCTTTGTGTCTCTGATGGTAGACGGTTACTCAGTTGTCAATGATCTGTCGGGGAGACGAAATCGTTTGCTTTGTACTGGCGAATGACAATTATACGCATTACCGTTACCTTGTCAATAGAAAAACAGGTTTCAAACCTTAAAAAATCGATGGGAATCTGAGTGGATTTGGGATACCAGAGCTAGCCAATTATTGTGCGGACTCTGAGAGCATACTTTTCAATCATCCTTACTGCCTCTGCGACTCCGTTTTCGCCTCTTACTTCTTGACCGATAGCCTGCGTGCCCTCCCAAATTAAATATACTGAGGATGGTTATTTTCATACTTAAAAAAGTGACAGCCACCTCCAGGGTGACTGCCATTTCGAGCAATCTAATTCATTTCCTGTCTTCCAGATAAAGCCCTCAACAATGTATTTTGATCGGCATATTCAAGATCACCTCCAACGGGGAGACCGCGCGCAAGCCGGGTGACATGCACATTGAATTGTTTCAACTGGCCTTGTAAATATTGAGCGGTCGCATCGCCTTCCATGCTGGGATTGGTGGCAAGGATGATCTCCCTCACTCCCCCGCCCGCAACACGAGCCAATAATTGCTTGATCTTCAAATCGTCAGGGCCGATGCCTTCAATGGGAGATAGCACTCCCTGTAAGACGTGATACTTGCCCTGAAAGCCGCCCGTACGTTCAAGAGCGAGGACATCCAACGCTTCTTCGACGACGCAGATGAGGGATGCGTCTCGTTTGGACGATTCACAAATTTCGCAGCGTTCGCGGCCGGCTTCAGTAATATTGAAACATTCCTGACAAAAGGCGGTGTTCGCCTTGAGATTCGCCAGGGCAACAGATAAATCCTGCGCAACATCATCGGAAGTCCGCAGCAGGTAGAAAGCCAGCCGCGAAGCGGACTTTGGCCCAATGCCGGGGAGTCGCTCCAGGGCGGTAATTAAATTTTGAATGGATGCGGGAAGTAGCATAAGCAAGTAACTAGTGACTAGTGATTGGAGACTGCAAACTAATCACTAGTCTCTAATCTCTAAAAGGGCAACCCGCCCGCGAGCGGACCCATCAGCTTTTCCTGCAAGGCGCGGGACTCATCCAATGCCATGTTGACAGCGGACAAGACCATGTCTTGCAGCATTTCGGGGTCAGCGTCTTTGAGGAACTCGGGGGAGATTTCGACGGATCTGCATTTCTGGTCACCCGTCATGACGACTTTGATCGCACCGCCGCCCGCCGTTGCAGACACGGTTTCTTCGGCAAGTTTTGCCTGCGCTTCTTCCATTTGTTTTTGCATGCGCTGAATTTGCTGCATCATGCCAGCCTGCCCGCCGATTGCGGTTCCACGATTAAATCCTTTTGCCATAAGTTAGTCTCCTAGTTGAGTAGTTACATAGTTAAGAAATTGGTGGTCAATCCCACCAAGCAGAAAGAATAACATACGAAGTGTCTTTTATTTCACTCGTACCAAGCATATCCATCGCATCTTCCCCACCAATCCATTGTGTTTCATCAGCATGGAATTGTTCTTTCATAATTTCTTCCAGCTTGAAGTGATAGCCATCTTCGGGATAAATATAAAGCGTATCTGCGTGCCAGTTTCCATCTGCCATGTCACGTAGGGATATAAAATCCAACGGCAACAAAACTGCATACCACATTCGATGGTTTTCTCTCAGCCATTCAGCAATAGCCTTGCCGTTAAATGAGTTGAAATTCGTTTTTGCAATTACCACTAACTGAAAATTCTGCGCTTCACTTATTTTCTTCTCAACTTGTTGAAGCACAGGACTGATCGTAAACTCAACTTTTACGTCCCGATTTTTCTTTCCGCTGTCATTTTTATTCGATGTCGCCATAATCAACCTCAATTACCAATCTCCAATTACAGCTCTTCACTCATCCACATCTACGATCTCCCCACCGTGTTGAATCGCAGCGGCAACCATGCCGTCTTGCGAAACATGTGTGGGGAGTTTGCCTTTGGCGTTGGTGACCACACAGCGCACGGACAACTCCACGTGGAAGTGGTCTTTGATGAGGCGCTGGATGATCTCGATCTGGTCGGGTTTGTTGAGTTTTTCCACGAGCACGTCACTTGCCATGCCGAGGATGAGGGCTTTGCCCTGCACATCGATCATGCGAACGGAATTGAGCAATGCGCCGAGGTTCGCCTGGTTTTTGGGAAGTGTGGCGATGAGAGGTTTCCACGCCTTGACAATTTCATTTGAGTTGAGCGTGGGTTTCTCTTCTGGACTTGGCGGTTCCCCCTTCGGGGACGATGCACTCTTAACCTCAGGCTTGGATTCTGCTGCGGGAGCGGATACAGGCTTAGGCTTGGGTTGAGGCGTGGCCCCCTTCGGGGATGAAACGGCGGCGGGTGTGGATTCCGTTGGTGAGTCCAGTATCTCTGCCAAAGCAAGTTCCAGACTCAAAGATGGTTGCCATCCGCCGCGTAAATCTGTTGCGGCATTGTTGAAGATCTTCATCATCCGCAGAACATCGGTGGACGAAAAAGATTTCGCGTGCGACTCCATTTGGGTTTTGACTTCGCGCGTGGCTTCGACTTGTTCAGCATTGCCCATTTGAATGAGCATGAGACCGCGTGTGTATTCAACGAGTTGACGCGCCAGCGAGCGCGGATCGGCGCCAGAGTCGAGGGCGCGATGGATGGTTTCGAGACCGCGCGCGGGTTGATGGTCGAGGACGGAGGCGATGACATCCAGCACGGTTTGGCTGGTGGCTGTGCCAAGGACCTGCTGCGCGAGGGCAAGCGTGATCTTTGTGCCCGTGGAAGAAAGTTGATCGAGGAGTGATTGCGCGTCGCGCATGCCGCCTGCGGATTGACGTGCGATGAGCGTGAGAGCTTCTTCGTCGGCTTGGATGTTTTCGGTTGCGGCGATCTCTTTGAGATTTTTAACGATCTCATCGATAGGCACGCGGCGGAACTCATGGCGCTGGCAACGAGACAAAACCGTCGCGGGAATTTTATGAATTTCAGTCGTCGCTAAAACAAAGATAGCGTGTGTGGGCGGTTCTTCGAGCGTTTTGAGCAGTGCGTTGAACGCGCCGCCCGAGAGCATGTGAACTTCGTCGATGACATAGACTTTGTATTTGCCCTGTGAAGGCGAGAAGTTGATCTTCTCGCGCAAGTCACGCACATCATCCACGCCGTTGTTGGAGGCGGCATCGATCTCGATCATGTCCATGAAGCGGTTTTCGTTGACAGCTTTGCAGTGTTCGCATTCGTTGCATGGACGTTTTGCTGGGTCTTCGTTGAGACAGTTGACCGCTTTCGCCAACAGGCGCGCGACGGTGGTCTTGCCCGTTCCACGTGGCCCCGCGAAGAGATAGGCATGACCAACGCGGTCTGCTTTGATGGAATTGGTGAGAGTCTGAACAACGTGATCTTGTCCAATGACTGCATCCCATCCTTTGGGGCGGTATTTTCGGTAGAGGGCTTGGGTCATTTTAGGTGTCAGGTGTCAGGTTGAAGGTCAAAGGTCGGGCGATATTCGATATTGGATATTGGATAATCGATTATCGGTTCTCGAATATCGGGTTTATGAATCATAGCACAGAATATTCATGCGTGAAACAATCGGGATATAACAATATATCAGGGTAGTTCTGTCATCAAAAAATCGTCGAAGGTGACATCTGTTTTTACCGCCTCAAGCGCGCTCCAAGTGACCACGCCCACCCTACCCGACGTAAAAGATGAATCAGGGACGGAATCAACCTGCTGACCATCTACATACAAGGTCAGGATGCCATTTCCACAATCCGCGCCCAGGCGATAAGATGAGGCATTCTGCTGAATCAGGCTCGAGTACCCCCATTGCTTGCCATTGGTGAGGAAGTTATCAAGCACACCCGCATCTACTCTGGCAATCACATACTGTCCGCTGGGGGTAATGGCAAAATAATGGAAGGATTGTCCGTCAGCCTGTTGATTGCACATTAAGCCAAAAGCGGTATGCTGATCGGTGTCGTTGTTAATCACGGTCGCTTCCAGATGCACATCTCCATACGCAACGCTATTGGGCGTATTCCAGACAAACCAATTCCTGGTGTGAATGATCATCTGCAAGGCATCATCTTGATATTGGACAGAACTGTTTGAATCTTCGATGGTGCCCCAGGTTCGATTCGTCCCTGAAAAATCATCCGCAAGAATGACTTTGGCAGTATTGATGGAAACCGATGTTGGCAAAGAAATTTCCGTTGCCAGCGGTATATCTGTAAGAGATGGGGAAGGTTGATTAATGAAACGCGAGGCAAAACCAAATACGCCCACAGCCGAGCCCAAGAGGCACGCAACCACAACACAACCCATTGTCAAACCTGTGGTGGGTTTTACAGATTTGGATACTGCTTGTTTTGTCGGATCAGGCTTCCGCGGAGTCTGAGCGACAGTGGCAGCTTGGGATGACATTGGCGGAATGGCGCCCGTCCCTGTCACTGCCTGCTTCCAGGCGGAGACGAATTCAGCAATATCATTGAAGCGGGCGTCCGGATCCTTGGCAAGGGCTTTGACGATTACCTGCTCGATGAATGGAGAAATATCGGGCTTGATCGCTGAAGGCGGAGGCAGGGGATCGTTAATGTGTTTGAGAATGACAGCCAAAGGGGTATCTGCAACAAAAGGAACGCGGCCAGTGACCATTTCATGCAGAATGACACCGAGTGAATAAATATCCGAGCGTTGATCAACGGGCAAAGCTGCCGCTTGTTCAGGGCTGATGTATGCCGGCGTGCCCATGATCGCCGCAGTTTGCGTGAGGCGCGGAGATGCATTCTCGAGCAATTTTGCAATGCCGAAATCTGTGAGAAAAAGATTACCGCTCGAATCAACCAAAACGTTTGCGGGTTTCAGATCACGATGAACAACGCCCTGGGCATGTGCATACCCCAGCGCATCCGTCAATTGCATAAAGATGTGATTGACCTCGTCCAAAGATAGCCGCCCTGAATTCATTCTATCCTTCAACGTCCCCGCTTCGAGATAGCGCATTACAAAATAAGCCGTCCCATTTTCTTCGCCATAATCAAAAACTGGCAGGATGTAGGGATGTTCAAGTCGGGCGATGATGCGCGCTTCCTGTTGAAAACGTTTGACAAACTCTTCGCTTTCAGCCAATTTCCCCGGCAGGACTTTGATCGCCACATTGCGATCCATGGAAGACTGATATGCCTTGTAAACGGCCGCCATGCCGCCCTCGCCGATCTGCCCGATAATTCGATATGCACCGAGCATCTGTCCTGGCTGAAGTTTATCCATTCCGCTCTCCTGCCATGCAGTCATTAAGGTACTCGATACACCGCTCTCAAATTTCCTTGCGAATCAAAGAGCCTGGCATTCTCGCCAGAACTCCATACGGCATCGCCCAAACCCCAATACAGGTCTATCACAGAATCGGTGCCTGTGTTGGTATGGACTTGCACGGCCCCGTTGGGATACAGGGTGATTTTGGGAAAGGTGAAGGTATTGCCATTTTCATCCTTTAATTGCCACGAAGCCAAATCCAACTCGCCTGTGCCTTCGAACTTGACGACAACGATCTCCGAAGTTAACGTCCCTGCGCCGACAACACTGCTTATCTTCACAGGGATATCCGTTTGCAAATCGGTACTCGATGCAGAGGCATTGCCTGCCGAAGGCGCCTGCGCCACTGCGGGTTGGCTGACGGCGCGATAATTACGGTCATACCAGAAAAGGATTCCGCCCGTCACACTCGCCGAGACGAAGATATTGATCAGCAGGTATTGGATGAGTTTCCGGCGATCCATGATGTTTTGTATGATAGCACAAAAAAGTTGAACGTTGCAGGTGGAAGGTTATTTCTTCATGGATACCGCCATCCAATCCTTCATTTGACGGATCTCGCCTCGTTTCAGACCTTTGGCCTGTCCTGCCTCAATGACATTTTCCACCTGATGATCAAGAATCCCGCTTAAGATGACCTCACCATTTGGCTCGATCAAGTCTGCGAGCCCCGCGTCGAAGAGACGAATCAACACAGGCGCGAGGATGTTTGCCACCACAAGCGGCGCGGACTTAACCTTGAACTGCCCCGCCAGCACCTCGGTCACAGAACCCTGCCCGAGCATAAGCTCCTCCCCCACCCCGTTGACATCCGCGTTCTCGCGCGAGTTCTTCACGGACTCAATGTCAATGTCCACGCCGAGGACGGCTTTCGCGCCAAGCTTAATTGCGGCAATGGATAAGATTCCCGAACCACAGCCTACATCAATACAGGCAAGAGGAATGAGGAAAGAATCACCTTCTTTCGTCTTTCCTCTTTCATCGAAAGACCTTTCCATCAACTCCAAGCACAACTGAGTCGTCGGATGAGTCCCGGTGCCAAACGCCATGCCAGGGTCGATCTTGATAGAGATTCGTTTCGGGTCTGGCGACTCGAGCCAGGCAGGCAGGATGAGGAGTCTCTTTCCGATGAGAATCGGCTTATAGTGCGCTTTCCAGGCTTCCATCCAGTTTTGATCCGCGATCTGTTTGTAGGTGGGAGCTGGGACGGGCTGAATCATCCCCAAATAAAAAAGAGACTCTTCGAGTTTGTGCCGCGTCTCTTCGAGTTGATCGTTCACTTCCAAATACGCGCGGACGGTGATGGGACCAGTCGCCGTGCCTTCGTCCTCATCGTCGACAAAGCGCACGCCCTGTTCGGTCATCACGCCGTTGGGCGCGAATCGCGCCAGCACATCCGCAACGGATTCGGCGAGTTCGCCGTCCACGGTCAAAGAAACTTCCAGCCAATTCATCCATTAACTCCGATATTATTTTTTCTCGGCGCGATAGAATTTGATCTGCGCCTTTTCAAGGGTGACCAGACCCGCTTTGATGTGCGGATCAATAAGTTCAAGAAATTCTTCAAGCTTTTCTTTTGTGTCAACGATCTCAACCACCATTGGCATATCCTCAGAGAGGCGTTCGATCTTGAAGGTTCGGATGACGCGCGTATTCGCTCCAAAGCCCATGATACCGCGCAGGACAGTCGCGCCCGCCAATCCCTGATCGCGGGCCTGGAGGACGATCCATTCGTAGAGCGGTCTATGTTCATGCTTATCCGATTCGCCAATGAAAATGCGGAGCAGGTATCCTTCTTCGGGCAGTCGCATATTACCTCCAGATCAAATACGAAATGGTACGTCCCAGCCAGACAGCGAAGAGACCGATGACCACATTCGCGCCGATGTTCGCCAACGCACTCAGCATTTGACTGTCACGCGCAAGGTTGAGCGTTTCGTTGCCAAATGATGAAAACGTAGTGAAGCCGCCAAGAATGCCGACAAAAACAAACAGACGCGATTCACTGGTGAACATGCCGCGGCTTTCAGCAAGCTGGGCGAGGAACCCGATCACAAAGCACCCAATGACATTGACCGCCAGCGTGCCATAGGGAAAGCCGATGCTCTTCGTCGTTTGCTGCACCCATCCGCTGACCGTGTACCTCAACACCGAACCAATAAATCCGCCAATACCGACGATAAGAATGTTTGTCAAATGAATTCCTCTTTACCAAAAATAACTGACGATAGACCATAGACTAAGGACGATGGAAACATCTGTGGTCTGTCATCCACCGTCTATCGTAGAACTTCCTTCACCACCCAACGGATCAGATCCTTCTCAGCGAACAACATTTTCGGCAGGTCATTCACATCAAAATACTTTATCTCCGAAATCTCATGGGACGGTTGGAATTGGCCGCTGTTTATTTTACACAAATACACCACTGTGAGGTGGTGGTCTTCCCGCGCGCTGACTGTTGTCAGCAGGCGCTTAATCTCGATCTTCATACTTGTTTCTTCGTAAAACTCGCGGACTACTGCCTCCGCAGGTTGTTCGTGGTATTCAAGACTCCCAGCAGGGATGCCCCACTCGAACTTGCGATAGGTATGCCTGAAAAGCAAAACACGTCCCTGCTCGTCGAAGACCAGGGCCGCCACCGCCGCACGGAATCTGGATCGCATTAGTTTCGCCGCAAGAATATGCACCCACAAAGGCAAAAGACGCCAGAGGCGTAATAATACTGGCATCATATTAATTCAGCATTCGCAAAGTCATCACGAACAAAAGTTTCTTGATTTCTTGAAAAACCATCCAGCACCCTCAATTTATCAAGAATGTTCATATCTAAGTCATGAAGTTCATTCATGGAAAAGTAGCCAAACTTTGTTGACTCATCACTTGTTGTTAATTCGCCGCTTACAGCTTCAGCCTTAAAATGTAAGACGACGAGCTGCCATTTATTTCCATCTTTATATTCAAGCAACAAGTTTGGCGAAGTATAGACTCCTATCAGCCTATTAACAATTACATGTAACCCTGTCTCTTCAAGCACTTCGCGAGCACATGCCTCTGAGAAATTTTCTCCCGCCTTCATATATCCGCCAGGAACAGCCCATTTGCCGTTGTCTGCGCGTCGTATCATCAAAGTCTTTTCATATAACGGATCAAAAATTGATGCAGAACAACCAACACCCAAGTGTCCGTGCCTGCCAATGCGTTCGCCAACTATGATATTTGCCATGTTCAGTATTATAAAACAAACGAGCGGACATCTCATCCGCTCGCCAATTACCAATTACCAATCTCTTCTCTTATCCCCCCAGCGCCTCATTCAACCAATCCAAAAATCCCTTTTCCTGCGGCTTGACCGTGGTACCCAAACTCTCAGCCAGTTTCTCGAACAATTCACGCTGTTCTTTGCTCAATTTTGCTGGAATCGCCACGTTGACGATGACCATTTGATTGCCGCGATCCTTGCGGCGCAAATAAGGCACCCCTTTGCCTTTCATCGTAAAGACCTTGCCAGGTTGAGTCCCCGCAGGGATTTTCAACTTCGTATCGCCATCGAGGGTTGGCACATCCACTTCCGCGCCCAAAACGGCCTGCGCCACATTGATATCGAGGTTCAACAAAATATCATTCTCACGGCGTTTGAAGAACTGATGCGGTTGGACATCCAGCACCAAAAACAAACTGCCTTGCGGACCGCCATATTCACCCGGCGCACCTTCACCTGCCAGACGAATCTGCGTGCCTGCATCCACACCCGCAGGGATTTGAACTTTCTTCTTAACTTTCTTGCGCTCCAAACCACTTCCACGGCAGGTTTTGCATGGCGATGAAATCGTCTCACCACGGCCGTTACAAGCAGGACAGGTTGCTGTTTGCACCATCTGACCCAAAAAAGTCTGGCGCACCTGGCGCACTTCACCCTGACCGTTGCAGGTGGGGCACTTTACTGGCGATGTGCCAGGTTCGGCTCCGTTGCCATTACAGCGGGAACAAGTCTCATCGCGCGAAAACTCGATTTCCTTTTCAACACCAAAGACCGCCTCCTCGAAGGTAAGCGAAACCTGCATCTGCAGATCCCGCCCACGGCGCGGAGAGCGGCGCGAGCGTCGTCCAGTGGAAAAACCAAATCCGCTGAACAAGTCTTCGAAGATATCGTTGAAGTCCACCGTGTAATCATGGAAGCCGCCGCTGCCCATGCCGCCCAGCCCCGCCTTGCCATAGCGGTCATAACGCGCGCGCTTTTCCGCATCCGAAAGAACGCCGTACGCCTCGTTGAGTTCCTTGAACTTTTCCTCGGCGTGTTCTTCCTTGCTCACATCGGGATGATACTGGCGCGCGAGTTTACGGAACGCGGCTTTGATCTCATCATCCGACGCGCCCTTTCCAATGCCAAGAACTTCGTAGTAATCGCGATTAGACATAATAAAAACGTCACAGGCCGCAGGTCAAAGGTCTTTGACTTTCGACCTGCGACCTTCGACTTGACCTACTCCTTCACTTCACCTTCGACAACATCGGGTCCGCCAGCAGTGGATGAACCTTCACCTTCAGCCGCATCGCCCCCACCCGACGCCTGCCCCTGCTCATAGACAGAGGCTCCTATCTTTTGAATAGCCAGCCCCAACGCTTCGGTTGCAGTTTTTATCTTCTCTACATCCTCGCCCTGCGCCACAGACTTGACCTCCGCAGCCTTGGCTTCCACATCGCTCCGCACCTCTGCAGGGATTTTGTCTCCGAACTCGCGCAACGCCTTCTCAGCGGCATAAGCAGTGTTATCGGCATTGTTGCGGACTTCGATCAGATCCTTGCGCTTCCGGTCATCCTCGGCATGCGCTTCCGCATCCTTGCGCATCTTTTCCACTTCAGTCTCACTCAAACCTGAAGACGCAGTGATCGTGATGTGCTGGGAACGTCCTGTCGCTTTATCTTTTGCGCTGACTTTCAAGATGCCGTTCGCGTCTACATCGAAGGTCACCTCGATCTGCGGAACGCCGCGCGGGGCGGGTGGGATACCGTCCAAAATGAACTTACCCAGCGACTTGTTATCCGACGCCATCGGGCGTTCACCCTGAAGCACATGGATTTCTACCTGGGTTTGGTTATCCCCAGCGGTGGAAAAAACCTGTGAGCGGCGGGTGGGAATGGTGGTGTTGCGCTCGATCTGGGCAGTGGCAACACCGCCCAAAGTTTCAATCGCCAGCGTGAGTGGAGTCACATCCAGAAGGAGAATATCCTTAACTTCGCCGCCGAGCACACCCGCTTGAATGGCTGCGCCGATGGCAACGACTTCATCGGGGTTCACGCCCTTATGCGGGTCTTTGCCAAAGAAAGCGCGCACGCGGTCTTGAATGGCGGGCATACGGGTCATGCCGCCCACCATAACGATCTCATGAATGTCGCCGGCATTTAATCCAGCGTCGGACAAGGCCTGCTTGACTGGGGCAATCGTTCGGTCGACGAGATCCGCGGTGATCTGCTCGAGCTTGGCGCGGGTCATGGTCATCACCAAATGTTTCGGACCGTTGGCATCCGCCGTCAAATATGGCAGGTTGATCTCGGTCTGCATCACCGTGGAAAGTTCGATCTTGGCTTTTTCCGAAGCCTCTTTCAAACGCTGCAACGCCTGACGGTCGTTGTGCAGATCGATGCCGTTGTCTTTTTTGAACTCCTCTATCAAATGATCCATGATGCGAAGATCGAAATCATCGCCGCCAAGGAAGGTATCGCCGCTTGTGGAGCGGACCTGAAAGACGCCGTCGCCCACATCCAAAATGGATACATCGAAGGTGCCGCCGCCAAGATCGTACACGACGATGACTTCGTTCTTCTTTTTATCGAGTCCATACGCGAGCGAGGAAGCCGTCGGCTCGTTGATGATACGAAGGACCTCAAGGCCGGCGATCTTGCCTGCATCTTTCGTGGCATTGCGCTGGGCGTCGTTGAAATACGCGGGGACGGTGATGACCGCCTGCGTGATGGGCTCACCGAGATAGGCCTCCGCATCCGCTTTGATCTTGGCAAGGATCATTGCCGAAATCTCCGGAGCGGAATAATCCTTTCCTCCCAAAGTCACACGCACATCGCCGTTGTCTGCCCCATTCACTGCGTACGGCACTCGTTTGCGGGTGCGTTCCACTTCGGGGTCATCAGCTTTGCGCCCCATAAATCGCTTCACTGAAAAAATCGTGTTCTGCGGATTCGTGATGGCCTGATTGCGCGCCACGCGCCCGACCAAACGCTCGTTATTCTTATTCATCGCCACCACCGAAGGGACGAGCCGTTCACCCTCCGCCGATGGAATCACAATCGGTTCGCCGCCCTGCATGACTGCCGCAACCGAATTCGTCGTGCCAAGATCGATGCCGATAATTTTTGCCATGAATTCTCCTCAATGAATTCATGTCATTGCGAGGAGGGCGTTCTTTCCCGACGACATCGTACCCGTAGGGTAAGCAATCTCAATTAATGGGAGATTGCTTCGTCGTTACGCTCCCTCGCAATGACATAATATTTTTACTGTGCCACCCTCACAAGGGCAGGCCGAATCACACGCTCGCCGAGCATATATCCATTTTGAACCACATCGATCACATGACCGCTCTCCACACTGTCGGCGGGTTCATGCGAAATCGCTTCGTGAAAGTTCGGGTCGAAGGCCGCGCCTTTCGCTTCGATGCGCTTCACGCCTTCGGCTTCGATAATCGTTTGCAGCTTGCGCACGATCAACTCGATGCCATTCGCCCACGCATCGTCGGCGGGACGGTTTAGCAGAGCGCGTTCCATGTCATCCAGCGCGGGCAGCACTTTCTTGATGATGTCACCCTTCATGCTGGCATACATCAACTCGTGATCTCTCTCGATGCGCTTTTTGTAATTTTGGAATTCCGCCTGAGACCGCGCCCACCCATCCTTATATTCGACGGCTTTGGCCTCAGCTTCCTTCAATTGATTGATCAACGCCTCACGCTCCGCCGACGCCTGATCGGCTGCTTCAGGCATTTCTTCCACGGCAGGTTGTTCATCTTTTCCTTTAACTTCTTCATGTTTATGTTTCTTTTTTTCGGTCATTTCTCTCACTCTCATTTTTTATGTCATTGGGGGAGGGCGCTTTTCCCATCAAAGCAATCTCCCCATAATTGAGGATCGCTTCGGGCGGGTGGACATCGCCCTCGCAAAGACACGGAATTTTACTCACTTGAAATCGTATCATTCACCAAACCGCTTAACAATCCGGCGACGTATCGTACGGTCGGAATAGTCCGTGCATAGGACATTCGCATGGGACCCAGCACTCCCAGCGTACCTGTGGCCATGCCTGGCACGCCATATCTTGCAATCACCATCGAACATTGACGGAGTTCATCCAACTCGCCTTCGCCGCCGATCAGGACCTGCAATCCGCCGATATTGCTGTTGGTAGTGGTACGGGCGAGGAGATCCTGTAAGGTGGCACGTTCCTCGAATAATTTCAAGGTCTTACGGGCTTCATCCGAGCCTGAAAATTCAGGTTCATTCAAAACATTGGTCAAACCGTCGGTGTAAATATCGCCTGAAATACGGTTTGCTGCATTCCGCATATCCTGGAGGATGAGGATCATGATATCCTGGTCGAGCGGATCGGTACGATTCGAAAGGGAGTCGATTCCATCCACAGAGAGGCCAGCCAACAGGGGGTTAAGACGCGCGGCTGTCTGGCTGAGTCTTTCCTGGGATACAGGTTCCGCCAACGTCAGAATCTGCTGTGAGACTTCCCCACCCGCCATCACCAAGACCATCAAGACCTGCCGCCCCTGGGTCGAGATCAGTTCCACGTGTTTGTATTTTGCCTGCTCCATATGCGGAGCGGTAACCACCGAAACGCCCTGCGATTGATTGGCAAGGATGGACGCCGCGAGGGTCATCCACTGGTCCATATCCGCACGGGATTGGTAAAACTGATGCGAGATGGTGTGCTGCACGCTTTCGGGCAATTCGGCATCCTGCATCATCTGGCTTACGAAATAACGATAGCCTTCCTCGGAAGGGACACGGCCTGCCGATGTGTGAGGCTGCCGCAGATAGCCCATTTCAGTCAACGCCGCCATTTCGTTGCGAATGGTAGCTGCGGAAAGGCCAATATGATAATGCTCCGCCAACCGCTTCGAACCCACGGGCTGGGCAGAGTCGATGTAATCACGGATTATAAGAAGAAGCAGGGTCTTCTGGCGATCGGTCAGGTTGCTCATTTTCAAAATTTAGCACTCCCAGGGCGAGAGTGCTATCCATCCGGGAATAATGATAACAGTGGCAAAAAGGGAAGTCAATAAGAAGAGTGTAAGAATTGTACTAGGCAGTGGAAACAAAAATAGAGGAGAGACCTAATCGATCTCTCCTCTATTTCTCTAAAATGGGAATTTACGGGAGGGCTACGCTTGGCCGCCAGACCGGATGGAAATCCGGGCCTTTGTCTGTTGTTATGCGGGTACGGCCTCCACCAGCGGCTGTCATGTAGAAAACATCCACATTATTATCTTCCTCCACGCCTTCGTAGGCAAGATAAAATCCGTCCGGTGAATAAGCTACATTTTGGATGGTAACCAGATTAATCTGCATCCGTTGGCCCTGAGTGTCCGAGCGGTCTGTAGCGGATACGCTCCGCAGGTAGGGGTTACAGAAAACGGTTGCACATCGTTGGTTAAAGATGATCAGGTCTCCGCTCGGAGACCAGGCGGGTAGATAATCCGTATATGCCACGCCGCTCCGTATGATCTGTTCCTGTTCTGTACCATCAACCTTCATGACCCAGATCTGATAAACGCCAAAGCGTTTGACGGCATAAACGATTTGAGTCCCATCATGGGACCAGGCCGGGTAACGGGCTTCTACACGCGCGGCACCCTTGGTAATTTGCGTAATGATGGTGAGATCCTCCGCGTCGATGGAGAAAATTTCCATTTGTCCGGTACGCAGGGAAGTAAATAGAATAGATTTTCCATCCGGTGACCAGGCAGGGTCAAAATCACCGCCGGAGCCCGGTGCGATTTGAACCAGATCCGTCCCATCGGCATTGATGATATACAGACTTGCATTGAAATAAATATCGTCCATGCCTTTGCAAGGGGAAATGAACACCAATTTCAATCCATCCGGCGACCAGGAAGGCTGGCATGCGCCGTTAGGTATGTTCGTAATCTGGGTGACGCTATTCAAGGCAAGGTCGGCAAGATAGATTTGAGGCAAGCCGGCCCGGCTGGATGCAAATGCAATCTGCCCTGAACCGCCGCCAATCGTTAAGATTGTGGTCGGCAAAACAGTCCCGCCGATGCCGGGAATGAATGTATTCGTGGGCGCGCTCGTGGCAGTGGCCGGCCTTGTGGTTGCTGTGGGAAGTTGAGTGGAAGTGGCAGTCAGTGTGACGGTGTTTGTTGGCAGCGAGGTGGGAGTGCGGGTTGGTGTTGAAGTGGAAGTCGGCACAAGGAATGGAATCATCGCGCGCACATTGCCCGGTAAAATCCCCGGCGCAAGGAAAGGCACACTCGCCACAAGCAGGAACAATAAAATGAACACGAATCGAACTAATGAATTGCGGCGTTTACGTTCGCGATCCTTTTGTCTTTTAAGGGGAGAAACAAAAGGCTGGTCGTCTTCAACCTTGGTTGGGGATGGAAGCGGCCCCATTGGGGCACGGGGGGGCGTTTTTTCTTTTATGGATGATGCGGCAACCTCATCCATCTCCCTTGATAAAAAGACATCCGGCGGAGGGGGCACAACTGTATAACTGCCCGGGATCTGCTGCGTTTTGGATTTTGCACCCAGCAATGCCTTCTTAAAATCTTCGGCTGTCTGGAATCGGTCGCTCGGGTCCACAGCCATGGCTTTTTCGATAGCCGCAGCGAGACGGCGCGACACTTTCGGATTTCGCTTTCTCAACGGGGTGAGTTGGGCGTTGTCCATTGCCCGGGCAAGTCCATCCTCCGGAATGATGCCGCAAAGCGCCGCATACAATGTGGCTCCCAATGAATAGATATCCGTACGCGGGTCGGTGCGCGCTGTTCCATATTGTTCCGGCGGAGAATAGCCGGGCGTCATTGCACGCGCGCCGGTTGTGGTGGCCTGGCTTGCGCTCTGGTAAACCTTCGCCAGCCCAAAATCCACAAGATAGATATGCCCATCCGGGGTGATCTTTACATTCCCCGGCTTGATGTCACGGTGAAGAATAGGGGGTTTGCGCGAGTGTAAATAGGAAAGAGCATCACAAATAGAGGCGCCGATATGAACAGCGTCATCCTCTGCGAGCATTCCAATGCGCTCCATGCGAAACCGCAGATCCTCCCCCTCGATAAAATCCATGACGAGATACTGACCCTGATCGCCCAGGACGATATGGTCGGAAACTCGCGGCAGGTTTGGGTGCCGGAGGTTGGCAAGGATGACCGCTTCCAAACGGAACTGACGAGCATATTCGTCGGTGGTGAACAGGTTTTCCTTTAGCGCAATATGAACGCCGAGATTTTCATCCACCGCACGGTACACGGAACCCATGCCGCCCTGGCCAAGAATTTCAATAATACGATAACGATTATGGAGAAGGGTGTCTTTTTCGAGCGTCATCGAGGAACCTGATTGCCTGCCTAAATTGAATTGTGCGCAATATCCATCCTTGCGCCTTGGAATAAGTTGATTTTTATTGGTTGAATTTCCTGAACGAGGCCATATTATATCAGATAGAAGTTTTGCGTCTGCCTTCTTCAACTATCTTGAAATGAATAAAAATCCAGGGTGCGCCTCCGGTGACCCACCACCCCACCAGCGTATAGCGAATGAAACGCAAGGTATAAAAAAGGAAACCGTCGCCCCGCGGGAAAATTTCACCCAACCCCATCCAAAGGATGAGGACGCCGATCAAGCCGATGACATAACGAAGAGCACGCATCCACACCGGACCTGAAGCCTGATACCCGCCCTTCGACATGATCCACGCGAGACCCAGACACAGCCCAAAGAAACTCCCTGCCGAAGTGAAGATTCCGTTCGCGTCCACCGGAGCAGGCAGCTCGGTCCCGGCAAGAAGCGCGTTGTCAGTCCAAAGCGCGGGAACTTCAAAGCCGCTCCGCAAAGCCACGCTGGCCATCCCCAGGGCAACGAAAATCATCGAAGCGACAAATGCAATTAAGGCCTGCTGTGCGAATGATTTTTCTATAAGCCATGCGGCAACCGAGTCCCAAAAGCGGACGAAAGCCCAAAGGATCACTCCGCCTATAAGCCAGCCGAAAAGAACATCGTGCGGGAAGTGTGCACCGAGAAAGATGCGCGAAAACCCGATAAAAAAGATAAGTAAACCGACGATGACCCATACCCAAACCCGTTTGCGATGGGCTGCAATTATCCCCCACACGCTCATGGCATGTTGGGCATGACCGGAGGGAATGCCGAAGGATGTTTCAGGCCAGAGTGCGCGGACGTGCGAGCTTATCCAATATGGACGGGGGCCGGCAAAAAGCAACTTCCCCACATAGTTGAACATACTGCTGGTTGCAAGGATCAGCCCCACTCGCAGACCAAGCGCGGAATCGATGCTCCAATAAATCAGGGGCAGGACGAGGAAGAAAAAATCTTCCGTGCCAAGATAACTGAAAAAACGCATGGGGACGATCAACCAATCCCCTACACTTTGAAGGCCGATGATAAAGGCGATGCCGCTGTCGATAAGGGTTTGCATATAGTCCTCCAGTAGGGTTTTTAAGCCTGTTCAATTGACGAATACACAGCCTTCATTGTACACTCATCGAATGGAAAAATCACCCGCGCGGTGGTGGGACCTTCCCGCTGCTGTGTTTTTATTTTTGGCGGTCCTGTTTGCGGCCTGGCGTTTGCAATCCACCGATTGGGTGGAAGGGCTGGCGCATGTACGGAATGTGGCGGTTTTGGGGCTGGGGGTGGGGCTGGCGCTGGGTCAAAGTAAATTTCAGAAACGCGGGGTTGTCAGTCTGGCCATCGGGTATATGCTGGCAGCTTTCATCTGGCAATGGCTCAGAACCATCGAATTTTCAGAAGAAGAATTTAATCTGGGAAACAGGCTGCTCATTTTGGCGGGCAGGCTGTTGACCGGCATAAGCGAGTTTGCAGCCGGCCGTCCTGTGAAAGACCCGCTGATTTTCATCGCTATGTTATCGATCCCATATTGGTTTACCGGATTGTTCAGCGGTTATCAACTGACCCGCCATGCCAATGCGCTGGCTTCCGCCTTGCCAAGCGGGATATTAATGTTTTTCATTTACTTGAACCACTACACCACCCGCGATTACAGCTGGTTGTTTGGCGCATATTTGTTCGCTGCCTTCCTCCTGCTTAGCCGCGTCAAATTCATCCTGGACCTGAAAAAATGGCGGGAGCAACGGGTGCAGATCTCGGCGGAGAGCAGCCTGGACTTCAACAATGCCGTTATGGCAAGCGCAGCGATCCTGCTCCTTGTGGTGTGGATCCTCCCCTACACGCTGCCCGTCAACTCAGAGGCGAGGAAAGTCTGGCAACGGGTATCCGCAAACTGGTTTTCGGATAACGAACAGATCGATAACATGTTTGCTGCGGTAAAGAAGGATAATGTTCCCTCGCGTGATTTTTACCGGAACGAACTGGCGCTCGGCACCCGGGCCGCCCAAAGTGAATCCATCGCTTTCCTTGTATACACTCCGCTCGCCGCACAGGACTTTCCACGGCTCTACTGGCGGGGACGGGTGTATGATATTTTTGAAGATGGGCGTTGGAAAACATCAGATGTGGTTACGAGCGGATACAAGCCCCAGGACGGCGATTTTGAGATCCCCGACAGGGCAAACCGTTCCAACTTAAACTTCACCTATAGCGTTTATTTAAAAGGACAGTCGATCCTCTATTCGGCAGCACAGCCGATTTGGACAAGCCACCCTGCCAGCATTGCACATGTCACCATTCCCGGCGAAGATACAGAAGAGGAGGGCATGGACATTGTGGCGTTGCAGGCGTCGCCGCTGCTTGAAGCGGGAGAGACCTATCACACCAATGCCATGCTGGCGAATCCCACCATTCTTGAATTGCGCGAAGCGGGCCGGGAATATCCTGAATGGGTTACGAAGCGGTACCTGCAATTGCCCACTGGTTTTTCAGCCCGCATCCAATCGCTGGCATTTGATATCACCGCTGATTTCGATAATCCGTACGACCAGGCCGCCGCCATCACCAATTACTTGCGCTCTGAAATTTCATATAACCCCGTGATAAGTTTTCCAGAAGGGACGGAAGACCCGCTCGAATACTTTTTAATCGAAGGTAAAGAGGGCTTTTGCAATTATTACGCCAGCGCGGAGGTGCTCATGCTGCGCGCAATTGGAATCCCCGCGCGGCTGGCCGTCGGGTTTGCACAAGGGGAACCGAATTTACAAAATACTTTTTATACCGTGCGGGAACGCGATTCGCACGCCTGGCCCGAAGTTTATTTCCCCGGCTATGGCTGGATCGAATTCGAACCGACCGGCAATCAGGCGCCCGTGGAACGGCCGCTGGAAAGGGAAGAGAAATCCAGTGTCGACCTGAACCAGATCCTCAATCCGATCGAACCGGAAGCGCTTGCCCAGGAGGAGCCCCAATTCAACGAGCCGCTCGAAAAGCGGCCTGAAGATTTTCTGACCCGCACACAGATCATCGAATTAGGCATTCTGGGAGTTGCGGCGCTGCTTTTCATCGTTGCCTTTGTTTTGAAGAGGCGATATGCCCCCAACATCCAGACGGCTGTCATCTTGAAAACGGTGGTGGAACGAAACGGATGGGAAACACCTGCCTGGTTGAACCGCTGGACGCTTTGGACAGGCCTCGCCCCCATCGAAAAATATTTTCACAGCATCAATATCAGCCTGCGCTGGATGGACTCTCCACAGCCCGCCCATGTCACCCCATCGGAACGTGCCGATCTCCTTCAATCTCTTATTCCATCCGCCGCCAAATCGATTGAAGTTTTGCTGCATGAATACCAAAACACCCTGTTCAGCAAACGGAAGGGCAGCGCCCGGTCTGCCCGCACAGCAGCATGGAAAATTCTAAAAGAGACCCTGTACACTCGTCTAAAAATCTTCATCTTAGGATACAATTGGAAGAACAGGTGAGAATTCTCCTCTGCTTCTAACTGGTATCTTTATGTCATCCGAACAAACTCAACCCAGAACCGTAAACGACCAATTATCCATCCTTAGCGCACAGGCGGGAAAGATTCGCGCCGAACTGGAAGCTGCAAAATTAAAACTTCCCAAGAACGTAACGGAAGAGCTGTATAACCTGCAGGCAACGCTCAGCCAGATTGCCGAAAAGATCGGAGCCTTCCAAAAGGAACACAGCAATCTGCTGGCCCTTGCCGATGTGGGACAGGTCATCAATTCAACCCTCGAGCTTGATGAAGTTCTGCGCATTGTGATGGACAACATTGTGCGCCTGACCAAAGCCGAACGCGGATTCCTCATGCTGCGCGATGAAAAAGGGGAAATGGCCATTCGCATGGGACGCAATTGGGAGATGGAATCGATCAATTCATCCGAGGTGAACGTCAGCCGCACCGTGGTGCAGCGCGTACTCGATTCGGGGGAAGCCATCGTCACCACCAACGCGCAGGAGGACCAGCGCTTCCTCGGGCAGGAAAGCATCGTCGCCTTCAACCTGCGTTCCATTTTGTGCGTGCCGCTCAAAGTCAAGAACGATATCATCGGCGTAGTCTATGCCGATAACCGCATCCGCACGGGCATCTTCGCAGAAACCGAAAGGGATTTGCTGGCCGCGTTTGCGAACCAGGCCGCGGTTGCCATCGAAAATGCGCGCCTGTTCTCCTCCCTCAAACATACCCTCGAAGAAGTCACCGCCCTCAAAAACCTGATGGACAACGTCTTCGCCTCCATTGCCAGCGGCGTGATCACCGCGGATGTGAAGGACCTGGTGACCCTCGCGAACAAGGCCGCGGAAAATATCCTCGGCGCCTCTTCCGGCGACATCATCGGTCATAATCTTAACGAGGCGCTTGCTTCCCTTTCGAGCGAGCTTGGTCCTCACTTGATGGAAGTCCGCAATACGGACAAAGCCATCGTGGACCTTGAGATCAGCCACTTCCTCCCCAATCGCGGCAACGTGGACTGGCGTTTGAATCTCTCGCCGCTCAAGGATGCGTCGCAAAAAACCCAGGGCGTGGCGATTGTCCTCGACGACCTCACAGAACGAAAGAAGTTGGAAGCGCAGCGTCGCCTCTTCGAGCGCATGGTCTCCCCTGCCGTCATCGAACAGCTCGACCCGAACAGCCTGCAGCTCGGCGGTAAACGCGTGGACATCACCGTGCTGTTTGCAGACATCCGCGGATTCACCACATATAGCGAAAGCCTCGCGCCGGAAAAACTGGTTTTCATTTTGAACCGCTACCTCGCCGCCATGGCCGAAGCCGTGCTTGCGCAGGAAGGCACCATCGACAAGTTCATGGGCGACGCCATCATGGCCTGGTTCAATGCGCCCGTGCCCCAACCCGACCATACCTTGCGCGCCGTCAAGACAGCCATTGCCATCCGTGATTCTGTGGAAAATTTATACAAGGAACTGCCTGCGGATTCTCACCTTTCCTTTGGTGTCGGCATTCATTACGGCGACGCGGTGCTGGGTTTGATCGGCACGGAAAAAAGGCTGGAATACACCGCCATCAGCGACAGCGTCAACATTGCCAAGCGTATTCAGGAAAATTCAGCAAAGAACCAGATCCTCATCAGCAAAGAAGCCTACGAGCGCGTGAAGAAAAATGTGGAAGCCAAGCCGCACACGAACATGAACGCGAAAGGCAAAACCCAGCCGATCGAAGTGTTTGAAGTGGTGGGATTGAAAAAGAAATAAGAAGAAGTGATTAATGTTGAGGCTTCTGAGACGAGAATAGCTCAGAGGCCTTTTTGTTTAAAACTTGTTTTTTCAAAATAACTCTCTCCAACCCCCATAATTGGCAGCCCGTCCCTTATTGACTCATTACTGCCTTTCCCCAACCCGTTCCACAAAACTTACCACACTATTCATCCCTTTTTCGATGGGCTTCAGTTCGATGAACTCATTCACTGTATGCGCGCCTCCGCCCGTGGTAATCCCCATCACGACTGCGGGGATGCCCTCACTCAATGGAATATTCGCATCCGTCGAGCCAGCGGTGAGTACGGCATCCAGCCCCTGCTCCTGCGTACACTTCAGAGCAAGCTGAACGATCTCATGCTCAGCGGGAATTTCTCCCGCTGGCCGTTCGCCAATCACTTCCGCCATGATCTTCACCCCCTCGCGGCTGGCTTTCACCAGAATATCCTCCACCTGATGAACAAGCTTCGAAAGCGTGGTCGGGTCTTCCGAACGCAAATCCAATTCACATTTTGCCTCGGCCGCCAGCACGTTGATTCCCGTCCCGCCGCCAATCGTACCGATATTCATCGTGGTGCGCGGTTCGCGCGGCAAACGGATGGCTGTCAATTGCGTCACCAGCGCGGCCAGTTCATGCACCGCCGAAGGCTGGCCGTAATCCGACCACGAATGTCCGCCCGCCGTCCGTGCCGTGATTCGATAACGCTTCACCCCGATAGCGCGATGATATACATGCCCAAGGGCAAGACCCTCCAGCACAAGAAAACCGATTCCATCCCGGCCAAATCGTTCCACCACGCCGCGCATCCCCCGCAGGTCGCCAAGCCCCTCCTCACCTACATTCGCCACAAACCACACGTCATGTTTGAGCAGGATGCCCCTTTTCCGCAGCGACCAGAGGATTCCAAACAACGCCGCTACACCGAGGGAATTATCCCCGATGCCCGGTGCAACGACACGCTCCGCTTCCTTCTTAATCTGCAAGTTGATACTCGGCGGGAAGACGGTATCCAAATGGGCTGTGACCACCAACTCTCTGGCTTTTTTCTGTTTCCCCGGCAGCCGCGCAAAGACATTTCCCAAAGAATCCATGGAAATATCTTTGAGTTTTTCCTTCAAAAAAAGATCGCGGACAAACTCGCCGCGCGGACCCTCCGCGAAGGTTGGCGCAGGGATTTGCTGGATTTGGATTGCAAGGTTTAGGACTCGGTTCGATAAATCTGTCATGATGTTTGTCCCTTTTTATAATTCTCTGGTAATTTCTTTCAAGGCTTGCAAACGCGCCTCGGCCAGCCCGGGCAGCACATCCAAAGGATAGAAAGGACCGCTCCCTTCGATTTTCAAAGAAGCGGAAACATTTCCATGCAAGGCCGCCATTAACGGGTCGCTTGTTTTTTCATAGCCTGCCAGAAAGCCGCCGCAAAAGGCATCGCCTGCGCCGGTGGGGTCGGCGAGCCGCGATGGATAGGCGGGAATTTCATAGCGATGATTCTCCGCCGCATCGAAAACGATCTGTCCTAATGCGCCGCGTTTGATGACGATGATGCGCGGGCCGTATTCACTTACTTTATGAGCCATTTCCCACAGGTCTTCGGTCTCACCCCAAAACAGGGAGCGGATTTCCTCCTCTGAGGGAAGGAAAATGGTGACTCCTTGCAGGACAAGTCGCAGGTCACGCCAAAAGCGTGGTTTCATGTAACTCGGAGCCGGGTCAAGGCTGACGGTCTGATTTGACCCGGCGCCAAAGAGATTGACCATCTGGCTCTGGCTGATAAAGTCAAAGGGGCAGAGGTGCACGTGGCGGACTTCCCGAAATTCCTTTGGCACATCCAGCGCAGCAGGAGAGGTGGCTTGCGGTTCACGCGGATCCGTCTGTGAATCGTCCATAGGCTGGTAGCCGAGCAGGGCTTTGGGAAAGGTGAGCTGGCGGCGCGCAAAATGCGAGACGGCATTGGAGGTGCTGCGTTCGTTCGTTTCGGAGTAGGCGATGAAACTTCGCAGGTCGATATTTTTTTCATTGTGGATGGTATGAATGCCAAGGGTATTGAAGCCCAGGCTTTCAAAGTGGCGCAGCCAGTGGTGGGGATAATCCTCGCCAACGCGGGCAATCAGCCCGGCGTTCGTATTCCAAACTGCAAGGCCGCCCGCGGCATAAAGGAGATTGCCGCCGGGCGAATCGATCAATGGAGCGCCCGAGGACGGCAGGATGTATTCGCGGTTTAGTTTGCCGATAATGACGAAAGCGGGTTTCATTTCCCCAAGTATACAAGAAAGGGATTGCCGCTGCGAGCGGTTTATGCGAAGCAGCCTGCCCGGGTTTTGGTTAATTCTTCATCCATGCTGGTTTTCGTGCAGCAACCTTTTTGAAAACGGGGCAATCCGTTTGGTGCGCGCCGGGCAAATATCCTGTGGACATAAGGAATTCGTTTACGATCTCTCCGCCGGTAAAAACAAAGGTTTTCCTGAACAACTTTGTCCACTCCTCTTTTGGGAGCGGATGATTCGCATCCAGCCAGTTTTTGAAGGAGCCGTATTCCTTTTTGAGCTCGAGGATCTTCTGCGCATTGACAATGGCCGCATTGACCTTCAAGCGGTTACGGATGATCCCCGCGTCCGCCAGCAGACGGGCACGGTCTTTTTCGGTGTATTTTGCGATCTTTTCGATCTTAAACTTATCATAGGCTTTGTGGAAGTTTTCCGCCTTTTTGAGGATGGTGATCCATGAAAGCCCGGCCTGGTTGATCTCGAGAATCAGCCGTTCGAATAATTCATCGTCACTTTTTAGTGGAAAGCCATATTGGGAATCGTGATAGTTTTTGTTGTATGCGTCTTCGGGGTGGGAGTTGCAGTAGTCGCAGTAGCTTGTCACAGATTTATCTCCAGTACAGGTAAAATGCGCGGGTGGCCGTCCACTTCGCCATGATGTTCTCCGACTTTCCGTGCGCCCATTTTCTCGTAAAAAGACTGGGCATTGGGGTCCGATTCGATTTTCAAAATAGAAACGCCGCGCGCCCGGCTTCTTTCGAGCGCATGATCGAACAGAGCTTGTCCGATACCCTGCCCCATGAAATCTGGCAGAACAAATAGATTATCAAGCCACAAACCTTCGTCGGTGTCGTTGAACGAGTAATAGGCGGCCTGCGTATGATCGAGTTCGGCGATCCACGTTTCATGGGTGGCAACGTATTGCGGAGAGATCGTTAGCACGGGCATCCAAATCTGAATCCAATTTTCAGGGTAGCTCCAGCGGCGTTTGGCTAAGATCGTAATTTCAGTTAATCTTCCGGCGTGCTCGGGATAGGCACGTACTACGTCCATCATTTGTACGCAGAGGCCTGCTCGATGACATCATCAAAATGCAGCTGGTCGTGGTAGATGCCGATCCGCAGCGTGACGATCAAATTGCACCAGCCGAACAGGGGATCAAAAAGATAAAGATTGCCAAGCACATCTTCGTCCCTGCCTTCATAGAATTGACGGATGCTGCCATGAAGCTCGCGAAGCTCGGCTTTGAGCTTCTGCAGCGAAACAGGCTTCCGCGGATTAAATCGCGGTGTCCAAAGAAAGCCGACCCATTGCGGGAATTTTGGGTCGCGATACAGGTCTTTGATCCCGGTTTCATACGGTCGGCTGCGGCGTAAACGGCCATACCAGCTGTTCAATTTCCAGATCCATTTCACAGCGGGGTAGGAGGAGCCCATGAGCAGATAATTATGGTCGAGGATCTCGCCGATGCTCCATTCCTTCGGAGCGGGTCTTTGCCAGAGCTGTTCGTCGGTCAAACCATCCAGCTTTGCAAAAACGGATTCGCGCTGGGCATCCATTAAATCGAGATATTCGGAAATGACCACGCTTTTCATTGGCTTTTTGTAATTTCAATCAACTGGCCGTCGGGGTCGCGCAGATAGGCGGAACGCCCCCAGTAGTAATCCTTTGGCGGGATCTCCACCGTGAGACCATGTGCTTGCAGTTTCGAACAAGTTTGATCCACATCTTCAACGGCAAAAGCGATATGATTTTCTGGAGGCAGGTCTTCGGCTCCCTGCTCATATAGTTTGTGGATGAAAATCTTCGTATCACCGTTCATAAAAATGGCCATATCGGGCGATTCAGCGACAGGGTCTACACCAAGGAGATTGCGATAAAAAGCAGACACCTCTGCAACATGATCGGTGAATTTAGCGATCTCGATAAGTTTCATTCACTACTTCCTAAAGCTATCCTTTATGTGAGGCAAAAAATCAGCCCACCACCCGAATCTCCCTCGGCATATCGGACAGGCTCTCCGCGCCGTCTTCGGTGATGACGAGGTTATCTTCGATCCGCACACCGTTACGGCCAGCGAGATAAATCCCCGGTTCCACGGTGAAGGCCATGCCCGGTTCAAGCAACTGCATGTTGTCGCCGCGCATGTAAGGGGCTTCGTGGCCTTCCATGCCAATGCCATGACCGGTGCGATGCGTGAAATATTTTCCATAGCCCGATTTTTCGATCACCTCGCGGGCGGCAATATCCACGGCAGCACAAGGGACGCCGGGTTTCGCGGCGGCGCGGCCCGCGGCATTCGATTCCTGCACGATCTTGTGAATCTTTTTATATTCCTCGTCCACCTCCCCTACTGCAAAGGTGCGTGTCAAATCTGAAATATAACCATCATGAGCTGCGCCCCAATCCACCACGAGCAAATCACCCGTCTGGATTTTTCTTTTCGTCGGCGAGGCATGCGGGTTGGCAGAGTTCGGACCCGCGGAAACAATCGGCGCAAAAGGCATCTCCGATTCAGAACCGTGTTTCAACAATTGCATCACCAATTCAGAAGACAATTCTTTTTCGGTCATCCCAATTTTGATCTTCTGAATCACCGCCTCCAGCGCATCCTGCGCGATCTTCACCGCCTGACGCATCGCGTCCACTTCGGCTTTATCTTTTTTGAGACGCAGTTCCGAAAGCACATCCGTGGCATCGGGATAATCCGCCTCGGGCGCGCCAGCTTTTACGTGACGGAATTCCAGCAAACGCATCTGACGCGGCTCGACCCCTATTCGCTTCCCATCGAGACCGAGAGCCTGCGCAGCCTTCCGAAAAGCATCCTCCCACTCTGACGGATTTTCGCCATACGTGAAAGCCTGGACTTTGTAAGGAAACAAATCCACTTTGGGTAATTCAAGTTCCGGCAGGACAAGGACAGGGTCTTTGTCGGGCGTAACCAGCAGCACAACAGGACGTTCCATCAAATGGAAGCTGATCCCGGAAAGATACGTCAGCGTGGGACCGGGATTGAGGGCAACCGCAGACAGGCCTGAGTTAAGTAACGATGCGGTAAGTTTGTCGAGACGGGATCGAGTCATGAGAGTCTCCTACTCCAATTTATGTTTGAATTTTGAAAAGATATAGGTAATCCAATCCACAACGACCGGAAAAAGCATATCGAAGATGGTGACGATGCGGAACCACCACGGGATGACCAAACTGCGGCGGGGACGTTTGGCGACATCCACCACGCGTCTGGCTACGTATTCCGAGCTCATACGCATCCTGATCCTGGAACGGATGGAACCATACGCCTCACTCCTGCCGATGTGCTCTCCAAATTCCGTGGAGGCGGGGCCGGGGTAGATGCCACTGACTTTTATTCCGAGAGGCGCAACTTCGCGGCGCAGCGCATCGGTAAACGCACGCACACCGAACTTACTTGCGGAATAAGATGCGATCAACGGCGGGGAGATCAATCCCGCAACAGAGGCCATATTAATGATATGGCCGTTCCCCTGCTCAAGCATTTGAGGCAGCACGGAACGTGTGACCTGCATCAAGCCGATCAAATTAACCCGTATGAGCAAATCAATATCGCGTTCGGGCGTGTGATTCTCGAACCAGTCCACCCTTCCGATGCCGGCATTGTTGAAGAGAATGTCAATTCGGTCATACAAGGCAACGGCAGATTGCACCATGTTCTCGATATCGTCCGCATTCGTAATATCCATTGGAATGGCAATGGCCTCGCCGCCTTCATCCTGAATGCGTGAGACGAGGGTTTGCAAGCGGTCGATGCGGCGGGCAGCAAGCACCAGCTTGCATCCCTCCGCGGAAAAGAACCAGGCGGCATCCTCTCCAAAACCGGAGGATGCGCCTGTGATGAGGACAACTTTGTTTTCTAGGGAAATCATGTCGATGCGCTCGGGGTGACGGTTGGAAAATCATCCGTATTTTACAGGATTAAACAAAAGACGCGGATATTTTATCATCCGCATCTTTTGAATCAGGTTTTGTTATGACAATAAAATTCGCACCCGCCCGTTTACTCTTCGGTGCTTTCTTCCGCGCGCCGCTTTGGTCTTGGCGGTTCGCTGGTGACTTTATCCGAAAGCGCAATCGCCAGTACGTCGTCCATGTGTTTGACCGGGATGATCTTTAATTCGGTTTTTGCGGTTTTTGGCAGATCCACTAAATCCTTCAAATTCTTTTCGGGCAGGATCACAGTTTTGAGTCCGGCGCGATGCGCGGCGAGGACTTTCTCCCGCACACCGCCTATCGGGAGCACGCGCCCGCGCAGGGTGATCTCGCCAGTCATGCCCACGTGGCGGTGAACGGGGCGTCCCGTCAAGGCGGAGACGATTGCCGTGGCCATCGTAATTCCGGCAGAGGGGCCGTCCTTCGGGATGCCGCCTTCCGGCATGTGGACGTGAATATCCAAACGTTCGAAGGCTTCCAAATCTATTTTCAACGCAGCCGCGCGGGATTTGATATAAGTCAGCGCGGCCTGACCTGACTCTTGCATCACCTCACCCATCTGTCCGGTCATCTGCATCCCGCCCTTGCCTTCAATGATTGCAACTTCCACGGGCATGATCTCACCGCCGCTTTCCGTCCATGCCAGGCTGGTGGCAACGCCCACTTCATCATTCCGTTCAGCTTCGGATGGGAAGACCTGCTGCGGACCGAGCAATTTTTCGATCATCTCCGGCGCAATCGAGGCTGGGAACTTCTTCCCCTCTGCTTTCAAGCGCGCTACTTTGCGGCAGGTGCGGCTGATCTCACGTTCCAATCCGCGCACACCGGCTTCATAAGTATATTCGCGGATGATGCGCTGCAAGGCGGTGGGTTCCAAGACCAGGCCGAGGCTTTCGATTCCATTCTCTTCCAATTGACGCGGAATGAGATAGCGGTTGGCGATCTCTACTTTTTCCTCTTCGATATATCCGGGGAATTCGATCACTTCCATGCGGTCGAGCAGCGGAGCGGGAATTGTGGCCAGCGAATTGGCTGTCGTCACAAACATGACCTTCGAAAGATCGAACGGTAATTCGAGGTAGTGGTCGCTAAAAGCGAAATTCTGTTCAGGGTCGAGCACTTCAAGCATGGCCGAGGCGGGATCGCCGCGAAAATCCGAGTACAGCTTGTCGATCTCATCCAGCATGAAAAGCGGATTTACCGTCCCAGCCCTTTTCATCGTCTGGATGATTCGCCCGGGCAACGCGCCGATGTAGGTGCGGCGATGCCCGCGGATCTCGGCCTCGTCGCGCACGCCGCCAAGGGAGACGCGCACAAACTTGCGGCCAAGCGCATCGGCAATCGAACGTCCCAGAGATGTTTTGCCAACGCCGGGCGGACCCACAAAACAAAGGATCGGCTGGCGTTCTTTTTTCGGCTTCAGCGAACGGACTGCGATATATTCCAGAATTCTTTCTTTGGCTTTCTTCAAACCGTAATGGTCACGCTCCAGAATCTTCCCGGCGTTCTTCACGTCGAGGTTGTCCGGCGTGGCATTGATCCACGGCAGGTCAATGATCCAATCAATGTAGGTGCGGATGATGCCCACTTCGGGCGCCATCGGCGGCATTTGGTTGAGCCGCTCCAATTCCTTAAAGGCAACCTTCTTTGCCTCTTCGGGAAGATTCGCCGCTTCCACTTTTTTCTTTAAATCCGAAGCATCGCGCGTGAAAATATCGCCTTCGCCCAGCTCGGTCTGGATCTGTTTCATCTGCTCGCGCAGATAAAACTCGCGCTGGCTTTTATCCACTTCATTTTGCACGCGGGAGTGAATCTCATCCTCCAGCTCGAGCACGTCCACTTCCTGGGCCAATAAATTATTCAACTGACCTAGGCGCGCCTTCGGGTCCAGGATCAACAACAAGCGCAGCCTGGCTTCATACGTCAATGAAAGCGACGTGGCGATCATATCCGCCAGCCAGCCGGGCTCCGAAATGTTCAATGCGAACAAATGCGCCTCTTCAGGAATCGAACGATCCAACTGGACACAACGCTCGAACAGGCTCAACACCGAACGCATCATCGCCTGCGTTTGCCTGTCCGCAGTTTGCGGTTCATGGATCACCCGCGCGCGCACTTTGATATACGGCTTCAAGCGGATGATTTCCACGATCTCCACGCGGCGGCGTCCCTGCACCAGCGCCGAACGCGAGCCGTCGGGCATGCTCAACAAACGCCCCACTGCCATCTCCACACCGATCGGCAAAAAGTCCTCCGCGCCCGGGTCATCCAATTCAGGGTCTTTCTGCGTGAGGCCGATCACTGTATGTTCTTTGTTTTGGGCTTCCTGCACAGCCAATAACGACGCCTCGCGCCCCACAAAGATCGGCGAGACCATGCGTGGAAAAATCACCATATCTCGCAGCGGCAGCACAGCCGCTTCGATCAAACCGTCCGCTTTGGGCTCCATATTCGGAATCCGATACAGTTCCTCGGTCCGTTGGGAAAGCGTCAGGTCAAAATTATCTTCTTCTTCATTCCAGGTCGGTTGACTCATTCCGTAATTTCCATTCTCTCATGACTTCCGCCGTCACGAACATCGATCCGGCAGATAGAACTATGCTACCATCTTTTGACGATAAATCCAACGCCCGCGCCAACGCATCCTTCACAGGGACAACCGCCTCCGACTCCGCCCCAGCCTGCTCGGCCAACCCCTGAATTTTCTCCACCTCCAAAGCACGCGGATGATCGGCTTTGGTGATAATAATTTTCCTGATCTTCGATTTCATCTCCGCGAACATGCCGGGGATGTTCTTATCCTCAGACGCGCCAAAGATAAGGTAAACAGGCCTTCCGGGAAAATACGTTTCAAGAGTTTCGCGCAGCTTCTCGAACGAATCCTGATTATGGGCGGAATCAAATATCAGCGGAGGTTCGAGGCGGGCAATTTCAAAGCGGGCGCGCCATTTTACTTGAGAAAACCCTTTTTGAATCTGCGCATCCGTAATTGGAATCCCACTGACTTTCAGAGCCGTGTACGCCGTGGCAGCATTTTCAACTTGATGAGTGCCAAGCAAAGGAACATTGAACGATAAACCTTGAATGTGGAACTCTTGCCCCTTCAAAGATGACTCCACCAACTCGAACTTTACATCTTTTCCAACCAAGGTAAACTCGCATCCCTTTAGCTCGGCTACACGCTCCAAAACTTCGAGAGCTTCTTCCTTTTGCGGCGAGGAAACTACCGGCACACCATCCTTGATAATTCCCGCCTTTTCTCCCGCAATTAAAGCCAGCGTATTTCCAAGCACAGCCATATGATCGTACGATAATGAAGTAATGACAGAAACCTTCGGCGTGACAACATTCGTCGCATCCAGCCTGCCGCCGAGTCCCACCTCAAAGACCGCCGCGTTCACACCGTATTTTGCAAAAGCCATGAAGGCCAAAGCCGTGGTAATCTCAAATGTGGTCAACTTCTCGATCTTCGCGACATGCGGCTTGATCTCTTTCACCAGCTCAGTCAACTGTTCATGTTTAATCGGCTCACCGTTGATCTGAATCCGCTCCGTGTAATCCAGCAAATGCGGGGACGTGTACAGCCCAATGGTATAGCCCGCCGCTCCCAACGCCGCCGCGCACAGCGCGGACGAGGAACCCTTGCCCTTCGTCCCCGCCACGTGGATGATGGGATACTTCTTCTGAGGATTTCCCAGTGACTCCATCAACGCGAACATGCGGTCTAAATTGAAGTCTGCCTTCGCCAATTCGGAGGAATGTTTCAGGCTATAATCCACGAAGGAATACAGGTAATCTAGTGCTTGGTTGTATGCAGTTTCCATGTCTATGCGAGGGATTGTAAATCGAAAATCGTAAATCGCAAGTCGAAAATCGCCATGCTCGCCACCCTCACCATCCACCTTCACCTCCCAGCCTGCGCTTCTCTTAAAGAAAAGCGCGGACGGATCAAGCCGCTTATCTCGCGTTTGCATCGCGAGTTCAATGTCTCTGTGGCGGAGATGGGGTTGCAGGACAAATGGGACGAAGCCATCATCACCTGCGCGATGGTGGGGAATGACCACGCCTTTTTACAATCTGCACTACAAAATGTGGCAAAATGGGTGGATGCGAACTGGACGGATGGGGATGTGTGGGAGCAAAAAATCGAACTCGTTTAAACACAAAGTTCACAAAGTTTTAAACCTTAGTGCCCTTGGTGTCCTTCGTGTTTAGAAAAAGGAGACGGAATGGATTTAGGACTCAAAGATAAACGCGCCTTTGTGGCCGGCGCATCGCGCGGACTTGGATATGCCACTGCTCTGACGCTTGCGCGTGAGGGATGCAGAGTTGCCATCAACAGCCGTGACGAAGGCAAGGTTAAAGCTGCGGCGGAGAAAATTGTCAACGAAACGGGCACGCAGGCCTACGGTCTGGCAGGAGACGTGAGCGATGAGTCCGCGGCGGATATGTTGATGAAGTCGGCGGTTGAATCGCTGGGCGGGCTGGACATCCTCATCACCAATGCGGGCGGCCCGCCAGCGGGTCCCTTTGAAATGTTCGATGAAGCGACGTGGCAAAAAGCGATGGATACGTCCTTCATGAGCCACGTGCGTTTGATACGCGCCGCATTGCCGCATTTGAGAAAATCATCCACGCCAAGCGTCTTGACTATAACTTCATACACCGTAAAACAGCCGCTGCCAAACCTTGTGCTTTCCAATAGCATTCGCCTCGCCACCATCGGGTTGACCAAGTCGCTGGCGATGGAGCTTGGGAAGGAAAATATTCGTTTCAACTCCATCCTGCCCGGCTGGACGATGACCGAACGCGTGGAGGAGTTGATGGCGTTTCGCGCCAGGAACAACAATACAGCCGTTGAGGAAGAGTTTGCAAAGCAGACCGCCGAAATTCCTTTGGGCCGCATGGGACAACCGCAGGAATTTGCGAATGCCGCCGTATTTTTGGTTTCGCCTGCCGCATCTTTTATTCATGGGGTGGCGCTGGCCGTGGATGGCGGGATTATCAAGGCCACGCTTTAGATCCAGATTCGCAGGGACACCGTCGTTTGAAAATCGACTCTAAACCAAAGTAGATAAGGAAACGCCCCGAAAAAATAATCGGTTTCGGGGTGTTTTCATTCATGGTACACTTCGCCCATTCCCCATTTGGAGCATTTCATGACCAGTCCCACATGTTTGAACTGTAACCGTACAGATGAACAAGTGCCGCTTCTAAACCTGACCTTCAAGGGAGAAGCAAAGCATATTTGCGCGCAATGCTTCCCGATCCTCATTCACAAAATCCACCTGCTGGCAGATAAACTTCCGGGCGTGGAAATACCGCCGCCCACAGACCACTGAACCAATGAATAAACTCTCCCGCCTCACCCGCAATTCGCTGGCCGTTGCGTTTTTCTTTTTCATAGATAAAATTTTAGCCTTCGTACGGACGGGCATCATCGCACGCCAGTACACGGATGAAGTGCACCTGCTGGATACGTTCAACGCGGCAAACAATTTACCGGATGTATTGTTCGCGCTCATCTCCGGTGGGGCGCTGGCCATGGCGTTCATTCCCCTGCTGACGGAATACCTCACCACCAAAGGCCGCGCCGCTGCATGGGATCTGTTTTCGCGTGTGGCGAATGTCGGTTTTTTGGTGACAGGTTCGATTGCGATCTTGATAGCGATCTTCGCGCAGCAGCTTGTGGATGCAAAACTTGGCATTGCGCCGGGCTTCGGCGAGGAACAGCGTAAACTGCTCGCCGAGTTGATGCGCTTGAATCTAATTGGCACGATCATCTTTTCGATCAGCGGATTGGTGATGGCGTCGCTGCAAGCGAACCAGCATTTTGTTTTGCCCGCCATCGCGCCCAGCATGTATAACATCGGCCAGATCATCGGCGCGATTTTTCTCACACCGCGGTTTGGAATTCACGGCCTTGTATACGGCGTGATCCTCGGCGCGGCATTTCACCTGCTCATTCAAGTGCCCGCACTTATCATGTTCGGCTTCCGTTGGACGGCTTCCCTGAATTTGCGTCACACAGGTTTGATCGAAGCGTTGAAGTTGATGGCTCCGCGTTTGTTGACCATGGGCGGCATTCAACTGATCTTTCTTGCGCGTGACAATCTCGCTTCACGGCTGGACCAGGTCGGCGCGGTGACATCGCTGACATATGGCTGGATGATTATGCAAGTCCCTGAAACCATCCTTGGGACGGCCATCGCCACCGCCATGCTGCCGACTCTTTCCGAGTTCGCTTCACGCGGCGACTGGGCAGGGTTCCGGTCTACAGTGGAACGCGCCATCCGTGTTTTGATCTCCTTAACCCTGCCAATAGCAGCGGTTATGGCTGCCGGGATTCATCCGCTGGTACGCGGAGTCTTCGGGTTTGACGAAGCCACATCCACCCTCATCACGTGGACAACCCGCGCGTATCTTGCAACGCTGACCGGTTACACCATTCACGAAGTGGCCGTCCGCGCTTTTTACGCCCGCAAGGAACCGATGTTCCCGTTCTATGCCGTCCTGCTGCGCATCGTCATGTTCCTTGGAATTGGCATTGTGGGCATCACTTTCTTTAAAGATGTCGGCGCGCCAATCATTGCCTTTGCTGAAATTGCCCTCTTAATCGAAGCCATCATCTTATTTGGCTGGCTTTCCAAACGGACTCATGTTCCGCTTGATACCGGGAACTCGGTCATCAAAGGACTCATCGCCTCGGTTATCGGCGGAATTGTCACCTACGCAGTTGCGTTGTACCTGCCCGGCGGCGCAATCGTCACGGCATTGATCGGCATGATCGTCGGCGGCTTGATCGCCCTGGTCATCGTCTGGACCGAGGCGAAGCAGCTTTTAAAGTTGTAAAGAAAAGATCCTGAATGTTTCTTTTGAACATCATCGGTATAAACCAATAAGAAAACCTTAGGGTCTCTTAAAATAAAAATAAGAAAAAACCCCATCAATTCAAAGGCAAGTATAATCATCCCCATGTCTGAACACACAGGAAACACACAACCTATTCGGCCTGTCAAGGAAGATGATACCCAGCCCATCAAACCGGTCGGGAAACCTTCGCGCTGGCGCTCCATACTCATCAGCATTTTGGGTTTTCTCCTGCTCATCGGTTTGGGTGGATTCAGCGGGTATTCTTCCGGTATCAACGTACGCAAAAACGCGGAAGACTCCATCATTACCCAGCAGCTCTCCGAGCAATTCTCCTTTGCCCTCGTGGATATTCAATTCGGCAATTTTGAAGTTGCCAGGCAGCGCCTTGAATTCATCATCGCCCACGACCCCAACTTCCCCGGTGCCCAACAAAAGCTGACCGAGGTTCTGGTGATGAGCACGATTCCCACCGCCACCCCCGCGCCTACTCTCACGTCCACACCGGATTCCAGCGGCGCAGAGAACGCATTCCAGCGCGCCCAGCAGCTCATCAGCGCGCAGGATTGGGCCGGCGCCGTCACAGCGCTCGACACCATCCGCAAGCTGGACCCGGGTTACAAAACCGCCCAGGTGGACGGCATGTATTACTTCGCCCTGCGGAATCAAGGTTACGACCTGATCACCAAACTGGGCAATCTCGAAGGCGGCATTTACTATCTGACCCTTGCCGAACGCTTCGGCCCATTGGATAACTCAGCTATCGGCTTGCGGGAAGGCGCGCGAGCTTACATTACTGGCGCAAGTTTTTGGGAACTGGATTGGGAACAGGCTATCTTTTATTTTGAACAAGTCGGCGCGAACTGGCCTTCCCTTTGGGACGGAACCATGACCGCCTCGCAGCGCTACTTCATTGCATTGACGAGCTACGGCGATGAGCTCTTCACCAAACAGGAGTATTGCGCCGCCTATGAACTATACCTGACCGCATCCGGCATCGGCACATTGGACGGAAATTCCGCCAACAACTCGGCACAGGCGTATGCTCAGTGCTACCCCGCTACCGAGGTACCCGTGGTAGAGCCAACCACCACCGAAGCAGCGCCTACAGAAGTACCGACAGCCGCTACTCCTTAATTCATGACCACTCCCTCAGCATGGATCCTGGCGATCATTTACTGGCTGCACATGCTGGCCACCGTCACATGGATTGGAAGCCTCGCCGCGATCAATATTCTCATCCTGCCCGCTTCCCAACGGACCTTGAAGCTGGTCGACCAACTCAGCTTCATCTCCGCTATGCAAAAAAGACTCGAACCACTCGCATGGTTCTGCATGGGTCTCCTCCTGGTTACAGGCCTGATCCAACTCAGCACCAGTCCCCATTATGACGGCTTTCTATCCCTGAGCACGCAATGGTCGTTGGCCATTCTAATCAAACATGGGTTTGCGGCAGTCATGGTGGTCGTCAGCGCCATCCAAACCTGGGAAGTGCTTCCCGCCATCCACCGAATATTACTGAAAAAAGAAATGGCGGCAGAAGAAGATCTCACCAGGCTCCAAAAAAAAGAACTGCTCCTCCTGCGAATCAACCTGCTGCTATCCGCGTTGATTCTCGGAGCCGCCGCACTCGCCAGGGTTTCGTAATCGAAAAGAGACCGTTGCTCAAAAAGCAACGATCTCTTTTTTGTTACGACTCTTCAAAGCCAGCACGCCTTGTGATATATCGTGGCGGGCCGCCCTTAGACAGTGTTTCTTAACTCTTTTTTGGACACGGACAACACGGATTACACTGTAGTTCACGGAAAACCCATAAAAAAGATGCTCTTTTCCGTATGTTCAGTGAAATCCGTGTACTAAAAGAAGGCGATAAGGACTCAAGAAACGCTCTCTTATAACTTAATCAAAGCCGGCTCCACCAACGCGCCTGTCAGATCATAGGCCATCGCCCCGGTAATCCTGACTGGGACGATCTCCCCCACTTTAGCCCTTCCTTCGATGAAGACCATGCCGTCGATCTCTGGCGCATCGCGGTATGACCTGCCGATGGAAATGCCGTTATCGAATCCCTCCACCAGCACATCCAGGGTCCTGCCGACATAAGATTGATTCACCTGGAGCGAAATATTTTGCTGAAGCTCCATCAGGCGTTCGAATCGCTCCTCTTTGACAGAAGCAGGCACGGGGTCGCCCAGAGGCGCGGAGGTAGTCCCCGGCTCGAAGGAAAACTGGAAGGCGCCCACGCGGTCGAATCGAATCTCGTTCACAAAATCATACAAGGTCTGAAATTCCTCTTCGGTTTCACCGGGGTAGCCAACGATGAACGTCGTTCGCATGGACAGGTCCTTCACCGTGGCGCGCATTTTTCCGAGCGTTTTATAGACCCACTCCATATTGGATGGGCGCTTCATGCGATATAAGGTTTTGGGGTGGGCATGCTGGAGCGGCATATCGAGGTAGGGCAATACCTGTTTGCGGGTCGCCATCACTTCGATAAGGCGGTCAGTGACGTAGCCCGGGAAGGCGTACATCACGCGGATCCAGTCCACATCCGGGACGGCATCGGTCAATTGCTCGAGCAGAATCGCGAGACCATCTTTCATGCCGAAGTCGTGACCATAATCCGTTGTATCCTGCGCGATCAAGACCAGTTCACGCACGCCAGAATCACGCAGCGTTCGCGCTTCGTGGAGGATCGCCTCAATGGGACGAGAAACAGCCGTCCCCTTAATTAATGGGATTGCACAAAACGCGCAGGGACGGCGGCAGCCATCCGCAACTTTGATGTACGCGCTCGCGCCTGCAATGCTGACTCGCAAGGCATCGTATTCATCCGTGCCGACTGTCGCAGTTTCAGGAAGATGGTAAACAGGCTCGGGGTGCTTCCCCTTGCGGACTTCCTTGACCACCTGCACGATATCCATCCAACGGCGCGTGCCAAGAATGCCGTCGATGCCGGGGATTTTTTTAGCAACTTCAACGCCGTAACGCTGGGTGAGACAGCCCGCCGCGATCAACACCTGCCCATCGAGTTTGGATTTGGCAAGCTCATCCAGCACGCGGTAGGATTCTTCCTTGGCAGGGCCGATAAACCCGCAGGTATTCACGATCAAGACCGCCGCCTTGGAGGGGTCATCCATCGAGCGGTAGCCGTCGCGTAAAAGCAACTGTGCCATCGAATCCGAATCAACTGTATTTTTTGCACAACCAAGGGACACTAAATGAAATGTATTTTTTTTTGTCACGCTGTTTTCCTAACTATAAACTTTATTCTTCTCAAGTTACCGTAGAAGGTGGAGAAAGCGATAGGATAATCCTACCCGCCATCGGGCGGAGTCACGGTTGGTGTGGCCGTCGGTGTGGATGTGGGTGTACCGGTCGGTGTCACCAACGGAGTTTCTGTCGGCGTGGGCGGGATGGTTGCAGTGGGCGTCACCACACCGGAGACCAAATAAACACGGCTTACCACTTCCCCGATACCGCCCATTAAACCGAGGTCCTGTCCATTATAGGTGATTCGCAAAGCCGATGCATTGCCCGTCAGCACCACCACTTGATTCTCCGCCTCAAACACTTTCGACTCGCGGGGAGCCATGCGGCCTTCGAAGACCACTCTCGCATCCACAGAGATTCTAACAAAAGTACGTTCCAGGGCAAAAATACTCACCGTCACATTTACAGGCCCGGCTTCCCCTGTCGTTTCCGGGGTGACCAATAAGTCTGTTCCAGCCGCAGAGGTGGGTAAAACATTCTCATCCACCGCCACAAATGTAGACTGTAATGAAGCAGTTGGTAAAGGCACATCGCCAAGCACATCCACAATCGATGGTGCGGTGGCTTCAGCCAGGTCGCTTTGCCCATCCGGCGAATTGACCAGGCGCCCGAATCCCCAAACCGCAAGCGCGGCTAAAATCGCGATCATCGCCAGGCCAAAGACCAAATCGCCTGCAATGAATGTCCGCAGTAACGGGATGGACGCAACCACTTCCGTTTGGATTTTCTCTCGCGGCGTCTCGGCATATTTCTCGTACCGCCTTGCCTGCAACACATCCGCAAAACGCAGCATGATCGTTTCGGTATCCAGGTCAAGAAATTCCGCATAATTGGCGAGCATCCCGCGCATTTGTACCGGCGAAGGCAGCTTGTCCATTGCGCCTTCCTCCAGCGCCTTCAAAAACACCGCGCGCAAATGCGTGTGTCGTTCCACTTCTTCCAGCGTCAGGCTGATTAACTCGCGCCGTTCGCGCAGTTGCGCGCCGATCTCCGCGAAGATCACATCCGCGGGCAGAGTTGGCTGCGGCGGTTTAACCTCCGCGATGATTTCCTGCTCCTTTTCCTCCACAACTGGAAGCGGTTCGGATTCTTTCTTTTTTAAACGGAATTGGAAAATCGACCCAAGCCGCGGGATCAGACCCGGCTTCGCCTCTTCCATAACTTCAGCTTGTTCTGTCTCAACTGGCAGAATCTCATCTTCGAGTTTTGTCTCCCTCACTTCGGCATGCCCAGCTTCGGCGTTGTCCTGAGCCTGTCGAAGGGTGGAGTCTGATTCAGTATCTACATCCGCTTTCGGACGGCGGCCAAGCCAGGACAAGAATCGAGGCGCGGGTTTTTCGATCTGCGATTCGGTCAACGGAGGAATGTCCGTCTCAACAAGATTGACCTGCGGTAATGGTCCGCTTACTTCGCTTTGAGCAGGCGCATTGCGTTGAATCTCCGCGATCATTTCATCGATATCGAGATCGAGGTAGGCTGCATAATTGCGCAAAAAACCGCGCCCCTGCGCCGCGGATGGTATGACGGAATAATCGTCCGACTCCAAAGCCTGCAAAAACACGGTGCGGATGCGCGTTTCTTCCGACGCCCTTTCGAGCGTCAGATAGCGCGCTTCGCGTGCCCGTTTCAGGCGTTGACCAATCGATTCTGGCATGGATTTATTGTATTACAAACATCACCGACTTGCGCCGGTGATGTGGTTTTGTTCTTATTCGGCTGTCGCTGCGGGAACTTCCACCGCGGCTTCATCTTTTGGGGCTTCGGCTTTTTTCGGCTTCTTGACCTTTTCAGGTTCAGGCTGTTCTCCCACGCTTTCAGCGCTTTCGCCTTCGCGGTGGACAATGATCTTGATCTCGGGGACGAGGTCCATGGTCAGGCGGATATGTGCGGTGAATTCGCCAAGCGTGCGAATGGGTTGGATATCAACCTGTTGGCGTTTTACTTCGTGGCGGATTTGTTCAGTAAGCGCCGTGGCGATATCCTGAGTGGTGATGGAGCCATACAACTTGCCAGTATCACCGGCTTTGGCGGGGAAGGTTAGGGTAACATCCTTAATAAGGTCGGCAACGCTTTTAAGTTCGTTGTTCTGGGAGCTGCGGCGGATTTCAGCCTGTGACTTGATCCTCTGCACCTGCTTCATCGCGCCTTCGGTGGCGAGCACGGCGAAACCTTGCGGAAGGAGGAAGTTGCGGCCATAACCGTCGGCTACTTTCTTAATATCCCCGGCGCGGCCAAGTTTGTACACGTCTTTAACAAGCAATACTTTCATATTCTTTAAGCCCTTTCTGGCAAAATGAATGTCAGAGCGAAGGGTACTACGCTCTGCATGAGCAGGTTTTATTTCCGTTGAAACGGAACTTTACCCTGCGGGGCAGGATTCTACCATAAATGGATTTGCAAATGCAGGAAAATGCGATTAAGATAAAGACATGCAGAAGTTTCCCATCAGTATCCGGCGCGTGGCAGTATTTGCCGGTATTTTTTTATTGATCTTGTTTGTCATCGAGTTCAATTCGCGCCTCGAAGAGCTAAACCGCCTGAACGACCAGCGTGACCAGGTGCGCCTGATGGCCACACAGGCCATGCAGACACAGATGGCCATGCAAACACAGGTGGCGTACGCCGGGTCAACCGCGGCGGTTGAGGAGTGGGCCCGCACAGACGGGCATTATGTGCAGGAAGGCGACCAACCTGTCGTCCCAATTGGATTGCCGGGCAGTCAGCCGGTAATTCAATCCACACCGATCCCCATACCCACTCCGATGCAAAACTGGGAAGTCTGGTGGAGTTTGTTTTTTAGCGATTAATAACAGGCTTCATGCAAACCAACTTATTGGTCTTCTCGTACTGCCTTGGGTTTCTTGTCATACTCATCGCAGGCATTGCATATCGTTCCCTGCTTGAGTGGCGGAAACCCGGGGCGCGGACGTTCGGCCTTCTCATGCTTGCCATGATGGTCTGGGCGGCATTTTATTTACTTGAGATCGTCCTACCCTTTCTCCCCCTGAAAATAATTTCAAGAAAAATTTTATACCTCGGAATGAGCATGTCCCCTCCGCTCTGGCTGGGGTTTGCCCTGCGGTACACGGGCATCAGCAATTGGTGGTCCCTGCGCGGACGAGTTTTCCTGCTGACCATTCCGGGCGCCATCGCGTTCGTCATGGGCCTGACGAATGACAGGCATGGATTGATCTGGCATTCGTTATCCATGGAATCCGGGCGGGCATATGGCCCGCTCGAGATCGAGTTTGGGCCGGTGTTCTGGCTTTTCACCGTCATCGCCTATCTTTATATTTTCAGCGGCATGCTGATCTACTTCATTACGCATCTCCGCTCGCCAAAAATTTTCCGCACCCAAACCGGCATCATGCTGGCTGGGGTGATCATCACATCGGCCGCCAACCTATTATTTCTTTCTAAAGTAATCCCCTTCGAACTGGACCCGACGCCCTTATCGTTTTCTCTTTCGGCTCCCTTGTTCGCAATTGGATTCTTCCATTTTGGCCTGTTCAATTTATTCCCAATCGCTGCGCCGGTCATTATAAAGAATCTTCGCGACGCGATCATCGTCGTAGACTATCAAAATCATATAACCGACATGAACCCGGCGGCCGCAGAATGGCTCGGGACGAAGGAGAACGCGGTTGGGTTGAATATTTTTGATGCCCTGCCAGACCCGAATGTCTTCAAGCAAAAATGGGACTCGCCCGATGAAGTGATAAAACTCAGGCAGTTCAACAAAGGAAAAGCGGCCTGCTTCGAAGCGGTCATCATCCATTTACGCCGGGACAATCAGGAATTGTTCGGGCGTGTGTTGGTCATTCACGATATTACGCAGGAACAGGATTTGTTGGAAGCGGAAGTACGCCGCTCAGCCCAGCTGAGCCTGCTCGAAGAGGTCGGCAGGCAGATCGCGGACAGTTTTGACGAAAAAGAAATCCTCCAACGCTCCATTGATGCTGTCGTGGACCGGTTCGGATATGCCGAAGCCGCCATTTCCAAATTGACAGCCGACGGCATGCTGGAAATAATTGCCATTGCCGGCACCCAGGATTTTGGATATCGTCCGGGGTATAGACAGGAATTAGGGAAGGGGATTATTGGACATACCGCCGCGATCCGCAAAACCTATATCTCACCGCACGTTGCAAGCGACCCATATTATTTTTCTATCGGTGAGCATTATGGTTCGGCGCTTTGCGTCCCCATTTTCAGGGATAAGGATCTGTTCGGTGTGTTGTATGTGGAAAGCGTTGAATCCAATGCCTTTGACGAGGAGGATGCAACCACCCTGGAAACCCTTGCAAACCAGGTCTCTGCATCTCTCCATCGGGCTTCATTATATTCCCGGGCACAGGAACATCTCCTGGCTATGTCTACAGTTCAGGCTGTTTCACGGCTAGTGATCAGTTCTCTCGACCTGCAGACCATCTTTGAAACTGTCGTGACCGAATTAAAAAAATCCTTCGGTTATACCCATGTGAGCATCTATTTGCTGAAAGAGGACTTTCTTCACCTTGGCGCGCAGGTCGGATATCCGCAGGAATTATTGCTCCACAAGATACACATCAGCCAGGGCGTTAGTGGAAGGACGATAAAAACCAAAACCGCCCAGTTCATCGAGGATACTTCATTTGAACCCGCCTTTCTGAGAGCGGATAACGAGGTCCATAGCGAGATCTGCGTGCCACTTTTGAAGGAAAATGTTGTTCTTGGGACTCTAAACGTGGAGGGAGATGCGAAGCGGGTCCTTACGCGGGAAGATGTGGATCTGTTGACAGCTCTCTCCGGTCCCATCGCTTTGGCCGTGGACAATGCCCGCTTGCATGCACAAGTTAAAGAGATGGCAATGACTGACGCAGTCAGCGGCCTCTCCAACCGCCATGCCCTGGAGGAAATCCTGGCCGCTGAAGTGGAGCGTTCCATACGGCTTCAGCATCCGCTCTCGCTCATCATCTTCGATATCGATTCCTTCAAAGAATACAACGACAAATGGGGACACCCCGCCAGAGATGACCGTTTGAAGGCAACGGCAGATTTGATCCGAAACAATTTACGGAAATACGATCTGGCTGCCAGGTACGGAGGCGACGAATTCGCCATCGTCCTGCCGAATACAGAAGAAAAAGGCGCATTTGAATTTGCCAAACGTCTGCAAAGTGCAGCGCGCGCCAGCACAACCGATATCCCCCTCGAAAACAAGGGCGTTTCCGGACATACCTTAAGTATCGGCGTTGCCACATTCCCAATAGACGCGAATACAATGGCAGGCCTCCTGCTGGCCGCAGACCATGCCGAAATTATGGCCAAGCGTCTCGGTAAAAATCAAATCTTTCTTGCGCGCGATCTAAATCACAATGAAGCGGCTTGATCTCTTTCCCATTTCAACCACCATCGAAAAAGACACACTCCTCATTGCCGGCCACCCCATTGAATACCTGGCCGGGGAATTTGGTACGCCTTTGTATTTATACGACAAGGCAACCATGGATGAAGCAGTAAACGAATATAAATCCGCGCTCGCTTCGACCTACCCCGGGCCTGCTTCTGTTACTTACGCAGGGAAGGCATTCCTTTGCACTGCCCTCGCCCAATGGACTCAATTCCACGGGTTGTACGTGGACTGCACCGGCGAGGGAGAGGTTGCCATTGCATTGGCCGGCGGCGTACCGCGCGAACATCTCCTTTTGCATGGGGTTAATAAATCCACCGACGATTTGAAATCGGGGATTCAAAATGCCGGCACAATTGTCGTGGATAATCTCAATGAACTTCATCGAATTGAAAACCTTTTTCCAAATTCCGATGCCCAAGTCCCCAACATCTGGCTTCGCCTTCTTCCGGGTTTCGCCGTATCCACCCATCATGCCCACACGCAGACCGGCCAACACGAAAGCAAATTCGGCATGACCCGTGATGAAATATTGGAGGCGGCACAATTTTGCAAAGAAAACAACCTGCCCCTTAATGGAATCCACTTTCATCAGGGGTCGAATTTTCGGGATGCGAGTCCGCTTAAGGCAGCAATTGATATCGGATTGGAACTTGCGAACGAAATTGGATTTTCAGGCGATTGGCACCTCAGCCCGGGCGGCGGCTGGGGCGTGGCCTACCACGAGGATGAACTTCCGCAACCGGGCATCCATGAATATGTGCGTATCATCACTGAGACCGTGATCGATGGCTGCAACACCCGTGGAATCCCCCTCCCCCATTTGCATTTGGAGCCTGGGCGCAGTTTGGTGGCGCGGGCAGGCGTGGCTGTTTATAAGGTCGGCGCAATCAAAAGACGCGGTGATAAAGTTTGGATATTGACTGACGGCGGCATGACGGACAATCCGCGCCATGCCATGTACGGGGCGAGATATTCTTGTTTGCCGGTAACCGGCGTCGGCGGAGAGCGAAGCGAAGTTGTATCCATCGCCGGGCCGTTTTGCGAATCGGGTGATGTGATCATCGAAGACCTGCCCATGCCAAAAATCAAGGAGGGGGATTTTATCGCGATCCCGGCTTCGGGCGCGTATCATTTGAGCATGTCGTCGAATTACAACGGGTCGAGAAGGCCGCTGGTGTTATGGCTCGAAAAGGGGCAGGTTCGTACGATTCAAAGGCGGGAAACGATAGCGGACCTGCTGGCACGCGACGAGTTTATTTAATCGCCTGGCGGGAGTGAAATACCCATAGAAGCGGTATCAAGGGTCGGTTAAAAAATGATGCGTTGCATCCATGAAAAAATGTGACTTTTGTTACAGTTTGTAACGTTTATTTGTGCAATAATTCACATAGACAGTTGAATAAACCCTGATTTCAAAAAAGGAGAATGGAAATGAAGGATATTATCTTCCTGCTTTTGACCGGGCTGCTTGCGGCCTACCTGTGCTGGTATTTTTATCAGCGCTATCAGTTGAACAAAGCACTGCATAACCTCTATTACTTGATGGGTTTTGCGGTGCTTTTGGTTTCGGGGCTGTTGCTGATCTTCCTCGGCCTTGGAATTCTCGCCTCGCCCTACGTGCTGACGGTTGCCAGCCTGATTCCGTTGGGCATTTCCATGGGGCTGGCGGAGGAATACTTCCCGAAATGGAAAACGTACTTCAAGTGGTTTGCGGCCATCGGCTTCCTTGCCATTGCCATCACCAGCATCGGCGGCATGGACACGCTCAAGAAGATCGCTGTGCCGCTCTTCCATGGTGTGGCGGGGTTGGTCATCTTCCTAGGACCGTTCTACGCCAAAGGTGCGCCAAAAGGATTTTGGTGGGTCGGCATCGGCGGGGTGTTGATCGGTTTAGGCGGCATTGCTCTGGCCTTCATCTCGATGGGAGCGCAGCTGCTGTTCTTCAGCCCTGAATTCGTCATGTTGATTCTGACCCCCCTGCTCTTCCTGATGGCGGGCGCGTTCGCGTTGGGATTTGCGAAGAAGGGATAAATTGGTAATTGGAGATTAGTAATTGGTAATTGAGGCAAGGTATTTCTGGCGATCCAATTACCAATTACTATTTACCCAAAGGAAGTCCAAATGCAATTTGTCAAAGACCGTTTTAACTACCTTTTCAACTCCACCAAAGGACTTATTCTCGTGGCAATTGCCATGATTGGAATTGTGACCGCCGTATGGGGCATGCTCTCCGGTCCTATGGCGGAGATGGGCGTGCGCGAAGTGGTGATCAAACTGCTTGGCATGGATATCGTCCAGGCAGAGCGCGAGGGACGCATCATCATCCTCTACCATTCCATCGCCATGGCGGTCGTTGCCATCGAGGTTTACATCATCAACAGCCTGCTGAAGATGAAGGAATTCTTCAAGACCGCCATCAACGCCACCATCACCGTCGGCTACATTCTGACCATGGTCTTCGGCATGGGATTTGCCTATTTCGGTCATAACTGGGCATTCCACGGCGTTTATATCTTCGGCCTTTCGTTGATCTTCTTTGCGGGCGTCCTGCTGGCAGTCGCGCTGAATCCCTGGGACCCGGAATATCGCGTGACAGACAACGCCTACGCACACACCAGATCAGGCGCGAGCGTGGAGCGCATTGCCTTCTTCACCATGGCAATTGCCACGCTTGGTTCCGTCCTGTTTGGCGCAATTCCAGGTTCCTATTTTGGAAACGGCTTCGAAGCCTTCCTGGCAGAGAACGTCATCCGCCAGCCCCACAAGACCCTGTTCGAAGACGCGGTCATCGGTCACCTGCACATCATGCTGACTCTGATCGCTGTGGCGCTTTCTCTCATCATCGGGCGCTGGCTCAACTTCAAGGGCATTCTGCACACCATTTCCATGCACCTGATGTGGACGGGAACCATCGTCATCTCCATCGGCGCGTGGTCGGTGGTGGTGGTGGAATGGGCGCACACCATCATTTACGTCGGCTCGGTATTGGTGATGCTCTCGGCGCTGATGCTGGTCATCTTTGGCTGGGGAAAATTCATCCGCGAAGGGACGGCGCACCTTGCAAAACCAACCTTCGGTCAGAAGATGAAGGCGCTGGCCAGCGACCCACTCAAGTTCGGTCCGCTCTGGCAGATGGTCTTCATGAACTTCACCGTCAGCGGTGTGGGCATTTTCATGGCGGTCAAACTGACCGAGATCATGCGCGTCATGCCGTGGCGCGAGGAACGCATCACCCTCACGGGACATTGGCACATCCTTTCCGCGCTGATCGCCACCATCATCCTCATGTATTATGGCGACATGGTCAACCTGAAAGGCAAAGTCCGCCAATGGTACGGCTGGGGCATTATCATCCTTTCAGACATCGCCTTTGCCTCGGTGACGATCTTCGAATTGAAACGGCTGTTCATCAGCGAAGCCGAACAGCAGCCGCTGGTCAACGTGCTGATGATCCTCACTGATCTCGGCTTGGGTATGCTGCTGGTCATCCTCGCCATGGTGATGATCTGGCGTTTGTCCGACCTCTTCAAAGGCAAGGGACGCTGGACGGAGGAAGCGACACACGAACTTTCTGAGGAGGTGGAGTGATGAAACGCCTCTTTCTAAGCCTCAGCCTGATTGCTGTGCTATTGACTGCCTGCCAACCCGTTGACTTGAACGCCCCCATGCCCATCTACGAAACTGGCATCGACCCGGACACATGGGCGCAGATCCCTGCGGGTGAATTCTATTTCGGTCAGCATGAAGATGTTGAATCCACCGCTGCCTACGAAATCATGATCACCGATGTGACCACCGCCCAGTATGCCGACTTCCTCAATGCGGCGCTCGCCGATGGCTACGTCAAATTGGACGGCGAACAAATTGTCGGCTTTTACCCAGGCGACGAGTTCCACGGAGTCAAGCACGAAGAAAGAATCGAAGCGGGCGATTGGCTCTTCATCCCGCTCGATGACCCATCCCAAAGAATAGTATTTACGAGCAAAATAACGTTTGGAGCAAAAGAAGGGTACGAGAACCACCCGATGACCACGGTCACATGGTTTGGCGCCTGGGGCTACTGCAAATATTATGGCTGGCATCTGCCAACTGAAATGGAATGGGAGAAAGCCGCGCGCGGCGACGATAACCGTCCCTTCCCGTGGGGGGATGAGATCAAACGCGAGAACGCTAATTTTTATTCTTCGCGTGACCCGTTTGAGGACATGTCATCCTTCGGTTCGCGCACCAGCCCCGTTGGCTTTTACAACGGAAAAAATTACGACGGCTACCAAACCCTCGACTCTGCCTCCCCCTACGGACTGTACGACATGGCGGGCAACGTCTGGCAATGGACAGGCGACGTCTACGAAGGCATGCACTACCGCTTTATGCGCGGCGGCTCGAAGGACACTTACGACATGGATCTCAGGCTCTGGGTCCGTAACAACGCGACGCCCACCTACTACAGTCCTGGCGTGGGTTTCCGATGCGCGCGGGATAAATAGAAAAGTAGACAAGGAGACAGGTGGACAGGTATACTTATTTCCGCATAAAATATTTTCCTGTTTCCTTATCATTTCGCACGCATCCGCCAGGAGTCTTAATGCCCATCCTCTTTAAAAAAATCAGACTGTATTGGCCGCTCATTAAAAGTACCCAAACCGGCCTGCTCCTTGCAACGGGGATAGCTGGATATCTCAGCGCCCACTTCCCGGTAAACATCCCCGTGCTGATCGGCATGTCCATCAGCCTCTTCCTTGCCATCAGCGGCTCGACCATAATGAACATGTGGTACGACCACGACATCGACGCGAAGATGAAGCGCACGCACAAACGACCCGCGGCTTCGGGTGAGTTAAGCCGTCAGGAAGTCTATTATGTCGGCATGGCGATCTCGGTCATCGGTATCGGCTGGGCCCTGTCGATTGCCCCTCTGTTCGGCGCGGTTGTTTTTGCAGGCTGGTTTTTTGACGTGGTCGTTTACACGCTATGGCTCAAACGCCGCACTGCATGGAGCATCGTCTGGGGCGGCATCTCCGGCGCCATGCCAATCCTAGCGGGACGCGCACTCGCCGTAAATTCAATTGACTTCATCGGCACCCTACTTGCCCTCGCCATCCTCTTTTGGATTCCCACCCACACCCTGACCTTCTCCTTAAAATTCCGTGAAGATTACAGCAATGCAGGCATTCCCACTTTCCCCTCCACCTATGGCGATAATTTCACCCGCGCCACGATCGCAATTTCATCCATCCTTGCGGCGGTTGCCATCGGCTGGGCAAGCGTCTTGATCGGCCTGAGCGCAGGTTATCTGCGCCTCATCGCAGTTCTCACCGCAGGTCTTTTACTCCTCGCCTTTGCAACTTTCCGTGTGCATACTGAGCGCGCAAATTTCGGCCTGTTCCGATACGCCTCCTTTTACATGTTGATTTCAATGATCATTCTTGCCATGCGGGCTTTCTAAAATGAAAATGACAACCCTCGACCGCATCCTGCTTTTCCTGACAGGCCTGCTGGCCGCCTACCAAATCGTTGTCGGCATCGACCGAATGAGCACCCTGCCCATTGCAGCCTATACCATCGGGTTTGGCGTTTTACTCGTTGCGGGATTGCTCCTTATTATCCTTGGCTTCGACGCGTTGGATTCACCTGTGGTGGTCATCGTCTCGACGATCATCCCCCTGACTCTCAGTCTCGGCCTCGTCTGGCAGCATCTCGCATCGTTCCGGACCGTGTACCTGCTCTTCACCATCGTTAGTTTCCTGGCTGTGATTTTGACCCGCTCGATTCCCCTGCAGAATAGTCTGCCCGTCATTACCATTGCCGTCACACACGGCATCGCAGGCATGACCATATTTTTGCTACCCATCATATTATCCATGCAGGGTTCGACCCCGCCATTATTTTCGCTTGTGGGTGTCGGCGGCGCATTGATCGGCATCGGCGGACTGCTGCTTTCTTTTCTGAAAACAGGCCGGCCGATCCTATCGAGGGAAACGATCCTCAAAATATTACCGGGCCTGTTATTGATCATGACAATATTCTTCGTGACAGGTTTCAAATATGGATAGATATGCAAACCCTAAAGGTTCTGGAAACTTTTAGGGTTTGTTTTTTGAAAAGGAGACTCAAATGTCTACAAACAGTTTCTTTGCAAAGTTCCTTCGGTTCATCGGCATCGTGCTGATGGGGCTCACCGGTGGTTTTACTTTGCTGGGCGGGGTTGGCACCACCTGTGCGGCGCTCTTCCCCACCAAATATGAATCCATGGCTACACTGGCTCCCTTTCAGTGGCTGTATATCCTGTTCGTGATCGTTGGGATTGCCATTGGCGTTTGGGGGATTTGGGCAACCATCAAACTCGTCCGAGGGACAACCGACTCGTACCGCATGAGCATTCAAGCGCTGGTGACGGGCGTGCTGGTCGGCGGGATTCACATCTACTTCTCGCGGATGCTGCGCGGCGCGTCCATGCCTGTGGATGCGGTGGTGTATATCACGGTCCTCACGCTGGCGGTTTTCCTGATTCTGCGGATTCCCTATCTTTGGCAGGGTGTTAATTTCACCAGGGGCAATCCGAAAAGCAACCTGCCCGCGGGTGGAGCGGCGGCGATCATGCTTGGGCTTCTCACGCTCACCATCCAGCACACCATGGCATCCACCCACACCTGGGGCAGCGTGAATTATGCAGATGTGTTCAACACATCCATGACAGGGGTTGGGGTGCTGCTGCTGCTTTTGGGCGCCGGGTTATGGATCAGCGGGGTGAATATTTGGGGAATAGCAAGCAGATTGAAAGTTCTGGAAAGAGGCGCGTAATAAAAATCATCCCCGTCAAAATTGACGGGGATGATTTTTATTTTTCCACTTTATCCGTGACGTTGGTCGCGATGGAGGACGGCGGTGAAGTTGCTTTTCGCATCTGATCCTCCTGCACCATGCGGATGCCATTGCTGACCTGGGAACTTAATTTTGCAATCTGATCCTGCAACTGCATGAGCGTGTCGATCACATAGTTATCGGCGTCCACGCGGGTGGCTTCGGCTTCGGCGCGGGCCTGGCTGACGATTTGGTCGGCACGGCGCTGCGCTTCCTGCATGATCATATCCTTTTGAACGTATTGATCGGCCTTGTCACGCGCGAGCTGGAGGGTGCGATTGGCTTCCTCCTGCGCCTGCGCCATGACACGGTCACGCTGGGCAACGACCTGCTGGGCCTTCTTCACCTCTTCGGGGATGGCAATTCGCATCTGGTCGATCAGTTCCAGCATTTTGTCTTCATCCACGATGACATTGTGCGTAAAAGGCACCGCCTTCGCATCGTTGAAGAGTTCTTCCAATCGGTCGATAAGTTGCAGAATGTCCATGTTTTTTTTCGCTCCGTAGCGCGACATTTATGTCGCACATGCACACGCGACATAAATGTCGCGCTACAGGTATAAGTAATTCTAGCACAAATTAATCACGGAGGGCATTCGGGGGAGAATGTTCAACCATTTCACTTACCTTTTCCTTCAGCGCCTTTTCCACGAACGGCGGCACCATGCTGGAGACATCGCCGTTCAACGTGGCGATCTCGCGCACCGTGGAAGAGGACAGGAAGGTATGCTGTTCAGCGGTGATGAGCGCAACGGTTTCCACGGCATCTTTCGCCATGCGTTGATTGGCCAGCGCCATGCGGAACTCGAATTCAAAATCGGAGAACACCCGCAGTCCGCGCACAATCACCTGGGCGTTGATCTGGCGCGCAAAGTCTATCGTCAGCCCGCTGTAACCCGTCACTTTGATCTTGGGGTTGTTTTGGAAAGCCTCATTCACCAGAGAGATTCGCTCCTCGGGCGAGAACATCAAGGATTTCAACGGCTTGTCATATACGGCCATGACCACTTCATCGAATAATTTTGAGGCGCGAAAGGCAATGTCCATATGGCCGTAGTGGATGGGGTCGAACGTTCCGGGAAATAATGCTCTAACCATAGTTTAGTCTCATAGTTTGATAGTTATCTGGTTATTCGGTTGGTAGTCGTGTAGTTTGGTAATTCGAGTTGTGCATCTACCAAACCAACAAACTATCCAACTGCTTAACTAACATCCCCTTTGCCGCCGCTCCAGAATCGTTCAAAGGCTTCGGCAAGCAGGGCATGTTCGGGCTGGCTTAGTTCGGGGTCGCGTTCAAACAGGGCTTGTGCCTGTTCGCGGGCTTTTTCAATTAATTTCACATCGGTGATGTTTGCCATCTTCAAGGTTGTGGCGTAGCCAGCCTGGCGCGTTCCCAAGAATTCACCCGGGCCGCGAAGTTTCAAATCCAGGTCGGCAAGGACAAACCCATCGTTGGTGTTTGCCATGGCTTGCAAACGTTCATTCTCGGTGGCATCTTCATGCGTGGGAATTAAGAGACAGGTCGATTGCACGGAGCCGCGTCCCACCCGTCCGCGCAATTGATGGAGCTGCGCCAGACCAAAACGATCCGCGCCTTCGATCAACATCACCGTCGAGTTCGGCACATCCACGCCCACTTCGATGACCGTGGTGGAAACGAGGATATCGACTTCCTTGTCGCGAAACTTCACCATCACCTCATCTTTTTCAGCAGGCTTCATACGCCCGTGCAGCAGGCCAAGTTTCAAATCGGGGAACACTTCCTTAGACAGTGTATCAAAATCATCCACCGCGGCACGCGCATCGATCTTTTCACTTTCATCGATCAGCGGATACACAATGAAAGCCTGGCTGCCATTTTTGATCTGCGCACGGACCAACGTATACGCGCGTTCGCGTTCCTGTGGCCGCAATACATGAGTGGTGATCGGCTGTCTGCCTTCAGGCATCACATCGATCACAGAAATATCGAGGTCGCCAAAGACCGTCAACGCCAGCGAACGCGGGATGGGTGTAGCTGTCATCACCAGCAAGTGCGGGTTCGTGCCCTTGCTGCGAAGTTCAGCGCGCTGTTCCACACCAAAACGATGCTGCTCGTCGATGACCACAAATTGCAAATCCTTGAATAAGACATCGGGTTCGATGACCGCGTGCGTGCCGATGACGATTTTGATCGAGCCGTCCTGCAGCCCCTGACGGATCGCCTCTTTCTCACTTTCAGTTGTGCTGCCCACCAACAAGCGGATCTCACTCTGCTGCATTGTGCCGCCATCGCCTGCCAGCAGGTTGATGAAGTTGCGATAATGCTGTTCCGCCAAAATGGACGTAGGCGCCATAATTGCGGCCTGCGCTCCCCCACTGACCACAATGCTCGCACCCAATGCCGCAACGACAGTTTTCCCCGAACCGACATCGCCCTGCACAAGTCTGTTCATGGGTTTGCCGGAGTCAAAGTCTGCGCGAATGTCTGCAAGGGCGGTTTGTTGGGCTGATGTCAGGGTGAAGGGCAATGTGCCTAGTCGAGCACCCAGCCACTCGTCCGAGACCGGGAAGCGGCGGCCTTCCACAGATCTCCAATCCCGTTTCTGGCGCATCACCCCCATTTGCAGGTAGAAGATTTCGTCAAACCCGAGACGTTCGCGGGCAAGTTTGAGGCGGGCTTGTGAATCAGGGAAGTGAATCTGGGTCAACGCTTCGCCGATCGAAACAAGCTGTGCGGCGCGTTTAATGTTATCGGGCAGAGCATCAACAACGGCAGGCGCCCAATAGGTGACCACCTGATTCATTTGCTTGCGCAGCCAGTTTTGTGTGATGCGCTCGGTCAGTGAATAGATGGGGACGATGCGATTGGTATGCAGGTTTTCAACTTCCACGGGTTCCCAATCGGGGCTGTTCATCACAAGGCGGCCGAGATATTGATCGATCTTGCCGGAGACGGAGATCGCATCGCCCTGTTTGAAACGATTCATCAACCAGGGCTGGTTGAAATACGATAGGCGAATTGAGCCCGTGCCGTCGCCGATGACGACCTCGATAATGCTTTGCTTGCCGCCGCGAATGGGACGGTTGTGCACGCTTTGAATGGTTCCCAGCACCGTGACTACATCGTTGTACATCAGGGACTGGATCGGTTTGAGCTGGCTGTAGTCTTCGTAGCGGCGCGGGAAGTAATACAACATGTCGCCGAGGGTCTGCATTCCCAATTTTTCCAGCGACTCGGCATTCTTTGGACCTACACCTTGCAGCACGGTCAATTTGGCGTTGAGCGCGGCGGGCGTCTGGCTGTGTTTTGCGCCAGCCACCGCTTCAGAGCGCGGCGGCGGATTCTGACGAGGTTTCTGTTGATATTGTTGCGGCTGTGTCTTTTCAGCAGGCTTTGGCGGAGAAGACCCTTCATTTTCAGGCTTTGGTTCTGACAGCGGAGTGGAAGGTTGCTGTGGTTGAGGGCGCGGCGCTTGAACCTGCTTTGGTTTTTGTCCCGCTTCGGGATAGGTTTCTGCAATCCGTTTCCAAAGTCCCTTGAGCGATTCCGCCCTGCCATCGGGGCTGAGTTTTTCGTAGGAGCGTAATCGCGAAACTACAGCTTGAATTACTTCTTCTGTGATTCCTTCCGCGCGGGCTTCCCCTTCCCAATAATCGAGCATCTTGGCAAGTCCGCCAATGATGGCGGTATTTTGGTATTTATTCTCGTGTTCGAGGCGAAAAAATTTACGAAGTTTTTCGAGAGATGGTTGCATCAGTCAATTTTATCATGGGGATGACTTACTTCCTCACCGCCGCGAACCCCAGGCCGTTCGGGCCGACATGCGTACCGATCACCGAGGTGACATTGACGAACAAGATATCGCGCGGAATGGATTGTCGCATGCGGTTCATTAATTCGGCCAGCAATTGTTTTGCGCGCGGCTCGGCGTTGGTGTGCAAAACCGCCAGCCGATCCATATCACCGATCGCCAGGAGAAAATTCAGCACGCGTTCGTCAGCCTGCTTCGTCGTCCGCACCGCGCCGATGGCTTTCACCTCCCCATCCTTCAATTCGATCATCGGCTTGATGGACAATAATCCGCCCAGCGCTGCCACGGTTCCGGGGACTCGTCCGCTGCGTTTGAGATATTCCATCGTATCCAAAGCGGCAATGACTTGCAGTCTTCGCTTGGTGGATTCAATCGCCTCCATCGCGGACTGGAGACCTGATTCGCTTTCTTCGGCAGCAGCCAACACCTGGAATCCGAGTCCCAGCGAAAGCGATTCGCTGTCGATACAGGTGACTTTATGCGGGAATTCCTGAGCGGCCTGTCTTGCGGCATTGATGATGGTCGTCAATTGCGAGGCAGCGTGAATGGAAAGGATGTGGTCACAGCCGTTCGTGAGCAGAGTCTCATACGGCGCGGCAAAATCTCCAATGGACGGCGCGGCAGTTGTCGGCGGGGTATGAAGCGAGGGCAGGCGGTTATAGAATTCTTCGCGCGAGATGGCAATCCCATCTTCGTATTCCTCTCCCTCCATGACAACAATCGCAGGAACCACTTGAATATCGTGCTGCTCAATGAGGTAGGCGGGCAGATCGGCTGTTGAGTCGGTGACGATTCTAATTTTCATGGTGGAAGTTTAACATAAAGATTATGTCGTTGCGAGGAGTCCGCAGGGCGATGAAGCAACCTCCTGAAAATTGGAGATTGCTTCGTCGGGCTAGCGCCCTCCTCGCAATGACAGATACCCTATACTTTCCCCTTGACATACTGTATTGTACACAGTATAATGTGACAAAGGTTGAAATATGGCAAACACTGAATCGCTCGAAAATGTCGTTTTGGAACTGCGGCGCGGCGTGATCGTGCTGGCGGCGCTCAGTCAGTTGGGAACCGAACAATACGGCTACTCCCTGCTGAAACAGCTCGCCGACCTGGGGCTGGACGTGGACCAGGGCACACTCTATCCGTTGCTGCGCCGGTTGGAAGCGCAGGGCCTGCTTGAATCGGTTTGGAAACTGGAGGAAGCGCGCCCGCGCCGGTATTACGTCATCAGCGCGGAGGGCAAGAAACTCCTGCCAAAGCTGAAAAAAGAATGGGCCGGGATCGTGTCATTGATGGGCAGGATGCTGGCATAAACAGAAGGAGAATAAAATGAAATTGATCGACCGTTATGTGACAGAAGTGGGAAGACATCTTCCACTCATCAAAGGGCGCAAGGATATCGAGAATGAATTGCGTTCCACGCTGGAAGACATGCTCGAAGACCGCGCTCAAAAAGCGGGGCGCGCGTCAGACGAAGCCATGGAGATCGAACTGTTGAAGGAATACGGCGCGCCGCAAAAAGTTGCGGAGACCTATAACCCAAACCCCTACCTGATCGGCCCGCGAGTGTTCCCGTTCTTTGTGTTCATCCTGAAGATCGTCTTCGGCGCTGTCACCCTGGGGCTCACCATCGCAACCGCGATCCAGATCATGTCTCAATCACCCATGTCCACGATGGAATTGTTTTCGATGATCGGAAAGAGCATCCTGAACATCATTTCCGCATGCATTGCGGCATTTGGAAATATCGCGCTGGTCTTCGCCTTGATCGAACGCTTCGCCCCTGCCGCCGACTTCAAGATGGATGATAAAAAAGAATGGGATCCCGCCTCATTGTTAAAAGAGCCGGAGCCGGAAGATGTCAAGATATGGGAACCGATCCTTGCCATCGTGTTTACCTTCATTGCCATAAGCATCCTCAATTTCAACCGGCACCTGATCGGCATTTATTATCTTGATGGGAGTGAATGGAAGGTTGTGCCCCTGCTTTCCGAAGCATTCTTCCGCTGGCTGCCGTTGATGAACATCGGATGGATCGCGGAGATCCTCCTCAATGGCATGCTCCTGCGCACGGGACGCTGGCAGGTATCTACCAGGTTGTTCTCCGTCGGGATCAAAATCTTCCAAATTGCCATCATTGCCCTGCTCCTCAGCGGACCGTCCATCCTGGCGATCACATCCGAGTCCTTGATGGCCGGCGGGATTGCCGATGCAGACTCGGCAAAAACATTGAGCACTCTGGCATTACAAGGCATCCGCATTGTGCTGGGACTGGCGATCTTCGGCACGGTGGTGGACATCATCAAATCGTTGTATAAACTGGTTACGCAGAGAAGTTCGGGGAATATGTAATTCACGGATAAAAAAAACGGGCGCAACATTGCGCCCGTTTTTGATTCGCTCATGCCTATTCAATCGACATAATGAACTGATAATGCGGCTGCGCGCCTTCCTGCACTTCCACTTCAAGCGCGGAATATTTTTTGCGGATCACATCTGCAATGCGGTTCGCTTCGGCATGGGTCATGCCTTCGCCATAAAAAAGGGAAACAATCTCATGGCTGCTGGCGTCGGCTTTTTCGAGGAGTTCCATAACTCCCTGTTCCACCGTCTCGGCGGATACGACCAGTTTGCCATCCAGCAGGGCGATCACCTGCCCTTCTTTAACAACCACGCCATCGATCTCAACAGAGCGGGTGGCCACAGTGATCTCGCCCGTCTTCACATTGCTGATGGCTTTGGTCATTTTTTCAGCAACCGAATCAACGTCCCCGTCTGGGATGAGCGAGAGCATGGCAGCAAGCCCTTGCGGCACAGTACGGGTCGGCACGACTTTCACCTGCTTCACCGTCACATCCCTGGCCTGATTCGCAGCCATGATGATGTTTTTGTTGTTCGGAAGAATAATGACTTTATCCGTAGGCAGGTTTTCAAACGAACTTAAAATATCCTGCGTGGAGGGATTCATGGTCTGCCCGCCGGCCACCACTGCCGCCACCCCCAAACTGGCGAAGATGCGGTCGAGCCCCGCGCCCGGCGAAACCACCACCACGGCAATATGGCCCGGCTCGACCGTCGCAAAATTGATCTTCGAAGATTTTTGAATATCGTCCATTTGCGCCAGAAGATTTTCAATGGCCACCTTCGTCACCGTGCCGATGCCCATGATGTAATCGATCGGCACATAGCGGTTCTCGGTCGGCACATGGATGTGCATCCGATACATTCCATCCCCTTCGCCAACTTGAATGGACGTCCCCATTTCCTCCAGTTTTCCGTAGAAAGTGTCAAGGTCCAATTCGCCCGTTGGCACAAAATCCACAACCACTTCGTAATCCTGTCCCTCTTCCACTTCTTCCATCGCGTCCTGCAAATTCATCGCAGACATCGGCTGGACTTTCATCATCGGCGTTTCAAGCGACTCGCCCTGAATATGCCGTAACATCCCTTCGAGGATGAAGAACAACCCCTTGCCGCCCGAATCCACCACACCGGCCTGCTTCAAGACAGGGAGAAGCTCCGGAGTGTTTTTGACGGCTTCATCCGCCGCCCGGACCGCCACCTCCAGGATTTCATACGCATCTTTTGCGGACCCCAAAGCTGCCTCTGCTGCGTTGGCAGTTTCTTTAATGACGGTGAGAATCGTCCCTTCCACCGGGCGGACGACCCCCTTGTAAGCCGTATCGCGCGCCTCCACCAGCGCTTTCACAAGCGTTTCCTTGTCCAGCACAGACTTGTCGTGCACGCCGCGCGAGAATCCACGCAGGATCTGGCTGGTGATCACGCCGGAATTGCCGCGCGCACCCATCAAAGCTCCCTTGGATACGGCTGACGCCATCTCGGCGAGGTTGCGCGTGCCCAAATCCTTGATCTCATTCCACGCGGATTGGAGAGTCAGGGTCATATTCGTGCCGGTATCCCCATCCGGCACGGGGAAGACATTCAATGAATTGACAATATCCTTGTTCGTGCGGAGCCAGGTTACCCCCGCATCGATCAGGCGTTTAAATACCTGTCCATCAATGGGCCTCTTGCGGAGCGTTTCGACGCGCGCGGTATCAATTGGCATGAGTCACTGGTCTCCTAATCGGTATCGCTAATGCGCAGGCCCGCCACATGCACATTGACTGAAGTTACGCGCAGACCCAGCGCTTTTTCCACATGAAAGCGCACGGTGTTTGCCACGCTCTCCGCCACTGAATTGATGCGTGTGCCGTACTCGACGATGATGTTGATATCGATGTTGATCTCATCACCTTTGTAGTGGACCGAAATACCGCGGGAAGGCTCCCGCGTGATGGTGGATACGATCCCATCTGTTAAGTTTTTCGGCGCAAGCCCCACCACGCCATATGATTCCAATGTGGCAAAATATGCAATTGTCGCCACTGCATTTGGCGAGATATGGATCCCGCCCAGAGATGTAGTTTCTTCGCCCATGGGGTTCCTCAATATTTTCTGTTGTCCGCAGACCGCCGGCACCCGGCCGGCAGTTTCGGCCTGTCCCTATTTTATCGCTTGTCTCATAATTAAGTAAACTTTTTATCGAGAAGTTCGGGGGAAAATCGGATTTTCTATTTACCAAATTACGCGAACCTATGTAACATCTTACTTGAAGTTGGTTGCGTTGTATGGTAAAATGCCGTGCCTTCAAAAAAGGCGCCTGCCCCGCGGCGGGCTCAAGCCCTTCGACAGGCTCAGGATTAATTTTGGAATCATGGCAAGGAAAGGAAATTCTTCAAATGGCTAAGTGCAATCACTGCGGCAAGACAACCACATTCGGTCACAACCGCTCTTTCTCCCTGCGTGCCACCAACCGCACGTTCAAACCCAACCTCCAGAAGGTTTCGGTGATGGAGAAAGGCCGTCTGGTCAAGAAGACGTTGTGCGCCAAGTGCATCAAAACGCTCGGCAAATCTGCGACGTAGGTTCGTTCTTCTTTCACATCGAAAATCACGGTGCTTGCACCGTGATTTTTGTTTAATAACCCGCCCCTACGTTGATGCAATTTTCTTCAAGGCCCTCACCCCTTCCAAGGTTCCCTGTGGATGTTTGAAGGCCGCGCTGCCGGTGACAAATACATTCGCCCCGGCACTTTTCATCAGGGGCAGTGTCTCAGCGGAAATGCCACCATCCACTTCGATGTGCGCTTTGGAGCGGATGGCGTTCAATTTGTTACGAACCTCCTCCACTTTGCCGATCATTTCTGGCATAAAAGCCTGGCCGGAATAGCCGGGGTTGACGCTCATCACTAAAACCAGATCTGTGAAAGGTAATGCCGAGTCCAAGGCAGAGGCGGGTGTGGATGGGTTCAATGTGATACCCGCGGTGCATCCGAGAGACTGGATTATTTTCAACACCTTTGGCAGGTCGGGACAGGTTTCGACATGGACTGTGATATTGCCGGCTCCGGCTTTCGCAAAGGCTTCGAGATACTTTTCCGGTTCCGAGATCATAAGGTGCACATCCAGCGGAAGTTTGGAGGCGCGTTTGCAGGCTTCCACGAACAACGGACCCACGGTGATGGTCGGCACGAAATGACCATCCATCACATCCACGTGGAGCCAGTCCGCGCCGGCGGATTCGCAGGCGTGAATCTCTTCAGCGAGGCGGGTGAAATCTGAGGCGATGATGGAGGGGGCGAGGAGGTTGTTTTTCATTGACTAAAAACCTGACAAGTCTACAGGACCTGTCAGGTTTAATGATTATCGAATGGGGGGATTGTAAGTGAGGTAAACCATCAGCCAGAATGGGATCAGGCCGCCAACGGCGAGGACAGCGAGCAAGCCGAGGCCCACGGAGACCCAGTCAATTTCTTCAACGGCATCCAATTCATCGGTTGCAGCGGCAGGCTCCAGCGCGGCTTGAGGCGTCTGCGGGGGTGGGTAATACTGCGGAGCAGGTTCCTGCTGGACGGGTTGTTGTCTGCCTTTGCCAGCGAGTCGCTCAGCAACTTCCGGTTTGAGGGTGATCACAGGCTGGGAGGGAGGCTCCGGCTCGGGCTGGGGATCGGGCTGGGTGCCAAATTTAAGCAGCACGCGGCCAAGCTGGTCGGCAGTGCGGTAGCGGGCAGCGGGTTCCTTGGAAAGGACTTTGGTAATGATCTCTTCGAGCGCTGCGGGGATATCCGGGATGTATTCACGGATGGGAATGGCGCGCGCGGAGATGTGCAAGCGCGCAAGTTCATCGGCGGTGGATGCAGTGAATGGCGGCGTGCCGCTGAACAATTCATACATCACCACGCCGAGGGAATATACGTCCGATGCGGGTGAGGGCGGCTCACCGGAGGCCTGCTCGGGCGAGAAATAAAGCGGCGAACCCCAGACCACATCGATGCGCTCGGAAGTTGCGATGCTGGCAAGGGCGCGCGCAATACCGAAGTCGGTGACCTTGAGTCGGCCGTCTTTCGAGACGAGCATATTATGCGGCTTGACGTCGCAGTGAACGAGCCCCGCGCGATGGGCATAGCCGATGCCTGCGCACGCCTGGGTGAGAAGCGGGATGCCATCCTGCACGGAGAAGCGCCCCAGTTCGCGGATGAGCTGTTTGAGGTCTTTGCCCGGGATGTATTCCATGACGATGTAGAGCAGGTTATCGGCGAAGCCGAAGTCATGCACGGTGACGATGTTGGGATGCGAAAGATTCGCGGCGGCTCGCGCTTCCAGCCGAAACTGGTTTTGGAATTCGGGATTGGCGGAAAAATCCTTGCGCAGGACTTTAATGGCAACATAGCGGTCCAGCATGAGATCGCGGGAACGATACACATCGGCCATGCCCCCGGAGCCGAGTTTTTCGAGGAGTTGATAACGGTCGTTGAGGAGTGCGCCTTCGGTCATTAGGTGAAATTATACCCGTCCCGGTCACAAATTGCGCTTTTTATGATCGGCAGCCGATGGGCATGGCGCGGAGACAATTAATTGGTGAAGGGAGCAGCTTATTGCGGCTACCGTTCGTCCAGCTTGACGGAATTGCCCACCCCAGAGCAAGACATTGGGAACCGGGTTCGGCGGCATTATGCAAAAGTAGATGTTATTTTCCAAAAAACGTTCTGGCGACCGCCTGGGTATTCTTTGGCTGCTTCATTTGAGTAAAAGAATTCGTCCCAGCCATATCGTCAAGATGGGATACAGGATATAGGTTCCAAGCCACCCAAAAAACGCAATATAGAGATACCACGGCATGGACTCCATGCTGTCGATTCCAGCGAATATGCCTGGAATACCGAGCAGTCCAACTGCCATAAACGCACCCACGACAATCCCAAAAATGACCAGGTTGTGAGGCAGCGCGTCACCGCGTAGTAACGAATAACAAAATGCCGTCAGCCACAAACCGATCAGAGCATTCCCGATGCCTGAATACCACCCAGCCAGGACAAAATCTGTAAAACCATAAATGATCAGGACCGATCCGACAATGGTAAAGATCGCGCCCAATACCGCAAGGGCAAGCGCAATTTGACTCATCAGCGGCGACTTCGCGTGATGTTCGGCGAACAGCATCCACGCCAGGACCGCGCTCGAGATCCCGATAATGCCGTTGAAAACATCGTTGACCTTGCCAAAGGACGGATTCACCGCAGCCATCAGGGTGAGGAATATCACCGCAAGGATGGCCGCAACCCCCGTTGCGATTGCCATCCAACCGACGGCGGAGGGTGAGAATGTGTTTGTTGTCATTTTGCTCCTAAACTTTTGTTGGGGATTTCTTTCCTGCCGGATTGCCCGGGATCGATCGTTGAAGTTAAAAAAGCGGCGCACACCATTCCATCAAACACTGGACGGTGTGCGTCGCGTGAGCCAGCCTATTTACTTTGCATTTGTAGACATACTCGCTTTGCCTGCCATGAAGAAGCCGACTGCGAACAAACCTTGTATGGCAGCCATAACCCAATGCACGGACGTTGATGTGTCGGTAAACTGACCGTACAGGCTCGTCAGGGCGTGCAGGGCGAAGTAAAGGGTGAAACCGAGCGTTACGGCGTCACGCGCCTTCGAAGCATCCGCGTTGCGGACGAGCCATGCAATCAAACCCAGCCCAAGCATTTCGACGCCGATAAAGCGCGTACTCATTAAGGCTGCTGATGAGGCAGCAGGTTGTCCGCCTGTGGCTGCCATTTGTGGGGCAAAGAATAGAGCACCAAGACCAAAAAGCATCAAGAAAACAGCCGCGACGGTGAACATAACATTAAGTTTCATTTTATTTCTCCTTTGGTGAATGGAACATTCATCACTTATCAAACCCTGTGGCAGGCATGAGGTTACACGCCAATATATCTTTTAACCGGGGTTTTCACTAATTTATAACCCTTCCCCCGCCTGCCGAAGCGCAGGCAGGGTGGGTGCGCGGGCTGGTTGCAATTCAGAAACACGGCCGCGCAATCCCGCTGGTATGTTTCGCTGGCCTTGCCCGTCACTCAAGTATTTTCCAGAATGAATCCTTGCGGACGACCTTCCCCTGAGCGAACTCAAGCAGGTCAACTCCCCGCACTTCGATTTGTTGCCCTGACGTGGATGTGCCGGTAAGTGTCCATTCAGAGACACCGAAATTATCACCTACCCAGTGCTGATCGTTCCCATAATGCACATCCGGAATCCCCTCAAACCGTTTTGCCAGGCCTGCCCGCACTTCCTGCTTCCCGACATAGCGATCGCCGCGAGGCTTGGCGCCTCTTGGCATGTAGAAGACGCAGTCCTCCGCGAAATAGTCCATGATGGCATCCAGATCATGACGGTTGAACGCTTCCAGAAATCCCTTCAATACCTCGATGGTCACATGCTCGGACATTGGGAACCTCCATATGCGAAGCCCGATTGAAATAGATCAGTCAGCCTAACGGGATTATGCCCCGCAGGTGTATTGCGTCCGCGGAGCGTTGCGCTGGGGGTGGGCACTTCGACAAGCTCAGCACAGGCGTGGACTCTGCTTGGGAGCAGAAAAAACTCGAAGCCATGCTGCGCGAAATGCTTGCCTGCGAAGCGTGCCGCACGCCGCGAAGACGGGGTGCATTATCCTGGCGTTCGTCCAGGACGCTTTGTCGGGCGGCTCACATGTTTGATAAAGACATTAAGACCGATCATGAACCTTCATTTTTTCGGGGATGGGCATCTCCATCGGATGATTGTTGTGGATATTTTTCTGGCGATTCGCGTAGCGGAGTTTCTGTACGGTCTAAACTCGTATCATCCCATGAAGCTGGGTCATTAAGTGACTCCAAATGCGTAAACACTGTAACACCCGGCAACGCATCGCGGATGTCAGCCTCTATGTTTTCTAGCAGACGATGACCGCGCTGAACTGTCCATAGGCCGGGAACTAGCACATGAAGTGATACAAACTTTCGCGCTGCTGATTCGCGCGTTCGAAGTGCATGGTACTGGACTCCGCGCTGGGTATACGGTTCTAATGCTTTTTCCAATTTCTTTTGATCTTCAATTGGTAAAGCTGTATCCATCAATCCCAACACAGACTTGCGCACGATACTAACGCCTGACCAAACGATATTAACCGCCACCAGGCAAGCCACAATGGGATCGAGTCGTACCCAACCTGTGAGAGCCACTGCACCAACCCCAGCCAACACGCCTACCGATGTCCAGACATCTGTCATCAGGTGGCGGGCATCGGCTTCAAGTGTAATAGAATGATATTGTTTACCAGCCCGTAGCAAAACCTGTGCTACAAACAGATTGACGAGGGAGGCTACAACCGAAACTCCCAGTCCAAGCCCAACTTGCTCAAGTGGCTTTGGGGCAATTAGCCGTGGAATAGCCGTCACGATGATGCTGGCGGCGGCCAGCAGGATCAAGGTTCCTTCGACACCGCTTGAAAAGTATTCGGCCTTACTGTGTCCGAAATCATGCTCCTCATCGGCTGGGCGAGCGGCTATTGTCAATATCGCCAATGCCATGAGCGCGCCAACAAGGTTGACGATAGACTCCAATGCATCTGAAAGCAGGCCGACCGAGCCTGTTAGCAAATACGCACTGGCTTTTAGTGCAATAGTGGTAATGGCAGCGGCAATCGAAAGCCAGGCAAAGCGTGTAAGGGATGAGCGGTTTGTAGTATTAGATGTCATGGCGTATATCGATATGATAGAAGAAGCAGCCTAATGGGCTTGTGCCCCGAAGGGGTATTGCGTCTGCGGAGCGTCCCCTCAAGGGGACTTTGGCGCTGGGGCGGGCACTTCGACACACTTCGTGTCAGCACAGGCGTGGACTCTGCTTGGGAGCAGAAAAAACTCGAAGCCACGCTGCGCGAAATGCTTGCCTGCGAAGCGAAGACGGGGTACACGCTGTGTCAGGCCGCTGGATGGATTTCAAATTGGTTTCATTCGCCTAGTAACTTCTGAATTGCAAATTGTATGATGAAGAGTACGATTGGCAATATGGTTGCAGATAGAAAACCAGTAAGCGTGCCAGACTGCCATGGCCAGGTGGGAAGGTCGTTCAATATGTCACGTTCAGCAGTCAAACCAAGCATGGCGTCTTTGAGTTGAGTCACTGGACCCATTCGGTTTTCATCAAGACAACGGTGCAGCTTTGCAGAGGTTGACTCGACTTGACGATTGAATTCCGCTAGGAGGCTGAGTTTTTCGGATTCAAGACGAAGATGCACGAACCACAAGGGAAGTACAAACGCCGCGACCCCCAATGCTACTTGCAAAATGAGTATCGCCAAAGTCAACCCACTCACAAGTTGAATGGGAAAGAGCAGGAGGGTTAAACTAAGCATGATCATCCATGACACACCGATGAGTGAGGTCACGCGAGAGAAAGCGTATACCGGATCGAGCCGGAACATGTTGAACTGCTTGGCCATCTTCACTGTATGGTTGACGAGACTTAGTTGTCGAAGCGAATGATAATAGATTGCGCTCCCGGTCAGATAAGCAATCAGCCCTTCGAGCAAAACAACAGCAGACAAGAAAGTACCAAGCCCATATGAGACATAGAAGGTGTCGAAGCTTACATACGTTAAGATGAGATAGAGAGCTGCCCAGGTCACACCGCTTAGGATCACACCTCGGGAAGGCATGGTCGAGAATTCATACTTCAGTCTTTTAAGTTCAAATTCTTCAACATCCAGCAGCGGGCTAAAAATTGACAAAGCCTGAAGCGATACTGAGTCCAAATAAGTCATGATTGCCAATGGTACCCACTGCCATAGCGGAAAAAGAAAGAGGATCGGGTTGAATGTATAGACGGGAAGCCAGCCGTCAATCCATGCCAAAATGTGTACAATAGTGCTCTGTACAATGAAGAGCGCAAGATACGTGAGCGGATAGGGGATGGGCAGTCGCTCAACAAAATCCATAAACCTGTCGAGATAACTTGGTGCATAATGTTTTATTTCCCTGGCAGTTTGTTGCTTCGGACTAGATATCATGGTCTGAGTTTCTCTCTTCATAATAGGTTTGGATGATAAGCCGCCCAACGGGCTTGTGCCCGTAGGGGATTACCCATTCTGGGCACACGACCTGCGCTGGGGCGATACGTACTTTTATTCAAAAGGCTAGTTCTTGCCAAATCGCTTAGTAGATTTTTTGACTTCTACCAAAAGACCTATTATTGACCTACTGCTTTAGATTCGTGCCAAAACTGAATAATTTCTTGTTGATCCATCGTCAAGTCTAATGAAATAAGTGCCTGCTCCAGTGTATGGAACGCGCTTAGTTTTATAGCATCTTTACTTGACATCAGATTGAGGGTTTTGCAGGCAAGGTGGATGCCTGTGCTTCGTGAAAGTATGATGATTTGCTCAGGCTCAAGCCCTTTTTCTTTCGTGGCGTTTGTTTCAGTGATAACACGGCGCAAATCCTGTAATTCAAAATCGAGGGTTGCGGAAAGCAGGTCAATTAATAACACCATGCCATACTTGTACCGTTTATCCTTAAATATAATTCCTGCCGTATTGAACAGGTCCGAGCCGGTAACAAGTCCCTTGCAAATATAAATTATGATATTCAATTCAGAGCTAATATTGTAACTAACTGGCATATTTAGCGCCTCCATTCTCTAAGATTGGTTCGCATCAATGCCGAACGGGCTTGTGCCCGAAGGGGAAAGCATGGCAATTAGCAATGCACTCTTCGCACCAGACCCTGACCAAAATTATACGCCTTTGGAGGGAAAATACAACAACCAACCACGATTCCCCATCAAAAAGACCGACTCGCGTCGGTCTTTAACTTTCTGATCAGGTTGTGCCTCCCTATCCCGTGGTGGACGCTTTGCGCGTGGGGGACTTCCGTTCGCTCAGCCGTGTGCCGCCGACTACCAAGAAGTGATCGCAGACTGGTGTTGTTCCGCAAGAAACTAACGAGTGTCATAAACTTGTTCTCTCTGTCGGTAAGGGTATTTACTTCACATCCGACCGGGCACAGCGGAAGCCGATGATATCGTTCTCAGCCGGGTGATCTGCATAACCACGACGATAAGCCGTCCGATATGCAAACAGAGCAATATTCCCCACCCCCAATCCTTTTACAACATGTTGATCGCCTGAATTTGGACCTGCCGGGTTTCTGTATGGACTTGTTAAGAAATAGGTGTCGCTATACCAATCTGCAACCCATTCCGTCGCATTTCCAGCCATATCAAGAACTCCGTAGGGACTGGCTCCTGCTGGATAAGAGCCAATCGGCTGTATATTTCGGCTGGTCGTGTAAAGCAATCCCTGACCCGGTTCCTGGTTTCCCCAGGGATAGATCAGACCTTCCGTTCCACGGGCGGCTTTCTCCCATTCCGCTTCGGTTGGAAGGCGCCTGCCAGCCCAACCGCAGTATGCGGATGCATCGTCCCATGAAATAAAGACGACAGGATAAAGCTTATACCTGGTTTTTCCGACCTTGCTCCTCTCAAAACTCATACCTCTCAAGCCCGGTTCGGAACAAGCGCCTGCTTCCATACACATCTGATATTGTTGATTTGTCACTTCGGTTTTATCAATCCAAAAAGCGCCGAGATAAACTGGGTGTTGAGGTTTCTCATTTTCATCAGGCCCCCAGCTAAGCCCGCCCAGACCCTGCGGAGCCGATATATCTGTTTCCTTGCTTCCCATCAGGAACTCTCCTGCTGGGATGTAAATTAGTTCCATCCCATCCATGTCGGAAGTTTCCACCAAACTTCCAGCCCCAGCCCGGGGAGTATAGGTAGGTTGCGGATTGACCAATTCCTTCTTGTAATTTTCTTCCAGACTTATACCGCCTTTAAATAATTCCACACCGACTTTATACAATAGAAATAAAAAAACCATGAAGAGCGCCGCAGCGAACAAGCTTTTAATGGTTTCATATATTTCTTTCCATGCGGACATTTTTTCACATCCTTCCTGCTTTGCAAACTCAAATTTTCGGCGGATTATATAAATTCCAAACCCATCCGGCGGCAACTGTTGCACAGCGCACGACTGAATATTTCCTCACGAGTTCCTTACAAAGCGCCTTTCCAACAGGCTTGTGCCCCGTAGGGGATTACCCATTCTGGGCACACGACCTGCGTGTGGGCAGGCGTGGACTCTGCTTGGGAGCAGAAAAAACTCGAAGCCACGCTGCGCGAAATGCTTGACTGCGAAGCGCAGCGAAGACGGGGTGTATTATCCCGATGCTCTTCGGGACGCTTTGTTAGGCGTTTTTTGCCTTCAGATGCTCTTTGATTTGAGCAATTGTTAATATTGGACGTGTTCGATGAATCATTGCATGACAATTCGGACAAACTGGAACTAAATCTTTGATTGGGTCTAACTCGTATTCTCCGCTAGTTTCTGACAATGGAACTATATGATGGACATGGATAAAACTCTGCCCAATTGAACCATAGAATTCTTCAAAATCGAATGAACAAACAATACATTTGTATCCGTAGTGCGCTAAACATTTTGCCCTAGCAACAGGATTGCGTTCAAACACATTAACCGAAATAGTTTTCGATGCGCCTTCAATCAATACTTCATTGGTGTCAACTTCTTCTGCTATCTGAACGCTGATTTCTCCGTCAGCAGAAGCATACCAATTGTTGCCAATTCTGTCCAAATGCTTTACATCTAATTTAGGAGTGAAACCTTCGATTTTTGCTGGTCCAATGCCATTCTCGTCTTGATTGGCAGTAGAATATTTCATCGGGAATGTTTTCAGTGTGTAGCCTTGTTTTTCAATCAATCGAATATGTTCCAACGACTGGTCAAAACCAGGTGACTTTCGTCCCCTATTGTTAATTTCCCAATCTTTGCTAAAGATTAGAGTCATGTTGCCTTTAACGTTTATATCCCATGCGCCAAAAATGACAACCTTTTCTTTGTGATTCACAAAAGACCAACTAAAGTTCCAGTTTATGCAAGTTGCTCCTTGTGACTCAATGAATTGTTTTCTGCTTGTCATGTTTTGTTTCCTATGGATGCAAACGCCTAACGGTCTGCGATATCGTCCCCGCAGGGGAAAGCATGGCAATTAGCATTGCTCTCTGCGGAACATGCCATGACCAAAATTATACGCCTTTGGAGGGAAAATACAACAACCAACCACGATTCTCCAACAAAAAGACCGACTCGCGTCGGTCTTTTGCTTTCTGATCAGGCTGTGCCTCCCTATCCCGTGGTGGACGCTTTGCGCGTGGGGGACTTCCGTTCGCTCAGCCGGGTGCCGCCGACCATTTCGTACTGCGAAGAGTCGTCCCCGTAAATGCCTTTGACGCTGGCGCGCACCCGCTTGACCTTATCCCAAATGGATGAGAATAGCGCGTCCCGCTGGTTGCGCAGGTCGGTCAACTGGGTTTCAAGCGCATCCATCTGCGATTGAAGCGGACCCGCCTGCCCCAGATCATCGTTCAAGGAAGCCAGGTTCAACTCGCCGAAGGTCATCTCTTCGTTGATCTGATCCCACGCATTGGCGACGCTTTGGGCTTGTTCGAGCACATCGGTTGGGTAAAGTTTTTTGACATTGCTATTCCTCCATTTATAAATTGTCTGAGGCACACCCCCAGAACATGTGAATAGGGTACAAAAAAATACGTCGTTTGTCAATTTACAAAAATGTTAACTTTGCGATCCACAACGGCATGGAGTCAAATATACGGCGCTTCGTATTCAAGGTACGAAGCTTCGTAGTTAAACTACGAAACGGGGGGACAAAACTACGAAGGCTCGTATTCAAACTACGAAGCGGGGGGACAAAATCCCCACAAGGGGGACAAAGCTACGAAGGCTCGTATTCAAACTACGAAGCAGGGGGACAAAACTACGAAGGCTCGTATTCAAATCACGAAGCAAGGGAGCAATGTTAGAAAACAGGGGATAAAAACCTTGTATCAGGCCCTGATCCCCAAAGGGAGGTTTTCGTTTCGCACACTAGGATTTGACCTAGAACCTAGCGGATTTAGGTTTTAGTCTTAGCGGGATACATTTTTCACATTTACTAGCCACTCCTACAAGCATTCAGGCGATGATTAGTTTCTACTTGTTACCTGACTTCCAATCCTTTTTACTTTTACTCTGTAAAACCATTAATAAGATTGCAAGTAAAAGAAATATCATTCCAACAATACTTGAGAACCAGTTTATTGAATATATTGTCGCATATGATTTTTCAGACAATCCGCCTTGTTGAATGGCTATTAATCCTCCGCATAAGAGACCAGCAAAAACACCAAAAAATGTCAAAAATAAAGTTGCAAGCCAACCTAATTGGGCGTAATTATTAATCTCTGCTTCAGTCACAGAATAATAAACGGCATCGCGTTCTGGAAAGGTAACCTTAACACTTTGTTTTTGATATATTTGCGATGTTCCTTCACTTTGTGATGTGTCGTCATGTTGTGGCTCAACTGTACTCTGAGATTTATTTTTACCTTTCCCCGTCATTCGATTTAAATTCTTAGACTTTGCTTTTATGGTCATAAGAATACCCTACTTCGCCTTGTTTACAGAAAAGAAGTGCCTACCAATCAAATTATCATCTACATGGATGTTGAACCAATATTTACCAAAATCCTTAAATTCAAAAAATCCTTTTACCTGTATAGCGTATAAATCTTCTTTTGTAGTTTCGTCAACCTCAAGAATTTTTGTTTCTTCACCCTTCGGGCTTTCAAGAAATACTTTGAAATTATGCTTTTTATCATCCACGGAGATTGCGACATAGAGATTGAATGGATAACCAGCTGGAGTCTCTGGGAGAAAAATTTTATCGAAGATATTCACTAATGAAAATCTGTTTGACTTATCTACTACTACGTATTCACACAGCGCAAACGTCCTAAGGACTGGTTTATTTGAAATTTTTTTTCTCATAGCTTCTCCACTCAAGTTTTGCAATTCTACAAGTTATGATGTTTTCGATATATTGCGCTAAACTAAACCCAAAATCTAGCGGGTGAAGGTTTTAGTCCTAGCGGCCTTTATAGTACTCAATCAGAATGTTGGTATCGCAAAGAATCACTTTCGCCTCGGCCATGCGGACGAACGCAGGCTATCCACAGTAACAATCCGCTTCGACCAGATGCCAGCCGATGCAAAGAAATCCGCCTTCTTGGCGCGTGTTTTCAACGGAATTTTTGTATTTGCAATGGTCACCTTCTCAACATAATCCAATGACTTGAGAAATGTTCCCAAAGCGCGCGCCTTGCGCCTGTCACGAATTTGAATTGTGATCTGTTCCATAATAATTTACCCTATATTGAGGATTATACTTTAATTTTTTACGCATCCTGAATCCCCTCAGGTATAATCCCTGCCATGCGCAAGGGACTTTTACTCTACAATCCAACAGCGGGGCGGTATCCCGTGGGGCGCTTCGTGCGCGGGATCATCAAACCCCTGCGGGCCGCGGGCTGGAATGTGGATATTGCCGAGACCTTAAGCGGCACACACGCCACTCAAACCGCCCACCAGGCCGCGCAGGAAAAATACGATGCGGTCTTTGCCATCGGCGGCGATGGGACAGTCGGACAGGTGGCCAGCGGTTTGGTCCACACCGAAACGGCGCTGGGCGTTCTGCCCGCGGGCACCACCAACGTCTGGGCTATCGAGCAGGGACAAAAACCCTTTAGCTGGTTTCAATGGTGGAATCTGCGCGAGAACGCAAAACTGCTGGCAAAGGTCGAGCCGCAAAAAGTGGATGTGGGCCTGTGCAACGACCGTCCATTTTTATTGTGGGCGGGCGTCGGGCTGGATGCCGAAACCATCCGCAAGATCGAACCGCGTCACCGTTTCTTCAAACATGTCTCCGTCCCGCATTTTTTTGCCACCACCGTTTGGGAAGCCACCTTCTGGCACGGCCTCGACCTGCGCGTGTATGCCGACGGCCAGCTCGTCGAAGGCCATTATCTCGTGGCCGTTGCCACCAATATCCGCCACTATGCCGGGGGCATGTCGCTGATTTCGCCGGACGCTTTTCTCGACGACGGTGAAATGGATATGTGGCTCTTGAGCGGTGATAGTCTCGCCGATACCTTTCGGCATTTCTTCGATCTCGTTTCGGGCCGCCACCTCACCTCGGAACATGCGCGGCGGATTCCCTTCCACACGGCCCGCGTCGAATCGGATGCCACCTTTTCCATTCAAGTGGACGGCGACCCCGTCCTCGGCGGCCGTCAGGTGGAGATCACCACCCTGCCCCGCGCCCTCAAAGTATTGATGCCCGAAAACGCTTTACAATTGTTGAAATATCCAAAGAGATAGATAATGTCAGTGCGTGGAGGGCGTTCGTCTGCCCAAGGCAAACTACAATACGATTGGAGATTGCTTCGCCGCAAAAGATAAGAAGCGCGGCTCGCACATCGTCCCCGAATGGGGAACGACATAAGAGAGAAAATGGACTTACGACCGTACTTAAACCGCTGGGTGATTTTTGGAGCATTGGGATTTGCGGCAATATTGCTGATCATCACCCTCATTATCATCGGCTGGACCTCTCCCCGCTTCTCTCCCGACGTTGGGTTTGCTCCTGCCGACCTGACCATGATCCCCGCCCCGACTCA
>JACZJC010000042.1 GCA_014860745.1 Anaerolineales bacterium
ACCCACGCCCCATCATCAATGAGATCCTGCCCCGCCCCGGCTTCGACTGGAATCAGGACGGCCGGGTAAACGTCTTCGATGAGTTCATCGAAATCAAGAACCTCACCTCCATCGATATCACCCTCAACGGCTGGAAACTGGATACGGTCAGCGGCGGCTCGTTCTCCCTGCCCAATGTCACCTTGAAACCCGGCGAACGCATCGCTTTCTACAGCCTCGAAACCAACCTGCTGCTCAGCGACGGCGGCGAAACCGTCCGCCTGATCGACGCCAGCGGAAAAATTTACGACGCCTATACCTACACCATCGCAAAGGTCGAAGACCGCTCCATTTGCCGCCTGCCCGATGGAAACGTCTTCAACGGCTGGTATGACGACTGCATCCCCACTCCCAACCTTTCCAACACACGCGAAGGCGCCGTTCCATCCATGCCGGACGAGGGCTTTGAATCCCCGGTCTGCCAGCTCCCCGATACCCTGCCCGCCGATTTCCTTTTTGCCGAATGTCATGGCTACGGAGCCAACATCTGGAATGCCTATTATTGGGACCAACTGGGCATGCAAGGCTCATGGCATCTCCCGCAGAACACAAGCAAGTGGGAAGCGATCATCGAATAAGAAACAGACCCCAAAGGTTTCACATTGTCCCTGAAGGGGAAAACCTTTAGGGTCTTAATAGAAACAAGGAAACTTCATGGAAACCTTTTTCACTTTTTTAGAGAAACGAGTCGACGATTCATCCTCCCTTTTATGCATCGGACTCGACCCCCACATCCCCGACCTGAAGGAACCTACCGCCGCCTCCGCCCTCGACTTTTGCCTGACTCTTGTTAAAGCGACAGCTCCCTTCGCTGCGGCATTCAAACCCAACGCCGCCTTCTTTGAAGTCTTCGGCGCGGAAGGGTGGACGGCACTCAAGCAGGTCATCGAAGCCATCCGCGAAGAATCAAACCGCATGGGGTCGCGCATCCCCATCATCCTGGACGCGAAGCGCGGCGACATTGCCTCCACGGCAGAGGCCTACGCCCAATCCACATTTGAATCCCTCGGCGTGGATTGCATCACATTGAATCCATATCTCGGCAAAGACTCAATCGACCCGTTCATTCAAAATCCTGAGAAAGGTGTTTTCCTGTTATGCAAAACATCCAACGCAGGCTCGATGGATTTGCAGAATTTACTTGTCATGCCGATGGGCTCCGATATGCCCATGCCTTTGTATATTTATGTCGCGAAACTTGCCGCACAGTGGAATGAAAAAAATAACATCGGCGTGGTCGTCGGCGCCACCCATCCGCAGATCATGGAAATGATCCGTGCCGCTGTGCCCGATCTATGGTTCCTCGCGCCCGGTGTGGGGGCGCAAGGCGGCGAACTGGAAATGACCCTCAAATCCGGCCTGCGCGCGGACGGGAAAGGCTTGCTCATCCCCATCTCCCGCGCCATCTCACGCGCCGCCGAAGGCCCGGTCAAAGCCGCCGCCGATTTCCGCGACCAGATCGTGAATATCAAAAGAAATATTTTCGGACACGGATAACACGGAAGGAACGGAGTATTATTTAAATCCGTGCAATCCGTGTACAGAAAGAAATCAAAATGATACAACTCAACACCAACCTTGCTTCCCTTGCCGACGATCTCCTTTCCGCAGGCTGTATCAAATTCGGCGAGTTCACCCTCAAGTCCGGGCTCAAATCCCCCATTTATATTGACCTGCGGCAGATCATTTCGCATCCAAAACTTCTCGCAGATGTTGCGCAAGCCTATCTTCCCATAGTCTCCAGTCTCAAGTTCTCTCGCATCGCGGGTTTGCCTTACGCGGCCATCCCCATCGCCACCGCCATCAGCCTGGCAGGGAATTACCCGATGATCTATCCGCGCAAGGAGGCCAAAGCTTATGGCACGAAAGCCGAGATCGAAGGCGAATACCACGCAGGCGAGACCGCCGTCATCATCGATGATCTTGCCACAACGGGTGGAAGCAAATTTGAAGCCATCGAAAAACTGACAGGCGCAGGCTTGCTTGTAAAGGATGTTGTTGTGCTGGTGGACCGTCAATCCGGCGCAAGGGAATCCCTTGAACAGGCGGGGTATTCCATGCACGCGGTGTTGACCATCGCTCAATTGCTCGATCATTGGGAAGGGAATGGAAAGGTGGATATGGAAAAGATAGTAGAGACAAGGAAGTTTTTGAATGGATAAAAAAATGAGACGGATGTCTTTTGTTATGGGGGTTTTATTAAGCGCGATACTGGCATGCGGCCCAGGCGTAACAACCAAGGATGTTAGTGTCACTACATTTGTGGATGAGAGTGGAAAAGGAATACTTCCCGAAACCTACCAACCCTTTCCAAATACATTGGTTGTCGCAAGGTGGAATCATCATGGAGTCATGTATCGGGAAGTTAAGCTGACAGATCAAAACGGGCAGGTAAATTTTTCCGTTGGGTATACACATTTTTTCGATGTCAGCGTGGTTCCTCCCTGCGGGTATTACTCCACCACCTCGATTTTTCGGGATATGACAAACGCCGAAAAAACTGAGTTTGGTTTCTGGCCCGCCACCCCGCACAATCGGTTATCTCGGGTAAAAGTTTTAGCGTGGACGGACCTGAATTCGAACGGGACGCGCGACCCTCAGGAAGAGGTGATAGACGGAAAGGTAACTGTCACGTTTAAAACCCCCGGAGAGGCGGAAGGCAATGTTTTCGATGAAGATAATTTCGTCAAGGAATCCGATAATGGCTGGTTTGATATTAACCTGGGGAATTCATGCGGGACCATTTACGTGCTTTGGCTAAACGACGCTCTCGCAACCAATTCGGTTAGTGAACCGGGAATAATCCGCGATGATGAACATGGGAATAACGCGATAGAAATCCCGTACAACCCTGGAGAAACCATAATCTATTGGGAGATAAAATAAGGGCGGTGAAGAAGCGAATATATCCGAATGAGATGTTGAAAAAAGAGGATAAATATGTCCGGAGTTGCTGTCAATGTAGCAATTATTCATGATGGAAAGATACTGCTGACAAAGAGGGAAGATTTTGAAATATGGATTTTGCCAAGTGGGGGTGTCGAAGATGGGGAAAGCATTGCCCAGGCTGCAATCCGTGAGACAAAAGAGGAAACAGGTTTGGATGTGGAATTGACGAGATTGGTGGGCGTGTATTCCCGTTTGAGCAATATGTCTCCCGTCCATGCCATTTTGTTTACTGCAAGACCCATTGGAGGAGAGATAAAACGTCAGGAGGGTGAAACGATAGCTGTGGAGTGGTTTGCTTTTGACGAGATTCCAAGTCCGCTTTCGGCGGGGCACAAAAGGCGGATCGAGGATGCGATCTCGGGGGTGAGCGGCGCAGCAGTTTTACAGGAATTCCACTTACCTGAAATGCCGCAGGAGGTAACAAGAAAAGAATTAATTACACTCCGCGATAATTCAGGGTTGTCCCGTCAGGATTTTTACCTGCGTATGTTTGAACATGCGGAATTGATAGAAACGACCGAAGTTCCAGGTATCCTAAAAACGCACGACCAATAAATAGAGACTCTTGATGAGTTGGAAAACCCTCGAATCCCAAGCCCCTGAGATTTTACATATCTCCAAGTTTTTCATTAAGCCGCCGTCGACTTTACTTGCACGACATCCCAAAGCACTTCTGGATGTTTTGCCGCAACTTGAAGCAGCACGCGCGCAGCCCCTTCTGGTTCGCGGCGTCCCTGCTCCCAATTTTGCAGGGTTTTGACGCTGATCCCCATCAACGCCGCAAACTCATTTTGCGAAAGTTTATAGCCCGTCCGTATCTTTTTGACGTTTGGGGTCTTGATCACAAATGTGCGGGAAGGCTTTTTCTTTCCTTGCAGAATTTTTCCACCTTCGCGGATACTGGCAGCCAACTCGTTGAATAATTCATCTTTCATTTGAACTCCTTTTCGACGATCTCACGTAAAACTTTAAGCTGTTGTGCTGTGAGATCATCCTTTTCATTCTTTGGATACATGAAAAGCATTAAAATTTGATCCTCTAATGTAACCCAGTAATATATTGCTCTTAATCCGCCGCGTTTTCCCCTTCCGCCCATAGACCAGCGGATTTTTCTCAGCCCGCCGCTTTGTGAAATAATGGCCCCTGCATCAGGATGAGCAGACAAGGCAACTTGTAATTGACTGTATTCATCATCTGAGAGCAGTGATGTGACCTGACGGGTAAAGATACTGGTTTCGATGAACTGCATGGTTAAAGTGAGTATACGCCATTGGCGTATTTACGTCAAGGGAGTCTCTTTTCTCACATGTTAGAATTTGTGTTCACGGCCACCATTTGTACCCTTTGGAGTGAAATATGCCCAAAAAAAACACCTTCACAGCTACCATTCAAAATGCAGGCGGGGGCGGCGCATTTGTGAAAGTACCATTCGATGTGGAAAAAGCCTTTGGCTCGAAAAAGCCAAAGGTCAAGGCCATGATCGAGGGAGTGCCCTATCGCGGCGTATTGGTGCGGATGGGAACAGAGCATCATATACTCATCATTCTCAAGGCAATCCGCGAGCAGATCGGCAAAACCTTCGGCGATAAAATCAACATCACCGTGGAAGCGGATTCCGAGCCGCGCCTGGTGGAGGTCCCCGCGGAGTTGAAGCAGGCTTTCAAAGCCGAGAAGGAAGCAAAATCCTTTTTTGAAAAGCTGGCTTACACTCATCAACGGGAATATGTGAAATGGATCAACGAAGCCAAACGAGATGAAACGCGGCAGGCGCGCATCCTGAAAACGATTGAAATGCTGAAGAAGGGCAAAAAGACAAAATAAATGTATTCTCTTCTGCGCTCTGTTCTCTTCCGGCTCGACCCCGAACGCGCACATGCCCTAACCCTCTCCGCATTACGGATTACGGGTTCATTTGCCCCGCTGCGCTGGATTGTTTCACAGCAGTTCAAAACGCCCCCCAAACCTGTGCATGTGTTCGGTTTGGATTTCAAGAACGCGGTGGGATTGGCAGCCGGATACGACAAGGACGGCATCGCCATCAAGGGACTCTCCGCGTTGGGATTTGGTCATGTGGAAATTGGAACGGTCACGCCCAAGCCCCAGCCTGGGAATCCGTCCCCGCGCGTGTTTCGCCTTTTGGAGGATGAGGCGGTCATCAACCGCATGGGGTTTCCATCACGGGGCGCTGAATTTGTGCAAACGCAATTAAATCCAAAACTGCACATGAATTTGGTCGAGCGGGCTGTTGGGTTTTCACCGCGAAAGAAAGTTGCTGACCAGTGGAAATGGAATACCATCCTTGGGGTAAACCTTGGGAAGAACAAAGATACGCCCAATGAAGAAGCTGTGCTGGATTATCTTGCCCTACTGCAGAACTTTGCAGGTCTGGCCGATTACTTGACGATCAACGTCAGTTCGCCGAATACGGTGGGACTCCGCAATTTGCAGGGCAGGGAAGCGCTGGAGAGATTGTTGATGCAATTGAATCAACAGCGCTTGATCGAACAGACGCAGCACAAGAAAAGAATTCCCATTCTCGTAAAACTTGCACCCGATCTCAGTGCTGTGGAATTGGATGAAGCCATCGAAGCCATCCTCCGCGCGAAGATGGATGGGATCATTGTGACGAATACGACGCTTGGGCGCGAGGGGCTACGGTCAAACCAAAGGGGAGAATCAGGCGGGTTGAGCGGCAGCCCGCTGACGGTTAAGAGCGAAGCGGTTCTTCATCAAACGATTAAACGGGTTAATGGGGAAATTCCTGTGGTGAGCGCGGGTGGCATCATGAGTCCCGAAGACGCAAAACGCCGCCTTGATATGGGGGCGGCGCTGGTGCAGGTTTATACGGGGTTGATCTATCGCGGGCCGGGTCTGGTGAAGGAGATCGTGAAGGCGCTTTGATTAAGGCTGGGCCGGCCGCAGAACGGGCATGGGGGCATCATCACGGTGGGTGAAGAAGTCATCGGGCAAAGGCAGAGGTTCCAGGACGCGCTGTGAAGAAAGGGTATCGGCGGGGATGAGGTAGAGATGGGTGGGGCTTTCACTGCCGAGGCGGATATCCTGAAATGCGAAGATGACATGTGTGCCGTCAGGGCTGAAGGAGGCATCGCGGTAACAGCAATTGCCTTCGTAGGGAGCCACTTCTTCGAATTTGTGGGTGAAGGAATTGTAGAACACAAGGTCGCCGAAGCCGCCGTTGCGGACATTGCTGTTGATGAAGAAAAGCAGGTCGCCGTCAAATTCGAAGTTGACGATGTCGTTGGGGAATTTGAAACGACCACCAGGAAACTCGTCCATGCGGCTGGGCGGCAAATCGTTGCATCTTTGAATATCGATGATGCGGATGGAGTCGGCAAATTTACCGTTGACGTTGGCCATGTATTTGATGGCAAGGCGTGTGCCGTCGTCGGACCATTTGGCTCCCTTCACTGAGAGTTCGTTATAGAAGAGACAGCCTTTCATGTCGAGCAGGTGGCTCTTCCGGCTGACATTGCCGAGTTTATCGAGGTCATAGGGAACCACATAAAGTTCGCGGTTTGCGGAAAGGGCAACCTGCGTGCCGTCGGGGGAAACGCTGAACGACTCGAAGTATTCCGCAGAGATGTAGGTGAATATTACTTCTTCACGCAGGGTTTCGATATCCACGGTTTTGACAGTTTTGCCGGTCATGTAAAGCAGGGTCTTGCCGCCGGGCAGCCATTGGAGGTTGAACTTTTCGACCCCGTCGGTGGTGACCTGCACGAGGTCGCTGGCATCCACATTCATAACCCAAATGTCGTTGTTGCGTTGGAAGGCTATCTTATCCGCGCCGCCAATGGTGGGCAGGGCGAAGGAAGACGGAGTCTCGGTTGCAGTCATATCGAGCGGCGCTGCGGTGGAGGTATCAAGAAGGATGGCCGTTTCTGTAGCTGCGCTGACGGGCGCTGACGTGGCGTCCTGAAGCGTGGCGGAAGTTGTCGGCGCTTCATTTACAAACGGAAGCAGGTTGCTGCTCCATAAAAAGAATCCGCCGCCGATTCCGAGCACGGCAATAATGAATAATCCTGCCGCGATCCACCCCAAAGGGCTGCGGCGTTCTTTTTTACTAATGAAGGTTTTGTTATATGGCGAGGCTTTAAGGGTTGCCGGGTCTTTTTTCTTGACCAGCGTTGGCGTTTCGCCGCGCAGAAACGCCTTGATCGTTTCCACCATTTCGACAGCAGTGGAGAAACGCTCGTCGCGGTTCTTTGCCATTGCTGTCGAAATGACCTTTTCCATCCACACCGGCAGATTTGGGTTTGCATCCAAAATGCGCGGGACGGGTTCCGTCATGTGCTTGATCGCAACCGCAAGGGGCGTATCGGCATGATAGGGCTGCTGGCCGGTCAACATTTCATACAGGATAACGCCCAGCGCATAAATATCGGCGCGCCCATCCACCATTTCCCCGCCCGCCTGTTCGGGGGCCATGTAGGCCGGAGTGCCGATGATGGCGCTGCCGGTCACATTGCCGGATTCTGCCTGCGTGAATTTTGCGATCCCAAAATCTGAAATAAGGGCAACGCCCCGGTTGGTAAATAGAATATTTCCCGGCTTAAGATCCCTGTGAACGATTCCCTTGGAATGGGCTTCATCCATACCCGGCGCGACCTGGTCAAGGATCTTGATTGCCTCGGTGACACTGAACAAGCCGGTCTTAATCTTGTCCGAAAGCGAGCCCCCGCTCATATAACGCATCACGAAATAGGGCTGCCCATTTTCCTCGCCGACATCATAGACTGGCACAATGGACGGGTGCTCCAACTGTGCAATGATCTTGGCCTCCCGCTCGAACCTCAGCCTGAATTGCGGGTCGGAGTGAATCAGCTCGGGCGGCAGGAACTTGATGGCGACTTCGCGTTCAAAGCGCGGATCATACCCGCGATAAACGGTCGCCATACCTCCGCGGCCAAGCTCTCCTTTGATTTCGTAGCGGCCAATTTTGTCGATGTGCATGGGGCCAAGTATACCTATCCAATAGAACGAGTGCAAGAAAAAACAGTTGCAATATTGCGGGAGCGGGGCTATTCTCCCCTGCAATGATTAAGACATAAACATCCACCCAGTGACTTTGGACATGCCGCCGATCATATTCCCTGGGCTTCAAAATGCCCCATCCGTCCTGTTACGGAATTCTAATGAAATTCTGAAACGATTCAACGCCGAGGGTGTGGTATATTCCGCCGTACAGGTAATCTTATGGACGATAAAATCACAATCATCGAAGGACCGCCCCCAGTCTTTGAGCACGTGAATGATGGCTGGGCAATGGGCTTGAACGAAAGCCCTTCACTCTCCGTCCCTGCGCTGACGCGGCTGCGAACTTTTAACGGTCCCGCGCTCGTGCAGAGATGCTACACCGCCTGGCATAGCAAGGCATCCATCCACCTGCATTATCGCAACGACCTGGGGCTCGAACAGACCGCGCCCATTCTCGCCGCCCGCAACGTGGAAACCCCCGAAGGCCACGTTTTACTTTTGTGGGTGTACCTCGATGGCGATGGCGTGGAATACGAGCTGGATGCCGACGACGACCAGATGGACGATTTCCCCGACGAATAGAAAGGAATCAGATGACAGTCATTTTGGAAATGACTGTCATCTTTTTTTAACTCCATGACATCGCTTCTCTCCTCGACGCAGGCTGGCTCCGTTATTCTGACACTTAATCGTCCCGAACGCGCAAACGCCTTCAACTTTGAAATGACGACCGCCCTGCAACGCGCCCTCGCTGAAGCGGAGAATGACTCCAAAGTGCGGTGTGTGGTCATCACTGGTGGAGGGAATGTTTTTAGCGCAGGGCAGGATATCGGCGAAATGAAAACGGTCGGGGATGAAATTTCCTATCGCGAACATTTGAACAAAACCTACAACCCGTTGATTCTCCAGATCAGAAATATGGGAAAGCCCGTCATTGCCGCGGTGAATGGAGCGTGTGCCGGCGCGGCCTTTGGCATTGCCCTGGCCTGTGATTTGCGGATTGCAAAATCAAGCGCCTATTTCGTGGTGGGATTCAGCGGCATCGGACTCGCACCCGACTCGGGTATTTCATTATTTTTGCCGAAATACATCGGCCTGGGCCGCGCGCAGGAATATTTTTATTCCAACAAAAGGATACCGGCACAGCTGGCTTATGAATGGGGCATGGTCAACCGGGTGGGTGGATTCAACTATCAGCGGATGGTCATGCAGGTTGCGGAGGAGCTGGCCACAGGTCCGCGTGAGGCGTTTGCAGCAGGGAAGAAAGCGTTCAATCAGGCGATCCTTCCCAATTTGGAAGAAGTGCTCGACTACGAGGGAATCCTCCAGGATGCAGCCGGCAAATCGATGGAGCATCGTGAAGGAGTGGCGGCGTTTATTGAAAAACGCCCCCCAAAATTTGGGTAGCGTATCTTTTCACTATGAGGAAGGGTTATTAAGAATATTCAAAATCAGTCATTTTCTACCGAAGATAATCGGATTTTTGTCATATTGACGCTGGGTTGATAATCGTGTAAAGTTCGAAGGCAATTGTGATTTATTGGATTAATCGTATGCCCCAATGTTCTTACATACACTGTGTTTAATGCGGGCAACCCCGTCCGGGGTGCCCGCTTATATTTTCTCTAACACCTTCTTAGGAGAATAACATGTCAGGACAGATCAACGCTTTTGAAATGGCGCAGAAACAGTTCGATGCTGTAGCCAAGCAATTGAAACTCGATTCCGGCGTGGCAGAAGTGCTGCGCTGGCCAATGCGCGAGTATTCCTTCCGCATTCCCGTACGTTTGGATGATGGTTCGCTCAAGGTCTTTCAGGGATTTCGCGTTCAGCACAATGATGCGCGCGGCCCCAACAAGGGCGGCATTCGCTTCCACCCCGCGGAGACGATGGACACCGTCCGCGCACTGGCCACATGGATGACCTGGAAATGCGCTGTGGCGGATATTCCGCTGGGCGGCGGCAAGGGCGGCATTATCGTCGACCCATCCACCCTTTCCGTGGGTGAAAAGGAAGAACTCTGCCGCGGATGGGTGCGCGCCATGTGGAAGAATATCGGCCCGCGCAATGATGTTCCTGCTCCTGACGTGGGGACAACTCCTCAAATGATGGGCTGGATGATGGATGAATATTCCCGCCTCGTCGGTCAATATACTCCCGGCGTCTTCACCGGCAAACCTCTCGGCGGCGGCGGTTCATTGGGACGCACCGAAGCGACCGGCTACGGCGTCATCTACACTGTGCGCGAAGCGATGAAACACCTCGGCATGGATCCCAAGAAAGGCGTTGCGATTCTTCAGGGCTTTGGCAATGTGTCACAATATGCGGCTATTGGTTTCGTCGAAATCCTCGGCGGCTCTGTGGCCTGCGTCTCCTGCTATGACCGCCACGACAAAAAAGCCTATACCTACAGCAAAAAAGGCGGCATCGACCCGCGCTTCCTGCTTTCGATTGTGGACGAGTACGGAACCATCGACAAGAAAAAGGCCATGGACTCCGGTTATCAGGTGGATGACGGCGACAAGTGGATCGAATTCGAAGGCGATGTTTTAATCCCTGCCGCGCTCGAAGGACAGGTCAATGGCGATACTATTAAAAAGATGTCCAAGGGCATCAAGATCGTTGCCGAAGGCGCGAACGGACCCACCACACCTGAAGCCGACGACTTCTTAAAGAAAAACAACATCTTCAACATCCCTGATTTTCTCTGCAACGCAGGCGGCGTGACCACCTCCTACTTCGAACAGGTTCAGAACGATATGAACTTCTACTGGAGCAAGGACGAAGTGCTCGAAAGACTTGACCAGAAAATGACCTCCGCTTTCCACGGCGTGCTCGAACGCAGTGAAAAGGAAAAAGTCTATATGCGCGATGCCGCCTACATGGTCGCCATCGACCGCGTGGTGAAAGCAATGGAATTGCGCGGCTGGTTGACGGGTGCAGCGTAGTTTAGCGGTTAGCTTTTAGCGATTGGAAAAGAGGATGTGCTGTGGCATGTCCTCTTTTTTGTTTCCCGCACCCTGCTTAACTGATGTTTGGTTCTGTTTTCTGAAACATTTCCATCGCCCAGACATTTGATACAATCACCATGCAACCAATACCAATCACTAATTACCATCCCCAGAGGAATCCATGGCCAAACAATCTTTCAAATGGGAAGACCCCTTCCTTTTCAACGACCAACTGACCGACGAAGAACGCATGATCCGCGACACGGCAAGAAAGTATTGCCAGGATAAGTTAATGCCGCGCATCCTCGAAGCGAATCGCAAAGAGATCTTCCATCGCGAGATCATGAATGAAATGGGCAGCATGGGACTGCTCGGCTGCACCCTGCCCGAAGAATACGGCGGAGCGGGGTTGAACTACGTTTCGTACGGATTGATCGCCCGCGAAGTGGAACGTATGGACAGCGGGTATCGCAGCGCGATGAGCGTGCAAAGTTCGCTGGTGATGCATCCCATTTATACCTATGGCACAGAAGAACAACGTAAAAAATATTTACCCAAACTCGCCAGCGGAGAACTCGTCGGCTGTTTCGGGCTGACCGAGCCGAATCATGGCAGTGACCCCGGCAGCATGGAGGCCCGCGCCAAAAAAGCAGACGGCGGATATATTGTGCATGGCAATAAAATGTGGATCACCAACTCGCCGATTGCAGATGTGTTCATCGTGTGGGCAAAGTTGGATGGCGAAATCAGAGGTTTCATTCTCGAAAAAGGAATGAAAGGCTTGAGCGCCCCGAAGATCGAAGGCAAGTTCAGCCTGCGCGCCAGTTCCACGGGAGAGATCGTGATGGAGGAAGTTTTTGTGCCCGAAAAAAACATCTTCCCTGAGGTCAAGGGGTTGAAAGGTCCGTTCGGGTGTTTGAACAAGGCTCGTTATGGAATTGCATGGGGAGCATTGGGCGCAGCGGAATTCTGCTGGCATGCGGCGAGACAATACACCTTGGACCGTCCGCAGTTCGGCAGACCGCTGGCTGCAAATCAATTGATCCAACTAAAGCTGGCGAATATGATGACGGAGATAACTTTGGGATTGCAAAGCGTTCTGCGCGTTGGCCGCTTGATGGATGAAGATAAGTCCACACCTGAGATGGTTTCACTCGTCAAACGCAATTCCTGCGGCAAGGCGCTGGAGATCGCGCGTCACTCACGCGATATGCACGGAGGCAATGGTGTTTCGGATGAATATCATGTCATTCGGCACGTGATGAATCTGGAAGCGGTCAACACTTATGAAGGCACGCACGACATTCATGCGTTGATCTTGGGAAGAGCACAAACGGGGTTACAGGCCTTTTCGTAAGTACAGACGATAGACCGTTGACGATGGACGATAAAAACAGCGGCTTGCTTTTTTGGCAAGCCGCTGTTTTATACTTCACGTTTTACGCTTTACTTTTCATTCATAGCGCCGACCGTGTCTGTGGCTCAGAATCAGGCCAGAGTGAGAGAAGAGGCGGGTTTGTCATTGTTTTTCCATCAGTTCAATTCGATTCCCAAACGGATCAAAAATATGCGCACGAATGTATCCGTCAAGAGGAGGTTGGGATGTATCGGTTTCATAACCAGCCTTTTGGGTTTTTGAGACAAATCCCATCAAGTCGTCGACTATAAAAGTAGGATGTGCCTTGCGTGCGGATCGAAAATCAGTTTCAATGCCTAGGTGTAGCCGCACGGATTCTGATTCAAACCAGACTCCGCCGCGTTTGACCAACTCAGCGGGTTTAGGAATTTCGGTAAAGCCCAGCAGGTTAACGTAAAAAGCGCGAGCCTTATCCTCTTCGCCCGTAGGCATCGCAATCTGAATGTGGTCAATCGATAGGATTTTCATGGTTCGAGGGGATATCCAGCATCGCTCCAGGCAGCCAGTCCGCCGAGAAGAGCTTCCGCTTTTGTGTATCCGTTTTGCAGGAGGAGGAACGCCGCACGGGCGCTCGTATGTTCGTTCGGTCAGGTACAGTAGGTGATGATCCACTTGTCTTTTTCGAGTGAAAGGCTGCCAATGTTGGTCTCGAAATTTTCCAGGGGAATCGAGATCGCTCCGGCGGCGTGGGCCGACTTGTAAGAGTCTGCGCTTCGCACATCCACAAGGATGGCTTGCCCGGAGTCCAATGCGGCTTTGGCATCTTTCACGCTTATGCGCGGGACTTGATCCTCGGTTTGCGGAGCATTGCCGTTTTGGTTTTGCGGCTGGGTCGGGATGGCAGTGGGAGTTGCCTGCGGTAAAAATGAGTTGCAGGCGAGGGCGGCAAGTGTAAGAATTGAAAATGCCAGGAGTAGTTTATATTTTTTCATCTCTCTCCTTGAAAGATTTAACCATAGGGACACAGCGAGTTGATCCATGATTTTGACTATAAATTGTTTCGCTGTGTCCCTACTTTTCAGACGCTCTTTTACAACTGGCAATACCGATCCACACGTTTGCCAATGATGGCGAGGCTGTCGGCCCAGAATTTTTTGGTACGGATGTTGATGCCGAATTTATCAGCCAGGTCGGCTGCGCGGGCTTCACCGGTGGAGGCGAGCAGTGCCTTGTACGCAGGGACAAAATCCGCGCCGCGTTTTTGGTAGATGGCATACAGGCCGGTAGCGAAGAGCAGGCCGAACGTGTAGGGATAATTATAGAAGGAGAAGCCGCTGGAATAGTAGTGAGGCTTCCACGTCCACATGAATTTTTGCAGGTACTTTTCATCCAGACCTTCGCCGTAGGAAGCTTTTTGCGCGCGTTCCATGATGTCGTTGAGGTCGTCGGCTGAAAGTTCGGATTTTGCGCGGCGTTCGAAGACTTCCTTCTCGAAGAGATAGCGGGAATAAATATCCACAACCACCTGAGAAGCGTTATTCATCTGTGCTTCGAGCACAGCCAGAATTTCCTGCGGATCGGTAACCTGTTCCAACACTGCTTCAGTGACGATTGTCTCGCACATGATGGAGGCTGTTTCGGCCAGCGTCATGGGTGTAGCTTGCTGTAATTCGGTTTTATTGGCCTGATAGGCACATTCGTTGTGAAAGGCATGTCCCAGCTCATGTGCCAGCGTGCCAACCTGATCCAGCGAGCCGTCAAAGTTTGCGAGAATGCGGCTTTCCTTTACCCTGGAAACGCCCATGCAAAATGCGCCGCCGCGCTTGCCTTCGCGCTGTTCGGCATCGATCCAGTTATTGTCGAAGGCGCGTTTGGCAAAGGTGCCAAGTTCAGGCGAGAACTTGTTGAAGTTGGTGACGATGAAATCGCGGGCTTCGTCCCATGAATAGACTTTATCGGTCCTGCCCATCGGGGCGAAGAGATCCCACCATGCCAGTTTGTCCTTGCCGATGAGTTTGGCTTTGTGCTTGAAATATTTCTGGAACATCGGGAATGAATCTTCCATCGCGCCGAGCATGGCATCGAGGGTGGCGCGGTCGATGCGGGCGAAATCGAGCGAGGCGTGGACGGCATCTTCACGTCCGCGTTTTTTATCGAGGATGAGCGTCTCTCCCTTGACCCCGTTCATGCAGGCCGCCAATGGTTCCTTGACTCCCTCCCAGGCCGCATTCTCCGCTTCGTATCCGCGGCGGCGGGTGGCTTCGTCGGGATGCGAGCGCAGGTTGATGAGGGCTGGCATGGGCATTTTCTGCGCCTTGCCGTCCAGTTCAAAGTCCACGGTCATTTGCGAGGTCACTGTCCCTTGCAATTTGCCAAAGGCGTTGCCCCCGCTCAAGGTCAGTTCTGCGGCGAGCACTTCCTCGGCTTCACTCATCAAATATTTGGATTGTTCCACGGCTTCGTTGAGGGCGAATTCATGCACTTTGGCAGAGTCGTTTGTCTTTGCGGCTTTTTTGACGGCGGCCTTGCCCAACGTCCCCACCCAGGCCTGGAATTTGGTGTTGAGCACGCTGGCCCGCACCGAAATTTGCTCGAACTCCGAGAGGATGCGCATGGCCTCCTGGTTGCGGGAGTCGGTGGTAACGAAAGAATAGATGTAGGGTTGGATGGTGCCTGAAAGTTCAAAAAGCGCGTTGAAGCGGTCCACCGATTCACCAAGCAGTTTGCCGAGTTTCTTCGGCTCGGTCTTTGAATCCTCCTTGCTGGCTTTCTTGAAGAATACTTCCATTTCATCCAGCGCGGACTTGTATTTCTTGAGGGCGTTCTTGAATTCCTTTGAATCAAGCGATGGATAGACGTTTGTCATATCCCAGCGGGTTGCGGAAACGGTCATGGATGATCTCCTGGAAAAAAGATGGGGCAAGTATACCGTGAGTTAGTTACGGGCAAAACCTTCCAGGGGAGGGCCTGCTTCATGGAACTTTCGGGTGAACATTTCAGTCTTTTTTGAGGTACAGTTAATATGACAAACGGAGGTGCTTTATGAAACAGGATAAATTTCTGACTGGCATTTTGATCGGGATCGGCGTGCTCATCCTGCTGGCGCTGGGACTTTTCTTCACGCGGCAGGACAAGCGCGAGTATGTTGCAGATACCACACCCGATGGCGTAGTCCATAACTATGTGCTGGCTGTCTTGAACAAGGATTACCAGAAAGCCTACGGCTACCTGGCGGATATCGAGCACAAACCCACTTATGAAGAATTCCGTCAATCCTTTTTTAATGGTATGGTCAACCCCGGTGATGTAGGTGTGGATGTTGGAGCGGTGGAAATCAATGAGGACGAAGCGGTGGTTACCCTGGCCATCTATTATTCCAATACCGACCCATTCTCCAGCCGCTATTCCAGCGAGGACCGCGCTTTGCTGGTGAAGCAGAACGGCGATTGGAAGTTGAATTCCATGCCCTATAATTTCTGGGATTACAACTGGTACCAGGAACTGTACAAGCCGTAATAGTTATGTCATTGCTTCGTCGCGCACCGCCCTGCATTCGGTACAGGGAAGAACAATAGCGTTCCTCGCAATGACGGAGTGTAAACCATGAAAACCATTAGACGACTTTACTTTTACGCCGTGGCCGCCATCAGTGTTGAAGTGGTGCTGTGGGGCATCATCAGCCTGCTGCGTTCTATCTTCAATGCCGGCAAAGTGGTGGATAGCGCATCCACACTGGCGCAGGCTCTGTCGCTCATCCTTGTCGGAGTGCCTATTTTTTTGGTGCACTGGCTGTGGGCGCAGCGTGTTTCTGCAAAGGATGACGAGGAAAAGACAGCCAGTGTCCGCGCGATATTTTTCTACGGAATATTGCTTGGCACGCTGATTCCCGCCGTGCAAAATTTGCTCGCGCTGATCGACCGCACGTTCCTCTCCGCTGCAAATCTGTACGCCTACCGCGCCATTGTCGGCGGCACACAAACCTGGGTTGATAATCTGATCGCCATCGTCATCAACCTGCTGCTCGCCGCTTACTTCTGGAATATCCTCAAAGCGGAATGGCACACGTTAACCGAAACTGAAAACTTTTCCGAAATCCGCCGCCTGTACCGTTTTATCTGGATGCTTTACGGCCTGCTCATGGTGGTCTTCGGCGCACAACAGGCGTTGGATTACGCCTTCACATTGTCCACAGAAAATGTCCTTGGGATGATTGGGCGCGAAACCGTGGTAAATGCGATTGCGTTGCTCGTGATCGGTTCTCCCATTTGGTTCTTTGCGTGGCGCATCTTGCAGGACGTTTTGCCTGATCCTGCTGAAAGAGAATCTTATCTACGCCTCGGCATTCTCTACCTACTCTCTCTCAGCGGCGTGATCGTGGTGCTGACGGCCGGCGGCAGTTTGATCTACATGATCCTGATGTATGCCTTTGGCGATGGCAAAAGTCTCACAGAGTTCGTGCAGGATATTGGCGGTCCCATTTCCATTGGCCTGCCGTTCGGGGTCATCTGGGCATATTTTGGAAACTGGCTTAGCCGTCAATTCGCATTTGACAAAGACTCTCCGCGCCGCGCGGGCAAGCAAAGATTGTATCGCTACATCCTTTCCTTCCTCGGTTTGGGGGCAACCTTCTTTGCGGTCGAATCTCTGTTTTCGGTCATCATCGACCTGGCCACAGCCAAAACCTACTTAAGCAGCGGCGGCTTCGCCTCTCCTGTTTCTGGCGCATTGGCAGCCCTTGTTGTGGGACTCCCGCTCTGGTTGATGACCTGGCGCCCCATGCAGGCCGAAGCGCTTGAAGAAGGTTCCGTTGGAGACCACGCCCGGCGTTCGATCATCCGCAAAACATATTTATATATCGTGTTATTCATTTCCGTCATCGGCGGCATGGTTGCGGCTGGCGGTTTGATTTTTACCCTGATCAATACCGCCCTCGGCGGCGAAACAGGCGATTTTTCTAATTCCATTCTCAACAGGTTACAGGCATTGATATTGTTCGGGGTGCTGCTGTTGTATCACCTGTCCGCTTTGCGGAAGGATGGCGCTGCGCGGGCTGATGTGTTGGAATCCAAACAGGAAGGTTTCAAGCTTGTGGTATTGGATAATAGCGACGGCAAATTTGGGGAGGCCGTGAAAGCCGCCTTTGCCAAGCGCGCGCCGAAGATCCCTGTGAATGTGGTGAATGTCAAAGATGGAATTCCTGCCGGCATAAAAGCAGATGCCATGGTGTTACCGGGTTCGCTGTCAGTGAATCCGCCGGAGAATGTGTCGGCGTGGATTCGGTCCTTTGGCGGGAGCAGGCTTATCGTCCCGGATGAAGCGACGGCCATTTTCTGGCTGAATGATTTTGGGCAGGCGGCTGATTCAGCGAAGGCCTTGGCCGAAGGGCAGGAGCTCCGCCCGCAATCCGCAAGCCGGGCCACCTCGGTATGGACGTATGTGGCGTATGTGTTCGCCGCGCTGTTTGCCTGTCAGTTACTTTTCGGGTTAATCGCATTCGGTGTTTCTATGGTGACTGGGTTCTAGTTACTGGGTGCGTCGCACTAGACGGGTGGGATTTTTCTGTTAACAGGCCGAGTCTTTTCGGTTGAAGAATCCAATTAAGTCTGGTGCGACGCACTCTCTGCAAACTTAATGATATACTTTTGAAAATTATTCAAAGGAAACCGAGGGCGAACACCATGAAAGTCACTGTCCTTCAAGAAAATCTTGCGCGCGGTTTGAGCGTGGTGTCACGCGCTGTGTCGCCACGCAGTACCCTTCCCGTTTTATCGAATATTTTAATTGCGACCGATGAAGGCCGCTTGAGGCTTTCTGCAACCAATCTTGAATTGGGTATTACCTGCTGGATCGCGGCGCGCATCGATGAAGACGGCTCGACCACCGTGCCTTCTCGCACCTTCTCTGACCTGGTGAGTTCGATGCCAAGCGACCAGGTGCAGTTGACCCTCGACTTGAAAACACAGAACCTGCACGTGAAGGGCGGCGCTTCGAATAACGACATCAAGTGCATCGATGCGCAGGAATTCCCGCCCCTGCCCACACCGGAAATGAAGGATGCCGTGCAATTAAACGTGGCGGATTTCAAAGAGATGATCCACCAGGTGGCGTTTGCCGCTTCGACGGATGAAGCCCGCCCGGTGTTGATGGGGGTGCTGATGAATGTGGAAAAAGACAAGGTGACGATGGCCGCGGCGGACGGCTTCCGCCTTTCGGTGCGCAAGGCGCAGCTTTCACAAAGCGTTTCCCAGCCGATCAATGTCATTATTCCTGCGCGCGCGTTGAACGAGCTGGCGCGGGTCGCCAGTGACGGCGAGGAACCTATTTACATGGTGGTGCCAAAAAACCGCGGACAGGTTCTCTTCCGCGTGAAGGATGTGGAAGTCGTTTCGCAGTTGATCGACGGAACCTTCCCCGATTATCATCAGATCATCCCGCGCAATTACAAATCCCGAACACTTGTATCCACAGCTTCGTTGTTGAAAGCCTGTAAACAGGCGGAGATTTTCGCGCGCGAAGGTTCGAATGTGGCGCGTTTGGATATCAAGGAATCCAAAGGCGAGATGCAGCCCAGTGAAGTTGAAATTTCCGCCACCTCTGAAGAGACCGGCAAGAATGAGACCATCGTCGAAGCCACGGTGGACGGAGGCAGCGTGTTGATCGCGTTCAATGTCAAATTCCTGCGCGAGGCGTTGGAAGTGATCAAGACTCCGAACGTTGCGCTGGAGACGTCCGCTGCAAATGCGCCCGGCGTTGTCCGTCCGGTGGGCGACGATAATTTCCTGCATGTCATTATGCCGATGCATTTGGGATAATCATTTTCAAGACAAATCCGCCAGAGCAGATGCCTGGCGGATTTTTTGTTATCATTGCGACAACGCTTTTGTGCACGGATTTAACGGATCGGACGGAATTTTTAGGAACAGCAGTGATATTCCGTGAGGTCCGTGTACAAAAAACGAACAGGTGATATATGACCTTCCCCAGCATTTCCATGGACAATGTGATCAAGATATTACTGGCGCTCAGTCAATATCCCATCCTCAGCTCGCGAATCCGTCACCAGATGCGGAAGGCGTTATTTACACGCGGCATCATTACGAAGGCCACGTTTGATGAAGAGGCGCGGGTTAAGGCGGTCGAGACGCAGCAGCGCGAGGGGCTTCATAATCCGTATGTAGAGGAGAAGACCGATGTGTGGGAGACGCGTCTTGCCCGCGTGCGCGACTCGCTTACCGATTTTTATTTTGCCTACAACCTGCCGTATGCCGAGTTCGAGAATGTGGTCCGCGAGGTGTTGACCGAACGCGGCAGTGTTGATTCCGACTTCATCTGGTTCAACCCCGAACTGGCTCCGCGCGAACTGCTCTTTGAACAGGCGGAAATCATTGAGTCCATGCCGCCGCAGGAAAGAAAAAAATATGAAGCGCGGTTGAAGGAAATCATCGTAGTGCTCATCCGCACCATGGTCAGCGACCAGTTGAAATACATCAAGATGGCACGCCAGTGGTTCACCGTGGGGGATTTGCAGGAGATCCGCAGGCGCAAGATCGGCGGTGGAAAGATTGGCGGGAAAGCGGCGGGCATGTTGCTGGCCATGCGCATAATTAAGGAAACCGCCCCGCCGGAAATCCGTGACAGTTTTAGAATCCCCGTTTCCTATTACCTTGGCTCGGATGTTTTTTACAACTTTCTGACCTTCAATGGGCTGGTGCATTGGAACGACCAAAAATATAAAACCGAGGAGCAGATGAGGGCTGATTACCCCACACTGTGCGGGGATTTTTTGAAAGGACAGTTCCCCTCCGAGATCATCGAACGCCTCGATGAGATTTTGACGGAAGCCGGCAACACGCCTCTGATCGTCCGCTCTTCCAGCCTGCTCGAGGATAACTTTGGCACATCCTTTGCTGGAAAATATGAAAGTATCTTCCTGCCGAATCAAGGGACGGCGGATGAAAAACTGTCCGCGTTGACCAATGCCATTTCGAGGATTTATGCCAGCGTCATGGACCCCGATGCGCTGCTTTATCGTCACCTGAAGGAACTGGCCGATTACGATGAACGCATCGGCATCCTCATTCAATTTGTGGAAGGTAAAAAGGTCGGGCGGTATTACTTCCCGCAGGCGGCGGGAGTCGCATTCAGCCGCAATTTATACCGCTGGTCGCCGCAGATCAAACAAGAGGATGGCTTTCTGCGCCTCGTGTGGGGACTGGGCACCCGCGCCGTAGACTTGGTGGCAGATGATTATCCGCGCCTCGTTGCGCTCAGCCATCCGAGTTTGCAATCCTCGTCCGATGTCCGCACAACGAAGCGTTATTCCCAACACAACGTGGACGTGATCGACCTCGAAAGCAACACCTTCACGACCGTTCCCGTCCGCGAGATCATCCATGCTGATTACGACCCGATCCGTTACATTGCCCAGGTGGAAGAAGACAACTATCTGGCCACGATCCGTTCCAAGCTTGCATCGCCGGAAAAAATGGTCATTACCTTTGACGGCTTGCTGTCCCGCACATCCTTTGCGGCGAATATTCGAGAGGCGTTGAAATTATTAGAAAACCATTACGACTCGCCCGTGGATACCGAATTTACGGTCGAAATTCTCAATCCCGATGAACAGCGCCCAAATGTCCGCATCACCCTATTGCAGTGCCGTCCGCAAAGCCATATTCAGGAATCCAATGAAGTGCAAATCCCGATTGAATTGCGAAATGAAGATATCGTCTTCTCCACGCAACGCATGGTTCCACAGGGTGTGGTGCAAAATATTCGTTATATTCTATTCGTTCCTTCCGAGGGATATTTCAATCTCACCTCCCAGGCCGAACGCTCCCAGCTTGAGAGGACGATTGGGCGGCTCAATGCGGCCTTGATGGGCCAAACATTTATCGCAGTAGGTCCCGGCCGCTGGGGCACGTCCACGCCTGATCTTGGAGTCCACGTTTCATACAGCGATATCTATAACGCCCGCGCGCTGGTTGAACTTGCGGGCGAAGCCATTGGCGCATCACCTGAACCGTCTTTCGGAACCCATTTCTTTCAGGATTTGATGGAGGCGCAAATTTATCCCGTCGCCGTTTTTTTGGATGACGCCGACTCCATCTTCAACAGGGATTTTTTCTATGCCACGCCGAATCATCTTGAAGAATTCGTCCCAGTAGAAAATCCGCGCGTTCTTGAATCCCTGCGCCTGATCGCTGTCAGCGATTATCGTCCCAATCATCATATGGATTTGATTATGGATGCGAACAAAAGCCGCGCTGTTGCTTTTTTTGTAAAAGACGGGTTAATAAAAGCGAACCCAAAAAAACAATAGATCATCACCGGCACAACTGGTATAAAAACGGGCGATTTGTCGCCGCCTATTTTTATCGACCTATAAAACAGAACATATGTTCTATTTGGTTCCGCCTCTTTCTACCCGACGCCTGCTCCTGTTTCCTCCACTTGACTCTGCAACGGGAGTCGTTTTGTCCACACCAACCATCCGATGAATAAAATCATTCCGATCCATGCAGGTGGTGTTGCAATCGTTCCTCCAAATGCCATGTTGAAATCCGGTTGAAAGAAAAGGATCGGCAGCCCGGCAACTGCATTGACAGATCCATGCGCCAACGCTGCCACCCAGGGACTCTTTGTATTCAAATACATCCACGAAAAGATTGTGCCAAGCAATATACAAAAAATTATCATCATAAACACGCCAAGGACCGGATAGCCTGGGTAGTTATGTCCCTGCATGATGGCAGGAGCATGCCAAATTCCCCAAATGGCGCCGCTGATTAAAATAGCTTTCCATTGGCCAAGTGGCATCAAATTAGGAAGAAGAAATCCACGCCAGCCCAATTCCTCGCCAAGTGCGAACAAAACATTGATGAATGGCGCCAGGACGATGGCAAATAGAATTTGGATCAACACAATCAATCCTGCCGGAACTCCACCGCCACCAGGGGCAGAGGCCATTGCTTCGCGGATCATGGTGAAATTCATATCCAATTTTGCGATGCCAAATAAGAGGGTCAACAGTCCGCCAACGATGGTTAATACAACAGGCAGGAACCATGCCCAAAGATAAAAACGCTTTGGCCCTAATGTGTTCAATTTCAGGCTGCTGAACGGTTTTTTTGCAACGAATAAAGTTGTGATGATGGCTGCTATGCCAGGACCCCACATGGCAAGCGCCCATAACCCTTGCGTTGTCAGTTGTTTTGTGACCGCATCCATTTCGCCGAGGGCAAGCGGAGCGACGAACAGGGGCCATGAAATTAGGAATGTAATACCCAGAAACCTTGAAAGAGATTTTCTATCAAACATTTTTACTCCAACTTAAACTGACGGCATTGAACGCCGTCGGATCGTCTCGCGGGTTAGCGGGCGCTTTGCGATTACGTTGATCTTGTTCGCGTTCTCAATAATGTGCGTGGAAACGACTTCCCAACCTTCCTCTCCCCAGTCGTTGAGCAGTTGTTCCAATTCCTCTGCCTTTACCCCGGACCAAAATGCTCCAACCGTTTGTACGCGGTATTCCCATTTTGACATTTCATTGTTCATGATTTTTCCTTTCGTTTCACGTGAAACAAAAATGCATGATCTGTCTGTTTTACGGGTCATGCTTTACGAATTACAAATTTGTCTCATTCCTGTATAGCACATACGAGTAGACCACTAATAACAGCGTAGAACCAATCAGTGGAACAAAGGTGAACCAGAAGGCTGCAACACCGCCCAGTAATCCTCCAAGGAGGGTAATTGCTCCTGAAATCATGAACAAGACTGAGCCGAGTTGATGCGTCTTGTCCCAGACCGAGTCGCTGGAAAGAGTCCAAGGAGTCCGAATCCCAATGAAGAAATTACGCCTTGCTTTTTTCAGTAAATACCCAATGGCAATGAACAGGACGCCCATAAATGGCAGCATGGCGGCGCTCATCTTGAAACCTTGATATCCGAGGCTCCATGCCAGCGTCAGCCCGTGGGTGTAGAGCATGAAGGCTACGATCAGTACAATGAAAACATTGAAGGTTTCGCGGAACTGCGCAATATTTGCCTTCAGCGGGTCAATGCCAGGGATCACAAGGAATAATACAAGCATTCCAAGCGTTATGAGCGGCATCAGGAACACGCCCCAGAATTTGGGCATATAGCCATCCACCTGATTGTTGATGTTCCAATGAGATGCCATTAGATCGGGGAGTTGATTCCAAAGTGCCAGGCCGGCGATCAATGCAATGGCAATCAGGGTCAATACAATAACGGATGTGAGTTTGGTAGTCATTCTGTTTCCTTTCTACGCCGTTTCACGTGAAACGGCATTGTGGGGGCGGGGTTTATCCCTGCCAAAGTTATGGTTCCTTCGGCAGGTTATTCTGGGCAAGCGAAACCATACCGCTCAAGCCGCCGAGATTCATCGTGTCCACCGCGGAAGATGGGACGATCACAAGCGCGCCTTTTTCCTTCAGACCTTCAAAGAGCATATTCATCGCACGCAAGTGCAACGCTGTAGGATTATTGATGTACGCCTGTGAAGCCTCTGCGAAGGAAGCGGCAATCTGCTTTTCAGATTCACCAAGGATCACGCGTGCCTGGCGTTCACGTTCAGCCTGCGCCTGGCGGGACATGGCATCTTCCAAATCCTGTGGGATGACAATGTCGCGGATTTCCACGGATTGCACAGTGACTCCCCAAGGCGTCGTGCGTTCATCGATCACCGCCTGCAACTCTTTATCAATTGCGCTTCGGCCAACCAGAATATCAGCGAGCATCTTTTTGCCGATGATATCGCGCAGGGCTGTTTGAGCGGCCCAGTCCACGGCGGCGCGGTAATTTTCCACTTCGAGCGCGGCTTTTTCAGCATCCCACACGACCCAAAACAACACCGCGTCTACGTCCACGGGCACAGTGTCTTTTGTCAGTGTTTTCTGCGCGGCAAACGGCGTGACCATTACACGATGATCGATCCATGTATTGGCGCTGTCGACAATTGGAATGATCCAGAACAAGCCTGGGCCTTTCAACCCCACGAATTTACCAAGCCTCAGCACAATAACCTTTTCCCATTGCGACGCGACCTTCACCGCGAAAAGCAAATAGATGCCGATCAACATCCAAACCAATACCCAACCGCCCAGCACTGCATCGGGATATTTTCCTCCACCAAGTATGGCGCCCAACGTTGCTATGACAAGGAATACGCCAAAAAGTGTACCTGCGATCGGCGGGATGTGTTGGTCGTCTTTTTTCTTGTTAATTGCTGATTTTTGAAATCTTGTGTTCATTTTCATTCTCCTGGGTTCGTTACTTTTCATTCTCTTTGACATTCGCTTCTTTCCACGACTTGAGGCTGTCTCTCACCATTTGGCTGATTTCGCGCTCTGAGAAACCCAACCGAAACGCCTCACTGATGAATCGATTTGTAAGTGCGGCCAGCGATTCATTCCTCAACTTTTCACTAACTTCCGGGGGCGGGATCTCAGTGATGTACGTGCCGCGCCCTTGCTGTGTGGATATGATCCTTGCTTCATCCAATATACGATAAGCACGTGCAACCGTATTGAAGTTAACCCTCAACTCCGAAGCCAGCGCGCGGACCGTAGGCAGCTGATCGCCGGGTGCGAGAATGCCGTTCGCCAATTGGCTTTGGATCTGATTAACGATCTGGGTATAGATGGGTAAGCCGGAACGAAAATCAAGCTGGAGCGTGAGTTTTTTCTCGGTCATAAGTAACCTTTCTATTGTACTAAATGTATCATTGTACTAATTGTAACTATTTAATTGATTTTGTCAAGCCCCCTCGAAGCGTTGACCCTCCGCTGCTTCAGATTGGACTATGCCTGATTCGCAGAGTCAACTTTCAGTTACGAAAGAGGCGTTTGGTGTTTACAGTCCTCTTATCATATTAAGATAATCTGCATGGTAGAATTTATTTGCAATCAATAAAGGAGTATATAAAAATGGAAGCAAAGACTGGTACATGGACTGAGAAAAAAGGTTTAGCGCAGATGCTCAAAGGCGGCGTCATCATGGATGTGGTGAATGCCGAGCAGGCCAGGATCGCAGAAGATGCAGGCGCATGCGCTGTGATGGCGTTGGAGCGCGTGCCCGCCGATATTCGCGCGGATGGCGGCGTGGCGCGCATGTCTGACCCCGATATGATCCTGAAGATCATGGATGCGGTCAGCATTCCGGTGATGGCGAAGTGCCGCATTGGTCACTTTGTGGAAGCGCAGATTTTGGAAGCCATCGGTGTGGATTATATCGATGAGTCTGAAGTGCTGACGCCCGCGGATGAAGAACATCATATCTTGAAGCACAATTTCAAAGTTCCGTTTGTTTGCGGCTGCCGCAATATTGGTGAAGCATTACGCCGCATTGGCGAAGGCGCTGCGATGATCCGCACGAAGGGTGAGGCTGGGACCGGCGATGTGGTGGAAGCAGTGCGCCATGCGCGCAGTGTGATCGGTTCGATCAAGCAACTGCAAACCATGAATGAGGAAGAGTTGATGACCTTTGCCAGGAACAATGGCGCGCCGTATGAATGGGTGAAGGAGACCAAGGAACTTGGCCGCATGCCCGTGGTCAACTTTGCGGCGGGCGGAGTCGCTACGCCTGCCGATGCGGCGTTGATGATGCAGCTCGGCGTGGATGGTGTGTTCGTCGGTTCCGGTATTTTCAAATCCGGCGACCCGGCCAAACGCGCTGCGGCCATCGTCAAATCGGTGACCCATTATCAGGATGCCTCCATTCTTGCGGAGGTGAGCAAGAACCTCGGCGAGGCGATGGTGGGACGCAATGCCGCGCATATGCCCGAAAGTGAAAAACTCGCGGTACGTGGTTGGTAATTCACATTTAGCGATTAGCTATTAACTGATAGTGAATGGCTAATTGCTAACAGCCAAAAATAAACTATGAAAATTGGAGTCCTCGCCTTGCAAGGCGATTTTGCGGAACATATCTCCATGCTGAAACGAATCGGCGTGGAGACGGCGGAAGTGCGTTTGCCGAAACACCTTGATGGGTTGGACGGGTTGATCATGCCCGGCGGTGAATCCACCACGTTTGGAAAACTGGCAGTGGCGTATGGTTTGATGGAACCATTGCAGGAATTTGGAAAAAGCCATGCCGTATGGGGAACCTGTGCCGGCGCGATCTTTCTTTCCAAGGATATCGGGCGTGACCAGCCCCTGCTGGGGTTGATGGATATTAAAGTCCAGCGCAATGCGTTTGGGCGGCAGGTGGATTCGTTCGAGACCGATCTTGAAATCGATGAGTTGTTCAAAGCCACCGGTACAAAGCATCCCTATCATGCGGTATTCATCCGAGCGCCCATTATCGAATCGGTTCACGGAAAAGCGAGGGTGCTTTCCTCCTTGGAAGATGGCCGCATTGTGGCTGCACAGGAAGGCCATTTGCTGGCAACCTCCTTCCATCCGGAGTTGACAGGCGATACACGCTTTCACGAGTATTTTATTTCTCTCGCAAGTTAATAACGAGACCCTAAAGGTTTCTTCAATTAATTGTGGTTACGATTAATCACAAAAACCTTTAGGGTCTTTTTTTTCAATATGACCATTCGCTCTCTCGACCTGCTCGATATTCCCACCATTGCACGTTATCGAAATGATGTGTTGACCCTCGATAGCGCGCGTGCCCTCACGCGTGGTCATCCGTTGGGAGCCATGGGGCTGCTGGCATACATCAACCCGGCTCGGCATTTGTACGCGGCAATTGACAACAGCGGCGAGTCCGCTTTGCTGGGGGGTATTATTCACACACGCGGCGATACCTTCGCGAAGTTGTTATACCTTGCACCATCCTCTCAATTGAATGACCCGCAGCTGCCCGCGTTGATCGAGCATCTCTCCGGGCAGGCCGGCGAATGGCAGGCGTTTCATGTCATTGCGGAAGTGGATGAAACCAGCGAAGTTTTCCCGGCCCTGCGGATGGCAGGCTTCTCCGTCTATGCATGGCAAAGGGTTTGGGATGTGAGTCAGCTGGAGAAAACCGAAACCGGTCACGGCGGGGGATGGAGGCGCCTGCAATCCATTGATCTGCCTGCGGTGCAGAGCCTTCATTATCAAATCGTGCCGCAGTTGCTGCATCCCATTGAACCGGCGCCAAATCGTGTGGTTGGGTTTGTGCATCCATCGGCAAAGTGTTTTGCAAATGTGTCGGCCGGTATGTACGGCATTGTGCTGACCCCGCTCATCCATCCCGAGGAAGAAAACGTCAGTGACAAAATCAACTCGCTTGTAACGAACCTGTTGGACCGCCGCGGACGACCCGTTTACTTGAACGTGCGTTCCTACCAGGCCTGGCTCGAGCCGGCGCTGGAAGACCTGGGCGCAAAGGCAACTGCGCGGCAGGCGGTGATGGTGAAGCACCTTGCGCGATTGGCAAAGAATGGTCAGGCCGCACTTGCTGTTCACCCGAATGTGGGGGTCCAGCCATCGAACATGAGCAGGATGGATGTGGATGAGTAATTGGTTTGCCTTCGATGACGGCCGCAGTATTGGCAAGATCAGCGCCGAAGGCGGCGTGATCCTGCGCGACGACGAACATCCGGGCGGCGCGCGCATCATATTGAAACGCGGCAGCGGATATATCTCCGTCTCCTGCAACCTCTACGGATGGATGGATCACACCCGTTTTTTTGGCACGGTCTCCGATGCCCAGCGCGAATATGTGGAGATGAAAACAGCTCTTGTTTCCGTGCTCGAGGTGATCGGCACAAAAAATTTAAAGGAAATAAAAGTTTGGGAAGCGCTCTCCGAATTTGTAAGGCGGTTTCCGTAAATGAAATATCGTTCCGCCTGAATAACCAAACGGGAATTATGTTATTACTCCTTTCTTCCAGAAAGCTTGATAAATTATGCTGCAATCGGTAAAAGCACTTATCTTTGATTTCGACGGGCTCATCCTCGATACCGAGACGCCTGAGGTTTTGGTATGGCAGTCCATTTATCGCGAGCATGGATTCAACCTGCCGGTACATGAGTGGGAAAAGACCATCGGCGGATACGGCATCTCGACTTTTGATGCCGCCGAACATCTCTCGCTTCTCTCGTCGGGACGGCTGGATCCTGTTTCAATGCGCACCCGCTACCGAAGAGAATCAGACATGCTCATCCATGCCAGCCCGGTTATGCCGGGCGTGATCAACATGATCGAACAGGCACGCGAGCAGGGGATTCAAGTTGTCATCGGTTCCAGCTCGCCGCATTCCTGGGTGGATGCCCATGCAAAGAGACTCGGCATCTTTCATTACTTCAAGCATATTATTTGCCAGGAAGATGTTCCGCCCGGCAGGACAAAGCCCAACCCGGATATCTACCTGAAGGCGCTGGATATGCTCAAGGTCCGGAATACGGAGGCGGTGGTCTTCGAAGATTCGCTCAATGGTGTGGAAGCGGCGCGCCGGGCAAAGATCTTCGTGGTGGCTGTTCCAAATCCATTGACTGCAAAGATGGGTGTCAGCGGCGACCTGACGGTTGCGTCGCTGGCGGATCTGTCTTTGCAGGAATTGATGGGGAAAGTTAGCTGAAACCATATGCCGAAAAAAATCGTCCTTATCGTTGTGAGCGTGCTTGCTTTGGCAGGCACAACTTTTTTTTGGACGCAGGGCAGCCGACCTTCTGAAATTGCGACACCTGTTTCGAGCCTGCCGTCGACGCCAACATTTACTCCAGCGCTTGTGCCTGAAACGATCGCGGTCGAAGACAGCCCGCTCCGGGATTCGATCATTGCCGCCGGTGATTATCTCGTTCGCCAGCAACTGGTGAACGGCCAGCTTTCTTACCAGGTCGATTTTTTGACCGGCGAACGTTCATATACACCTTCCGAAATTCGCCTGATTTCGGGGGCTGGTTCGCTTTTTACTGTGTGCCGCATTTCCGGCGACTCAAAATATTGTGAGGCGGGAGACCGCGCCCTCGGCCATTATCTTGAGAATCTGATCAGTGACCCGCAAAATTTTACGGGCACCTGCCTGTATACGAATGGAGGCTGTCCACTTGGCGGTGCGGCATTGACGGTGGACGCGGTCTACAAACGCTGGCAGGCCGGCCGCGGATTCATCCTTGGAGAACACAACCTGCAAGCAACCGCCATCGATTTGGGCTATTTCATTGTTTCGATGCGCAAACCGCAGGGCGGTTTTTATCATTCCTTCGACCCGCATTTCAACGGCATGGTGGATGCGGATTATTTCGCCGCTAATTTTCCGGGCGAAAGTTTGTCCGCGCTTTTGGAATTGCATGAAATGACCGGCAATGAATTCTGGCTGGAACAGGCGCGCGAAGTGAATGATTTTATGGTCACACAACCCGTGACAGAGGATCACTGGCATGGGTACGCCTTTGCCCTGTTTGCCCGCCTGGATAAACTCAGCAAGTCTGATGGAGAATATGCCGTGAACATCGCAGAAACGATCATTGAGGGAGAGGTGCGTTCGTTGAACAAGGCTAACAGCAGCGTTTCCACAGCTACGAAGATCAAAGGGCTGGCGGCACTGGCCCAGGCGTTTTTTCTTTCCGATGCCGAGCATGCGTGGCTGGACCGCGAGATCATCACCTTCATCACTTTTGTACGCGCGCGGCAGCTGCCCAATAACGACTGTGCCTTCGAACTCAGCGATGAAATTATATTAAAGTACGCGGGCGGAATATTCAGCATCTGCGAAGACCCTTCGATTCGGATCGACGGGGTGCAGCATTGGATCGACGGGGTGACGATGTATTTGGAATATCAGAGTATGATAGGTGTAAAGTAGTATCGTCGACACGGAAGCGGTGTTGTTGTTGATAAAGAAATGGAGAGCCTTATGAGTATTGGAAAAATAAAATGGCAGGCAATTGTTTCACGATACGCCTACCCGGAAACATGGCGCAGTTTATGGCAGGTATTAAACTCAGTCATTCCCTTTTTCGTGTTATGGTATCTGGCCTATCGCAGCCTTGAAGTTGGCTACTGGCTGGCCTTCCTGCTGACCATTCCCGCGGCAGGATTCATGGTGCGGATGTTCATCATCTTCCATGACTGCTGCCATGGTTCATTCTTTCGGACCCCGCTGGCAAACAACCGCCTGGGACTTTTGCTCGGCGTAGCGGTCTGGACTCCCTATTTTGCCTGGAAACATTCCCATGCGATCCACCACGCCACTGCCGGTGACCTGGACCGCCGCGGCATCGGCGACGTCTATACCATGACAGTGGAGGAATATCTTGCCGCGCCCTGGTATAAAAAAATCGGCTACCGCGTGATGCGCAATCCGCTCATCCTGTTCACCGTTGGCGCGTTGATCGTCTTTGTATTCGGGCATCGCTTTTGGGAAAAGAACGCGGGCAAACGCGAAAAGAACAGCGTGGTCTGGACGAACATCGCCCTATTCGCTTTTGTCGGCTGGACGATCTATCATATCGGCTGGCAGGCCTATCTGTTGGTCGAGATCCCCATTTTACTCATGGCATGCGGCGCCGGTGTTTGGTTGTTTTACGTCCAGCACAATTTCGAGCCGACATATTGGGAACGCCATCAGAATTGGGAATTCTTCAAAGCGGGTATGGATGGCAGTTCATTTTATAAACTCCCCAAGATTTTACAGTGGTTCACGGGCAATATCGGTTTTCATCACATCCATCACCTTAGCCCGAAGATCCCAAATTACAAGCTGGAGGAATGCCACAATGAGAATCCGATCTTCCAGATCGAGCCGCTTACTTTTCGGGATAGTTTGAAATCACTTTATTTTCGCCTGTGGGACGAGAAGGAAAAAATGCTTGTTGGCTGGCGCGCAATAAAAAAATATAAGATGCAAATACAGGGCGATAAAATGTAAACAAAAAGGACTGGTTTTTAGGAGCCAGTCCTTTTTGTTACACTATATGGCCTTTTCACGCAAGATAGAGCTGATATAGTCCATTGTTGCCACTACGATGGCAATGGCAAACATCTGGGCGCTTGCAGCGCGGTAGTTGAGCAGGTTGATATTTTGCTGGAGCAGGAAGCCGATACCGCCTCCGCCCACGAAACCGATGATGGTGGACATGCGTACGTTGATGTCCCAGCGGTACATGGTGTAGGAAATGTAGGGCGGGACGATCTGCGGGATGACGGCGTAGATGATGGTTTGCAGACGGTTCGCGCCGGTGGCCTGGATGGCCTCGAGCGGGCCCGCCATGATGCTTTCAACCTGTTCCGAGTAAAGTTTGGCAAGGCTGACGATGGTGTGCAGGCCGAGCGCCATCATGCCCGCAAATGGGCCGATGCCAACCGCGATCACGAATACAATCGCCATAACGAGCGCTTCGATGGAACGCAGGCCGTTCAGGAAAGTTCGTGTGATGTAGTAGATTACCATGCCTGTGGGCAAGGTAGCTTTAGCCCTGGTAAAGATTGCCAGCGCAAGGCCCAACAGGGATCCGGTTAACACAGGCCCCCACAGGGTGTAAAAGGGTTGGCCGATTTGATACAGCCACTCCACCAATTGCCCGATCAACCCAAATGTGACGGCGCCGGCCAGTGTTGAAAAAATGAGGTTGAAGATTTTCATGCCGCTGGGCGATAATTTTTCCGTGGTTTGCTGGCCCAAGCGGCCCATGAAACTGCTTAACGCTCCGCCAGCCGCCAGGCTTCCCAACGCGGGGGTTATGATGATGACAATATCCCCGGTCTGGAACAGGAAGTTGCCGAGGAAGGCAAGCGGCCCCAACGTGGATATGCCCAGCATGCCCAGGTTCCTTGCAAGGCTTGCAAGTTGAAAGAGACCAAAGAAGCAGACCAGTATTGTCAGGAGTAAAACGCCTAGTCGTCCCAATGCCAGGGCTGTGGCCGGTTTGGAGATTTCCTCCTGTGGCAAAGCCCAACGGATACCCGACCATACCAGAATGGGCGTCAGGATGATGGAGATCAGGTTGACTGCAATATTTTCCGTAAAGGGCGTGCTTAATCCCTCCACCCCGCGGACGATGAGATAGCCCAGCGCGATCCCGATTGGCCAGCCTAGAACGGATAAGGCGATGCTGGCTAATGGGCTTTTGACAGGCTTCATCAGGTTGCGGGCGGCGATGAAGCTAAGGGGAATAGCTAGAATGGTGCCGAAGGTGGTTGCCAGAAAGGCCATGAATACGGTCTCGACGATTTTTTCCCAGGTGTCGCGCGCGGTCTTTGTAAGGTGCGGCGTGCCAACATTACGGCGAAGGGTGGCGCGGATATATTGCACATCATCGCTAAGACGCTCGGGGAGAGTCATTTCAAAGACGAAGTGCCCTGCATCGTCGGTTTCCACGTTGTCGCGCCCAATCGCGACCACATTGGTTGGGTCGCTACCGGGAATAAAGCGGAGCGGACCGGTGGTGTTGGGAGCGAAGTTAAACCCTTCCACTTGCACCGTTTCGCCAGCATTGGCGCAGGCGGGGGTGATCACAAGGTACGGCCCGGTCTGATTGGGTTCCGGTATTGACGGGACGCCATTTGCCGGGCAGGGCACGTAAACCGGATAGTTGATGATCTCTTCTTCCTGTTCGTATGCAATAATTTCGGGCTTGGCAAGCGCGCGCATCACGCGTGTCAGGCTTTGTTGCCGCGTTTCACTGCGCAAATCTTCCAGATCCACCCGCGTTATCTGAAACCCGTAGGCATAGACGAGCAGGCCCGCGAGGATTGAAAGCCCCAATTGTATGGATTTCCAAGGGGAGGCCTTTTTCTGGTTGTGATTAGCTTTCATTGCATTCTCATCCTATCCGCTCGGCATCGCGGCCATAGATGTCTTTGAATTTTTGATCGTCAATCTCACTGGGCAGACCCTCAAAGACCAGCTTCCCCTCATTCAAGGCAACCACCCGGTCGGCGTAACGATGGACCAGGTCAAGGAAATGCAGACTGCATAATATCGTAACGCCGTCTTTATCGTTGATGTCTTCCAAGTGTTTCATGATACTGTGCGCAAGGACAGGGTCCAGGCTGGCAACCGGTTCGTCCGCCAGGATTATTTCTGGATCCTGCATCAAAGCACGGGCAATGCCCACACGCTGCTGCTGCCCGCCGCTCAGCTCATCCGCGCGTTCATTGGCCTTTTCGGCAATGCCCACACGTTCCAATTGTTTGATGGCTTTTTCCATATCCGCCTTCGGGAAACGATTCACCAAACTCCAGGCCGGGTTGATGTAGCCCAACCGGCCTGCCAATACATTGGTAATTACTTTTGAACGATGGACAAGGTTGAACTGCTGGAAGACCATGCCGATTTTGCGGCGGATGCGGCGCATTTCCTCCGGAGAGGCTTTGGTGACGTCCTCGCCATTCCAAAGGATTTGTCCATCGGTTGGTTCGATCAGACGATTGATGCAGCGCAACAGGGTGGATTTGCCCGATCCGCTTAAGCCAATGACTGCCAGGAACTGGCCTTCCGGGACTTCAAAGCTGACGTTGTCGAGCGCCTTGACGCCGCCCTCATAAATTTTGGTCAGATTTTTTATCTGCAACATAGTGGATATCCTGAAAACGAGGATGCCAGCGCGCAGCGGCGCGGAGGGACTTCACAGGTATTATAAAAGAAATCTGTCCCCATTCTGTGTTTTTTCGAAATTGAACCCTAAAGGTCTTCCCTGCAAAGAACGAGGCGTTACCTGGTGGAAGCCCTGAATGGGTACGCGCTTTTGATTGTAAAAGAGACCTTTTGGTTTTTTATCGTTATGAAAAATGTGGGGCAGGGATTTTGGCCCTGCCCCACATTTTTTTACGGAGATTAAAGCTTATTCGGGAAGTGTGTAGCCGGTGGCTTCGACCATGGCGCGTACCATGTCATATTCGGCGTCGGTGGCAGGCGCAATGCCGGACCAGCCGTAGAAGTCGGCGGAGCCGATGGAGGTATCCCAGGCTTCGGTCTCGGCGAAGGCAAGCAGAGCTTCTTCGATTTGAGCGCGAACATCAGCGGGGAAGTCGGGTCCGAAGGACAGGGTGTCGTTCGGGATGGCGGCGGAAACTGCGAGGACACGGACCTTCTGCATCACATCGGGTGCTTCGGTGCGGATGTTGGCGCGGGCATCGAGAACGCGGTAACCGTCGCAGAGCAATTTCTTGCCTTCAGCATCGGGGGCGCAGTTCGGGATCACTTCAGCGGGGATTTCATACTGTTCGAGAGATGTGATCGTGCCTGCCAGATAGTCATCATAGGTGAACAGCGGATCGCCTTCGGGGTTCAAAGGAACGCTATAGAAGACGGTGCCGAAATCAACTTCTCCGTTGTATACAGCAGTGACGGTCTGGTTGTGGCCGCCGGTCTGCACCTGTTCGCCGGGGGTGATGCCAGCTTCGGCCAATTCCACTGCGGGAACCATGTAACCGGAGGTTGAGCCCAGATCGCCATAACCCCAGGTTGCTCCTTCGAGGTCGGCAAGGGTCTGGAATTCACTGTCGCGGGCGACGATATACTCAGCCCAATAGACGGGATATCCGAAGCGGATGGCCTTGAAGGCTACATCCACGCCGCACAACTGGCTGGCGATGGCATACCCGAGGCCGGGGATGAAGGCCATGGTGTCTGTTGGGGAAGCGCACATTTCTTCGATGGTGGCGGCGTAGGAGGTCGGGACGGTCACTTCGAAGGTCAGGCCGGTGGCTTCATTCAATGCGGTGGCCATTACTTCACCGCCGCTCACGATGATGTTCGCATCCACGGAGGGGACGAACAACACTTTGATGGGGCGTTCAGGTGTGCCGAGTTTTGCTTGGAAAAGCGAACCAGCGCCACACGCTGACAGGAACAATGAAGCAACTATAGTGAGCGTCAGCAAAACAAAGAACAAACGTTTATTCATATCTTCTCCTCTTAAGAGATATATAAGGTTTTTTGGGGTGAGAGTCACCCCTGACTTAATGATGATAACGCATATATCGGTCATGAACAAGTACGCTTTTCTTAAAAAATAAATATCCATTACACTTGCCCCCATGAGTTCCATCCTTTCCATTCAAGGATGGGGACGGATCGATACAACAACCTTCAGTATCCTCGATGAATAAACTATTCGCCCTTTGGAAACAGCAGGCCAGAAAGCTCAACCTTGAGGTGTATGCCCTGTATCTTGCGTGTCGAGACCCAAGAGTCTCCTGGCAGGCGCGGATCTTCGCCGCCGCTGTGGCGGCTTATGCCTTCAGCCCGATCGACTTGATCCCCGATTTCATTCCCATTCTCGGATATCTCGATGACCTGGTTCTCATTTGACCTTTTGATCCACGGGAGCGAGTGGAGTTTCAATCCAAACCGACGACGGAAGGGGATTTCTCTTTTAGTTCCTGATGAGGGGTGAAGAAGACAGCCACCAATCCGAGCGCGGCGGAGACGAAGGCAATGACGAAGACGAGGTGAATGGCATTTGCCATTGCAAGGCGCACACCGGCATCGACAATCACTTCAACGCCAGGTAAAGGATCGAGGATTTGAGCGACCAGGCTCGGGTCCAGCCCGGAGGCGCTCAGGTTTGAGGCAAGGCGAATGCTCAACGCGGCACCCATCACACTCACACCCAAGGTTCCGCCGATCAAGCGGCTGAATTGAAGCATCGAAGTGGCTGTGCCGAGGTTGCGTCGTTCCATGGTCGTTTGCACAGCCACCAAAAACGCTGGCACGGAAAGGCCCATGCCAATGCCCATCATGGCCACGTAGAGCATCATGACGATCTGGCTCGAACCCGCGCCGATCCACATCATGAGGAACGCGCCTGTTACAAATACCGCCGTGCCGACCAGCCCCAGCTTGCGATGGCCGACCGTCATGATCAAACGCATGCCGATGATGCTCGCGGTCACCCATCCCAACAACATCGGTGTGATGGTGATACCGGCCTGGGTGGCGCTGGTGCCCAACACCGATTGGACGAAAAGCGGGATGTACGAGATGCTGCCAAACAAAGCCCAGCCCGTGAAAATGCCGTGTGTAATGGCCGTGAGGAAAAGACGGTCGCGGAACAGGGGGAGCGGCAGGATCGGGTCGGCGGAGCGGCTCTCCACCCAGACCAATGCCGCAAATAAAACGACAGCGAGCGAGATCAGTGACCAGCTGCCGATGGAACCGAAATCCATTAACCCAAGCAATAACGAGACAATGCTGGAGGTGAGCAATGCCGCGCCGAGGTAATCCACCTTCGGTCTTTCGTGACTTTGAGCCTGCTCCTGCCATCCGAAAGCGACCAGCGCCGCTGCAAGCAAGCCCGGCAAAATGTTGATGTAGAAGATCCAGTGCCAGGTGAATTTATCCACGATATAGCCGCCGAGGAGCGGACCCACAATGGACGAGAAGCCCCACACGCCGGAGAAAAGCCCCTGCATTTTGGCGCGCTGCCGCAGATTGAACATTTCACCGATCAGGATGAACGCGAGCGGCTGGATGCCTCCCGCGCCGAGTCCCTGCAGGGCGCGGCCAAGGATGAGCTGGGTCATGCTGTTCGCGAGCCCGCACATCACTGAGCCAAGCAAAAAGAGCGCCATCGCGATCACATAGATTCGGCGGCGGCCATAGATATCCGAGAGTTTTCCGTAGAGCGGGACAAAGGTCGTGGAGGTGAGCATGAAGGCCGAAAAGACCCATGAATAATGTTCCAGCCCGCCGAGTTGACCGACGATGGTGGGCATGGCGGTTGCAACGACCGTCGATTCCATGGAAGCGAGGAACAGGCTGAGCATGACCCCGATGGTGACGAGGATGATTCTGTTTTGTGGCATAAAAGCCTTTCAAGGTGTTGATGTTCGCGCAATCATACTCCAAAATGATACCGGCGCATTATTCAACTATTAAGAAGCCGCAGGCTCACAACCCGTATCTTCTGCTTCAGGTGGAATAATCTTCATTTCAGAAAGTGCATATAATGATGCTCGAGGAATAACAATTTTCACGATTAACATGATGTGACTACTCCCTATGAACATTGAAAATATCGCAATGCCACTTAAGCGATTCTTGCTCGTCGAACAATGCCCTGCATCCTGGAAAAGCCTGGATCTATATCTAATTCGAGATGAAACCGTTGCTTTCTATGCCGGTCAGTCATATCTCGCCTTTGCCCGCGTCTGGGAGCATTTGATCAATGGCTTCAAAGGCCACTCTATTGTTGGGCGTTTCGTTTGGTGCAATTGGCCAAGATCAATGAGTTTCACAATCGAATTGTTGAGCTCACAATCTGAGCGATTTGGTGTTGTCGGAAATGAATTGAATGCTTCTGAGCGGCTGCTTATCCGGCATTGGTCACCTTGCTTCAATTTATCGCAGAACAATCGGCCCACACCTTTACCAAATTCCTATTTCCCGCCAAATGCCCCATTCAGACGCAGGCAAAGCTTAAGAATGCTGATCCACGAGGCAGAGCGGGCGGTGAAAGCAGACGATACGAAACTTTGGCTGGAAAATATGGAGTAGTGAAAACACGACAGATCTCAACATGGCATGTAAACCTTCGCTGTGACCAGTCATCCCACCTACCTAGCCAGCGTTGAACCATTTGACAGAACAGCATTTACACCACATAAAAACAGGTATGTGAAGTCTGTAAATCGACAAACCAAAGACAACTATTCATAAAACTCAAACTCCCGTCATGGTTATGACGGGAGTTTGGATTCGTATTATCTATTTCGCCCTCATCCTGTTATTGCGCGGATTATGCTCCACTTCTGCAAGTCCCAGCGCCTCCATCAAAGGCGGGATGTACATTGCGAAGCGGCCCCTGAATCCCTTCTTCAACCCGTACCAGCCGCCGATCGGATTTTTCGGCGAACGCGCCCAATGTTCCACAGTGCCTTCAATGGTTTCCTGTTTTTCGTCTTTGCTGCCCAATTCCATCCAGTCGCCATGTTTTTTCAACATGGCATGCAAGTCTGCAAGACAACGATAGTCATAATGCAATACGGTTGTGCCGACCGTGCATACAATTATTTCCTTCCCGTCTTTCATGTCCACATACATTTCATATTCTGATGTCTGCGGAGGTGTTTTTAATTTCCAGGGTTTGTCTTTGGTTCTTTTTTCCATGGTTTTCTCCTCGTCTACTTTTTGGCCTTTTGGATTTTTTCCGCTTCTTTCTTCAGGTCGGCAGCGAACTGTTCGAAAGATTCATCGAAAGATGGGATGAAGCTGGCGAATAACGGGAAAAGCGGGCCGCCGATCTTTTCGGACATTGTAAAGTCTGTGCCCCCCATGCTTTTCTCAAGCGAGTACACGCGACTCCCCATATTATCGCCCCAAACCAGGCGTTTTTCGGGCATAAACTCTTTAATTTTCAATTTGAAGACCCGCTTTTCATCCAACGTGGACTTGAGTTCAATCGTCCCGCCCTCCCTGATCTCGCCGGTCAAGGAAACCACTGTGGAATTCCATCTCGAAAAATCGGATGCGTGCGTGAGTAAGGCCCAAACAATAGAAGGATCCGCCTCGATCTTCGCGCGGACGGTTGTCTCCCGGCTGAATATGGTCTTACGGGTGGAAGCTTTTCCTGTCGGTATGCTGTTCATTTTTCATCTCCTTTTCTTTATTAGACGACCCGCAGAAGAAAAATGATAGGCGGTTTACTTGGTTTCCCCAAGGTATTTTTCCATCACTTTTCGGTTGTGCTCCAAATGGTAAAGCTGTAAATCCGCCGCCCCCGACTCGAAAGGATCGAGCTCCTGCAGAATCTTCATGCGCAGGTCGAATAACTCCTCCTTGCTTTTATCCTCCGCATCCCTCGCCATTTCGATCTTTGCCAGTTCTTCCTGCGCTTTTTGTTTGGGATTAAAGATGCCGTTCAGTTCCGTGCACTGGTGGCAGATTCCCTGCTTGTTGATCAGCGAACAGCGCTGGTCGAAGATATCGATCATCTGATTGCGGCTCACATGGAGGTAGTATTTCACCATGGCTTCTGATTGTTTCAGGATCTCGGCGATTTCCCTGAGCTTGAACCCGTACACTTCCTTCAAAAGCAGCGCAAGGTGCTGCTCCAGCGGCAGGGTTTTTGAAACACAAGTAAAACAGAAGGCAATATGTTCCTTGATCTCAAAGTTTCCCTGAGGAGAAGTCTGCCGGATGTTCATGGCCTCCTTAAAAAACTGCGGATTCTTTAGCGATTCTTCCCTGCAAATATCGGTCACAGTATCAGGCCAGCGCTTCCTCGACCGCAATTGGTCCATCGCGAGATTCGATCCGATCCGAAAGACCCATGTTTTCAGGGAGGATTCGCCGCGAAAGGTATTGATCTTTGTAGAAGCCTTGATATAGGTTTCCTGAACGATATCCTCCGCGTCCTGCACGCTGGCGGTGATCCGAAGCAGGAAGGATTTCAACTCCCCTTGAAAATTTTCGAATTCTATTGCCAATTGATCTGTGGTCATATTGCGTTCATCATTTCTTAAAAGAAACCATCGAAAAAAAACCTCCCAGGAATCAGGGTTCGAGGGAGACTTTCATACACATGATTTTATTTCACTACTGTCAGCGGTTCCCCATACAACTTACGATGCACCACACTCAGCGCGCGGACTTGCTCCGCCGCATGATAGGAAGACCGCACCAGCGGATTCGACTCAACCCACTTAAAGCCGATCTCTTTTCCAAAATCGCGCAGTTCGGCGAATTCCTCCATTGTGTAATAACGCTGCATGGCAAGATGTTTCTTGCTCGGCTGTAAATACTGGCCGATAGTGAGAATATCCACACCCCAACTACGCTGGTCGCGCATCACTTGCTTTACTTCGTCCATGGTTTCGCCGAGGCCGAGCATGATGCCCGATTTGGTCAGCACATCGGGGTCAAGATTTTTCGCGTTGGAAAGAGTCGCCGCCGCCCATTCGTAATTATCCTGCGGCTGGACGGTCTTGAACAAACGCGGAACCGTTTCCACATTGTGATTCAAAATTTCCGGGCGCGCGTCCATGACGATCTTCAAGGCTTCGATACTGCCTTTGAAATCGGGGATCAACACTTCGATGGAACAGCCCGGCAGCACTTCGCGGATGCGTCGAATCACCATCGCGAAGATCGGTGCGCCGCCGTCACGGCGTTCATCGCGGTTCACCGAAGTGATGACCGCATGTTTCAGGTCCATCGACTTCACGGCTTGCGCCACACGTTCAGCTTCGCCCCAATCCAATAAGGCGGGCTTGCCGTGTTTGATGTCACAGAAGGCGCAGGTGCGAGTACACACATCACCGAGCATCAAAAATGTGGCGGTGCCGCTTCCCCAGCATTCGCCGAGGTTCGGGCACATGGCTTCTTCACAAACGGTGTGCAATTCCTTCGAACGCATCAGTACTTGCAGGCGTTCGTAGGTCTCCCCTGCAGGCGCGCGCACTTTGATCCAGTCCGGGCGGCGCAGGGGGCGGGATTCTGTTTCGGGTTTGACTCTGTCTCTCGTTGGGGTGGCAGGCATAGGGTCCTTGTGAGGCGTATCCTGTCGTTGCGAGTTTTTGCGAAGCAATCTCATCATCAAACAGGAGATTGCTTCGGGATTTCGACGCTACCGCGTCTCAACCCTCGCAATGACATCATTTCTTTTTCACGATCAATCTTAATCCGCGTACTTCGACTACTTCTATGAGATCACCCTTACGGATGGATTCCGACTCGTCGGCTTTTTCGGCGCTCCACAGTTCACTTCCCACTTGAACCTGGCCCGCTTCGTGGCTGAACGATTTGGCTGTCCCTGTTCTTCCGATTAGGGATTCCACGCCGATGCGGACCGGCGCGCGCTGGGCGCGAATGGCGAACATCAATACCGTGAAGGTCAGCAGGCCAAGGAATATTCCCATCCCCACTACAAGCGGCACGGACACACGCTGGAATTGCGGAGTGCCGGGTGAATTGAATAATACCAGCGCGCCGATGATAAACGATGCCACGCCCGCAGTGGTGAGCGCGCCATGTGTGGGAGCTTTGATATCGAGAATGAACAGCACGAAGGCTATGAGGAGGAAAATCACCCCGAACCAGTTGATGGGCAGAACGCCCATGCCGTACACGGCAAGGGTCAGGCAGACCGTGCCAATGAACCCTGCCACCCAACCGCCGGGTGAAGAGATTTCGATCAAAACGGCTTGCACGCCGATGGCAAGCAAAAGGAAGGCGATGTTCGGGTCGGTGAGCAGCAGTAACAGTTGCTCGATGAAGCTGATGTTAAGATCCTGCGTGCGGATGTTCTCTGTCTTAAAGGTGTGACGGCTGTTTTGCAATTGGACAGTGAATCCATTCAGGGCTTGCAGCAGGTCTTCGGTATCGTCGGCAATGAAGTCGATCAATCCAGCATCGAACGCCTCTTTGGCTGTGACGGCTTTGGCATCGTCGATCATTGCCTCGGCAAGATTGATGGCCCTTGTACCGCGATCTTCCACCAGGCTGCGCGCGCGGGCTTTTAGAATTTCCTTCACCTTGGTCTGCAGCGTGGATTCGATATCCGCGCCGCTGGAATCGATGGGGCTGGCCGCGCCAATGGCCGTTTTGGGCGCCATGGCAGAGGCATGCCCGGCCATGGTGATCAACGCGCCCGCGCTGCCTGCGATCGCATCGTTCGGGGATACATACACAACCACCGGCACCTCGCTGGCGCGCATCTCCTCGATCATGCTCAGCATGGTATCCACACTTCCGCCGGGCGTGTTCAATTGAATGATGATGACTTCCGCATTTCTTTGCTCCGCGGTTTTGATGCCGCGTTTGAAGTACTCCAGCATCGGCGGCATGATCGGGCCATCCGCCGTCATCACAATGGCCAGCGGCGCGTCGCTTTGCGCAAGGGCGGGTTGGAACAATATCAATGCGATCAGAATTAAAACGGGTATGCGGATTATTTTCATGGTTGTTTCCAGTATTGCTGGTTATTATAATGGTTAAGGAGGATGATATGACCGATACTCAGAAAACCTTCACGTTGCGTGTCGTCATCCAGATGATCCTGGTTGTTCTGGTCGCGCCCTTCCTCCCAATGATCGTTTCAGGTCAATGGGATTGGTGGCAGGCCTGGGCGTATGCGGTGGCAAGCATTTCAGCCTTTATCGTCAGCCGCTTGATCGCCAATCGCCGCCACCCGGACTTGATCAAGGAGCGCGCCCGATTCATGGAAGCGAAGGATACCAAACCCTGGGACAAAGTCCTTGCACCGCTGTTGGGACTGGGCTCCATTTTGATTCTAGTCGCTGCGGGGCTGGAGAAATATTACGTGCAGACTCCCGCTTCTTCCTTAATCTGGAACCTGATTGCGCTCTTTGGCATTCTCCTTGGCTACGGCTTTTCCTCCTGGGCGCTGATCGAGAATCGTTTTTTCTCCGGCACCGTCCGCATCCAAACCGAGCGGGGACATCATGTCGTTTCCACGGGGCCGTACCGCATCGTCCGCCACCCGGGCTATGCCGGAGGTATGCTTGGCTATTTATTTATCCCTCTTCTTTTGGATTCGCTTTGGGCATGGATTCCCACACTTCTCCTTTGCGTTGTGATGGTCGTCCGTACGGCTCTGGAAGATAAAACCCTTCAGGCTGAATTACCCGGCTACAAGGAGTTCGCACAGAAAACACGCTATCGCTTGTTGCCGGGGGTTTGGTAAAGCAAATGCCGCTGTATTGAGACAGCGGCATTTGTTCTAGAATAATCCTTCAAGGTATTGTTTTGTCCGTTCGTGTTTGGGATTGGTAAATACTTCCCTGGCGGGTCCCGCTTCGATCACTTCACCCAGATACATATAAATGACATAATCCGCAAGACGTTTCGCCTGGCGCAGCGTATGTGTGACGATGACAGTGGTGTATTGTTGCTTGAGCTGTAATAATCGGCTTTCGATATTTTGCGAGGAGATCGGGTCCAGCGCGGAGGTGGGTTCGTCGCCAAGGATGATTTCGGGTTCAACGGCCAGGCCGCGGGCGAGGCAGAGGCGCTGCTGCTGTCCAATGGAAAGACTGGTGGCAGGGTCGTGCAATCGCTTGTGAACTTCCTCCCACAAGCCAGCAATCTCAAGGTAATGCCGCACGGCGGCCTTGTATTCCTTGCGTTCGCTCTTCATCTTGTGGATGTGCATTCCATAGGCGACGTTATCGTAAATGGACATGGGCAGCGGTGAGGGGCGCTGTGCCAGCAGACCCACCGCCTTGCGGACTTCGGTCACATCCACTTCGCGGTCGTAGATATTTTGCCCGTCCACCAGCACTTCACCGGAAATTTGTGCGCCATCCAATAACTCGAGGAAGCGGTTGAAGGTTTTCAAGAGCGTGGTTTTGCCGCATCCCGAAGGCCCCATAATGACAGTGATCTGGTTCTTGGGGATTTCGATGTTGATATTTTTCAAAGCCTGCTGTTTGCCGTAATAGACGTTGAGATTTTTTACCTGAATATGGGCATCCATGATTTTGCTCCGTTACTTGACCGTATATTTGTTGAGGCGTGCCGACAGCCATCTTGAGCCGAGACTGACAGCCAGGACAATGATGGTAAGAATTAATGCGGCAGCATATCCACGCTGCTGCACTTCGGGATAGGGAGAACCGAGTTGAAAGAAAACCGCGAGAGGCAGTGACGCTGTAGGGCGCATCAACGAGGTTGGGATTCGGTCGGTGTAGCCCGCGGTAAATAATACCGAGGCCGCATCACCGATGCCGCGGCCGAAGGCCAGCAAAACAGCGGTGACGATGCCCGGAAGCATTTGCCTCGTTACCACGCGCAGGGCCACTTCAAATTTTGTGGAACCCAATGCAAACGCGGCATGTTCCAATTCCGCTGGCATGCGGCGGATGACTTCGTCCATGGCGCGGGTCATGATGGGGAGTTCGATCAAGGCGAGGATGATGATGCCTGCCAGTAAGGAGGCGCGTAAACCAAGGATGATCATCAATGCGAAGCCAAACGCGCCGTATACGACGGATGGAATCCCCCATAAGACATCCAACGAAAGGCGGACGTATCCGCCCCATTTTGAGTCGCCGAGATAGGCTTTGAGATACAGGGCAATTGGCAGACTGATCAAAATGGCAAGGAGTGTTCCGCCGCTGGCAAGATAGGCCGACCCGATGATGGCGTTGAGAATTCCGCCTTCCTTGCCCATGTAATATCCGCCTTTGGGAACCTGCGAGACCATGTCCCATGAAAGCGCGGGCAAGCCGCGTGAAATGATGGTCCATAGGATGAGACCCAACGCGCCCGCCACAATGACCAGTGCAATGCGCATGATGGTCTTCATGAACAGCTCAACGATGTGCCTTCTCTGAAAATATTTCTTCTTCATGCCCATTTTCGCCTCAACATTCTTTGGAGCACGAGTGTGGAGAGGATGTTAAAGATCAGAATGACAACCAATAAAACGAGCGCCGCGCCGAGCAAAGCCGCATCATACAACGGGATGGACATCATCTCGCCGTAGTTGTTTGCGATCAATGCAGGGAGCGGGTAGGCCGAGTCAAAAACGGAAGTGGGTACATTTGGCACGTTGCCAACCACCATCAACACGGCGATGGTTTCGCCGAGTGCGCGGGATGCGCCCAGCACCACGGCAGCGAGAATACCGGGAGCCACTTGCGGCAGCACAATATTGCGAATGGTCTGCCATTGAGTAGCACCAACCGCGAGAGACGCATGTCTCAGGTCATGCGGAACAGTGGAGAAAATTTCGTAGATGACGGAGATGATGAGCGGTGAGATCATCACTGCCAGCACAATGCCCGCGGAGAGGATGCCAAACCCTGTCGGTTGGGTGACGCTGAAGATCGAAACAGAACCAAGCCAACGGTCGGAGAGAGGCGCGAGCACGTTATCCACAAAAGGGACGATGGCGAGCAGTCCCCAAACGCCATACACAACGGGAGGGATCGCGGCCAGCAGATCCAGAATGGGTTTGGCAAGGGAGCGGGTACGTGCGTGGGCGTACTCAGCGAGATAGATGGAAACAAGTAAACATGCGGGAACGGAAAGTACAACGCCAACGGTAGTGACCCAGACCGTGCCGAGGATGAAAGGCCAAAAACCAAATTGACCGTTATTGGGTCTCCAAACCTCGCCCAATAATAAGTCGGATAATCCGTAGGCGCTTATTATCGGCCAGGCACGGACCAGTAATGCGACCGTGATCGTGACGATCAGGAATACCGGCAATAACGTGATGATGAAGAAAGTGCGTTTTGCCGCCTGATCCTGGCGGGTGCGTAGCGCGGCAGAAGACCGGGTTGCCTGGTCCTCTGTTCGCGTGATGTCCTGGGTAATAAATCGGCTCATTTTAATTTTGCAAGCGATTCGGCCTGCTGCTCGGGAGTCAGCGGCACGTACCCGGCAGATTCGAGATACTGCTGGCCGTCTGTCAAAATCCATTCGATGAAAGCCAGGGTTAGACCTTGCGGTTTGCCAAGGGTCGCCAGGTTTTCAAAACGCGCGGGAGGCGATGGGTAAGTCCCGTTTGCAATTGCGTTGAATGCATCCTCCTTGGCCTTGAAAGTTTCCTCTGCATCGGCCTGTCCATTTGTGTTGACATCGATTGGCGGGATGACAATGCCAGGTACAAGATCGCCGCTGCTTAGGTCGAAGATGCTGTTCAAATTGCCATAGCCAATTCCAAGCGGGTCTTTGATGACCGTATCCAAAATCGAAGGTTCGCCGTTTACGCCAATCCCTTTGAGATCTTCCTGGGCTGTTCCACCGGAAAACTTCGCCCACTGTTCCGCCGCTCCCGCCGCATCGGAGCGGGTGAAGACGTGGATTTCATCCGTTATGGACGGATCGTCTACAACTTCGCCCCAGGTGGTGATCTCCTCAGTAATGTAAATTTTGTTGAAGATTTCCTGTGTAATTCCCCTCTCAAGAATTTGTGCGGCAACAGGGTTTTCGGAACTGATGATCGGAAAGACCGCATCCTTGGTAACGGAGACCCAGAAGATTCCCTGGGCAGTTTCCTCTTCCTTAATGCTGCGGGAGATCATGCCAATGTCCACCGCGCCGGCGATGGTGTCGGTCATCCCTTTGCCTGCGCCGCCGCCTTGTATATCAAAATACACCTTGGGATGGATATTGGAAAATTCCTCCGCCCAAACGGTCATCATGGGGTAGAGGGCGAAAGCTCCAGAGACGGAGATGGTGCCGCTGAATTGTTCTTGGGATGAAGTGCCCGCCTCATTCGCAGGGACAGTTGCTGCACCCGGCGCAGCCGAGCCGCACGCTGACAGTGTCACTGCCAGAACCAGAACTGCAGACAGGCAGGTCAAAGTTTGTTTTTGCATATTTTGTCTCCAATTTGTTTGAATATATTATAAAGTCCATAGTACTAGTATACTTTTGAGGTAAATAAAAATGCGTTCCCCCACGACGCGATTTGTTATTTACTTATGCCGAGTTTTTTGCGGACTGCGTTCTGGCGTTTGGTCACATCCGCCAGAGACGTGTTATCCAGGATATCAGCAATGGCGTTGCGTACATCTCCCATTGCGAGTCTTAGTCCGCAAGTCTCTTCATCCGGGCAGCCGCATGGCTCATATGCCATCTGGCTGACACACTTGATCGGAGCTACAGGCCCATCCAACACGCGGAAGATTTGACCAAGGGTGATCTCACTAGCCGACCTGGCCAGGTAATACCCGCCGCCAACACCCATCTTACTGTGAAGCATACCCGCATTCTTGAGAGTCAGAAGAATCTGCTCGAGGAATTTGGGGGAGATCTGCTCACGAAGAGAGATCTCTTTGATCTGCATCATCTGTGGGGTGTTGCTTTTTTCAGCAGGTTCCGCCAGAGCGATCATTGCCCGCAGGCCGTATTCGCCGCGCTTGGAAAGTCTCACTTTATATGTAACTCCTACTAATCCAATAGACTTTATTTACAATAATCATAATTCAGCGGGTGAGTTTTGTCAATGGATTCTTGCCTTGATGATTACCCGCCAACCACGCTTAATTTTTTATAGTAGCTGTCCAGCCAAAGATTGGACCACCCCCACAGGGTTGAGTCCACCACGATTCGTTTTACTTCTTCGCGTGTGATCTTCGTCTCGCTCCTGAATACTTCCGCGTTATTTCGGCTTATCGCCAGCGTGCGAATGGCGAACATTAATGGAAAGATACAGCCAAGCCGAATCCCATGCTGCCACCAAGGCAGGGCTTTTACATAGGTCAACGCATTCCTCAGGTGACGTTCAGCTTTTTCTGTCATTCTGTCCAAAACTTTCAGCGCCTGCTGGCAGTATTCGGGGTCGAAGAGCTGCTCGGCGGAAAGGCCGGTTTCTGCCAGAAATTTTTTCGGGATGTATACCCAGCCGCGATCATAGTCTCCGCGGATGCCGCGAATGACATTCACTGTTTGAAGCGCCAACCCAAATTCACGCGCGAGCGGCAAGATATCTTTCAGCTTGAGGCGGATGGCAAGGGAATACCAGGCAAATAACTGAGTTACCAGATAACCAACGCGCCCGGCTACTTCAAACATGTAATCGTCGAGGTCGTTTTCATCGTTCACTGCCGGGCCTTGTTGCGTCCAGCGCGCCATTCCCAGCGTGCTGTTAATGACATGATGAACAATGATCTCCTGCACTTCATAGGGCAGCGATCGCAAGTGCAGCAGGATCTCCTTTGCGTGCTGCGCCACGATGGCATCGGGATTGGTCGTGTCGGCATCCATTAATTGACTGGTGAGGTTTTCCACTTGATCCACCTCCCTGAGGATATTCACCCATAAATTCAATAACCTTTCCTTCTCATCGGCATTCATCTCTTCATTGTCTTCGAGATAATCCGAAACCCTCAGGAGCAAATAGGCAATGGTGGCTGCATCGCACAGGATGCGCGGCAGGCGTTCGATGCCGATCGCAAAAGTTCGGCTGGTGATGCGGAGCAGGTCGCGTAGATTCATAAAGTTTGTCTCTCCTCGAATGATTATTTATAACCCAGCTTGTTTGATTTTGTAAAAGGATTGGTACCAATGGGGAATATGACCCGGGAAGGTAATAAATTTGCAATGAATCCAACTTGACAAATTAGAACAAATGTTCTATATTAAGGGTTGTTGACCTTTCCCCTTTGGTTCCAAAAAGGAGTTTTCCCATGAACCGATCCTTCAACATACAATTGATACCGTTCCTCAAGAGTGTTTCGCTCAAACGCGGGGCGATCTTTGGCGCCATTCTCATCAGCGCCCTGCTTGCCTTCGAAGTGTTTAATTTCGGCACCACTTCGTTCGCCCTGCAGGATGTGCTCGGCGATTTAAAATTTGCAGGGATGCGCTGGTCCGCCATCCTGGCGTTTGCCTTCTGCGGAATCGACTTTGCCGGCATAGCCCGTATCTTTACCCCGGAGCAGGGCCGCGACGAACCCGCCGAGGTCTGGTATCTGTTCGGTGCGTGGCTGCTGGCGGCCGCTTTCAATGCCATGCTAACCTGGTGGGGGGTGGCGGTTGCGATCAGCAATCACGCTGCACTGGGCGGCTCGCTTGTCGGTCAGGCAACCATGGTAAAAGTCGTTCCGATCTTTGTGGCGGCCATGGTTTGGTTGATACGGGTGCTGATCATTGGAACTTTCTCGGTGGCAGGTGAACGTCTCTTCACACTCGCGGATGTTCGCAACAACTATTCAAGCTATCGTCCTCAACAGACTTATAATACGCCTCAACCGCGGAACTCGAACACGCCCATCGCAAATTATCCGCGCCCTGCACCCAAGCCGAGGCCGGCTCCTGCTTCCAGCTATAACGTCAATCATCCCGAGCCAACGTACCATCCTGTTGGCATGAATGCAATGAACCACGATCAAAATCCTTCCCCTCGGAGGTAGCCCTTGTCGTAACAAGGTTTCGTTTCCTCTCCCCCATGCCCTTTGGGCAAACCGCTGAGACGTCCGCAAGGGCGTCTCATGCGTTTATAGGGGACAATGCGCCAATGCGTCCTACTCGAATTCATCCAATGTGCTTTCGCCGTGCGTTAATACATAAAGCCCGCGCGGATTACCTTCGTTATTGTCGAAAACAAAATCGGTGACGATGTAACTTGCCTTGAAGGCGGTTTCAAACAGTTCGCGGGTGAAGAAGCGCCAGTCACGCGCGAGGGCAAAGTCTTTGGATTTTAGCTCAAGAAAATCGACGGGGATTTCCGCCATCAGCAATCGGTCTTCAAAGGCTGGGACATGCTCGGGCGGGCGGGACAGGTTATCGGTCGTGTGATGAAGCGTGTAAAAGGGACGAAGACCGGAACGGATGACATGGTCCAATTTGAGGGTGGGCCGTGATTGTTTGCCGATTCTGCTTTCGACGCGGCGAGTGTTGATCCACCAGTCTACTTGGAAGCGGTCGGAAGGCAAACCCGCATTGAGTCCGTCGCGCATTTCGCCGTATTCCGAGCGGCGGTATGTGGTGCAGACTGCGCCAAGCTTTGCGACGTTTAGGTAGGCATTGCGGCTGAGCAAGGGGTCGTAGGTCCATGTGATGTGGTCGAGCCCTTGATGGCGGACCATTTGCCATTGCGCGCGTTTTAGCGCGAATCCCGCGCCGCCATCGCGGTGTTCTGGAAGAATGCCCATCATGTGCGAGCAATGTTTGGGACGCGGGCCGTCGGGGGTTTCTTCGAGCCCGGGAAAACCAAATACAAAGCCGATAAGTTTTTTATCCGCGAATGCTCCCAACACCAGTCCGCCGTTGTGAACCGCGGTGATGAGCAGGTGCATCGGGACGACATCGGTTTCGGAATCAGGCCAGACGGCTCGCTGAAGGTCTTCCACCAGATTCAATTCTTCCGGAGTTTCGATCAGTTGGATGTTGAAATTTTTCATGGTCAAAATTATCGCGTTCGGATGGACGCAAAAGATTCGGTTACTCGATTCCATGCGCGCTGATACCAGGGCTTGCGGAGCAGATAGTCGAGACGATAGGTAAAGCGCGCGGGCATGAGGCCGAAATAACGCGGCATCGAATCGATGGCACAGGTGCGGTTCACAGCGAAGTAATCGAGCCAAAAGGAGGAGATCGGGAAGTTTGGCAGGATCCCTTCGAGGAAAACCGTGATCGCGCGCAGCGTGATCGGCGACAATGGAATCAGATAACGATTCCTGCGGGTCGCTTCCATGATGGTTTCGATGATCTGCTGAAGCGTGAAAAATTCAGTGCCGCCAAGTTCATACACCTGGTTGATGGTGTCGTCTTTTTCAAGCGACCACAACATGCAGGTGACGATGTCTTCCACCCACACAGGCTGGACCACAGTGCGTCCGCCTGCAGGGATTGGAAACACGCCGAGTGAAGAACGGATCAACCGCGCGAGGTTGTTGGTGAAATGATCTTCCGGACCGTATACCAGCGATGAGCGCAGAATGGTATAGGGAACTTTTCCATTGCGGATATGTTCTTCGGCGATGCCCTTGGCTTTGAAGGCAGGATAGCCCGATGCGCGAGCTGCGCCAATGTGACTGAGATAGACGATTCGATCCACGCCCGCATCGGATGCCGCTTCGATGAGATTTTCCGTCCCTTGAATATCAGTTGTCAGCAGGCTGCCGCGGCTTCCTTGATTCTCCGCGCTGGCGAGGTGGAAGATGATATCCACATCCCGCAGGGCGGCGCGCAAACCGCGCTTATCCGCAAGGGATACGACTGCCACTTCCACTGGAACGCCTTTTGGAAGGCGCGGAGTGCGCGGCGAAGGACGGATCAATGCGCGCAGGGGATATCCGATGGTGGAAAGCTGGCGTACGAGGGTGCGCCCGATGAAGCCGGTGGCGCCGGTGACGAGGATCATGTTTGGGATTATAGCAGAGGGGATGAAGGGTGCGTATTACGTGACAAGTAAAACATAAAAATAAAAATCCCGCTTTCACGGGATCTTGTGGGCGCTGAGGGACTCGAACCCCCGACCCCTTCGGTGTAAACGAAGTGCTCTAACCAACTGAGCTAAGCGCCCGGGAGAACCGCATTATAGCATGTGATTCCCAAAAACAAAAAATATTTTTATCCCTGCGTTATAATCCGTTCATCAAACAGGAGAACTCCCATGACCGAATCGAAACCCCTCAATTGGACTTCCGCACCCGGCGTTGGCTATTCCGTCATCCGCCGGGGTGATGGCGGCATGACTTTTACCTTTACCGATCTTTCCGACGCCACCCTCGCGCACTGGCATGAATTTGCGCTCGAGCATTTGCTTGGCTCCGACCGCCGCACACGCAATCTGTATGACTTGCGGACAGTGAAAAATATTCCGGAAAAAGCCGTCCGGATGGCCGTGGATGCGAACAGCGATCCTTCTGCTCGTAACATCCGCGTGGCGGTGGTGGTGGCAGACGAGGCTGTCGCGGATGCGATCCGCAATGTGGCGGCGCTCGCGGAGACAGGCCTTGCCTCGGCGATAAAAATTTTTACAGATATCAACGAAGCGGAAGCCTGGCTGGCTCGCCCATTGGATCAGATACCGTAGGTGTCATTGCGAGCAGGGGTTTAACCCTCTTCGCAATGACATAACCATTGCATGAAATCACCTTCTCTTCAGATCGGGAAGTTCACTTTTGACTGGGGTTCCCGCACGTATGTGATGGGCATTCTGAATGTGACTCCCGATTCGTTTTCGGGAGATGGGATCATTTCCAAAGGAGATGTCGTTCAGGCCGCGCTTTCCCAGGTGGATCAATTCCTTGCTTCCGGCGCGGATATTTTGGATGTGGGCGGCGAATCGACACGACCGGGTTCGGCGCCGGTCAACGTGGAGGAAGAGATGGAACGGGTGATCCCCGTCATCCATGCCATCCACAAAATCTATCCAGGTGCTTTAATTTCAATTGATACGTACAAAGCCCAAGTCGCAGAGGAAGCGATCAGAGCGGGCGCGTCTATTGTCAACGACGTCTGGGGGTTGAGAGCGGATTCTGAGTTGGCATATGTTGCGGCGAAATACAAAACGCCTATCATATTGATGCACAATCGCAGCAACCCTGCCAGCGTGGATGTCCGCGAAAAACTTGGGAATGCTTATATCGGTTCGGAGTACCAGAACCTGCTTGAAGATGTGAAACGGGAATTGCTCGAAAGCGTGGTGTTGGCAAAAAATGCCGGGGTGGAAGAATTGCGCATCGTCCTGGACCCAGGCATCGGCTTTGGAAAGACGCGGGAACATAACCTTGCGCTGATCAACCGCCTCGCTGAGATCCGCTCCTTGGGGTATCCGATCCTGCTGGGTCCATCCCGAAAATCATTCATCGGTTTTACATTGGATTTGCCGCCCGACCAGCGCGTGGAAGGTACCGCAGCAGCGGTTGCCATTGGAATTGCGCGCGGCGCAGATATCATCCGTGTGCATGATGTGAGGGAAATGGCGCGGGTTGCGAAAATGACGGACGCGATTGTAAGAAGTAATTCATAAGTTCACGAATACACACCACGCATCGCGAAATGATGGATTATGGATAATTATTCAAAAGACCTTCTGCGAACTGGAATCATCGAAGCGAAAACAGGCGACCGCAATGTTGCGCGCCGTTATTTGGACCGCGCCATTTATATGGCCGGCTCGCACGATGTCCTGGCGGAAGCATGGTTTTGGATGGGTGAGATCACGGATGACCCGGTTGAAAAACGCAAGGCCCTGGAGAATTGTCTGGCGCATGACCTGCGTCATTCCCGCGCGCGGCGCGCACTTGCCATATTGGAGGGTAAGCTCAAGGCCGATGATGTGATCAACCCCGATCATAGGCCGGCCGCGCCGGAGGGATTGCGCGCCGCCGATGCGCAGCGGTTTATGTGCCCAAAATGTGGCGGACGCATGGCGTTTGCGCCCGATGGGCAATCGCTGGTATGCGAGTATTGCACGCGCAATCAAATGCTGGGCGTCGGGTTGCAATCTGACGAAGAAAAGGATTTCATCATTGCGATGGCAACCATGAAGGGACATGGCAGGCCGTTGCAGGAGCAGGTCTTTCATTGCAACGGCTGCGGCGCGGAATTCATTCTGCCGCCCACGCAAATTTCCGCCAATTGTGTTTATTGCGATTCCCCGCATGTCGTCAGTTTGGAAAAGTCAAAAGACCTGCTCGCGCCGGACGCGATCCTCCCGCATGCTTTCGATCAAAAAACCGCCACACGTTTTCTAGTCGAATGGGTGGAGACTAACAAGATCAAACCTGAAAAAAAAGTTGACCTGCCGCGCGGTTTGTATTTGCCGCTTTGGAATTTCGACGTGGGCGGCGCGATTGAATACACCGCTGAAAAAGTGGAATACGAAGAGGATTCATTTATGAATCGCGAACAGCGAAAGGTTGTCCGTGTGACAGATCAATATCCCGTCATGGTGGATGACCTGCCGCTTCCCGCTTCCCGAAAACTGTCCGCTGTTTTCTTGAAGTTGATTCTAAGCTTTGACTTAAAGGCCGCCAGGCCATACGACCCGCGCTTTCTGGCAAGCTGGCCTGCCGAGATCTATGACGTGCCGATGGCGGATGCTTCGCTCGACGCCCGCAGCCAGACATACAAGGATTATAAAAAGAAACTTCCGCACTTCCTCAACGGGATGAATCTCGTGCACACCTCTTCCGCGAAGCTGGTGGTGGAATCTTTTAAACTGGTGTTGCTGCCCGTCTGGCTGACAGAACTTCCCTTTGACGGGCGCGAGCATTTGGTTTTGATCAACGGTCAAAGCGGGGTTGTTGCCAGTGATTTACCCGAAAAGGATGAAGAATCCGATGCAGGCGGGTTATTTAGCTTCCTGTCAGATTTTCTGGAAGAATAATAGCACTTACCTGCTGCTGAAATACTCCCGCAGAATATCCGAATAATTCATAGTGCGGACGGGAATGGGCGCCGGGGTGGGAGGCATTTAGGTTGAATCTATTTCCGGAGCGGGACTCGAAACAATGGGAATGGAAGTTTGGGTCGGGGTGGAAGCGGGATGGGCACAGGATGGTGTAATTAACGAAATAATCAATATGATGAAACATGGCAGGGAGGAAGACCGGTGGTGCATGGATAAATTTTATCCTTTTGTGTATAATCTTGTTCGTCGCCCTGATAGTTCAATGGATAGAACAAAGCACTCCTAAGGCTTAGATGTAGGTCCGATTCCTACTCAGGGCACAAATAATTCATACAAAAGATTAATATTTTCTCACCTAAAAAGGGCTTGCAAAATTTTGGGAGCCGTAGTAATATTACCAACGATGAGCGCCAGGGTGCCCCCCTCACCCTGGCGCTCATCATTTAACTTATAGCCGAACCCAACAAAAAAGCGGACGTTTGCAAACGTCCGCTTTTTTGATTCTATTTTTTTGAACCTTTTATCATTTGACGGGCAGTTTGCAGTAATTCATGTGCCGAACGGAGCGTGCCTTCGCCCACCTCGCCAAGCATTTGCGA
>JACZJC010000043.1 GCA_014860745.1 Anaerolineales bacterium
AGAGGCTTCAAATCCTGGCACGGCATGGAAGCTGGGCTCTTGTTAGCTGCTTCTCCGTTCGAGTGATCTTTTCCCCTTCAACTGGACACGCTTGTCCTTTGCCCGTTCCTCAATTTCCCCCACCGCCTATGTTACAGAGTCAAATTAGAATCCTGATTGAAATGATGGGTTGAATTGTGTATACTGAAATTAGATTAAGCTTGTCCGTTGGAATAGATTTGGAGGTTTCATGGAAAAGCAAATCGGCTTGTGGATTGATCACAAACAAGCGGCGATCGTGATCCTTGAAGGCGAAAAGGAGGAAATTCGGAAGATTGAATCCAATATGGAAAAGTATGTCCGATACAAGGGAGGGGCGCACGGGAAGACGGCCTACAGCCCGCAATTTCTCTCAACGGAAACCCAGGAAGATAGGCGTTTCCGCGAACATCTCAACAAATATTATCAACAGGTTATTTCAATAATTGATGGGGCGGATTCACTTATGATCATCGGCGCTGGGGAGGCAAAACATGAATTTGAAAAACGGCTTCAGCACGAAGGGAAACGCATTAGAACCATCTATATGGAAACCGCTGACAAGATGACCGAGCGCCAGCTTGCTGCAAAAGTGCGGAAGTATTTTGAGAAGTAGAATGGCCTATCTCAAATTATCTTGAGATAGGCCATCAGTGAGATCAATATCTGTTACCACTTTATTATTTCTAAGGAGTCGGGACAACCACCATAGGTGTTTGGATTGGCGTAACAGTTTCAGTGGACGGAGCAGGCGCTATTGGGGATGGGGAAGGCGTACCGCTTAGACCTGCCGTCGGAGTGGCAGGAATGGTGGATGTTGGTGGCAAAAGAGTTGGTGCCGGTGAATTTATCGTCGTAGTATTTGTCGGAGATCCAGTAAGGACCGTCGTAGTCGTTATGAAAGGGAAAATCATCAAATTTGCAATTGTTGTGTATTCGATGTGTAAAAGAGGTGCTCCTGCGGGATCGTCTTCATATGCTTCTGCCACGCGTTTACCCGTGCCGGAGATGATCATCACCAGGGAATTCCCTGCAGCCCAGCCCGACTGGTTGACAATTTCCTGAACGACAGGAGCCAGGTTCGGTGTTTGTTGACCCGTTCCCATCGCTCCTAGTGTTGACCAGGAGGGAGGCGACCAGTTTATGGTATTTGTTGTCCGTGTCCGCGATGAAATGTTGCGTGCTGTGCCAACAAACGCCGATGCGTTGGAACTGGCCTCGCCTTGAATGGACAGGCTGACGGCGCTTGTCGTGGTTTCATCTACTTTGAATTGCAAATATGCATTCGTGATCGTCGCACCCTTTGGTACATTCAAATTCACGAACCGAATGCCAACAACCTGATTATTACTGTCATAAGCCAGTTCAAGGTCGGTACTGTCAATATAAATCCAACCCGTCTCTGATTCCTCCACATCGTCCGCCCCTTTCAATACACGTACCTCTATAGTATTCTGGCCTTGTGATGCAGCAGTTGTCGCACTAGCTGGCAGGAGAGTTGGGATCGGTGAATTTGTTGTCACAGGGGATGTCGAAGATGTAGTCGGGGTAGCCGTCAACGAGATTGGAGTTATGGTGGGGGAAGGAACTATCATCGCAGTATTTGTCGGCTGCCCTGTGGGCATGGTTGTAGAGGTTTTGCTGGGCGTGGCAGGAGCAGGGGTTTTTGTCTGTGTCAGAGTGGCACCGGTGGGAATCAATGCGATCACATTTGGACTTGTCACAATGTTCGTGCCAACTATCGAAACGAATACGGGCGCAGGCACATTGTAAAACTCATTATTCACAATGCGGACGTTTTTCCAACTTCCGCTCGTCTCAGCATATGCACCAACTCCCTTACAATTGTAAATTTTATTTCTCTCAAATGTAATCCCGTCCAGCATATTGGTTGTAATACCTGAATACCTCTCTGCTCCCAAAAGTAACGAGCGGGATAAACCCATACGTTGATATTCGGGCTTGATACAGGAGATCACCGAATCGGTGACAGAGAAATTCCGAGTCTGATCAGGGTAGATATTAACGCTGAAATTATCATAGATTTCGAGGTTTAGACCCAGGACATTGTTGGACATGATGCTCGAAAAGCCTTCGCCACAGTTGTCATAAATAAGTGAGTTTTTCACTACGATATTTGACGAATAGTAGGCGCGAAACGCACTGCCCCAACCACTAGATGTCGTGGTTGAACACGTGCTGCCTGTTTTATTTTCAAGAACGTTATTGTGAATCGCTACGTTATCCAATACTAAACCGTCGCCTTTTCCCGCGCCTGTCCTGATACCGTAAGACCAGCCATTGATAATCTCAACGTTTCTTATGGTTATATTGCTTGCGCTAATGGCGATGGCAGATGAATTAGCCACTTTGTTGGCAATCCCGTCCACTGTTCCACCCTCGATGATGATGCCTGATTTTGTCACATTGATGGCTGGTATAACTCCGACGATACGAATTACATCGCCAGCCTGCGCCAGACTCATGGCTTTGTTGAAACTTTTGCACGGTGTGACTTGTTGTGTACAGTTGTTTGTGTCACTGCCGATCGCGGATACAAAATAGGTGATGGCTGCCAACTGCGGGCTGGATTTGACGGAAGCGCCAACATTAAAAAAACCGCCTAGGGTTAGGGCAATTGTCATGATAATGCTCATGATTCGATATATGGTTTTATTCATTACTTTCTCCTTTTTGAAGCCGAAAATTGCCGGCCACCGATGTGAAAATTACCTGTATGGTTTGATGTTGTCACGTGGAGACAAAGCATAATAAGCACATCGTGTTCGCAGACTAACATAGGCAACGGAGATATAACCTAGACAAAGCACTAGTCATCCCCCTCACATCTGTTAAGTTTTCATTTCAGTAAGAAAAAAATTATGCTTTCGGTGTATTCCTTTTCATAATGATCAAGATATTCAGATAATGAGTTTGACTTAAGAATTATCTATCATCACTGAAAGGCATTGAATCGTCTCCATAATAATTTTTAATATTTTCTACAGAGTTATTTTTCAAAAATTCATGGTAGCAATAGACAGCAGGAAGTCGTAAGATGAAAATGCCTCTGCAATACATATTATTCGAATCGGAGAAGAGCATGTCAAAAGACTCAGTCGTCAACTTGCCAACTCACTATCCGTGATGCTGGCGCTCGCGGTAAACATCCTCGTCAGCACTAACGAGCAGGAGATAGGCGAAATCTCAGACCGCTTTCAGGTTCATTTTGTCCCTGCAGGCTACGTTTTTGCTATTTGGGGCATCATCTACATCGGTTGGATCGCATTTACAGTCTGTAAATTGCAACCTGCGTAAGAGGAAAACTCACGGCTGCGCAAGCTTAGCTTCAGGTTTGCATTAAGCGGCATTGAAAATGCCGCCTGGTTGCTCTGCTTGCATTACAAAGCGTAGACGTGCATAATTTGCAGTGCCTCGAAAATACGGTAAGATTGGCGCACTCAAAAGGTGTGCTAATTATGTTTAACATCGCCAATGCCCGCTTCGCTTTTTTGGATGTCGAGACCACCGGCCTCTCGCCATGGTTTGGGGATCGGATTTGCCAGATTGCCATTGTCCTGACCGAGGGCAAACGCATCAAATCGACCCTTGACCTGCTCATCAACCCCGAGCGGACCCTTTCGCCTTCAGCGGGTCACGCCAATGGCCTGGACGAGTCGAAACTGTCCGCTGCGCCGAAATTCGCAGAGATCGCCGACCAGCTTGAGGCGTCGTTAAAAGACGCGGTGGTCGTTTGTCACAATGCCAAATTCGACATTCAATTTATTGATAACGAGTTCCGTAAACTGGGACGCACGGTCGAAATCCCCAACTTGATAGACACTCTTTTGCTGGCGCGCGAGTTCTATGAATTGCCATCCTACAGCCTGCATCATCTGGCACAGGATTTCCATGTTTCAACCAATATGCAAGGCTCGCGCGCCCTCGCGGATGCGATCACTGCGAAGAGTCTTTTCTTCGCCATGATGGATGCTCTCAAATCCGCGAACAAACCGTTGGATGATTTTATTGGAATTTATAATTCCCCCGCCTGGCCTGAAGAAGGCGTTTACCTTCCCACCGAACTGAGCGAAGCCATCAACAGTGGTAAACGCTTATTCATCAAATATGTAGACAAAGACGGAGAGATATCCGAGCGCTGGATCACTCCAAAAGATGTAATCGGCCTGTCCGATTACATCTACCTGCAAGCCTATTGCCACTCCCGCGAAGCTGAACGTACGTTTCGGTTGGATCGAATTTTGGGTGTTGAGATTGAAGCGGAAAAATAAACCTTTTATCCAATTAAAGGCACACCCACGGATTTTATTGATTTACGGTGATCCGAATTCCGTGTAAATTCGAGAAAACCATGGTCTGTGAATAAATTGTGGGCGAATTACGAACTTAGCTTACTAATCTGTGCCAGCGCATCCTTGAAAACGTCATAAGGTTGAGCGCCGACAACGGCATAACGATCATTGATCACATAGGTGGGCACCCCGGTCACTCCGATCTGATATGCCCATTGAACCTGTTCCGCAACTTTGGCGGTATATTTTCCGCTTTCCACAACCTTCTGTAAATCTTCCGCATCGAGGCTGGCTACCTCAGCGGCGGTGCGCAGCACATCCCACCTGCTGATGTCCTGTCCATCGGCATAGACCTGTCGAAAGACCACCTTGTGGAACTCATTCAACTTTCCATGCTCGCGGGCATATTCCGTGGCTTCGTGGGCGAGGCGCGTATTGTAAATCCGTTTGGTGGAGTTGAACTCCATGCCATGCATAGCCGCCATGCTTTTCAATCTTTCTTCCGAGCCGTTGGCGCGGGCTCGCAAAATATAATCAGGCAGGTCCATGCCTTCGGGCGGAGTGTCGGGGCGCAGGTAAAACGGACGCCACTCCACAGCCACATTGTGTTCAACTTTCAATTGGTCGACCACACCTTGGCCGACATAGCACCACGGTCAGATGTAATCAGAGAAGATGGTCAGTTTGAAATCCATTGACGGTTCCTTGTTCGCTGGGATGATGGATAGACTGTCAAGGTGGGCGGGTTCTTACTCACAAGGTCATGTCATTGCGAGCCGCCGCTCTGTACATGGGCGGCGACACTTGCGCCGTACGCCAGAGCGGTGAGCAATCTCCTCAACGACATTGAGATTGCTTCGGGCAGATGATCACTGCCCTCGCAATGACATAAGACTCAATTAATCATAATAATACTGCGAACACGGGAACTCTTCACCGGATGGAGTTGTAATCGTGGTTGGGTACGCGCTGTCATCAACGATAAAACCAGTCAGGTCTTTCTTGACGGAGGCAAGCGCTTTATCCGCGTTGAAACGGGCGAAATGGAAGGATTGCCAGGATGTATCGCGATCATCCAGAGCGCGCTCGTAGCGGATACATGCCAGAGCGGCTCCAACTTTCTCTCGGATGGAATCAGGCGTGGTCGGAGTCTGAAGCGTTTTAACGAGGGTGGAAACGGCGTCGTCAGAGAGGTCGATGAAGTATTGGGCGTCCAAATCGACAGCATCTTTATTCACGTTATTAAGTTCGCGCTGGATGTTTTGATTCACGATGAATACATCCACATTCAAAATGGGAAGAGAGATTGCAAACCCAAACGAAGCGATAAGCATGGCGAAGGCGAACATTCTTTCTTTGCGCAGGATTTCCAGAACGATGGTTGCGATGAGCAGCAGGCCGATCCATATCAGGAAGACGTGGGTGTAGGTGCGCAGGCGGGAAAAGCCATACGCCGCTTCATACAAACCGAGTCGCTGATATGCCGAAAAAAGCATGACCAACAGAAGGGCAACGAGCGTGATGCCCAATCCCGAATAGATTTTTCTTTGCGATTCGGTTTCGCGTTTGGTTACTGCGCTAAATGTGAGCAGCATGAGCAGGGCGAAGAATGCCACGGTGACGAGTTCGCCAAATCCCTTGCGGGCGTATTCGGAGTAGGTGTAGCCGTCGATGTGAATGTTGGCTGCGCCGCCAAAGAAATATTGGAATTGGATCACCACGAAGGCGGCGAAAAGCGCGACCACGCTTCCCAGCACAATGGCGGATTCGATGAAGCCAAGGAATTGAGGAATGCTGGATTTTTCCTCGTTGCCGATATTTTCATCTTTCGATTCGACCGAGGTGTGCAACACAACGCCAGCCAGCGCATACCCGATGATGACGATGTACACGAGTCGGAAGATCAACTCGGGCAGGTTTTCGAGGTTGAACAGTTTGATGAGATCATCCAACCGTTGGTCAAAGATTACATCCGCAGAGGCGAGCAGGGATGCAAAGATGGCGATGATGGGCAGTGCAATCACGATGCCGCGCACCACAGGCCAGATATTCTTTTTGGATGGTTGCATGCCCGCCTCTTTTTGTTCCTTGCGGACATCAGCCATGAATGAGATCGGACGGACGATCATGCTTCCAAAGAGACTTAGGGATTTGCCGAGGTAATCCGTTATGGTGTACAGATACCAGCGTCCGCCGAGGTAGGTGAAAGCCAGGATGGACATGGTCAACAGGGTGAAGGTGTAGGCGAGGAAGGTGGTCATCGGCTCGGCACGGATGAATGTGACAGCGGCGAAAAAGCCAAATAACGGCAGCAGGCTCAGGCTGGTGCGATTCGGGCGCAGCCCATCGCTCAACAAAAGATAGAAGGCCGCGGTAAGACAAGCCATTGCAAAAATGGCGAAGTTGATGCCAGGGGCTTTCTTCCAGAAAAGGAAATCAAAGAGCCAGCCGAGGGCAAAGACGATGATCCAGAGTTTGTTGGGGTTGTTTTTCATGAAACTTCTCCTGATCGAATTTTCGCAAGGATAGCCTTGTTAGGCTTGCGGAGACTCTCAAAAGGTATCACAAATCTTCAAAGAAATAAAATGCTCCCTGTGCCGGAAACAGCGCAGGGAGCATTTTATTAAAAATATTACAAATTTGTGAGAATTGAATCCGGGCTATTGACATCCGATTTATTCTGTGACATACTTTCGCTACTGCCCGGGGGCAAACAAATTGAATTGCCATCCTATAGAAAGGAGGAGGTGATGTCTCACATGGATAGTTGTAATAAACCAAGCGCTGTGGCATCCCTCCTCAAGATTTAGAAGGAAGCCACAGCGCCCCACGAATGCCATCCGCAAGGATGGCATTCTGGTTTTAAGGATAGGGATGAGGGTGCGTCGCACTTTTTATCGATTAATAAAATCCAACAGAAGAATCAACCTTGCGGGCATACTCGTCAATTCCTCCGCGCACGTTGAAAACATTTTTAAATCCCTGCTGCGCCAGCCACATGGATACCTGCATACTTCTGTTTCCGTGATGGCAGATGACATACACGGGGGCTTCCTGCTTTTGAGCCGATTCTGAAAGGGCGGCGACTCCCTCCCGCGCCAAACGGCTCATTGGCGTGACCTCGAGCCTGCTGTCTTCGATTTTGGCATGGTTCAACTCTGGCAGTTCGCGTACATCCAGCAGGATGAATTTTTCTTCCGACTTTAGTTTTTCACCGAGTTCTGTAACCGTGATTTCAGGGAACATATTTTTCCAATTTCCGATTTTTGATTTACGAATGGTGGTCGAGCAGGGTTGAGCGTACTTTGCGAAGCCTGTATCGAGGCCACGGTTTATTTTTTTAATGCAGGAGCGTAGAATTTTTTCACGTATTCCTTCACCATGCGGCGGGTGGAGAATTGCGGGATGCTCGTCTTCATGGTGTTTTTCATATGCGCGATCCACTCGTGTGACATTTCCTTTGGGTCGCGGTTGTAATACATGGGGATGATCTCGTGCTCGAGCTTGTGATACAAGTCCTCGGCGTCGGCGGTATCCTGAACGTCATTCGACTCGTAAGGTTCGTCACGGCCAATCGACCAGCCGTTGGTTCCGTTATACGCTTCGCGCCACCAGCCATCCAACACCGAGAAGTTGAGCACACCATTGATGGCCGCTTTCATACCTGAGGTCCCGCTGGCTTCGTAGGGACGGCGCGGCGTATTCATCCACACATCCACCCCCTGGACGAGATAGCGCGCGAGATTCATGTCGTAATCTTCGAGGAAAACGAGACGTCCGCCGGTTTCCGCTTTCTTCACCGTTCGATACACTTTTTGGATCAACTGTTTGCCGGGTTCATCGGCGGGATGCGCCTTGCCGGCAAAGATAATCTGCACGGGCATGTTCGGACGGTTGATGATTTCCAGCAGGCGGTCGATATCAGAAAGGACCAGGTTGGCGCGTTTGTAGGTGGCGAAGCGCCGCGCGAAGCCGATGGTCAACGCGTAGGGATTGATGAGAACACCGGATGAAACCACCTGCACGGGGTGAAACCCTCCGTGGGTCCAGCGTTCACGGACGCGCTCACGCAGGTAAAAGGCAAGTTTGCGTTTCAAGTGCAGGCGCATGCCCCATAGCTCAGGGTCGGGGATGGAGTTTAACTTTTCCATCAACTCGTGGTTGTCTAGATTGTCATACCAGTCTATGCCGAGATATTTTTCGAGGAGAATGTTCAGGCGGCGGGCCATCCAATTCGCGGTGTGGACTCCGTTGGTGACGTGGTCGATTGGCACATCCTTCACATCACGGTCGCTCCAAAGGAACTTCCACATTTCGCGCGAGACCTCGCCGTGCAATTCCGAAACACCGTTGCTCCCCCCGGAAAACTTCAACGCAAGGATCGGCATGGAATATGTTTCACCGTGCGGTTGGTGATGCTTGGCCACATCCATGAATTCTTCACGGGTGAGACCCAGCTCCGGCCAATATTTGGCGAGATATTTATCCATGAGCCAGAGCGGGAATTCATCGTTGCCAGCTGGGACGGGGGTGTGGGTGGTGAAGACATTTTGTTTACGGGTCTTTTGGGCGGCGTCTGCAAAGGTGAGGCCTTTTGCCACCAGTTCACGCGCCCGCTCCAGGGTCAGGAAAGAGGCGTGTCCTTCGTTCATGTGCCAGACATCGGGTGAATATCCCAATGCGCGCAGCATCCGTACGCCGCCGATGCCGAGTAATACTTCCTGCATGATTCGGCGGTCAAGGTCAGACCAGTAAAGCCGCGCTGTTAATAAGCGGTCATAATCGTCGTTGCCTTCGACATTCGAATCGAGCAGGTACAGCGGAATGCGTCCCACGCGTGTTTCCCAGACCTGAACGGTGATGCTGCGGTCGGGGAATTTAATTTCAATCGTGACGGCCTTGTTGTCTTTTGTGACGAGCGCAACGGGCAGGTGCTCGAAGGTCAACGGGTTGTTGAGCGCTTCCTGCCAGCCGTCTTCGCTGATGCGCTGCGAGAAATATCCCTGCGCATACATGAAGCCGACACCGATAAGCGGCAGGCCAAGGTCGGAGGATTCTTTGAGATGATCGCCAGCCAGCACGCCGAGCCCGCCTGAATAAATGGGCAGGGTTTCATGCAGGCCGAATTCCATCGAAAAATAAGCAATGGGATTTTTTAGTTCAGGGTGTGTTTTCTGTGCCCATGATTCTTTTTTGAAATACCCATCAAATCTCTCAAAAAGCGAATCGTAAAGCGAGAGATAGTCTTTGTCTTTCGCGGCTTGGGTCAAACGCGATCGTCCAATTTCTTTCAAGAGGCGGATCGGGTTATGTCCGATGCGTTCCCACAAGTCGTAATCGAGACGGCCAAATAAACGGACAGCTTCCGGCTGCCATGTCCACCATAAATTTGTGGCAAGTTCGCCAAGGCGGGCAATGCGCTTGGGAAGGTCAAATTTTTGAGAAGGCGAAGTTAAGAATTCCATAGCCGCGAATGATACCGTAAAACAAAGGAAATCGGGATTTGAGAATCGGGATTGGGATTAAAATGGATTCATGCCTGCCATCCAACTCTTCATCACCTGCCTGACCGATTCCTTCTTCCCGCAAACTGGTGAGGCCGTCGTGGACATTTTCCACCGCCTCGGCATTGGCGTGGACTTCGCCCGCGAGCAGACCTGCTGCGGACAGCCGCAATTCAACGCCGGTCTCCGCAAGGATGCGCGTGCGATTGCGGAACATACGATCAAGGTTTTTGAGAATGCCAAAGGGGATATTGTGACACCATCAGGCTCATGCGCTCATCATTTCAGACACAATTATCTGGAATTATTTGAAGGGGATTCAGTCTGGCTTCCGCGTGCAAAGGCATTATCGGAACGGATTTATGAATTCACTGAATATCTCGTGGACAAACTCAACGTGACCGACCTCGGCGCAAAATGGGACGGCCTGCTGACCTATCATCCCTCCTGCCACACCCTGCGCGGCATCGAAGTGGACAGACAACCGCGAGCGCTGCTGGCAAACATCCAAGGCGTAACCCTCGTGGATTTGCCTCACGCCGAAGAATGCTGCGGCTTCGGCGGTGTGATGTCTGTTGAACATCCCGAACTTTCTGCAGAATGGCTAAAGCGCAAGATAAAAAATCTGGAAAACACCCAATCTCCCACCCTGGTCGTCACGGACGCAGGTTGTCTCATGCACATTGCAGGCGGTTTAAATCGTCAACGCAGAAAACAAAAGGTTGTTCATATTGCAGAAATCCTGAATCGGAGGTAATCATGTATTCAAAATCGCAAAAATACTACGATGAACTTTATACTGCCCAAGGCAAAGATTACCGTGAAGAAGCAAACATAGTGCATAAGCTGATTCAAATATACAAGAAGTCAAGTGGACGAAGACTCCTTGATGTTGGTTGTGGAACTGGTGTTCACGGAAATCTGCTAAGCAAACAATATCAAGTCCAAGGTCTTGATATTGATAAAAAGATGCTGGCGGTCGCCAGAAAAAATTATCCGAAAATCAAATTTCAGCAAGGGGACATGGTTAATTTCAAATTGGCGAACAAATTTGATGTAATCGTTTGTTTATTCAGCGCGATTGGTTATGTCAAAACAAAACCACGATTGCAAAGAACAATCAAAAACATGTCCCAGCACCTGCTTTCGGGAGGTGTTTTACTAGTCGAACCGTGGTTCTCCCCCGACGAATGGCATTCTGGACGTGTGCATACTCTACAAGTCGACAAGCCTGATTTGAAAATCGTTCGGATGAGTCACAGTTCAAAAAAGGGAAATGTCTCTGTCCTCGAATTTCAATATCTAATCGGAACACCCAAAGGCATAGAACACGATACTGAATTTCTTGAACTGGGCTTGTTTACCAAAAAGGAATGTCTTGATGCGTTTCATTCAGCGGGCTTGAAAGTAATCCACGATCCCAAAGGTTTGGATGGACGTGGCTTGTATATTGGCATAAAACCATGAGCAATCAGTTTTTTCGTTCCAGAATCCGCGAATCCATCAACAACGAAACCCTTCAAGCCGCGCTGGACAACAATGCAGAACGCCGTCTGAACGGACGCGCCGCGGCATTTGAATCCATACCCGATTGGCGGGAGAGAAGGCAGCGCGCACATCGAGTCCGCGCGGAGGTGATCGAACATCTCGATGAATATCTCGCGCTGTTCATTGCGAAGAATGAAGCAAACGGCGTCATCGTTCATCGCGCAAAGGACGCAGCGGAGGCAATACATATCATTTTAAACGTAGGGGCAGGGCTTGTCCCTGCCCAAGGCAAAGGGCGACCACAAGGGTCTCCCCTACTTGTTGCCAAATCCAAATCAATGGTCTCCGAAGAGATCGAACTCAATCACGCTCTTGAAAAAGAAGGTATCCAAGTCGTTGAAACCGACCTCGGCGAGTACATTGTTCAGCTTCGGCATGAAAGACCCAGCCATATCATCACACCTGCCGCGCACCTGAAAAAAGAACAAGTTGCGCAGCTATTTCACGAAAAACTTGACATTCCCTACACCGAAGATATTCCGATGCTCACCGCCACTGCGCGAAAAGTTTTGCGTGAAGTTTTCCTCACAGCCGATATCGGTTTCAGCGGAGTCAACTTTGGCGTGGCGGAAACAGGTTCCGTTTGTATCATTACCAACGAAGGCAATGGACGCATGGTCACCACCATTCCGCCCGTTCACATCGCGCTGATGGGCATGGAACGTATCGTCCCCAATTTGGATGATCTCTCGTTGATGCTTTCCCTGCTCCCGCGTTCGGCAACGGGACAAAAGCTCACGGTCTATACTCAACTATTAAATAAGCCATTATTAAATCAAACCCGTCACCTCATCATTCTCGACAACGGACGAACTCGATTACAAAATTCGCCGCTCAAAGAATCACTTTATTGCATCCGCTGCGGCGCGTGCCTGAATGCCTGTCCTGTTTTTCGCGAACTGAGCGGCCATGCCTACATTGGGAAAGATAAATCGATTGCGCCCTACCCTGGCCCTATCGGCTCAATTGTTTCTCCGGGTCTGCTTGGTGAAAATTTTGTTCATCTCGCGCAGGCTTCGTCCCTGTGCGGCGCGTGCAAAGATGTCTGTCCCGTGGATATTGATCTGCCAAAGTTATTGACGAGGGTTAGGGCAGGGCAATCCCCCTCTCCTTCAGGGAGAGGGATGTCCAAAGGACAGTGTGAGGGCGGCGCGGGATTGACATGGCATACAAAATTCTTTTTGCAAATCTACTCGCGCCTCGCGACTCACCCGAAGTTGTACGCCCTTTCTCAAAAATTCGCCTCGCTGATGTCTTCCCTCTTCTCGCCCCGCTCGCAGTGGATGCCTCTGCCTGCGTTCACTGGCTGGGGCTACAGCAAGGATCTGCCACGCTTTGCAGGGAAGACCTTTCGACAGCGAATTCTGGAATCTGACAGCAAGGTGTCAGATGCACAAGTTGAAACCAAACAACAAGAAAATATAACCACTAAAAATATGCAGGAGCAAGCTCCTGCACTCCAGAATAAAATCGAGCAGTTCACCAAAGAACTTACCGCACTTGGCGGGCTTGTGTATCAAACCAAAAATCCTGCGCAGGATATCATTGAATTCCTGAAATTGCATGGCTTCAAAAAAATCATGCTTGAACCAAACACCCTGGATGAATCCCTTTTGCAAACGGCGAACATCGGCTTCACACACGAACCTGATCCTGAAATCCTTGTCGGCGTGACAAATGCCCTTTGCGGGCTGGCAGATACCGGGTCTGTCCTGGAGGCGGATGGAGCATTGTATGCGTCGCTGTTGCCGGAAATCCACATCGCAGTCTTGAAATCCAGGGATATTCTTCCATCATTACCCGATGCCATGGATTTTGTTAAGGAAAAAAAATCCGCTGTCTTCATCACCGGCCCTTCGCGCACAGCGGATATCGAAATGACGCTTACCATCGGCGTGCATGGACCCAGGGAAATTCATGTGTTCGTTGACGATTCAATATCGGGGTGATACAATCTCGCCCGCTTGTACATAAATGCCCCCATCGTCTAGTGGCCCAGGACGAAGCCCTCTCAAGGCTTAAACCGGGATTCGAATTCCCGTGGGGGCACTACGCATGCTTTGTAAGAAATCATCATTGTAAGCTCCGCTCATACCATCGTGGTACTTGAGGCTTAAACCGGGATTCGAATTCCCGTGGGGGCACCACACATGCTTTGTAAGAAATCAACATTGTAAGCTCCGCTCATACCATCGAGGTACTTGAGGCTTAAACCGGGATTCGAATTCCCGTGGGGGCACTACGCATGCTTTGTAAGAATTCATCATTGTAAGCTCCGCTCATACCATCGAGGTACTTGAGGCTTAAAC